>JAGGUN010000049.1 GCA_021158465.1 bacterium
ACGCCTATGTCCACCTTCACAGGGACGGATAGAGGGAGTGCCTGTGTCATAAGGTCGCTGACCAACTCACGAATATAATCCAGTTCATCCTCCGGGACGGAGAAGTCCAGCTCGTCGTGCACCTGAAGAAGCATACGGGTTCCAAGCCGCTCCTCGGTTATCCTCCTGTGGATGTCTATCATTGCCTTCTTTATCATATCCGCAGCCGAGCCCTGAACCGGCGTGTTCACGGCGACTCGCTCCGCTGCCTCACGAACAATCCGGTTCTTGCTGTTTATCGCCGGAACAAAACGGACACGCCCCATCAAAGTCTTGACATAACCGTTCTTGCGGGCACCCTCTTTTGTCTCCTCGATGAAATCCTTTACGCCCGGATGAAGCGAGAAGTATGTATCGATAAGCCCCTTTGCCTCGGAATGTGAGATATGCAAGCTCTCCGCCAGCCCGTGCGGCGACATCCCGTAGATTATCCCGAAGTTTATCGTCTTGGCAAGCCGCCTATCCTCCGATGTTATATCCTGCGGTGATTTACCGAGTATAACCGATGCCGTCCTCGTGTGAATATCCTCACCCTTCTCGAACGCCTCGCGGAGAAGCTTATCGCCCGACAGATGCGCAAGGATTCTAAGCTCTATCTGCGAATAATCGGCTGATAGGAAAAGATGCCCTTCCTCGAGCGGTAAGAAAGCCTTCCTTATTGCGAATTCATCTTCCCTTGTCGGGATATTCTGGAGGTTCGGGTCAGCCGATGATAGTCTCCCTGTTGCTGCCACAGCCTGATGGTATATCGTGTGAAGCCTGCCTGTCCTCTCTGAAACGAGCGGAGGCAAAGCATCGACATAGGTGTTCTTCAGCTTGGAGAGGTTACGATATTCGATTATCAAACGGGGGAGTTTGTGTAAGGGGGAAAGTTTCTCTAAGACCTCGGAATCGGTGGAGAAACCTGTCTTCGTCTTTTTTATCACCGGGAGCTTGAGCTTCACGAAAAGTATCTGCTGCAGCTGTTTGGGGGAGTTGATATTGAACCTCTCACCTGCCAGATTGTATATCTCGGATTCCATCTTATCCATTATATCTGCTATCTTCGATGAGATGTGGGAAAGATAATCTGTGTCGAGCCGGATGCCTGTTCGCTCCATATCGGCGAGGACATAAGAGAGCGGAAGTTCGAGTGTTGAAAGGAGCGATGTGAGAGATTTCTCCTCGAGCCTCTTTTTCAAAACCTCTGCAAGCTCGAAGATTATGTCTGCCTCGTCCGCCATAGACTCTGACAGTTCGCCCTCTACCTTCTTCCTCCCCAGATACTCGAGAGAAAGATGCTCGAGTGTCCGTTTCCTCTCATCAGGCTCGACGAGATAGGAGGCAAGAAGCGTATCGAATTCCAGCCCACGAAGTTCCACATTATAGTTTTTGAGAACCCCTATCGCATACTTACTGTCGTGGGTAACCTTCTTTATTTCAGGGTTCTCGAAGATCGGCTTGAACTGTGAGAAGAAATCCGATGACACCTCCTCCGAGAAAAGATTTTCATTCTCGTCGAACAGAACTACATCCGCTTCCCCCTCGGATGTTAAGAAGGATATTGCAGCAATATTAGCATCGATGGACTTTTTGCTGCTTCCATGGATGGAGAAATAGATCCTTTTTTGTTTGTTTAGAGCAGATTTTAGGTTAGAAAATTTATCAGCCGTTATAATATTTACCTTGCAGGATTTTGTCTTGCCTCTGCCCGCGAAGAACCTGTCGTAGAGCGATGAGAACTCCAGTTCCTTGAATAGTGCCAACAGCTTGTGGTAGTCAGGCTCTGTTGGTGCGAGTTCTTCTATCTTCTTCACTCCGGAAGGGATGTCTGTTTTTATGCGTATGAGTTCACGGGAGAGGAAGAGTTTATCCTTTCCCTCGATAAATTTCTTTTGTAGTTTTTCTGGGAGCTGGTCGATGTGCTTGTAGATTTCTTCGATGTTCTCGTATTTCTGCATAAGCGAGGCAGCGGTCTTTTTGCCGACACCTGGCAGTCCTGGGATATTGTCCGAGGCATCCCCAAGCAATGCGAGGAAATCGACAAATCGCTCGGGCGGAACGCCATATCGCTCGGAGATGTTCCTGTAGTTCCAGCGCTTCTCTGGTATCTTTCCACGGGATGGTGAGATAAGCTCGATTCTCTCATCCATCAGCTGGATAAAGTCCTTGTCGGCACTGTAGATAAATGTTTGTATTCCCATTTTGCTTGCCTGCTTTGCGATTGTTCCGATGGCGTCATCCGCCTCAACACCCTCTATCTCGAGTGTCGGAATCCCCATTGCCTCGGTCAGCTCTTTTATCAACGGTAGCTGACAGATGAGTTCATCCGGCATCTTTGCCCGCGTCGATTTGTATTCAGGGTAAAGCTGGTGTCGGAATGTCGGCTTGCCTGAGTCGAATGTGACGAGGATGTAGTCCGGCTTCTCATCGGAGATTATCTTCAGCAGGCTGTTTGCCACACCGTAAATCGCTGAGGTGTTCTCACCCTTCGAGTTGATGAGTGGCTTTTTGCTCATTGCAAAGTATGAACGATAAGCAAGGGCAGTGCCATCGATTAAGAATAGCTTTTTCATAATGTTCCCCAGTTATGCTCAACCTGTGTCTAAATTATAAGGTAGAAGGCTTGCAGTGTCAAATGCTTTTGGGGAAGCGGTTAAGATTATTGTTCAAAGATCCTTCCAAGGCTTTCCTCAATCCTTGGGTATTCGTTCCAGATTTTGTTGTCCAATACCCTTCCATTCCGTTTTTTGTTAATTCCTCCCCACTGTTTGAAGAAGAAGGCAACACCATAGTCGACGCACTGGTCTCTGATTTCTCTAACCCATGCAGGGCTCATATACCGAGCGCCAGGACCGGATTCCCCGCCAACGATAACCCAGTTAATTCCCTTCAGGGGAAGATTATGTAACGGACCTAATAGGGGTTCAGCTGATATAAACCTGACCTTAGCAGGCACCTTGACCAAACTATATATACGATGGTAGTATTTATCTTTTTCAACGGTAGTTCCAACCCATATATTTCTTGTCCAGGGCAACAGTTCTGACAACCTTAGAAGTCGTTCTGGTCTTTTCGTCAGAACCTGAAATGTATGCTGCTCCAGGTTGCTCATAATCTCAAACAGTTTCCTTATAAAACTTGTTGGAACATCGGGATGAAAAAGGTCGCTCATAGAACACACGAATACGAGTCTCGGCTTTCTCCAGTGGAGCGGCTCTTGTAGTGCCTCCGGGTGAATGGTCAGTTTGAATCCGTTCTTATATTTCGGGGCCCCCATTCCTTGCAATCGGATGGCAAACCTCTCGGCATAACAATTTTCGCAGCCCTCGCTGACTTTCGTGCAACCTGTTACAGGGTTCCAGGTGGTCTCTGTCCATTCGATAGCAGATTTCAACGCCATTTTATCTCAAGAAGATGCTTGGAATTCGGTATCCTTACGTTTGTCAAGAGCTTGGTCTCACCGGCACCTGAATCTCGGTAACCAGCCCTTTGGGGTCGGTTGTATTGTGGGGACAGCGGAGATGCACCTCCCTCGCATACCCTGCTGGTGATAAGCCTTGTTGGTTTATCCATTTGAATAGGGTATCGTATGCAGCACCGATCCCGTCGAACGGTCCGCGGTGAATGATGGATGCAACCTCTCCTGCTGGGAGTTTCTTTATCTTTAGTGGAGGTTCAGCGTGAGCCTCGCCCTCGATTGGGAACATAAGCTCGTATTCGACATCGTTTGGGTCGAACTCACCTTCGGTGATATATGCACTGATTCCCCAGCCGGAGA
>JAGGUN010000022.1 GCA_021158465.1 bacterium
TGCACGACCATTTCCCCGATGTCAAATTTGAGGTCGTCGGCGAGCCTGAATCTGTCGAGGCAGCGAAGGCACTCGCCGAGCAGAGCAAATTTCAGTTCGAGGCGTGGGCGGTCTCGCTTCTCGGCGGACAACCATACAAGTCGAAAGGCGGAGGAGATAGGGGCGTCGATGGACTTCTATATTTTATGGATTTCGAGGGAAAGTTCCATCGCATAATCATTCAGGTAAAAGGCGGAAATTACAATCTCGGTGATGTCCAGCGGCTGAAGGCAACAATGGATGATGAGGACGCACCGCTCGGTGTATTTCTTGCGCTCAAGCCGCCATCGAAGGGGATGTTATCCTATGCGGCTTCTCTCGGGAAATGGAGGATGCCCGGCAGCCTGAGAGAATATCCTGTTATGCAGATTCTAACAGTCGAGGATTATTTCAAAGGCATTCGTCCCGACCTGCCAGACACAAGCGAGACGCTGAAACGAGCAAAGCGTGAAATCCGGGAATCAGAGAAACCGGGGGAACTACCATTTGAAGAGTAAAATCAGTTATCTATTTGAAATAGCGAGTAGAAATAGACATTAGTTGTCAAGAACTTCCTGCAATATCCGTTGGGCAACCTTCGGGTCTGCCTTCCCGCCAGATAGCTTCATTACCTGCCCGATAAAGAACCCGAGAATCTGTTTCTTGCCCCCCTGATACCGCTTTACCTCCTTCGGATGTTCCGCGATGACCTTATCGACAATCTCCCGTATCGCTTGTTCATCCGAGACCCTGAATAGCCCCTTTTCCTCGACTATCCGGGCAGCAGATTTGCCGGTCTCGAGCATCGCAGAGAAGACCTCCTTGGCTGCTGTCTGGCTTATCACTCCGTCATCGATGAGGTCTAAGAGCTCGGCAAGTGCTTTGCCTCTGACACTGAACTCATCCACCGTAATCTTCCGCTCGTTTATTACCTTCATAACCTCGGTTATCACCCAGTTGGATGCTCGAACGCTGTTCTTGCACAGTTTTGCCACCTGCTCAAAGTAGTCTGCAAGCGGCTTTGTCGATGTCAGGACAGATGCGTTATAGTGTGGGATGCCGTATTGTTTTTCGATTCTTGAGCATCTCGCATCGGGGAGTTCAGGCAGGGTCGATGAGATCTCATCGAGCCATTTGTCGGTCACAACGAGTGTCAGGAGGTCTGGCTCAGGGAAATATCGGTAGTCGGATATCTCCTCCTTTGTTCGCATAGAGCGTGTTATAAGCTTCTTCTCATCCCAGAGCCTCGTCTCGTGAACCACTCTTCCGCCATTATCAAGAACCTTTATCTGCCTTTCTATCTCGTATTCGATCGCCTTGGCGAGTGAGTGAAAGGAGTTGAGGTTCTTTATCTCCGTGCGAACGCCGAGAGAGCCTGCCCCCTCCGGCATAACGGAGACATTGATGTCGAACCGTATGTTCCCCTCAGCGAGGACACCGCGGCAGATGCCGAGATATTCCAGCAGCTGTTTTATCTTGTTCGCGTATGCAACAGCCTCCTTCGGGGACGAGATCTCTGGCTCAGACACTATTTCTATAAGTGGAACACCACATCGGTTGAAGTCGACAGATGTTACTTCTTCTGCCTTTCCCTCTGGGTGGAGAGATTTACCTGCGTCCTCCTCGAGGTGAATCCTCGTGATGCCGACCCTCTTTCTTTTTCCGTCGGTTTCAATCTCGATATAACCGTCCTCTGCGATTGGCACCTCATACTGCGTTATCTGATACCCCTTCGGCAGGTCAGGGTAGAAATAGTTCTTCCGTGAGAACCCGGAGCGTCTGTTTATACGGCAGTTTGTGGCGAGTGCCATCATAATTGCATACTTCACAGCCTTCTTGTTCACCACAGGCAGGACTCCCGGCATACCCAGGCAGATGGGGCAAGTGTTCGAGTTGGGAGGAGCGCCGAACTCTGTCGAGCAGGAGCAGAAGAGCTTGCTTTCTGTGGCGAGCTGTGCGTGTATCTCAAGACCAACTACGGGAGTATAGTTCATATTTCCTTTTCTCCATAAATCTGTCCAATTTAATGAAACCTCACTGTTCAGTCAATAATAAATTGACCAAACTGCTTGACTTGATATCAATCTATTATAAGTTAATAACTATGGGAACCCTTAGGAAGGTTACCCTTGCCGATGGGGCTGGAGGTAGGGGAACAGAGCGTCTTGTAAAGGAGGTCTTCCTCAGGTATTTTGGTGAAGGAGATCCTCTTTTGGATTCAGCTCTTCTGACCGTTAAGGAAGGTTCTCTTGCCTTCACAACGGATAGTTTTGTGGTGAAGCCGCTTTTCTTCCCTGGTGGTGACATAGGCAGTCTGTCCGTTTCAGGGACGATAAATGACCTCGCCGTTGTTGGTGCGGAACCGCTTTTCCTTTCTGCTGGATTTGTCATAGAGGAGGGTATGGAGGTTGAGCTACTCGAGCGCATCGCGGAGTCTATGGGCAGGACGGCGAAGGAATCAGGTGTTCACATAGTCGCTGGTGATACGAAGGTGGTCGAGAGGGGGAGTTGCGATGGTCTGTTCATAAACACATCTGGCATAGGCAGGATTTATAGGGGGTTCAGAGAGGATTATTCGAGGATAAAGCCAGGGGACATAGTGTATATAAATGGTCCGATAGGTGACCATGAGGCGGCTCTGCTCGCTGTGCGTGGGAATTTGAGTTTTTCCAATCAGGTTTCGAGCGATTGCACCCCTCTGTGGAGCCTCGTTAGGCATCTGCTCGATTCTGGAGCGGATATACATTTTATGCGAGACCCGACCCGTGGCGGTGTAGCGACGGTTCTGAACGAGATAGCAGATGCTGCCGGTGTTATGATAACGCTCGATGAGAAGATGCTCCCGATAAGGGATGAGGTGCTCGGAGCGTGTGAGATATTCGGATTCGACCCGCTCTATCTGGCAAACGAGGGGAAGATAATCTTTATTGTCGAGAGAGAAGATAGAACGATATTCGAGGAGAGTTTATCCTCTTTACCCGAGGGGGAGGGTTTTGCTATGATTGGTGAAGTGGGAGAGGGTAGGGGGGTGTATCTGAGAACCAGGCTTGGTGGTATGCGTCGCCTTCTAATGCTTGAGGGGATGCAGCTGCCAAGGATATGTTAGGAGCGTGAATTATGAAAGAGAAGCAGTTGGTCGGTCAGAGCATCTATCGGCGGTACCTTATTTCATTTATCTTAAGCTCCATCTTGCCGATGCTTGCTGCAGTCTACCTGTTTTGGGGTTATGTGTTGCCGTATGCTCCGCTCGAGAGCTTTTCCGATGCATGGTTGAGGCTCTTCTTGGTATTTGTCGTTCTTGCAGCGGTGATTGGGCTGTACATCGGTGTTAGTATTGTGCGGTCGGTCATCAAGATTTCCAGAAGATCGGAGCTTTTCCGGAAACTCTCTGAGGGGGAGACGCCGGAGGAATTGAGGAAGGAGATTATTGAGGAGGATGAGCTTGCCCGTCTCTCTGGTAATATGAACTTCGCCGTCGAGCTTATGAAAGAGCAAGCAGAAAAGCTAAACAACCTTATCATCCAGTTGAACAGGCTCAACAAGGAGTTAAAGGCAGCGAACAAGCGGTTGGAGGAGATGACTATAATCGATGAGTTGACAGGGCTTTTCAACCGTAGGTATTTTAACAGGCGCCTCCTGTCTGAGCTGAAGCGAGCCGAACAGTATAACCACCCGCTTGCACTCTTTATGATAGACATAGACCATTTCAAGGTTTATAATGACATAAACGGGCATCTGTCGGGGGACAAGGTGCTGGAAGGTATTGCCGATATTCTGGAGCATGAATCGAGAGATATCGACATTGTGGCGCGTTTTGGTGGCGAGGAGTTCTGTATTATCCTGCCCGAGATAGAGGGAAAGGAAGCACAGGGTATCGCCGAGAGGATCCGGAAGGCAGTGGAGGATACCCGGTTCGAAAACGAGGAACTTCAGCCAAGTGGGAAGCTCACCGTGAGCATCGGTGTCGCCTCCTTCCCGCGAGATGCCAAGACCACTCAAGCCCTCATCGAGATGGCGGATAAGGCGATGTATCAGGCGAAGAAGATGAACCGCAACAAGGTGGTAGTCGCAGGGGAAATGGAATGAGCCTCGTTATCCTTGACGGTGTTACAAAATATGTCGGGGATGAGCCGCTTCTCGATAATGTATCTTTGACCATCGGTGAAAGGGCTCGACTTGGACTTGTTGGTGCCAACGGCTCGGGGAAAACGACACTGTTTGATATCATCGCAGGTGAAACTGCTCCCGATAGGGGGAAACGGTTTATCCGCAGGGGGACAAAAATATCCTACCTACATCAGGAGGAGGAAATAGGTGGTAGAGAACCTCTTCTTGAAACGCTCTTGAACTCATTGGGGGAGCTATCTTTTGTGAGGAAGAAGATTCGGCGTATCGAGAGTGGACTTGCCACAGAGGAGGATGTATCGCTCGCCATCGAGCGCTTTCAAGCACTGGATGGGTTCAGGATTGAGTCGGAGGCGAAGGAGATATTGGCGGGGCTTGGATTCTCCGATGAGCTTCAGAAGATGCCGGTTAATCTCCTCTCCGGTGGTCAGAGAAATCGAGCTGCTATAGCAAAAGCAATTCTCATGAAGCCTGACCTTTTGCTTATGGATGAGCCGACGAACTACCTTGATATTGCCGGAATCGACTGGCTGGCGGACCTGCTGGAAGAGATGTGTATCCCGTACATCGTTGTCTCGCACGATAGATATTTCCTTGACAGGATTGCTAAAGGTATCCTTAACCTTGAGGGGGGTAAGCTATCGCTGTATGGAGGGAACTACTCTGCGTTTGAGAAAGCACGAAAGAGAGAACTTGAAGCCAGGAGGAAATCCTACAAACTTCAGCAGGTGTTCATCCGCAGGCAGGAGGAATTTATAAGGAGGAACCTCGGCACCCAGACCACGAAACAGGCGGAATACAGAAGACGCTTCCTGAAAAATATGGAACGGATCCCTCCGCCACCAGATGAGAAATTCTTCAAATTTATCTTTCCAGATTCTCCGCGTGGCGGAGACGATGTCATCGTTGCAAAGGAGCTGACGAAGAGCTATGGTAGAAAGAGGGTATTCGAGCATTTCTCCACCATCGTAAAGCGTGGGAAGCGGTATGCCGTTGTTGGTCCCAACGGTGCGGGCAAGACGACATTATTCAAACTGATCATAGGCGAGGAGAAGCCGACAAGGGGAGCGATCAGACTCGGTACGGGGGTAACTGTTGGTTACTTCGCTCAGGAGCCACAATTTGCTGTGACGGAGGAAACACCGTTCGATATGGTAAGAAACCTGCGTCCGTCCTTGACAGATAGCGAGATTCGAACATTCCTTGGTGCGTTTGGCTTCCGTGGGGAATCCGTCTTCCGGAAGGTAGGCTCGTTCTCCGGCGGAGAGAAGAGCAGGCTCGCTCTCATTCGACTCCTTCTTTTGAAGCATAACCTCCTGCTACTGGATGAGCCGACAAGCCATCTCGACATTACCTCCCGTATCTCCCTCGAGAGGGCGTTGAGAAACTACGACGGAACCATCCTCTTCATATCACACGATAGATACTTCTTGAGAAGCCTCGCGGAGGGTGTCTTTGAGATAGAAAACGGTAAGATAACATTTTTTGATGGCGATTTTGACCTCTATCTCTTGAGAAAACAGGGGAAAACCTCTGATTTTCAGCCAAGGAGAAAAGAAGCTGCAAAGCCAAAAGCTAAACCGTTGAAGAGGCGTTTTGGGAAGTTTACAGAGAAAAGATTGCATCAAGAGCTGCAAGAGCTTGAGGAAAGTATTGGGATGCTTGAGGAGGAGTTGTCGAAGATTGATACCCTTCTTTCCCATGGCTTCGTTGCTAGGAGTAAGGAAAGGAAGCTGCTTCTTTTGCGGGAGAAAGAGGAAAAGTCTAAACTCCTCGAAGAAAAGATGCGACGCTGGGAGGAGATTTATTCTTTCTTTGAATCCGTTAAGAGGGAGTAGAAACCTTTCCGGTGGTCGAAATCAAGCTTCTTTATATCCTCCGATGTAAATATTCCGTCCTCTAAGATGAGCCCCGTTAAAAGCGAGATTTCCACGGCTTCAAGGTATGGGTTTTCAACCGTTACACTCCGAGGAGGTGAGCCCCAAAGCTCAGAGGGAGAGCCAGATTTCAGGCAGGACGGCAGATTGTGAATATATTTCCTCTTTGTTCCGATTGCATAGAACGGCTTATTGTAGTGTTTCGCTGCCAAAGCAAGTAGTTTTGTCCCTGTTTTGTTTACGAACTTCCCGCTCGTGAAGCAGTCGACCCCGACGAGGAAAGCGTCTATCCTGTCGATGAATCTCCCGATGGCGTAATCGGTTGTAAAATGGACACTTACCCCGCTTTCGGCAAGGGAGATTGCGGTGAGTCTTCCCTCCAGTGCAGGTCGAGATTCCGGTATCCAGACGGATAGATCCAGCCCAGAGAGCGCCTTGATGACAAGATTGCTTTCGCTTATGGTCCCAACGGAGTTAAACCAGGAGAAGATTCCAGCCGCGTTTCTACAGCTTTTTTCCATCTCTTCACGAACGGAAGCTGATACCCCCTGTAAGATCTCCATTATGGGTAGCTTCCCCAAGGATGAATAGATCTCTCCTAATGTGTTTATAATAACCGCCATTCCAGGGAAAGCAGATATGGTTCTTTGAGAGAGTGTAAGGAAGTTTCTCTTATTCTCGTAGAACGAGCTGTTCTGTGCAATGTGTTCCAGCAACGCCTCGAGCAATCCGAGCGAGCCGGTGGTCCTGTTGGAGAGGATAGATAAGAGAGAGTTCTCGCGGTCCGTCATAGAATGTCATAGACAAGGCTTATAGTGAAGCTCCTCGGTGGGCGCATATTTCTCTCAATTTCACAGTAGTAGTACTGGAGCATGTTGGCAATCTTCCCGCTTAGTGTAAGCCTTTTGAACCTGTAGTTTGCTCTCGCGTCAAGAATCTTTGCTGGGACACGCCTGTCCTCTGTGTAATATTCCACCTTTTTGTATCGACTGGAATACCGATAGTCAATGCCTATGGTGTTATTACGGTAGTAGTTGAAGTCAAGAGAAAGTGTCAGCTGATGTTCGGGGCGGTAGGAGAGCCAGACGACACTGTCGGGGTTGGTGTAGTCCTTGGCATCGGTGTAAACATAGTTGACATTTCCAGTGAACCGCCAGATATTGGTCCTCACACCAAGCTCTGCTCCCATAATTCTGGCAGTGGAAAGGTTTACGAAGCGGAAGATATACATAGAATCTGGCTTCGGCTCAATCATATCCTTATAGTAGTTTGCGAAGAAAGCAGCGTCTATCGAGTGCTTCTTACCGTAGCTGTAATTGAGTCCAACCTCGGTGGAGATTGACTTCTCGGGACCGAGCGATGGGTTCGGTTCGACCCTCAGCCCGGACTGGTACATATCGGTGAACATCTCTGCCATTGATGGAATTCTGAACCCTGTTCCCCCCGATGCCCTGGCTGCAATGTTTTCGGTTATGTGATACACAACCCCTGCCTTTGGGCTTATCTGCCAGTCACTGCCACTCTCATCTACATAGAAGTAATCAAACCTGGCACCAACATTGGTAACAAGCTTCTCGGAAAGCTTGAATTCATCCTGTGCATAAAACGATGTCGACCAGCCAAAATGCTTACCGAAGGTCTGAGATTTGATGTCCGAATAGAAGTTATCGGTTCCGATACTCAAGGTGTGGTTACTGTGTGGCTTGTAGTTAAACTGTAATTCCAGTCCCATCCTGTTCGAGCGACTCCACATATTTCCATCAGCAAGCTCTGAATACCAATTGCCATACATATTGTAAAGTTTGGCTGACCAGAAGTAGTTCTCATTAAGATGCCTGCTATTTAACCTTAACGAGGTTATGCCTTTCGTAGAGTTTGTCCTGTTGTTGATTTCCGATGGCTTTACCTCATACGGGTGTTCAGCCGACTCCCACATCGTGAATATCCCCCAATCCTCATAACTCCAGGATGTGAGAAAGTCGAGATTATTCTCATCAGATAACCGATAATTGGCAGAGAGGAAGATCTTTTCCAGTTCATCGTCGCCTGGTATTCTGTACCCCTCATTGTACAGTCCAGAGATGGTTGCTCTGCCGCTGAGTTTGTCGTAATTAAAACCGTAGTTTAGGCTTACATCCCCGTATTTCTGGTAGTCGTCTGTCCACTGCCATTCCTTGTACAGTGGCTTGTCGTAAAATCCGCCAGAGAGCTTTAACCTGAGCTCCTGCTTCTTTCTTGTTCTCTTTGTTATGATGTTTACCACGCCACCTATCGCGTTCGAGCCGTATAGGGCAGAGCTGGAGCCCTTCAGGATCTCGATGTGGTCTATGTCGTTTAGCGGAATGATGTCCCACTTTATCTCACCTGTATCGCCGGGAATCATAGGAACCCCGTCTATCATAAAAAGCACCCTCGTACCGACGCCCCTCGTGTAGCCTGACGAGTTTCTAATACTCAGCTGGCCCTCGGTTATATTCACGCCGCCAGTGGTTCTCAAAACATCGCGCAGGTCGGTAACATTTTTCTTTAGAATATCGTCTCCAGGTATATATGTTACTGTCGTGGGTGAGTCCTGAATGTTCTGCTCGAACTTGCTCGCCGTCACCACAATAGGCTTTGCCCTGATTGCCTGCTCGGATAAGCGGAAATTGTATATGAGAGTGTCGTTATCCCCGAGTGCGATGGATCTCTCCTCACTCTTATACCCAACAATGGATATCCTCAGCCTATACGAGCCAGCGGGAACACCGAAGATATAGTAATTCCCCTCGAGGTCACAGGAAGAGCCATAAGTAGTTCCATCAAGAATAACATTGGCGCCCATAAGCGGCTCGCCGGTCTCCTTATCGGTTACCTTCCCCTTTATCACACCAGAGTATGCTCCTGATGTAAGCCACAGGATGAAAATTAGGGCAACTACTGAAGCTCTTCTCATCTTCCTCCTTTACAAAATTGCCCCTCCAAAAATATAAGGGGCAACGGTTAACCTCCTTGTACATCTTGTGTCACAGCTACTGAACGAGACCAGGTACCTGGAGAATAGGTGGATTGTCGAAATCGACGATAATATCCACACCTTTTGCTGGTCTTCCTGCCGGAACATAGACAGGTAAAGGCTCGTTCGGATCCTCCGATGAGGCGTAAATTCCTTTCACCATATTGGGACCATACCATTCTCCTTCACAGAGAAGCCCGAACCCAACTATCGCAAACTCCTCATCCTCATCGTAATTGGAAAGCCGCAGAAAATACTCGCAGGAATCGGCAAAAAAGATGCCCGAATCAAGCTCTGTGTAGTAGTTGAGGATAATAAGCAGATTGGTTAGGGGGTACTCCGGGCTCGCAGCAACAAAAGCCTGTCTGGGGTTCTCTGGCCACTCCCCCCGAAAATATATCTTCCCCTGTATACCAGGGATAGTATCGCCTGGCTCGTATATGGTGGTATCAGGATTGCTCCTCCCAACCGACCTCACAGGACCTAAACCGTGGTCGATTTCGCAGGAGACAAAGAACAAGGCGCACAGAACCAAAAATATAGTCAGCCACCATAGGTTGCGCATAATAACCACCCCCTGTTATTGGCAACAAATATAACCATTTTAATCAGAATTGTCAAGGATAAAATGGTGTTAGATAAGTTTTCCGAGGTAAACTGGTGTGACCATGCCTTCAAGGAAGTAGCGGTTATCCTCATAGGTAATGAGGAGGTTCTCTGGCTTTCTGACAAGTATGATAGCGGGGAATTCTATCTTTCCAAGTTTTTGAGCTACAACCGCTGACGCAACTGCACCCGTGCCGCAAGCAAGGGTCTCATCCTCTATACCACGCTCATATGTCCTTATCGCGGCTGTGTGAGTATCTCTTATCTCCACGAAATCCACATTGACCCCATCGGGTGCAAACTCCTTGTGGTTTCTGATGAGCCTGCCTACCCTCTTCACATCCACTGACCCGATATCTGCAACGAATACCACGGCATGGGGTACGCCCGTATTTATATAGAAGATGGTGAAACTTTCCTCCTCTATTGCAAGCTGAATGCCTGGACGGTAGTCCTTAGGCTCTGGCATCTCGACGCAAACCTTCTTTCCCTTTACTGTGGCAGATATGACGCCGGCGTCTGTCTCGACTGTAAGGCTGTTCGGAAAGCCACACTGGACAGCGAAGTAGGCAACTGCTCTCGCACCGTTTCCACACATAGGAGCCCTCGAACCGTCAGGATTGTAATAGAGCATACGGATGGTTGCGGTGTCTGCATTCTCGAGGAGGATGAGCCCATCAGCACCGACTGAAAGCCGCCTCTTGCAGATTTTCCTTGCAGACTCTGATGGGTTGGAAACGATATTCCCCCGGTTATCGATGAGGATGAAATCGTTGCCGCTGGCAGAAAGCTTCATAAACTCAATTCCTTGCATCGCATTCCCTCTTAAGTTCCACAAGTGAGACGGTTATGCTGTCGATATATCCGTCCTCTCCCACGGGGACGGTTCCTTCAGTCCGTTTCCCTTTGATAGTGACCCTTGCCAATTCGATTCCAAGAACAGATGAGATGTTTTCCCGCATTGCCGGGATATGCTCTCTGAGGACAGGTTTATCGGTTATGACAACAGAGTCCAGATTTACAACATTCGCACCGCAGGAGAGAAGCATATCTTTTACCCTCTCAAGCAAAACGAGACTTCTTACCCCTTGGAGCAACTCATCGGTGTCAGGGAAGAGGGTTCCTATGTCGCCCAGATTTGCTGCTCCCAGAAGTGAATCTATTACCGAGTGGACGAGGCAGTCTCCGTCAGAATGCCCAAGAAGTCCATATCTGAACGGGATTTCTACCCCGCCCAAGATGAGCGGTTTTCCAGAAACGAAGCAGTGTCTGTCGAAGCCGATGCCAACTCTCAAATTCATAGAGAAGTAATATAAAGGACAGGCTTGTAGTAGTCAACAAAAAACCCCGCTGCCTCCAACGGCAACGGGGTCTTGCGGTTTGCAAGAGGAAGAGATAAACTTATCTGCCGCTACCCTCTACAATGCGCAGAGCCCGTGCTGCAAGCCTTCTGGCAACAAGCGCCTCAGCAACAGCACCACGATAGTTCCCCTCCTCGAAGAAGGAGTTTGCATTCTCCAGATGGGTGTTTGCCTCATCGAGAAGAGCAATTGCAGACTCATCTCCACTCTCTTCTATAACAGTAGTTGCCTCCTCGATGAACCCTGTCACCTCCTCGATAACACGGGCAGCCTCCTCCTCGGTTACCTCATGTGGACCAGAGTGGATAATCCTCAGGGCACGTCTTACCATCTCTCTGGCACGCATCGTGAGACCCATCGCTGCGCGGTAGTTCCCCTCATCGTAAGCCGAATGTGCGTTTTCCTGCATCTCTGTTGCACGCTCGAGAAGCGAGATCGCTTCCTCGTTGCCGCTTTCTGTTATCTCCTCGGTGGAACTCTCTATTATTTCATCGGTTCTCTCAAGAGCAGCAAGGACTCTATCAGGGTCAGGTTCTGCGGGATCCTCAACGAGTCTCAGAGCGCGGATGACAAGCTTACGAGCTCGTCTGGTAAGGGCAAATGCACGCTCGAACTGCTCATCCTCCAGCGCTTCCCTGGCATCTTCCTGAATCTCGACTGCTCGCTCGAGCATAGCCTGTGCATCCTCATTGTCGGACTCCGTTATCACAGGCTCAGCCCTCTCGATGAGCCTGTCCGTTTCCCGAACAGCGCGAGCCGCCATCTCAGGTGTTACCCTGCCGTGATGATCGCCATCAAGAAACGCAACCACCCTGCGAACCATGTTGCGAGCCTGCATCGTCAGACGAAGAGCCGTCCTGCAATTGCCATCCTCGAGCATTTCCGCCGCTCGACCCTGCATATCGTTCGCACGCTCGAATATCTCGTGAACCATCCGCACATCTGACTCCTCAACACGAGGGGCAACTTCATCGATAAGCCCCTGCGTTACCTCGAGCTGTTCCTCTGCCTCACGACAGACATCAGGCGGGTCAGCAGAGGCAAATCCAACAAACAGGAAAGCGAACAGAACCGACAAAAGAACCAACCGCTTCATCTTGCACCTCCTTTTTAAGTTTTCAACCGTCCACAGAACAAGGAACACAATCCGTGCCAAAGTATGGAATAGAGGTTTTTCTCTCTGATATTAAAGGAGTTACAAGGTTTAATTGTAACTTCCTATGGATATTATTTGAAGGAGATTGTACCGTATGGGACGGGTAGTGTACTTATAGGGACAGGTGTGCCTTCAAGGTGGAGAGAAACTCTTCTGGGTTATCCGGTTTTACCCGGAGCAATTGCTTATCCGTGAGAATAGATATAGAGTTATCCTTTTGTAGTTCGGTTGAGCGGATGCTCGAATACAGGACAGTTTTCTTTCCGATGGATTTCCTGATCACGAGTTTATTGGTCTTCAGGGTGTATGAGCGGTCGAGTCGGATGTAATTGTAGAGCATGAGTGTGATATAGAGTATGAAGCTGACACCTCTTACTATTGGGTCTGTGACGGTGAAAAGAAGGGCAAACAGTACCCCTGTCAGGATGATAGCTACAGAGACAAAGAGAACCTGGTCATGGAAGGAGAGGTATGCCCAAAACCTCTTATTTAAATCCTCTATTTCTTTCATATCCTTTGATAAGCTCCCTCATTTTTTTCATTATGCCGTCTATATGGACTCGTATCTGTTCCATCGTGTCTCTATCTCTTATTGTTACGGTGTTATCCTTGAGTGTTTGGGAGTCGACGGTTATGCAGAACGGGGTTCCCAGTTCGTCCATTCGGCGGTATCGTCTCCCGATGGAGCCGGACTCATCGTAGAACGGGTAAGCGAATTCTCTCAAATTCTCTGTAATCCTTCTTGCGATCTCTGGCATACGCTCGCGTTTGACGAGTGGGAAGACCCCCATAGTGAGTGGTGCGATCTTTGGGTGGAGCTTTAGAACAACTCGTTCAGGTTCTTCCTCATAGGCGTCGAGCAGGAGGACGAGGATTGTCCTGTCGACCCCGCCTGATGTCTCAATTATGTGCGGTATATATCGGCGCTTGTTCTGGGTGTCGAAGTATGAGAGCTCCTTGCCGGAGAAGGATGAATGCTGTTTTAGGTCGAAGTCTCCCCTGTTGTGGATGCCTTCGATCTCCTTCCAACCGAACGGAAAGCTATATTCGATATCCACAGCCCTTTTTGCATAATGGGCAAGCTCATCTTTGTTATGCTCGTGGAATCGGAGGTTGTCCGCCCTTATGCCAAGGGAAATATACCATTTCATTCGTTCCTGTTTCCAGTATTCAAACATCTCCTCGGACTGCTCGGGCGGGACGAAGTACTGCATCTCCATCTGCTCGAACTCTCTTGTCCGGAAGATGAAGTTTCCGGGTGAGATTTCGTTTCTGAAGGCTTTTCCTATCTGCGCAACGCCGAACGGCGGTTTTACCCTCGCTGATTGGATGATATTCAGGAAGTTGAGGTATATCCCCTGTGCCGTTTCAGGGCGGAGGTATATAGTGGATGCCTCGTCCTCGATTGGTCCTATATGCGTTTTGAACATTAGATTGAATAGCCTTGGCTTGGTAAGTTCTCCGCCGCAATCGGGGCAGACAGGACTGGTTAGAGTATCCTGCTTGAAGCGGTGGTGGCATTTCTTGCACTCCACGAGTGGGTCAGTGAAGTTCTCGAGGTGCCCTGATGCACGCCAGACATCCGGGTGCATAAGTATTGCTGAATCAAATCCGATTATATTCGGGTGTAGCTGGGTCATCTCGTGCCACCAGATGTCCTTGATATTCTTCTTCAAAAGGACACCGTAGGGACCGTAATCCCAGCAGCTGTTTATGCCACCGTATATCTCGCTCGATTGAAATATATACCCCCTTCTTTTGCAAAGTGAGATGAGTTTATCCATCAGTTCACCTGTCGGCTTTTGCATATCTATCTCCTCTAATATCTTACCCCTATTGTTGCTGTGAAAAATGGAGTTCTTGCATCGCTTGGACAGAACATCTGCCAGATGTATATTCCTGGTAACACGAGCTTACCCTCCTTGTCTCTGCCGTCCCAGGGCTCATCGTTCCGGATGGTTGCTATGAGGTTCCCCTCCATGTCGAATATCTTGACCAGAGTGTTCAGGTTCGGTGTGAATGTGACATAGTCGTTATATCCGTCGCTGTTTGGGGTAATTATTCGGGTTGAGCTCTTTGCAGGATATGGGCATTCCTCCGGGCAGAGATAAGCTATCTGGTTGATGGAGATATTGTCTGTTGAATCGCAGTCATCTGTGGTGGGGAATACCTCTGTCTTGCTTGTTAGCTTGTCGAACTCTTGGCAGGTTGCCTTTGTCGGCTCGCGGACGAGGAATATTTTCTCCTCGCCTGGAAGGATTGAGTCTGTGTGGAATGTGTGGGATGTTTCCCCGTCGATGATTGATCTCTCCAAAAACTTCTGGATGATTTCCACATCGTAGGCTGGGATATCGCCTTTGTTAAAGATATGGATGAGCAGGGTTACCGTGTCCATTGTGGACAGTCTTGCTCCGTGGGTACCGGAGATTTCCTGTCTTATGGAGAGGTCGTAGCAGTTCGAATCAACCCCGCAGATGGTTGTAAGGAACGCGTGGTTATCGGAGTATGTTCTCTCGAGACTATCGGAGGTGATGGTTGCCACATCGAAGAAACTGTCTGGTAGAAGGTGTGAGTGTATTGTGGTAGATAGAACGATAGAATCCACCTGGTCTGGGATAAGTGCTGGGATCTCCCAGATGATGGAGCCTCCGGTGGAATCGATTATCGGATATGACGAAGAAATGCTTGTTATTCCTATATTTCCACCGAGATTTTCACTTAAAAGTATGTTCTCCACAGGGGTTTCACCGTTATTTCCAAAGTGAATGGTGTAGCTGATGGTACCTGTTTCATCACAGCCATAGGAGGACTCGGATTTGCTTACCCAGAGGTTTGGGATGAATGTTGGTAGTGTATCCTTGCAGAATGTAGTGTTGTCGGTAAAGCTCTCGAACTCGGTGTGATTGTAGAGGCATGTGCCTGCCCGGAGGGTTATGCAGTTGGTGCCTGATGGTGTTGGGTCTGGGAGGGAAGTTACATCGATATTTGCCAGAATTGAGATAGAAAAGCTCTCACCTGATGGAATTCGCGGGATGGAGAATATGTATGTATTATCCGTATGTTCTGCAGGGTATACGCCGGGAGGTAATATAGGGGGCTCATCGTGGATTGGAAGAATGTAGTGGTCGGGCAACTGAACGATAAGCGTGCATGATGATGCTTCTGTGTTTCCGCTGTTCGAGCCGACGATGATATACTGGAGTGGAAAGAGTGAGTTTGTATCACTGACTGTGTATCTGTCGCAGGGGCCGGCAAGCTCCGACGGGTCGGTGTAGATTCTGACACCGAGCGCCTGGGAGCTTACGCCTCCGAGGGCAACGGTTGGAGTGAGGATGATTGCAAGTGTGATGAAGATATTCTTTCTCATAATATGTTGTTCTATTTCAGTAGTACAGCCTTTTGGGTGGTTCGTACGGGGCCGGATACGAACTCGACAATATAAACTCCCGATCTCGCCTCCTCCGGGTGCCAGATAACTGAGTTTTCTCTCTCGAACGATGCGATTTCCCTTCCTGTTATATCGTATATTCTGAAATCTCCTGGGTAATCTGCTCTTATGTGGACGGATGAGTTGAACGGGTTCGGGAAGATGGAAATCGAAATATCCTTCGGTGATAGAGGGATCTCGTTCACCGTGGATGTATCTCCTCGTGCCTCGTCGGTGGCGGCGCTGATTGTTTCGAGGTCCTCGCCGCAGACGAAGGCGAATGATATTGTGTCGGTTTCTCCGCCTGCAGGAATATCGTTCAGGATTATAACGGAGTACACGGCACAATCTGTATCCGAGATAGAACTATCCCAGGTGGGGGATATGATAAGCTCAAGGATATCCTCAGGGGAGTTTCCGTTTCCATACCAGTTGTTGAAGTTACCAAAGAGGACAGGGAGGGTGTCGGTGAGTATAGCGAACCCAGTCCAGATGGAGGAGGTAGGGTCATATTCGTATAGAAGAAGCCTTGTCGAGTCCAGCCCGCAGTAGTCGTTGTTGAAGTCGTATGCAGGAATGTCGGCGTCGTAGAAGAAGAGCAGCTTCCCACCTGTTAGATTCTCGGCTGAATTGTTGGAGAGCAATATATTGAGTTTTATCCAGTGCTCGTTTGACTTGTAGGATAACACCATCTGATAGATGGTGATGCCGATGGTTGTATCCTGGAATGAGAATGAGGATACAGCTGATGTGGAGTCCTCGAACGCCTCGAGAGAATCCATTGTTGAGAATGTTCCAGAAGATAGTTCTCCCTCATCATTTGCTTGCCCGAAAGCGGTATGTTCAGGAAATTCTTCGAAGTAGAGGGCAAAGAATGCCCGCCAGAGATTGTCGGTGGAGGAGGTTCCGAGGTTGTGATAGACAAATCCGCCTGGTAGATGATCATCCACGCGGAGCGAGGTTGCTCCGGTATTGTGCAGGAAGAGCGTCTTGGAAGAGGCAAGAGGTTTTGCGGTATATGAAAGGAAACCCCCACCGAGAACAAGCATGATGGGGAGTGTCTTGCGTAAAGAAGGTATCGGAGCTAATAGCACGCTTTTACCCTTTTGAAGAACTCATCAGCTTCTTCTTTGGTTATCTTACCATCAGCAAGCATCTCCTTGACATACGGGATAAGGGTTACATCAGCCTTCGCCTTCCCATTATATATTGCTTCCTTGAACTCCCGTAATGTCCGCTTTGCCTTTTCTTTGTCGTACCCCTTGGGGAGGCGTTTGACAAGATGTGAGTCGAGGAATGCAAAGGCTGCCTCGATTTGTTCCTTCTTTTCCTTAATAGCCCGACTGGCGGCTTGGTGTCTGAGTAGAAAGAATATCCCTATACCCACAGCAATGAGGAGGATTATTATAAGGAGTAGAAGGAATATTTTCCCTTGTTCTCTTTTCATTCTTTTTTCTCCGTTTGTTCCTCTTTGGTAGCGGTCTTGGTTTCCTTCTTGGTAGCGGTTCTTTTCTTTTTTGGTTTTTCCTCTGATTTCTCCTCGCTGGGGACGATTTCGAATATTGCCATTTCTGCTCCGTCGCCGAGCCGTCTTCCGAGCCTGAGTATCCTTGTGTATCCACCTTTCCTGGGGGTGTTCCTGAACATAGGGGCGACCTCATTGATCAGAGTGAAAGCAGAGAGCTCATCTCTGAGTGTGCTTATAATGTTCCGTTTATCGGCAAGTGTTGGTTCTATTGCCAGAGAGATGAGCTTGTCTGCCAGAGGTTTTGCTGCTTTTGCCTTTTGAAGCGTAGTTTTCACCCTCTTGTAGCGGAACAGGGAGCTAACAAGGTTTGCCAGCATCGCCCGCCTATGAGGGGTCTTGCGTCCCAGTTTTGGTACTTTCTTCCCGTGTCTCATAACTTGCTCCTGGCTGTTTTTTCATGTATTTTGATATATCCATTCCGAAGGAAAGTCCGAATTTTGCCAGTGTCTCGGTGAGTTCCTGCAGCGATTTCTTGCCGAAGTTCTTGTATCGTATCATTTCCTGTTCTGTCTTCTGGACGAGGTCTCCCAGAGTTCTTATATTTGCTGCTTTGAGGCAGTTGGACGAACGAACAGAGAGCTCGAGCTCCTCCACCGGTGTTTCGAACAGCTTGCGCATCCTGATGATGTTGGGGTCCTCCTCTTCTTCCTCGATTCCTTCTATCTCTGTTTCTGGTCTGACGAGGAGCTTGAAATGTTTTATCAGTATATGGGCTGCCTTGGCAATGGTGTCCTCAGGGGAGATGCTTCCGTCGGTGGTTACCTCGAGGAGTAGCTTGTCGTAATCTGTCTTCTGCCTGACCCTGGTAGGAACCACATGAAAAACGACATTCTTGATAGGGGTAAATATCGAATCCACTGGGATAACACCAACGGGGTCCTTGGTTCTACGGTTTTCTTCGGCGAGGGCGTACCCTTTACCTATTCCCAGTTCAAACTCCATAACGAGCTTCCGTTTGGATGTTATTGTGCATATCTTGTGCTCTGGGTTAATTATTTCGATCCCTGGCGGGGTTTGTATTTCACCCGCTAAGACATCTCCTTCTTTTTCTACCTCGAGCCTGAGTGGTGGGAGGGTATCGGATGTGGAACGGAACCTTATTCCTTTTATGTTCAGAATGATTTCGGGGACATCTTCGAGTACCCCATCGATGGTAGAAAACTCATGGAGGACTCCATCTATTCGCACCCTTGTTATAGCGATCCCCTGAATGGATGAGAGTATCACCCTTCTTAGGGCGTTTCCTATGGTGGTGCCGTATCCCTTTTCGAGGGGTTCGAGGATGAATCTGCCAAAATTTGGATTATCTGGGGAGGTCTCCTTGACCAGTTGCTTTGGCATCTGCATAGGTTTCCATTTCATACAAAGATCCCCCTTTGTTTTGGTCTAACGGGAGTAGAACTCGACTACCAGCTGTTCGTTGAGAGGAAGAGGTATTTGGTCTCGTGTAGGAATGGCGAGCAGTTTCCCCTCAAGTTTTGCTTTGTCCACCTGGATCCAGGGAAGTTGCTCGATCCTTCCGGCTTTACTCAGGCTATTGTGTATTATTTCAAGTCCTCTGGATTTCTCCTTGACCTTGACCACATCACCTGCTTTGAGGATATACGATGGGATGTTTACTATCCTGCCGTTGACAGTGAAGTGTCTGTGGCTGACGAGTTGTCTTGCGGCTGCTCTTGATGGTGCGAACCCGCATCGAAAGACAAAATTATCGAGTCGTCTTTCCAGAAGGGCAAGGAGATTTTCGCCTGTTTTTCCAGGGAGGCGTTCTGCCCTGTGGAAGAATATCTTGAACTGTCTCTCGGATAGTCCGTAGTAGTATCTTATCTTCTGTTTTTCCCTGAGCCTAATTCCAAAATCCGACATCTTCCCGATGAACTTTGTATGCTTGTCCCCTGGTGGGTAGCTTTTGGTATTGAATGGGCAGTGATCGGAGAAGCATTTATCCCCTTTGAGGAAGAGTTTAGTTCCTTCCCTTCGGCAGATTCGGCATCTTGGTCCTGTATATCTTCCCATAATATCTTCCTCCTTATACCCTTCTTTTCCTCTTTGGTCGACACCCGTTGTGTGGGACGGGGGTAACATCCTTGATTCTCAAGACATTCAATCCAGCGCTCTGGAGTGAGCGGATAGCGGCTTCTCTGCCTGAGCCAGGTCCTTTGACCACAACATCTACCTTCTTGACTCCCATATTTATTGCTTCTCTGGCAACTTTTTGGGCGGCGAGCTGGGCGGCGTAGGGTGTGGACTTCTTGCTTCCCTTATATCCTATTGTTCCGCCGGAGCTCCAGGTTAGGATATTCCCGGAGCGGTCGCTCAGGGCGATTATCGTATTATTGAAGCTTGCCTTTATGTGTGCCACGGCGTAGTCATCAACTCTCCGGCTAAGCTTCTTTGTTCTGGCGCTCCTACCTCTCTGTTTTGCCAAGCTGTTTCCTCCCTATTTTTTCTTTTTTGTACCGATAGTTTTGCCTGGTCCCTTCCTTGTTCTTGCATTGGTTCGGGTTCTCTGGCCACGGACGGGCAATCCTCTCTTGTGCCGGATTCCGCGGTAGCAGTTGATGTCGATGAGCCGCTTGATATTCATTGCGATTTCCGTTCGTAGCGTACCCTCAACCTTGTAGTTGTTTTCTATCTCTTGCCGGATGCGGGTAATTTCCTCGTCTGTCAGCTCGGATACACGCTTTTGTGGGTCAACCCCTGTGGCTGCGAGTATCTTTTCTGATGATGAGAATCCTATTCCGAAGATACGGGTTAGCGCTATTCTAACCTTCTTGTTCTTTGGTAGATCGATGCCAGCGATACGAGCCATCCTAAGCTCTCCTTACTTTCCTTGTCTTTGTTTGTGTTTTGGGTTCTCGCAGATCACATACACTGTTCCATGCCGCTTTATAATCTTGCATTTGGCACAGATCTTCTTTACGCTTGCACGAACCTTCATTATATCTCCTCCGTTTACTTATACCTATACACGATCCTGCCTTTTGTCAGGTCGTATGGTGAGAGTTCAATTCTCACCTTATCGCCTGGCAGAATGTGGATATAGTGCATCCTCATCTTGCCGGATACATATCCAAGAACAATGTGTCCGGTGTCGAGTTTCACCCTGAATGTGGTGTTAGGCAGAGCCTCGACAACCACTCCATCAACTGCTATGGCGTCCTTCTTAGCCATATCTTTTCATCTTCTTATCGTCTCGCTTACCTGCATTATATATGCAAATTTTCAATATATTCAACTATCTAAGGTCGGTTAGTATCGCTGGTCCTTCGGGCAGAACAGCGACCGTGTGCTCAAAGTGAGCAGCAAGTGAGCCGTCTCTGGTTACGATTGTCCAGCCATCATCTGCTTCCTCCACGTGCCAGTCCCCCTCTGTGACCATTGGTTCGATCGCTATAACCATTCCTTCCTTAAGAGGTCTGTCGCCGTTCTGGGAGACGAAGTTTGGGATCTGTGGGTCTTCGTGTAGGTTTCTTCCGACACCGTGCCCGACGAGGTCTCTGACAACGCCGAACCCTCTTTTCTCGACTGTTGTCTGGATTGCTCGTGAGATGTCCGATATCATATTTCCGACCCTTGCTGCTTCTATTCCGTTGAAAAGAGCCCTCCTTGTTGTTTTAAGAAGCTCCTCCGCCCGTGCGGATGGGGGCTTTCCGACTATGTAGCTCTTTGCTGCATCCGAGTAGTAGCCGTTTTTCAGAACACCGAGGTCTATCGATACCAGGTCTCCTTCCTTGATAACCCTTTTGCTGGGTATCCCATGCACCACTTCCTCGTTAATGGATACGCAGATTGCTCCAGGGAACCCCTTATACCCCTTGAATGCGGGATACGCCTTGTACTTGCGTATAATATGTTCTGCCACCTCCGCAAGGTAGAGCGTGGTTATACCTGGCTTCAACACCTCCTCAATGCTAAATAGTGCCTGAGCGAGGATCTTACCTGCTTCGCGGATTAGCTCTATTTCTCTTCTTGACTTGTACCAGACCAATTTATCCTTTCAAGGATGCTTTTGAAAACCGCATCGATCTCACCATCAGTGTTAACTGTCAGGAACCCTGGACGGTTTCGATAGTAATTTAGTATCTCCGAGTAGTTCTTTCGGTAGATCTCGAGGCGGTGTCTGACCACATCCTCGTTATCGTCCTCGCGGTGGACGAGTGGTGTCCCATCATTATCGCAGACCTTATCCCTCTTTGGAGGGGATGAGATGAGGTTGTAGACCCTCCCGCAGGTGGGACAGACCACTCTGTTCTTCAGCCGCTCGATTATAACTTCATCGTCGATGTCGCAGTTAATCACATAGTCGAGATTAATTTTCAGTTTTAGAGAGAGCTCGTCCAGCTTTTTGGCCTGCTTCATATTTCTCGGGTAGCCATCGAGGATCACTCCGTTTGGGTTCTCTTTTAGGATCTTTTCGATGTAATCTGCCATAATCTCATCAGAGACGAGCTCACCGTTAGTCAGGGTCTTTTCTATCTTCTTGCCCAGTTCAGTTTTCGATGCCACCTCGAGGCGGAGGAGGTCACCGGTGGATATATGTGGAATGCCGAGCGCTTCTTCAAGCTTCTTGGCATAGGTTCCTTTTCCTGCGCCAGGCGGTCCCAGAAGAACGATGAGCATTCTATCTTCTCCCCCTTATCTTTCCTCTCTTCAGGAAACCTTCGTAATGTCTCATCAGGAGATGGCTTTCTATCTGCTGGAGGGTGTCCAATGCGACACCCACCACGATCAGAAGAGATGTTCCCCCGAAGAAGAGCGAGAAATTAGCCCTTCTTATGAGGATTGCGGGAAGGATAGCGATGAGAGCAAGTCCCACGGAGCCGGGGAAGGTAATTCTCGAGAGAACCCTATCGATATATCCGCTTGTTTGCTTGCCAGGGCGCCTCCCCGGGATGAAGCTGCCGTATTTCTTCATGTTCTCTGCGACATCCACAGGATTGAAAATAATCGCCGTATAGAAGTATGAGAAGAAGACGATGAGAGCGCCGTATATGATGTTATAGAGTGCAGTAGTTGGATTGAAGATTGTTGAGATGCTGCTGGCCAGAGCTGCTTCAGGGAAGAAGCTCAAAACGGTCTGAGGAAGGAACATGATTGCCTGTGCAAAGATAATCGGGATGACACCAGCAGCGTTTATCCTCAGTGGGAGGTAGGATGTTTGTCCGCCGTAAATCCTTCTGCCAACCACCCTCTTTGCATACTGGACTGGTATCCTTCTTGTTCCCTGGGTCAGGAGCACAGCAGCTGCCGTGAATAGGATAAATACAGCTATAATGAGCAGTTCTTCAACTAATCCTCTACCACCTGTTCTGATGAGCTCTATTTCCTGGAGGGCAGCGTTTGGAAACCTGGCGATGATACCGATAAAGATGAGTAGTGATATTCCGTTGCCGATCCCTTTGTCGCTTATAAGCTCGCCGAGCCACATTGTAAGGACGGCACCGGCAGTTAAGGCGATAACTGCCATCAGTTTGAATCCTATCCCTGGATGATAGACCACTGGACCCTGCGGGGTTGTAAGGCTCTCGATGTAGATGGAGATTCCGATCCCCTGCAGAAAGGATATGATTACTGTTCCATATCTTGTGAACTGGGTGATTTTCTTCCTTCCCTCTTCACCCTGTTTCTGGAGTTTCTGGAAATATGGGATAACTGCTCCCAGAAGCTGGAGGATAATCGATGCGGAGATATAGGGCATAATACCCATAGCGAATATCGTTGCTCTCCTAAACGCTCCACCAACGAACAGGTCATACAGGGCGAATAATCCACCGCCGGAGGGAGCCTGCATGAATGAGCCCCAGGTCTTGACATTAACGCCAGGGATGGGTATGTGTCCCCCGATTCTATAAAGGAAGAAGATAAAGATTGTGAAGAGGACCTTCTTGCGGAGGTCAGGGATTTTGAATATGTTTCGGAGGTTTTCTATAAACCTATTCATATGATTTCGACCCTTCCGCCTGCTGCTTCTATCTTCTGCTTTGCTGTGGAGGAGAAGCTATGTGCTGAGACTGTGAGTGCGACCTTAAGTTCTCCTTCTCCAAGGATCTTAACGGGTGTTTTGCCGTTTATCAGCCCTTGGGATGCAAGAAGCTCGGGAGTAACCTTTTCCTGATCGGAGAACTTGTTGAGCTCCTTAACATTCACAATGGAATATCGGATGCGTTTTTTGCTTGTGAACCCCTTCTTGGGGATACGCCTGTAGATCGGCATCTGCCCGCCCTCAAAGTATGGTTTCTTCTTGTTTCCTGAGCGAGACAATGCCCCTTTGTGTCCTCTGCCTGATGTCTTCCCGTGTCCTGATGCCTCGCCTCTGCCGACCCTTTTTCTCTTCTTGGTGGAGCCTGGTGCAGGTTTCAGCCCATCAAGTCTGAGTTTCATTCTCCTCTCCAATCTCTTCAAGCTTGATGAGGTGAGCAATCTTTCTCACCATCCCAAGGATTTCGGGTGTCATCTCCTTAACGACTGAATGATGCATCTTCTTTATCCCGAGCGCTTGTAGGGTTCTTTTCTGGTCTTTGGGGTGTCCTATACCACTCCTTATCTGTGTTATTCTTATCCTTCTCATTATTCTATCACCTTATTGTACGGTATGTTGCGTCTTACTGCGACATCCTGGATATTCTCCAGGTCGCAGAGGGCAGTAAAGGTTGCTCTTGCGACATTCAGCTGATTGTTGGAGCCGAGGGATTTGGAGAGCACATCTTGGATGCCAGCAACCTCGAGCACAGCTCGGACTGCTCCGCCTGCTATGACCCCTGTTCCTGGGGTGGCGGGTTTGAGTAGTACCTTTGCTGCTCCGAACTTGCCGATAACTGAATGTGGAATGCTTGTTCCCTTGAGAGCTATCCGACGGATGTTCTTCTTAGCATCTTCTACCCCTTTGCGGATCGCCACTGCTACCTCAAGCCCCTTGCCGAGTCCAACGCCGACTCTACCCTTCTTATCTCCGACTGCCACGACCGCATTGAAGGATATATGTTTTCCGCCTTTTACTGCCTTGGCGACACGGTTTATGTGGATTACACGTTCCTCGAGCTCCTTTTCCTCGGGAGGTGTGATAAATCTTGGAGGTTTCTTTGCCTGACTCTCGTCTGTTGTATAAACCTCAATCTTCTTGCTCTCTGCCATATACTGGTGTTCCTCCTGTGTGTCTAAAATTTTAATCCTGCTTTTCTTGCGCCCTCTGCCAGTTCCTTTACCCTTCCGTGATACTTGTGTCCGTGCCTGTCGAAGACTACCGTATTGATATCCCTTTCGATTAGTTTCTTTGCGATTAGCTTACCAACGATCGCTGCTTTCTCCTTTTTGGTTTTCCCTTTTCCCCTTGCTTCTTTGGAGAGTGACGATGCTGATGTTATAACCCTTCCGTTTTCGTCGTCCATTGCTATTGCGTATATATGTTTGAGGCTTCTCACCACGACGAGTCGCGGGCGAAGGGAGGTTCCTCTTATCTTTTTGCGTGTTCTCTTTGCCCTCCGAAGCCTTTTTTCGAGTTTATGGCTTTTTATCATGACCCTTTTCCTTCCTTAGACTGAGCGAGCTGATTTACCTGGTTTCAGGTGAATTACCTCTCCTACATATCTTATCCCAATTCCCTTGTAGACATCTGGCGGTCTTATTGCTCTTATCTTTGCTGCCACTTGTCCGACCAACTGCTTGTCTACCCCGGAGACGGAGATAACATTCCCCTTGCCGACGGAGAAGTTTATCCCTTCTGGTGGTGAGAAGAATATCTGATGTGAGAATCCGACATCGAGCATGAGCCCTTTTCCCCTGATTTCTGCGTGGTAGCCTGTTCCTTTTAGTTCCAGTTTCTTTTCGTATCCCTTATAGACTCCCTGAACGGCGTTAGCGATAAGGCTTCGATATAAACCATGGTATGCCCTGGATTGCCTATCTTCCCCTTTACGGCTAACAACTATTGTGTTATCCTTCTTTTCTACCTTTACCCTACCCATGAACGGGACAACTGTTTCACCTTTTGGTCCTTTGATCCTGCATTTATTTCTTTCGAGTTTTACTTCTACCCCTTCGGGAAGGGGTATCGGTTTTTTACCTATCCTCGACATGTTGGCTCCTTTGCGTTACCAGACCTGGCAGATTACCTCTCCACCGATGCCTAAGACGCGTGCCTGGTGGTCCGTTAGGACGCCCTTAGATGTTGAGACAACCGCCATACCGAGATTATTTCGGACGCTGTGCAGTTCCTTCACCTTTTTGTAGACTCGTCTTCCGGGTTTGCTTATCCGTTCGATGTGGCAGATGACCGGCTCTCCTTTCTCGTTGTAGCGGAGATAGATTCTCAAGATCTTCTTGCCTGAACCCAGGTCTATCACTTTGTATCCTCTGAGGTATGCCCTCTCCACAAGAAGTCTTATGATATCCCGCTTGAAGTAGGAGAACGGTACCTCGACATACTTTTTGCGTGCCTTCTGCCCGTTTCTTATTCGGGTCAACATATCGGCTATGGGATCTGTCATCATATTGTTGCCTCTTTTCGCCTTACCAGCTTGCCTTCTTCACACCGGGTATCATTCCGGCGTTTGCAAGTTCCCTAAAGCATATTCTACAGAGCCCAAAATCCCTCATGTATCCTCTTGGTCGTCCGCACCGCTTACAGCGGTTGCGTTGGCGGGTGCGGAACTTCGGGGTGCGCTTGCTCTTCTCGATCAGTGCTTTCCTTGCCATCTATTCCCTCCTGAATGGGAAGCCGATGCATTTTAATAACTCGAGAGCCTCCTCGTCAGTCTTCGCTGTGGTAACAATGGTTATGTTCATTCCTCGTATCGCATCTATGGTGTCATAATCTATCTCTGGGAAGATTATCTGCTCTCTTATACCGAGTGAGTAGTTTCCTCTTCCGTCGAAAGAGTTCGGGTTGAACCCTCTGAAGTCCCTGATACGTGGTGCTGCGATGTTCATAAACCTATCGAGGAAGTCGAACATCCTCTTACCGCGCAGGGTGACAGCGACCCCTATTGCATTCCCTTTACGGAGCTTGAAGTTCGCAACGGAGACCTTTGCTCGTCGTATGGTAGGTTTCTGTCCGGATATGATAGCCAGGTCTCTTGCTGCGTTTTCCAAGAACTTTATGTTTTGGGTTGCCTTTCCGACGCCGATGTTCAAAACGACCTTGTGGAATCTTGGCACCTGGAGCTTATTCTTGTAGCCGAAGCGCTCCATAAGTGCAGGCACGGCCTCTTCTTCGTATTTTTTCTTCAGTTCGGGCATCTTTCGTTCCTTCTCACATATCTATCATTTCTTCGCAGTTCTTGCATATACGGACTCGTTTTCCGCCCTCGATTTCGCCTATCTTTACCTTGGTTCGTGTGTGACATTTCGGGCAGATAAGCGCAACATTGGAGATGTCGATCGGTGCTTCCCGCTCTACTATTCCGCCCTGAGGGTTCTTCTGATTCGGTCGGGTATGGCGCTTGATGAAGTTCACACCCTCGACGATCAACCGTCTCTTTTTAGGGAAGACTTTTAACACCTTCCCAGTGACTCCTCTGTAGTTGCCTGATATTACCTCGACCGTGTCTCCCTTTCTTATTTTGTTCATCAAAGAACCTCCGGGGCAAGGGATACAATCTTCATGAAGTTATGTTCTCTGAGCTCTTTTGCCACAGGTCCAAAGACCCTTGTGCCGATCGGCTCGTTCTGGTTGTCAATAAGCACGACTGCATTGTCATCGAACCGGATGTATGTGCCGTTCTTCCGTCTCGTTGGAGCAGCTGTTCTGACAACCACCGCCCGGTTGATGCTCCCTTTCTTGATGTTGGAACCAGGGATAGCCTCCTTCACGCTTACTACTATTATATCACCGACGCCGGCATAGCGTCTCTTGCTTCCTCCGTAGACATGGATACACATACACTTCTTGGCGCCGGAGTTGTCTGCCACATTCAGACGAGAGTATTTCTGAATCATAGTCTATCCCTACCTTTTTGTCCTTCTTACTATATCGACGAGCCTCCATCTCTTTGTCCGCGAGAGGGGGCGAGTCTCCACGATGCGAACCCTATCTCCGATTCTGCACTTATTCTCAGGGTCGTGAGCTGTAAGCTTTGTTCGCCGTCGGATCGTCTTTTTCAAAAGCGGATGCTGGACATAGGTCTCTACAAGCACCTTGATAGTCTTATCCATCTTGTTAGAAACGACAGTTCCCTCCCTTATTTTTCTTTTACCGTTCATAGCCCCCTTAAGCCTCCGTAAGGTTTGTAACTAACTTTGGAAATAAGTTACTAAAATATAATGATCAAAAGAAATGTCAAGATTTTTCTAAAAAATGTTCTATGGTTGTTTTCAGAAGCGGTGAACGAGAGATGCTGTGAATGAAGCCTCTCCTCTGTCGAGTTTGCTGGAAAGCTTAATCTCCGTTTTTGTGTATCCTCTGTATATTCTATAGGTGTTCAATGCAGAGATAACTCGCTCAAATGCAAGCACACCGAACGCTATCTTGATGTTGCGGTACTGCTCCTCATGCCGATTGCGGAGATTTCGATACCTGTTTCTATGCTTTTCGCTCTCCCATCTCCAGAAATACTCGTCCGTTTCTGGGTAGAGTGCTGAGAGGTCGCGCTCCTGTACGAGTTTCGAGCGGTTGTATTCGTCTCTTGAATTATAGAAGGCGAGGTTCTTAAAGAAATCTTTGTTCTTTCCCTCGAGGTATGCTCCAGCGTACACACCGGCGTAAGATTTCATATCTTCGAATAGCCAGTCTGCCTTGACCTTAGAGAATACGATAAAGCCCCAAAGCGTTCCCTCCGTTATGAAGAAGGTGCTGGATGTGTTCTTGTCCTCGAGGTATCTTTCGCCTGCACCGGGAAGGAGAAGCGACAGCCCGATCCCTTTCCAGAGGGAGGCTGCTCCCTTTTCTGTTTTTTCCTGCTTTTCCCAGGGAACATCTGCTATCCCACTCGATGCAAAAGCGAGGAGAAAAACTATAATGGTAAGTGATCTTTTCATATCACCTAATTAAAGTTAACCGTGAGGAAAACCGAGTGTGTAACCTCGTTGTTCTTGTAAGCCGTTTGTGTTCTTATAGTTGCATCCGTGAACCCCTTGAACATTTTCTCATTGCTTATTTTCGCCGTTATGGCGGCGTCGAGTGCGGATAGGAGATGGTTAACAATAACCCCTGCTACAGAGTATGTTGCCAGCTTCAGCATATCGTTCGATCTCTTGCGCATTCTGAGGTATTCTTCGCGCTTGTCTGTTGTGCGGTTTGGCTCCTCGATATTCGATACATCCGGATCGCCATACCAAGAGGAGTCCTGGGCATCGATCCAGCCCATAACAAACCAGTTGTATTTTCCTATCATCTCGTAGTACTGCTGGTTTTTTGTCGATGGTAGATGTTCCACAGCTGCGGAGGTATCCTCTCCGAGGGAATAATACCACTCCCAGTAGAGCGCTTCACTCCACCACCTATCTGCGAATTCTTTGTATTCCTTTTCCTTCTTTTTCCCCTGGCTGTGGTAGTAGAAGTGTCCTGTCCAGAGTCCAGCCTCGAGCAGGAGGAAACTGGCCGCCTGTATATATGATTTTGTGTAGAGCTCGCCTGCACCGGGAAGGAGCAGAGAATATCCGAGTGCTCTGGATATCGAGAGAGGCTTTTCCTCGGCAAATATTTTCCCCTCTGATAATGTATCTTTTCCCCACTGCTGTGTAAGGAGCATTTCATCCTGGACGGAAGGCGATAGGCTTTCTCTAAACTCTGAAAGGGTCATATCGGGAGAAGGGGAGATGTCCATCCCATAGACTGCCCCTGAAAGCAATATTAACAGTATCAATCCGTACCTCATTATGCTTCCTCCTTATTTTACTATCGCTATTACAAATCTTTTTGTATCGATTTCGCCGTTTGTTCCTTCGGCAGAGACTGTGCAGATGTATGTACCTGCTGCTCTGTCTCGTGTTTGCCAAAGGATATCGTTTATCGCATGGGTTGTTCCTGCAAACCTGTCGATGAGCCTTCCGGAAAGGTCGAATATCCTCACAGTGACACGCTCAGCCGTTCCGATGCCTATCTCGTAGTGGATATATGTCTTGTCCGCTGTCGGATTGGGATAGTTGTAAGCCTTCGTTATAAGCGGTCTGGTTGGGATTGTGTCGGCAGGCAGTTCCACATTGACGGAGTTGATGTTTCTTCCGAATCTATCAGGTTCCGATCCACCGGAGATAAGCCCTTTATATATATGGACGAAGCCGTCATCGGCAGCGAAGATAATCTTGTTTCTGTCGGTTCCGTCTATATTGCCCGATGACAGAGAATACCATATCCCTCCTGAGGATGAGACGGGAAATGGAGGCACGATTTTTCCTGTCTGGTCGATGCAATATATCGCTTTCCCATGGACGGAGAAGAGGAGTCCTGTTTCCGTTATGAGTGGTGGCGTTGATATGGTTGAGTCCGCCTCAAACGGGAAATTCGGCAGGAGTGTCCCGTGCTCATCCACACAGAAGAGCTTGTTCTCCCCGGAGAATGCAATCTCGAATGTCTCGTTTCCGTCGATGTTGAGAGCAACAGGCTCGCTGAACGAGGAGAGGTTCATGTCTCTCGGGAAGCCGGGACAGATTTCCCCGTTCTCGTCGAGCATGTAAAGAACTCCATCCGCGAGAAAGGAGAGATAGAACCTCTCGCCTGTTGCCTCTATTTTCCTGATGCCTAAGAGGCGCGTATACTCTTCTTCTGGGAACTCGCGCAGGAATTCGAGCTTACCTGTCGCGGCGTTGTATCGGAATAACCTTCCTTTTGCTCGGGCGGAGAGTATATAGAGTATTGTATCGCTTGCTGGGACAACCCCCTTTATCTCTCCTCTTGTGTCTATCTCGGAGGCTATATCCCCTGAGAACGACACCATCCGGATCTTGCCGTTCTTGAACGGGACGGCTATTATCTCTCCCTCAAGTACAACAGGGTGATACACCGGATCATCCTCAAACGAGACGGGAAACCCGTGGAAGAAGTCGCATCTCCCGTCATAATTCTCATCGCTGAACCGGTAGGCGGCAAGTTCATTCCTCTGATTTGTCAGAAGCATCTCGTCTGTCCCGTCGCTATCCAGGTCGGCGAATATCAGAGGGGATACGGCATACCCAGGGCAATCCACAATAACAGGGAACGGGTAGTATGTGGTGTCAAAGGGGGTTATGTGCGCTATGTTATCATAGTTTGGGATCAACCTCGAGAGGTCATCGTCCCATCCGAGTATGTACCCTTCGATGGCGAGGAATATCTCATCCTTGCCATCGTGATCGAAGTCGACAACGACGGGGTTGGCGAGCGGTGTAAACCCGAAGAAGAGGCTACCTGCCGCCATAACGAACTCACTCCCGACGGATATTACCATGCTGTCGCCTGGTGGTGTCAGGGTCTGTATAGTAATTCCTGTTCTGCCGCCTGTGTTCGAGTTCGAGTTCGGACAACTGGTAGGGGAGAAGGTAGTGCTTCCACCGATGAAGTATGCGTCATCGCTGTCACCGTAGGTGTAGTATACGCCTATGTCCTGATAGCAGCTTGCCTCCTCCAGGTCAATAAATAGCCTATATTGGTCCCATTGGAGCGTGTTTTCCTCGAAGTTCGTCTTGCCGTTTCCTGTGTAGTCCATATACGCGACACGCTCATCTATGTGCCAGATGAGGACCCCGGACGCTGGCAGTAGGTAATCATACAAGCGGTTCGGCGTGTAATCCTCATATATCGGTCCAAGCACAACCCCTGTCTCTGGATCCTGGTGGAGGTAGATGACCGAATCTGTGCCGACTATCTCCTCGCGATTCTCGACGAGGAAATATTCGTAATCGTCTATAGGGATTTTATAGATTGTGTTCCTCCGTTCTCGTTCGAGTTCGGGGGCGTAGAGTTTGAGTGAATCCCTTGATTCTGTTATCTCGATGACATCCTCGAATCCGAGGTATGCGCGCTCCCATGCGGATGGGTACGCTGGTAAGAGAGCAGATGCAACTGTTCCATCTGCGTCTATCTGGACAGGTATCAATCCACCGTGGTCCATAAGGGAGAAGTCACCGACTTCCGAGCGGAAGTCGTATGTGGAATAGAGGTCGACGAGACCGAGCGCGTGTCCGAACTCGTGGGCAAGGATACCGTTCAGGGCTGTAATCTGTCCATCCTGTGAAGCGAACTCAGGTATTATGAGCCCCTCTGAGATAACATCTCCGATCACTGGCTCATCGAAGGTGATGAAGGCTGTTGGCAGGTCATCCGGACTGGGGACGAATATATCGGGGAAGAGGTTCTGCTCCGGTGGTATGGTAGAGCCTATGTCGTTCTGCCAGTCGGCACCAGCGTGGAACACGATAAAGACATCGTAATCTCCAATGGGGATCTCGTCGGAGGAAAGAGCGGTTTCCCAGGCATCAACAAAGAACTGCTCAAGACGGTCTCTCATATCACCGAGCCAGCCGTTTGGACCATAATAAGCCATACTGTCTGGGAGTCTGTAAGATGCATTCTCTTCTGTCGGGAATATATCCCAGGTTAGTATTATATTCCCGTTGGATACTGCATACCAATAGTTGGCAAGCGCCTGGAGGTGAGCGTTGAAATACGACTTGTTGTGTGGAGGCGGGTCGATGATAACGGTTGTGTCTGTTGATAGATCGAACGTGCCGGGACCTGTGCTGTTGGTATTATTATCCGGCTGGAACTCAACCCTTATGGCGCATATACGAAGCCACACTGGCTCTTTCAGTCCCTCCTTTGGGAGACCATCCTTTTTTCTCTCTATACCGAGAAGGTTCTTTTTTGATACATCCGATTGGAAATGTCTCGGTTGGTATCTTTGCCTGCCGACCCTTATTATAGACAACTTACCAGAGAAGGCATGGGAAAAGAGAAGGATCAGGAACAGTATGCACGCAATCGGTTTTTTCATTAGAACTGTAGGGTCATTGAGATTCGCTTAATACCGGACAGCACGACATCCTTCTGTTTGGGGATATATCCGAAATCGAAGCTGAAGTTTCGGTAGTGCAATCCGGCACCGAATGTTGCGTACTTAAGGCAGCCCTCAGTATCCCAGACATAGCCGCCTCTCAGAGAGACGAAGTTCCCGTAGGAATACTCTACGCCGACGTTCTCGATAACCTCTTTTAACTCCTCCTTAAAGATGCATGAGTAGTCTTTTTTCCCGGTGCTCGTAGTGCACTGTGGCTCATATCCGATGTCTATCAGGTCTTTGTTAAGGTCGGCGAGCACGGTCAGTTTGTTGTAAGATGAATTCAGGATATTATATGCTATACCGAACTTTGCGTTTCTCGGCAGCGGGTCAGCCTGTGCTGCATCTATGTAGGCGATGTCTGGTCCGAGGTTTTGGATGGTAAGTCCGAGGTTTAGCCCACGGATAGGCGTTTTATAAAGGATACCGAGGTCCACGGCAGCATCGTGAGCGATCCCTTTTCCTTGTTCACTTCCTGCTCCAACATCTGCAAGATGGCTGTAGATATACTTGAGTGTAACACCGGCGGAAAGTCCGTGGGTTATCGGCAGTCCGTATGATAGCGCTATTGCCATATCGTAGGAGCTGAACACGCCGAGGCTATCCCCCTGTGGGTTTGTATGCACGTTCTTACCCATAGAGAGAAATGTAATGCTGCCACCAACTGTTCCCCATCCTTCCAGATAGTGAGTTCCAGCTAAGAACTCGTAATAGATGTCACTGGCGAGCTCGGGTAGCCACTGAACATGCATAGCAGTTATTCCGCTTTTCCCCTTGGAATACACGACCACCTTATTCTGTGTAGCGAACCATATCTCGCCGCCGCGCTCGGTCATAGCAACGGTTGGGTCCCTATCGAGACCAGAATGGGAGTAGTAGCGGAACTTCCCCTTGGAATAGACCAAAACGCCGTACTCTGTTCCGAAATAGAGCTTACTGCCGGTAGCAACGACGGAGTATGCCTTTCCGCTCGTTGGACTTGATGGAATAGCTACAATATCACCAGGTGAGAGCTCCATCCGGTTGGAGCGGTTGAACTTCAGGATATCGTCTCGCAGACGCATACGGGTGTTCTCGTCAAGAGACGGCCATCTCGCTTCGACGAAGTCTGATATCGTTGTTGCCTCTGTTACCTTGGCGAACTGATAGCCGAAGAACTTCCAGGTATGCTCGGAAGACATCTTCTTTATTCCGTACCTTGTTCCAAACCAGAGATTTCTTGACCTATCTCTGGCGACCGAATATATCTCCCCTTCAAACACTGCAGAGTATGGTATCTTTACGCTTTCGAGACTGATTGTATCCGTTTCCGAGGCGTCTTGGATGTTATTGGTGACGGTGAGCTCAAGTAGCGTCATATCTCGTCTGTTTCCGAGCGGCTTGTCGAAGACGAGGTCAATGAGTTTGCCCCATGTGAGCCTCTTCCCTTCAAGCCGGAAGGTATATTCTCTCGACCAGTTCATTCCTCGATACACTGCTACTCCGTTCTCTGTCGAGCACCAGACCTCTGAGGATGAGATTGGGAAGACCCCGGTGACCTTCTTAGAGGGCAATCCGTCCATGGGTGAGAACTGTCTCCACTTGGCGCCACGCTTCCTGTAGACGCCGTTGTCTGTGGCAACCCAGATACCTCCCGCATCATCCTCCGATATCATATTTACCCTTACATCCTTTGGAGAGGATTTTTCCCTTATCTTTACCATTCCGCTCTTCGAGTAGCGGTATAACCCGTTTTCTGTTCCTATCCAGAGGTTCTTGGATTTGTCACCGTAGAGGCAGGTTATCTTCTCGGTTATCATTATCGAGTACGGTATCTTCAGTTCGAAGTCCACTGGCATAATATCGTTTTCTAAGGTTATCCCTGACAACTTGTTGTGGTTGACGATGCGAGAGAAGATACTGCTCTTTATCTGCTCCTCGGAAAGGGACGGGAAGAGCCGCTTGAGTATCTCGGTTAGATGCTCGTCCTCACCAGTCACATAGATTAGCTCCTTGTTCCACCCCTTCGATGTGTGTTTGTATAAGCTGTTTTCTGTGGCGACCCACATATCATATTTTCTATAGTCTATTTCCACTCTTCCAGACTTGATGAGCGCCAGAGCGATAATCTGCTCTTCCGGGTGATCGAACTCGAACTCATACCAGGAACTGGAGAGGGGATACCTGCCGAGTCCTGCTGGGTTATAGTAGGTTGCCGTGGGGTCATCGGAGAGGGCTACAAATGACTCTCCCATACCGGTAGGTCGTGCTCCTGGATGTATCATCAGGAAGAGTACCGCTGACTGGCGGAGGTCGGCGGAGGCTGATGAAAAAAGCGCTGTCAAAACCACCAGCAGGATGACTATCTTCCTTACCATATTCTTCCTCCCTTATTTTATCTTGCTCACCTTTTTGACGAATTCCTTCTTTGTATCATTCTTACGGACGACGAGCTTGTAAAGATATGTTCCGTTCGGAACCTCTCTGCCGTTTTCATCCTTCCCATCCCAATATATCTTGTTGAACCCGTTTATGCAAATGTTATCTTTTAGCCTGCGAACAAGCCTCCCGGATAGGGTAAATATGCTGATATCTGCTTCCCCCTCGCCGTATAGTATGAATGTGAACCACACTCCGTCTGTGAACGGAGATGGATAGGGTAGGATCTCCTTCACGGATATATTATCGTCGGCTACTTCAAAATGAACAGTTTCGAGCGTTGCATTGCCGAAGTTGTCCCAGACCTTGACTGCTGCCGTGTGTATCCCCGGTGAAAGCAGAGGTAAGGTGTATACTATTAGTCCATCTGTGGAGCTGTCGATGTTGTATCTGAAATATCCTGTTATATCGGTTGATTGCTCTATGTTTTCGTCTATTATAAGCGTTATTGTATGTCCGACCTGTCCTGTAGTGTTTATTCCAGATTCATCTGAGACCTCGGCATAGAGCACTGACCCGTTTGGGACGAGGTCAAAGTCGCTGAACCCTTTGTTGCCGATGTAGATTTTTACCGACGGAGGGATTGTATCGAGTTCGGTAATCTCAGAGTGCGTCGATATGGGGATGGAGTCAAGCCCGCCAGCTGCGTCGAATGTGTCGTTGTAAGCGTATGCTGTAATCCTTGCACAGTTTGCTCCGTAACTTATCTCCCTCGGTAGGATAAAACCTGCCTGAAACTCCCCTTTGGTAACGGTGAACTCACCCGAGAAGAGGATATTCCCAGGCTTTGTGTATTGAATGGTCGAGCCAGTTCCGTCTGCAAGCGTGTATGTCTTTATGTAGTCTGAATCGAATACCTTTATGTTGACCTTCCCATCGATCGGGAGCAGTTCTCCAGATGTATCTCGAACGCTTCCGTAGATTGTTATCCGTGTGAGGGCAATGAATTCATCTGGTGTCATGGAGTCGATCACAACGGGGAGGTCAGGGTTGGCAAGGCGTGTTGCTGGGTCGCCGAATAGGAGATACTGGGCATCGTTGGAGCTATAAGTTCCCAGGATCTTTGCCGCCAGAAGTGCCTCGCCGAGATAAGGCTTTGGACGGTTCATAAATAGCAGGTTGAAAAGGTTGTAGTTTAGGCTGGCGTTCGGAGATGGTGTGGTTGGCCCCGTGGCTGCGATGGAGGCTATACTCCCCTTATCTGCTTCCCTCTGCATCCTCTCAGATAGGCATTCGAACCCAGGAACGAAGAACTCTGACACAGCACAGGAAAATGAATTGACGAGTGGTAGCATTCTGCCGTTTGATAGCCGTGCAATGTCTGAGTTAGAGTCGAATAGATGCTCGTGCGCCCAGAGATGATAATTCCCATGCCCGATGAAGTTAACGACAACCGCTCCCTCGTTTATCCAGTTGATGAGGTCGGCGTTTGCCTCTGGCTTGAGCCTCTGTGAGTTCATCGGATACTCAACCATATAGAGCATCCTTCTCTCACCCCAGTAAGGTAGAAAGTTCTGCAGTTCGCTTGTCTGAGTTGTGTGCATACCCTCACTGTGGGATGTAGTTGTGTTCTCATCATCGCCGCAGAGGATGTACCTGTTCCGCCAGTTGCCAAAGTGTGGGTTATACTCGTAGTCTATGACCTTCGATGTGATGATATCGAGTTCTCGCTGACTGTTGGCACAGAACCTACCAGCTGCAACCTGTGGAACGAGCGATGCAGGGTCTGTCTTAAGGTACCAATCGTCAGAGAAGTAAACCCCCTCTCCTGCAGGTGGTAGCGGATTGGCGTTACGGGTTGTTATCTCCTTGTAATCGTAGTGTCCGTCGCCGACGAGCAGGACAAACTCTGGAGGAACACCCCAGTTCTCCAGGGCATATTTTATATAGTTTCTTATGGCACCAGGGTCGAAAACCCCCCAGGAGAATTCGTTGTATATTTGCTGAAGGGTTGCTACCTTCACCCGAAACCCAGAGAATTTCTCCCTGAAATCCCTTATGTCTGTTATGTTGAACTCCTCATCGGCAATGATAATGTACTCTCCCCCCGATATATCTGCCCTGAGACCGAGGTCAGGTATGTAGTCTGCCATCTGAACACGCCTGAACGAGGACGGGGTTGTGGCAAAGTATATCCTGCGTACGCTGTCCACAGAATCGGTGACTGTCCCCCCTACCGAGTACCGGACAGAGAACCTATCTGTTACATCAAATATCCAGATGCTATCTCCTTCTATGTTATACCGGTAAGTTCCAGCCTCCTTCGGAGATAGGAAGGTTAGGCTGTCGTCTGCCAAGGAGAGCCGTTTCTCGTATTCTACCTCAAAGTAATAGAAGAATGTTTCCCTCGAGTAGTGGAATGAAATATGATTTGTTCCAGGTGCAAGTGTGGAAACAGGAAACCCTCTATCGATCGGGTCATAACTGCTCGCTTCGCCGTTCACAACAATGTACGACGGCTGGGGATAAGCCCTGACGACCCCGTTGGAGGATGCGATCCGATCTTCTGTGAAGCTATAGGTTCTTGTTGTGAACCTGTCCCACCCCCAGTCTATGCCGGCATTGTATATACGCTTCTCCTCGAAATGGTCTAAGGCAAAGCCTGTTTCTTTCTCTTCGTATTTCGCATACTTGGTGAACTGTTCCATACGGGCAGCTGGAGTTGAGAAATCTCCCCCTATGGCGATAAAGTAGCAGTTTTCCCTCGCATACGGATGATAGTTGAAGCTATAATTTGCTAAGTCTATTGTCTTAAGAAAGTTTATCCCGTTTCCCCAGAAGATGAAATACTCCTCAGGTTCAATAGATTTATCGTCATCGCCGAAGAATAGGAGGGGGATTTCTTGTAGTTTTGGCTGTTCGAATGTTATGGCGGGCAGTTTCCTGCCTCCGCCGTTGAACAGGCGGACATCGTCAGGGCTTATTGTCTCTGGCTGGATGCCGAGGTTCGAGAGGAGGTTATAGTCAAGCTTGTATATTCCGTTGGAGTTGATGTAGAACTTATACCATCTATCCGATGGGGAGAACGGGTTGTAGTATTCCTTTCTTTGCTTCCTCCTGCGTAGCCGGAGGGCTGATTTATAGTTGGAAAGCAGATTTTTCAGGATATGTTCGTATCTACCTTCGGGAACGGTTTTCCCTGATGGGTTGTGGAAGATAACGGAGACAGTGAGCTTCTTCACAAGCTCAATTTCACCTGTCTCTGGGTTAAACCTAACAGGATAGTATCTTATTGCTGCGATATGCTGTGAGCGGAAGTCTCCCATATCGAGGAAGACTGCATCATCGTTTGGATAGAAGTCAGAGGTGGAGTAAACAGAGTCGTTTTCGGTGATTTTATATTCCCAGATGTCATTTCTAAGGTTCGGTGTTGGCACGGGCTTAACCCGTCCCTTGCCGTATGGAACAACTTCTTTCTCTGCACGGATGGAAAAAGAATCGCTTATCCCTATTATTATCGACTGCGATGGTATATCAGGGAAGCCGGAAGGTTCCCTGTGAGAAAACCTTTCCGGCACGAGGATAGCGGTATAACCACCCGATTCGACGAGGGAAACAGAATCGGGTTCGAGGGAAAACTCAACGGAGAATCGAGAAGGAGAATCCTCGATTATTGTATAGGGGAAACTCACAGCTGATAGGAAGAGGAGAGCCCCGGCAGATACCGTCAATATCTTCAGTATATACAACATCCGCTTATAGAAGCTCCGGGCATCCTCCAGTTTTTGAGGGAAATATAAACGCATTGGTCTGTTTGTCAAGAGTTTTAACCTATGAGCTTTGGAATGTTCTTTTTTAGAGGGTTCTCTATTATGCCTTTTTCGGTTATGATCCCTGTTATGAGCTCTGCTGGAGTTACATCGAATGCATATGTGAGAGCATCGGCTTCCTTTGGAGCTATCCAGGTTCCACAGAACCTTTTTATCTCATCTTGAGAGCGTTTTTCGATGGGTATCTGTCTGCCTGTGGAGAGAGTGAGATCGAATGTTGTTGATGGGGCAGCGACATAGAACATAACATTGTGAGCCTTTGCTAGCACGGCGAGAGAGTATGTTCCTATCTTGTTTGCCACATCGCCGTTTGCTGCAATCCTGTCTGCCCCGACAATGACTATATCAACTCCCCTGCGAGCCATAAGGGCACCTGCCATACTGTCTGTTATAACCGTCGTCGGGATACCTTCGCTTACAAGCTCGAACGCTGTGAGGCGAGCCCCTTGGAGTAGGGGGCGGGTCTCGTCCGCGTACACGGATATCCTCTTTCCCTTTTCCCAGGCTTTGTATATGACGGCGAGGGCAGTTCCTATTCCGCCTGTTGCGAGTGCTCCAGCGTTGCAATGAGTAAGTATCCTGAACCCGTCTTTGATAAGCCCCTCGCCAGCTTCACCTATTGCCTCGCAGAGAGCCTCATCCTCCTTGTGGATCTTTATTGCTTCCTCGAGCACAAGCTTTTTTATCTCCCGGGGGGGTAGTGAACTGTTCGACTTTATCAGATTGTCCATACGGTCGATTGTGTGGAACAGATTGACCGCTGTCGGTCGTGAGGAACGCAGGAAATCCGCTACGGTCGTGAATCTGCTGTAGAAATCCTCGAATGTTCCTGTATCGTAGTGGCGGATGCCCAGATATATCCCGTAGCCTGCCACTATCCCCAGAAGTGGTGCACCACGCACAGCGAGTGTGACGATTGCTTCTCGCAGCTCCATAACATCGTAAATGTCGAGCCACACGAGTTCGCCAGGGAGTTTCCGCTGGTCTATTGCTCGCAGGTGTTCCCCTCTCCACTCGATCGCTTTTATCATTCCTCTCCTATTTGATATAGATGAGCTTTGTGCTTATACTTTCCGCTCCGTCCTTCAGGATGGCAATGTAGGTCCCGGTGGGTGAGTTGCTCGCGTTCCAAGAGGCTGTTTGCCAGCCGGATGATGGTATGACAGGAACTGAGGCAACCTTCTCACCGGTGATATTGTAGATGGATAGACTGGGGGAGTTGCCCGTGGAGTAGAACCTTATTGAGACTGTCGAGTTGAACGGATTGGGGTATGCTGTTATAACGGGTGACGAGGGGATCATTGGGAAATCCACCTCTTTTATCTCTGAGAAATCGTATCCGACGAACTCGAGCATCTTCCTGACGAACATCCATCTCGGAGTGAACGAAGGAAGCTCATTGTGAATACATTCTATCCCGAACCCGAGATAGAATACCGTGTTGTTGAGTGTGATATCGACATATCTCGTTGCGGCAAAGGAGCCAGAAGTGTCCCCTTCATAGGTGAGGATACCAACGGCACCGTCCGTTGGGGTGCATCCGGATGGACTATCTGGGGAATATGCTCCACCGGAGAGAACGATACGGATGCTATCTGTTACTGGGTCGCCCTCGATTCCCGACAGTATAACCCTGCCAGCATCGTCTACCGTGTGTTCGGCGTGGATTATATCTGAGAATAGGGAGGTCCCTCCCATATCCTCGCCGATGTTCTCTCCTGATAGTATTAGAACCTTGTTCCCTTCGTTGTAAAAGTTGGTGATAAGTGAGAGCTCTGTTTCCGTTATCGATGTGTCACGGACAGTTCCTGTGAACCAGATGACCGTGCGGTATTTGTTCAGCTCCTCCTGAGAGATAGCCCCTTGGTTCTTGTTCCATATATCGTAGACTAACCTGTTGGTCAGAAGCGCCGTATTGTAATACGATATGTTTGTTGTATCGGTCTCAGAGCCGTTATAGACGAGGATGTCCGGTCGTCCTATCATAAATGTGATATACCCATAGTTGATAGTTCCCTGCTCGGTTGTTAGCCGCCATCTAAAGCGAGCTTTATGTGCTGGCATATCGGACAGCATCCGAAAGCGTATAGGTGCAGAGTCATTCCTGGCAGTGTCACCGGGGGCGATATCCGGAAAGTCAACATCACCTGTTATGATCTCCACGGTTGTGTCGGCTGTTGTCAGATGGAGCGTTGCACCTGTTCCCATCATCCAGCCAGGTTCGTTCGCGAATGAGAGGATTATTTCGCCTGTCTCCCCTGGGTCGACCCTACCATCGAGGTTACCGTCGATATCGGTGCTTTGATACCCTACGAATGAGAGTTCAGGGTATATCACCTGCCCGATAGCCTTGAATACATTCACGCGTCCCCTGCCAAGTCTTCCCTCATATCCCGGGTTGAGGGAATCTATGGGGTCGGCAGAATCAAGCAGTCTGTTGTATACCCAATGGTTTGATGAGTCGGGGAAATATGCTCGGACAAGTGCGCCACATCCCGCAGCAACAGGTGATGCCATGGATGTTCCGTCCCAGCTCGTGAAGGAGTCGACTGGGATGGTGCTGTATATCGAGACACCAGGTGCGGATAGTTCTATCCAGCTGCCATAGTTGGAGAAGTATGCCTTGTGGTCGTTCTCGTCGGTTGCGGCAACGGATATGACATGATTAAAGTTAGCAGGATAGAATCGTGCTGAAACATCATCATTGCCAGCACCACCGACAAGTAGAACGCCTGCTGCCCAAGCGTCCTGACAAGCCTCGTTCTCGTCCGGGTCGGGGTGGGAGCTGCCGTAGCTCATGTTTATCACCTTTGCGCCCATATCGATTGCATACCTAAAACAGCGCAGAAGGGCGATTGTCTGCATACCACCAAGGGTGCCGTCGTTCGGGTAGTAGCCTGCTCGCAGGCACATAAGCTTCGAGCTCCAATTGCACCCTGCCATACCGTATCCGTTGTTCCCAAGCGCTGCCATAATCCCGTTTGTGTGTGTCCCGTGTCCGTCCAGTATAAAATCTGACGGGTCACTGTCGGGATCGTCGCCATCCTCGATAAGTACACCGTCGTTGTATGCGTCTGGGGCGTTATCGACGAAATCGTATCCGATGAGGTCGTCGATGACCCCGTTGAGGTCGTTGTCGAGCCCATCGAAATCATCGACATCGAACGGGACACCATCACCATCCAAATCCTCGCCAGGGTTCACCCATATGTTCGGATAGAGGTCGGGATGACTCCAATTGACACCAGAGTCGATCCCCGTTATTATAACGGAGCTATCACCTGTTGTTGTCCCCCAGGCTCGATCAAGTCCGATTTTCGGTGCCCACCACTGCCGGGAATAACCAGGGTCATCGGGTGTTACCGGAAGATACAAAAGCGGGATAATATAGTCAGGAAGAGAATATTTTACGAACGGTAGCTTCTCAAACCGCTTTGCAACTTCCGCAGCATCAAACCTATCAGGGAAGTGGAAAACAACCCTGTTTGACCAGTGAGCCCATTTCTCCTCGAACCTGCCCAGAGACCCGAGAAGCGGCTCCCAGTCGTATGCCTCAATCTCTTCCAGGAGTCTATCCAGCTCGGGAATGCCTGAGCGAACCACACCATCCTGAACGGTCAGTTTCTCCTGAATATCGAGGGAATAGTCGAAAGCGACGCGGACGACCCCCGGCGTGTATCTATCCGGCGGTGAGGGGTTATTGGCGTATATGGGTAAAGCAAGAAGCACCAAGGTTAGAACGGTGGCAGTGACGCTCTTTTGCATCTTCGCTCCTTCATTTCCGGGACACAATTTTGGTTAAAAATAGATATTTTTTCGTTTTTGTCAAATCATAAATTTTGACTTGACTTTTATTGGAATTGAAGGGATATTTCCGATGTGGAGAGGACAATTGGAGATATTGGTGAGTTTGGTCTAATTGAGTTTATCAGGGATAGGCTCGGTGAACAGGGGCTTGTTGTCGATGTTGGGGATGATGCGGCGGTTGTTGCGACGAAGCCGGGTGATTTCGTTGTTGCGACGGTAGACGATATTGTCCAGGATGTTCACTTTACGCTTGATTATCCTCCTCGCTCTGTCGGGTGGCGGGCGGTTGCATCATCCTCGAGCGATATTGCCGCTATGGGTGGGAAGGCACGGTTCTTCCTCATCTCATTTGTCGCGCCGGAGGAAACGACATTTTCCTGGTTTCGTCGGTTTCTGAGCGGGGCAACCGATTTTGCCAGGAGGTTCAATCTTGCCCTTGTCGGTGGGAATATATCGAACGGAGGCAGCATCCGCATAAGCACAACGACGCTCGGGACAATCCCTCCGGGGCATATCAAGAGGCGATCTGGTGCGAAGGTCGGAGACATCATCTATCTGACAGGTGCTATCGGTGGCTCGCAGGCAGGGAGGATTATTTTTTCCGAGACAAGGAATCCTCGCCTGCGACTTGCAAAAAGGCATCTTTTTCCTGTTCCACGCCTTGTCGAGGGCAAGATACTGGGAGCTGTATCCGCTGTCTCCGCGATGATAGACATCTCCGATGGTTTCCTGCAAGACCTCGGGCATATTCTTACCAGCTCCGATGTCGGAGCGTACATCGATATCGATAGTATACCTATATTCCCAGGGGTTGACCGGTTCTGCCGGGAGCGGGGGCTCGAACCGATTGAATTCGCTCTCTCATCCGGCGAGGAATATGAGCTGATATTCACAGCAGAGGAGAAATACGCCTCTGGTATCGAGGAGGAGATAGGGAGAGAGAAGGTTATTCCCATTGGTGAGATAGTTGCAAAGAAAGGGATATTTGCGAAGCGAGGCGGCAAGCTGATAAAACTCTCACACGCAGGCTGGAGACATTTTTGAGCTATCCTTCTGCGCCGGTGAATTGGAAACCCCAGAATTCCGCTTTTATCTTGACAGAGCATCCGATGAACCATATCTTGAAGTCATACCTTTGGAAAAAGGTAAGTAGAATGCCTGCTGTCGCCTTGAAAAGATTTAAAATATCAAAACTCATTAGCCATTATAGGAGATGAAAAATGGGAGAAAAATATATAAAAATGAAGGAAGTAACTCACAAAGATTATCTGGAATTTATCAAAGATAAAACATCTGTAATAATCGAAGATGTAGAGATAAAACTTCAAAAGAACTGGAACATAAAATCTTATGCTCCACCTAACGATTATACTCCAGAACGAACAACGGTATGGAGCTTCCCTGATCGTGGTGATTGGGCAACCCATAAGGGGAATTATAGAGGGAACTGGTCTCCATATATACCCAGAAATCTTATTTTGAAATATACTCAGAAAGGGGATTGGGTTCTTGATCAGATGATGGGTAGTGGAACAACTTTGGTAGAAGCAAAGTTGTTGGAAAGAAATGCTATCGGAGTAGATATAAATCTTGATGCTGTTATGGTAGCGCGAGATCGTTTAAATTTCTCATATAACCCACTTTTCCCTGAATACAAAGAACCCATAATAAAAACATACTGGGGAGATGCAAGAAATTTAGATAAAATTGATGACGAAAGCATCGACCTCATCGCCGCACATCCACCATATGCAAGTATAATATCGTATACAAAAAATAAAAAATTGAGCGATGACCTGTCGCAATTACCATTTGAAGAGTATCTTAAAGGAATGCGAAAAGTGGCTGAGGAGGTTTTTAGAGTATTAAAACCCGGTAAAATATGTGCAATCCTGATAGGAGATACAAGAAAACACAAGCACTATGTGCCTATTGCTTTTAGGGTTATGCAAGCATTTCTTGATGTAGGCTTTATTCTGAAAGAAGATCTTATTAAACTGCAGTGGAATATGAAAAGCACGAGAGAAAGGTGGCGCGCAAAGGAGTATGAGTTTTATCTCATCGCTCACGAGCATATCTTTGTTTTTAGAAAACCGGAGAGTGAGAAAGAATATAAAAAATACAAATTTAGCGTGAGGTGGAGGAATGGAAATAAATGATCTCAAAGAGCTTATGACATTCAGAAGTCAAGGTGAAATTAGAAGACCTATAAGTGTAATAAAGGTGAATGATAATTTCATTTTGGCAATATACAAGGGAAGAAAAGGACCAGCAGATATTCTAATCAGATATAGACAAAAGTTGAAAAATGGTGAATGGTCAAACATCAGAACGCCCAAGCATATTCATTGGACAGTAGATATTTTAATAAAAATGTTTCAAGAAGAGCATTTAACAAAACAATTCATAGACGAACTGATGAAAATTTGGAAAAAGGAAATCCAACCTATGACTCAAAATGAGAGAGATAGACTTGAATTAGATGAATTGTTAAACTATGATAAAGAGACTCTTGAGCGATTTAGGGAGCTTAGTAAATATGGTGAATATAATGTAAGATTTCTTTTATTGCTCGCAAAATTGCTAATGCTTCAGGAGAGAACAAATTATCCAGAAGGACAATTATTTCAAACCCTGTTAAAAAAGTTGAAACAAGGGGAAGATATTTTCAGTATTTTGCAAACAGCAACTCTAAGGAGGTTAAGATAAGATGTTCGGCGATGGTAGGCACTCTGAGGTGCTTTGCACCTTGCCCCTATTCGGGTCACTTAACACGGGCTATACGGTTCACTTCGTTCGCCCAAATCGGCTTACGCCGACTTCGTATAGCCCGATACCGTTATTTGCAATGTGCATTATGATGAAAGAGATGTGAGATAATGAAAACCGAGGTGGGAGAATATATTGTAGGTGCATACTTGAAGATCATCAAAGGATGTGATTTTGTCGATTATAATGTTAGACCCCCAGGTGGTGGACTCGAAGGGTTAAATGAATTAGATGTTGTGGGATTAGATTTCAAAAATAGAATCGCTTATCTATGCGAGGTCACTACTCATATAAGGGGGCTTCTATATAAAGATAACAAAACTACTGTCGAGAGAATAAAAACAAAATACGACAAACAGAAAAAATATGCCGATAAATACCTTTCGGATTTTCCTAATCGGTATTTCATGTTCTGGTCGCCAGTCGTCCCTAAAGGTTATATTACTAGCGAGCTCGAAAAAATTGATGGACTAGAGTTAGTCATTAATGAAAAATATGCACGATGCATAGATGAATTAAGAGAAAAAGCAAAAGAACTCACTAATGATGTTGGAAATCCATTTTTCAGGATGCTTCAAATATTAGAACATTTGAGGAAATAATAGAGTATGCACACAGCAGATAACAGAGCGCATCTGGCTACGGTGCTTCGCATCTCTGCCCAAATCCTGCTTCGTAGGACTTCAGATACGCTCGGAACGTTTGGTGGCATCGCGGTTTTGAGTTTAAAGGAAGAAATAAAAGGAGGAATAAAATGGCTCTAAAGCCTCCCAGCAGATTGGTCAAGACCGTTCGGGAGCTGATATATTGGCTATATGCTGAACTTATAGCAAGAGCTGCAGGTTTTGAAGGTAACTATGGGTTTGTGATTTCCCGCTATAAGAAACTAAAATCTGGAGAAATGAAATGGTCATCGTCTATACGGGACCGTCAGAAGGAATGGGAGAAAGGCAAAGTGTGTGTATATTGTGGTGCAACGAAAAACCTTACTATAGACCATATAATCCCCGTCTCCAGGGCAGGTGTAGACCCAAGAGTAAGAAACCTTTTAGATTCGTCGGACAACTGCGTTTGGGCGTGTAAGAAATGCAATAGCAGCAAGGGCGATCGTGATATCTTTGAGTGGTATGGCAAGGAACGTGTAGACGAAATTCCCAAGCTTGTAATTTCAAAATTTTTAAAGATATCATACAAGTTGCATGAAACTCAAGGCACCCTTGATTTGGAGGATCCAAATATGGATGGCGTTCTGGATATCTACGATTTGGGGGTTGTAATCACTCACTTGATTTCTAAATTATCTGTGGAACCGGGGAAAAAGGTTTAGATTCTTTACGCACGACTTTCCAGCGTCTCCATGAGTGATTGCAATGAGTCAGTGTGAGGCTTTGTCTTTGTGAGACTGAAATTGAGAGATAGTGGCATCACCATCCGCACCGTGCGGAGATTACATCAATAAAAAAATTTGGAGCTTACGGGGTTCGAACCCGTGACCTCTTGTCTGCCAGACAAGTGCTCTCCCAGCTGAGCTAAAGCCCCAAACCGAAAATTTAATATATCAATTTTTCGCAGAAAATCAAGAGGAAAATTTATGTGTTCATCGACTGGAGGAACTGCTTGTTGTTCTTGGTCTTGGTTATCTTCTCGAGCAGGAACTCCATCGCCTCTACCGGGTTCATATCGGATAGGATTTTTCTCAAAAGCCATACGCGTTTCAGCACATCCTTGGGTAGAAGGAGTTCTTCTTTTCTCGTTCCTGAGCGGTTGATATTGATTGCTGGGAATACCCTTCGGTCGGATAGTCTGCGGTCGAGTAGGATTTCCATATTCCCCGTTCCCTTGAACTCCTCGAATATTACCTCGTCCATTCGTGAGCCGGTCTCGATTAGTGCCGTTGCGATGATGGTAAGTGAGCCTCCTTGCTCGATATTTCTGGCAGCACCGAAGAACCGCTTTGGTCCGCGGAGTGCATTCGAATCGATGCCGCCCGTCAGTATCTTCCCGCTGTGTGGAACGACAGTATTGTATGCCCTTGCAAGCCTGGTTATGCTGTCTAAGAGTATCACCACATCGAACCTCTGCTCGGTCAACCTCTTTGCCTTCTCAAGCACAATCTCCGCCACATGCACATGCCTGTCTGGTGGTTCGTCGAATGTTGATGATATAATCTCTGCGTCGACCGTTCGCTTCATATCAGTTACCTCCTCGGGGCGCTCGTCAATCAGAAGCACAATGAGGATAGCCTCCGGATGATTTTTTAGGATGCTGTTTGCTATCTTCTGGAGGAGCACGGTCTTCCCGGCTTTCGGCGGTGAGACGATGAGTCCACGCTGTCCGAACCCGATGGGTGTCAGGAGGTCCATAATCCGCATCGAAGGGTCGTTATTATCGCTCCGCTCAAGCTGTATCTTCCTCTGGGGATACAGTGGTGTTAGGTTATCGAACAATATCCTGTTTTTTGCCGCTTCGGGGTCAACGAAGTTCACCTTTTCTACATGGAGGAGTGCAAAGTACCGTTCTCCCTCCTTTGGTGGGCGGATGTTCCCGGATACTGTATCACCGACCTTCAGGTCGAAGCGCTTTATCTGCGATGGCGAGATGTATATATCATCAGGTCCGGGAAGGTAGTTGTAGAGTGGGGAACGCAGGAATCCATATCCTTCGGGCATAATGTCCAGTACACCTTCGCCGATAATCACCCCGTTGTTTTTCGTTTCTGCCTCAAGGATCCGGTAGATGAGGTCCTGCCTCGGGAGTGTGGATGGATTCTCCACTCCCAGCCCCTTTGCAAGCTCCATTAGTTCCTGGATACCCTTGGATTTGACCTCCGTCAGATTGATCATTGATTAACCCCTTTTAAGATTTTAATTTCATTGAGTGCTTTCTCTGCAAGTTCCTTTGAGGGGGCTTTGCCGTGCCATTCTACTGCGTCCTCCATAAAGGAAACACCCTTGCCTTTTATCGTTTTTGCGATGATAGCAACTGGCTTTCTCTCTATTCTCTTTGCTTTGTTGAATGCGGAGAGTATCTGTTCGTAGTTGTGCCCATCTATAGTTATCGTCTCCCATTGGAACGCCTTGAACTTTTCATCGATTGGGTAGATATTCTTTACCTCTGGTAGGTGTCCGTCTATCTGGAGGTTGTTGTTGTCCACGATGGCATAGAGGTTATCGAGTTTGTAGTGTCCGGCGGTTGCGGCTGCCTCCCAAACCTGACCTTCCTCAAGCTCGCCATCTCCGAGGATGCAGAAGACCTGTGATGACTTCTTTCTAACATATTTTAGACCGATAGCGGCGCCTGTTGCAACTGATAGCCCTTGTCCGAGTGAGCCAGACGAAACCTCAATCCCGGGGAGCCCCTTGTCCTTTGCTGGATGCCCTTGGAGGCGAGAGCCAAGTTTACGAAGGGTCAAAAGTTCCTCCACGGGAAAGTATCCGCTCCTTGCAAGGACAGAGTAGAGCGCTGGACAGGCGTGTCCTTTGGATAGTATCACTATGTCCCTGTCCTCCCAGTTAGGGTTGTCCGGTTTGTGCCTCAGCACCGAGAAGTAAAGCACTACCAGAACATCTGTAATGGAGAGCGATCCTCCTGGATGTCCAGAACGGGCTTCTTTTGTCATGCGGATGATGTCCGATCGAACGGCTCGAGCAATTTGTTTTAGCTTACCGATGTCATTTATTCTTTCCAAATCTCCTCCTTACAGCAGGTTCACTGGATCGACATCCACCTTGATTTTTACCCGTCGAGGGGTATTCTTTACTGCGAGCTTAAGGATCTCGAGGGTTCCAAAGATTGAGCAGGTCTTAATAAGGAAGTTCCAGCGGAACTTCCCTCGCAGTTTCTCAATATGTGCCGGTGCTGGACCGATTATATTTAGCTGTATGTTGCCTTCTTTGGCGAGTCGGTTAACCCTTTTCCTTATTTCCCAGATTGTGTCTCTCACGAGTGAGCTCTCTTTCCCTGACGCTATAACCCGTATTATCCTGACGAACGGAGGATAGGATAGCTCCTTTCTTTCCTTTATTTCTCTTTTGTAGAACTGCTCGTAGTCTTGTTTGAGCGCAAACTGTATAGGAGATGCATCTGGGTAATATGTCTGTATAATAACCTCGCCTTTGTTGTTTGTTCTGCCTGCTCTGCCTGCTACCTGTGTTAAGAGCTGGAATGTTCTCTCCGATGCCCGGAAGTCTGGGAAGTTCAGTCCTGTATCAGCGGAGATGACTCCGACAAGCGCGACATTGGGGATATCAAGCCCTTTTGATACCATCTGTGTTCCTATGAGCACCGCGCCTGGGGTCTCCATAAACTGTTTGAGAGACTCGGCGGGGGAGTTCTGCTCTCTTGAGGTGTCGTGGTCGAGCCTGATTACAGGAATGTCCTCGAGTAGACTCTGGAGGTCTCGCTCAACCCTCTCTGTTCCACGCCCCTTCAGCCGAATATTCTCATACCTACACTCAGGGCATCTTTCAGGTGCTTGCTTTTTGTATCCGCACCAATGACAAACGAGTTCGTAGTTCTTAATATGGTATGTCAGCGGTATGTCACAGTTGGGGCACTTGTCGGTCCAGCCGCAGTTGGGGCACTGAATGTAGCTGGCGTATCCACGCCGGTTGAGAAGGAGAATGGTATTCTTCCCAGCCTTCCAGTTCTTGATGATCTTCTCCTTCAGGTAGGTCGAGAATGAGTTGAAGTTTTTGTTCTCGCGCTCTGCCTTCATATCAACTATGGTCACATCCGGTAGTTTGCTTCCTGGCACCCTTTCCGGCAGGCGAAGCAGGGTATACTTTCCTGTTTGGGCGTTGCGGAAGCTCTCGATAGATGGGGTAGCGGAGCCGAGGATAACGGTGGCGTTGGCGAATTTTCCCCTAACAACGGCGACATCCCTTGCGTTATAGTATGGCTGAGGCTCCTCCTGCTTGTACGACGGTTCGTGTTCCTCATCGACTATGATAAGACCGAGCTTGTCGAGCGGTGCGAAGATAGCCGAACGTGCGCCAAGAACTATTCTTGTATTCCCCTCGCGTATGCTCCTCCAGATGTCATACCTCTGTGAATCGGGCATCTGTGAGTGCCAGACAGCGACATTCTCCCCAAACCTTGCACGAAGTCTGCCCCAAAGCTGAGGTGTCAGCGATATCTCTGGAACAAGTATCAACACACTTTTCCCCTTTACAAGAACCCTCTCCATAGCGCGGAGATATATCTCTGTCTTGCCGCTGCCAGTTATGCCGAAGAGTAAAAATGTCTCGAATCCACCCGAATCGATGCTCTCTGCTATCCTCTCGAGCGCCTTTTCCTGATGGGTAGTGAGCTTGAAATTCTGTTTCTTCTCTTCCAACCAGCCATTGGTTGGTATCCTCTGGACCTCAACAGGGACAACCGTTGCCAGTTTCTTCGCCAGAAGCCCTCTATAGGCTGAGTCTCCATACTCGGCGCTTATCTTTGTAAGCGGAAATTTCTCGTCGGGATGGGCATAGAGGAATTCAAGAAGTTCCCTTCGCTTGCTCTTGCGCTTGAGGTGTGCCCGAATTATCTCCTCGAGCGGGGTTTCCTTTACCTCAGGCGAGATTGTTATATGTTTCTCTATATGTGGTTTTATCCGTTCCTTCTTCCGGATGGTTCTCTCGATGTATCCGTTGTCTATAAGAGCCTGTAGATTGAAGTTCAAGTTTGGCTTGTTTACGAGTTTTCTTAACTCACTGAGGCTGATTTTTGCCCTGTTTGAGAGGATGTTGACAATCTTTTTCTGGATGCTATTGAGCTTCCCTTCAGGAACGGATATGAGGCGGAGGGTTATCTCACTTTCGATATGCACAGATGCTGGCAGAGCAGATTTCAGCACTAGTCCAAGAGGTGTAAAGTAGTATCTTGCTACCCACTCAGATAAATTCATTATCTCCTCTGTGAAGGCAGGGAACGGTTCAACAATGTCCACGATGGATCGGAGCGGGATACCGATCTTTTTGTTTGATGTCCTGATGACATATCCTATCCTATACCCTTTTCCGACCGGTACAAGGACGCGGGACCCTCTTTTTACAATTTCCCTTATCTGTCCGGGAATGCTGTAGGTGAAACTCTTGTCTACTGGAGCCAGTAGAACTACATCAGCATATTTCATATCCTGCCGTTATGGGGTGTTGGGAGAACCAAAGGAGTTAAAGTAAGTATAACAAATTATCTTCGATTGTCAAACTGATTTTCCCACATTTTTTTGAAATCCCACAAAAGCTTTCGCGTACAGCCTGTCAAGAGGGGTTTTTTCCACGAGGAAGATGAGCAATGCGGAGATGAATATGCTCCAGAAGATGACGGCGTAGACGATGTTCTGTGCTGGTTCACTGCCAGGGATGCCCTGAAGTGGCAGGAGTGAAGCAAGGACAGCAGCAGCGAGCCCTTTCGGAACTATGACGGACATAATGGTGGCGTCTCGTACGGATGTCGACTCAGGCATAAGATACCTTATCACAACTGACCTTCCGCAGTATATTACAATGGTTATGATAAGTCCCATAAGGATTGATGGGATATCGGTTATGTTCATCGAGATACCGATATACAGGAAGAAGAATGTCTTGAGCAGGAATGCGCCTGCGCTGAACGCCATCTTTTCTGTTTCGGAAAACTCTGAGGTTTTGTAGGAGTATTTTTTCAGGAAGCTGATATGCCTGATATTCACCACTGTTAGACCGAATGCAAGCGATGCGATAGCCCCACTGTAGCCGAGGAACTCTGTTATCCCATACAATATAAATATGAATGCGAATGTAGTGAACAGGTTGTCTGGGAAGCGTCGGACGGTTCTTAGGATGAGTGACCATAGGAAGGCACCTACCGCGCCCAGGAAGGCTGCAACAACGAATGAAGCAAGTATCTGCCCGATTATCTCCCCGGGGGCGATCTGCCCCTCCTTTACTGCGTTGAATATCCCGATGGTCAACACTACGCACAGCACATCTGTCAGGGCGGATTCCATCGTGAGAACGGTCTTCGGCACATCACCTATATTGAGCCCCGATATCATCGGCACAACGACAGCGGATGATGTTCCAGCAAGTATCACGCCGCAGAGTATAGCTACAAGCAGATTTCCTGACAAGAAGAAATAGACGAGAAGCGATATTAGAACCGCTGAGAGGGCGAATGTTCCCAGTGTTACAGAAACCGTTTCCTTCAATGATTTCTCAAGCGATTTGATAGAAAGCTCTGTCCCGGCATCGAAAAGTATCACGATGAGGGCAAGGGTGGCAAAAATACTCCCAAGCTTCCCGAGGTCAGCTGGGGAGACAATGTGAAACACAGGCCCCACCAAGATTCCGACGAGCATAAGTATGAGCACATCGGGAATCATAGTCTTCTCGAATAGAATAACAAGAAAGTGCGCAAGGAATATTGTGAGTCCGATGGAAAAGATTACTGTTGCCAAATCTATTCCTGAAAGGAGATGGAATCCTTCTTATCTGATATAGAGGAGTATTCCTTGGATGTTTGGGCAAACTTCTCGATAAGTTTCTTCGCTCTTTCGGTGTTTTTCTCCTCGAGAGCCTGCGAGAGTTTGTATGCGACCTTTGCCGCATCTGTTTTCCCGTTCTTCTGCAAGGTTATTGCAAACTCCTGCCATGCTGAATGGTTCGTTATATCCTTATTTATCAACTCCCACAGCACAGGTTCTGCCTCGCTGTATTTCTCCTGGCGTTCGAGGCAGATAGCGAGGTTATAGTGAGCTTCTGTCATATCTGGGTTGAGCTGCTTCGCTATACGGAAATATTCCTCCCCTTTGTCGAACCTCTGTATCTGGAACGCAATTATGCCGAACTCAAAGGCGAGATTTGGCTTGAGAGTGTCCGTATTCGGAGTGTATTCGAGTGCCTCATCCATATTTTTTACCGTTAGTTCTATCTCTCCAAGGGCAGCATATGCCCGTGCGAGAAACTTGTGCACAGTAGGATTCTTTGGCTCTGTAGATGTGAGCTTGTTCAGAACATCGATAGCTTTCCTGGCATGTGTTGTATCGCCGGACGCAAGATACTCGCTTGCAAGTATAAGCCCCTGCTGTACATCCGTCGTGTCGAGAGCAAAAGCCTTTTCTGATTCTTCGAGAGCCTTTTCATCATCGCCGAGCTTGGAATAGAAGTAGGCAAGGTTCTTATGTGCCTCGATTCCGTCTGGTTTTATCTTCTCCGCAATGAGAGTATACTCGAAAGCCTTCTCGAACTCTTCTTTCTTCCCGTAGCTTATCCCTTTGTTTATGGCGTCAGAGTATTTGCTGTCTTTCCATTTTTCTATCTTTGGTATAAGGGATGAGTCGAGCTCAGCCGCCTTATTAAACTCTATCAACATAAGTTCGAATGAATCTTTTTCTGCATATATCTGCCCGAGCAAGAAATGAGCTTCAGCGTTCGCCGGGTTGTTTTCTATCTCAATTTTGAGTTGTTCAAGGGCTGCGTCGAAGTTGTGCTCCTGAATATATACCTTGGCAGATGTCATCTCCTTGGACTGACAGGCGAGCATCAGAAGCGGAGCAAATAGCACAACCCACAGATGTCTTTTCATTTTTTCCTCCTATCCTTTTACCTTGGGTGAAGTTTAGTTAAAAGCTAATTAAAAATCCCATCTTGGCAAGTATTTTTTCTTCCTATTCGATTTCGATTGACTTTTTTCTATAATGTATATATTTGATAAGGTTTGAGCAAAGCACTCTGAATAACAAATATATTAGGAGGTGGAGGGGACTATGCGGAGAGTTCTTACCAGAGAGGAGGTTGCTTCCCTTGAGGCAAGGAGGGTGCACGAGATTATATCAAGCGTTATGCTTGCTGATGGGTTTGACCTTGTCTGCGACCTTTCGAAGAGCAAGGGAGTGTATCTCTATGATGCGAGGGAAAAGAAATGGTATTTAGATATGTTCAGTTTCTTTGCCTCGCAGGGTCTTGGGTTCAATCATCCGAAGATGAGGGAGCATGATTTCCTGGAGAAGCTCACTCGTGCAGCAGTTATGAAACCGAGCAACTCTGACATCTACACGGTCGAAATGGCACAGTTCGTCGCAACATTCAACAGGGTTGCCCTTCCCAAGCATGGGAAGCATCTGTTCCTCATATCTGGAGGCGCACTTGCTGTTGAGAATGCGCTGAAGGCGGCGTTCGACTGGAAGGTTCAGAAAAACTATGAGAAAGGATACAACGAGGAGCGTGGACACAAGGTTCTTCATTTCCGTGAGGCGTTTCATGGCAGAACAGGTTACACACTCTCCTTGACCAACACTGACCCTGTCAAGATAAGGTATTTCCCCAAGTTCGATTGGCCGAGAGTGGTAAACCCGAAGATAACATTCCCGCTCGAGGAGCATCTCGATGAGGTAAAAAAGCTTGAGGCACAGGCGATAGATGAGATACATTCTGCTTTCAAAGAGAACCCTGACGATATTGCGGCGATTATCATTGAGCCTATCCAATGTGAGGGGGGAGACAACCATTTCCGAGCGGAGTTCCTGCAAAAGCTCCGCGAGATAGCGGACGAGAATGAAGCGATGCTCATCTTTGATGAAGTTCAGACAGGTGGCGGGATAACGGGGACTATGTGGAGCTACGAGCAACTTGGTGTCGAGCCGGACATATTCGCCTTTGGGAAGAAGCTTCAGGTATGCGGGATAGTCTCAGGCTCACGGATTGATGAGGTTACCGATAATGTTTTCACTGTCTCCAGTCGGATAAACTCCACCTGGGGTGGTAATCTTGTCGATATGGTTCGCTCCCAGCGGTTCTTGGAGATCGTCGAGGAGGAGAACCTGCTCGAGAACGCCAGGGTTATGGGAGAGTTCCTGCTTGATGGTTTGAGAGAGATAGAGACGGAGTTCCCGTTCGTTTCCAATGCAAGAGGCAGGGGGCTTTTGTGTTCCTTTGACCTCGATACCCCGGAAAGACGGGATGCAACAAAGCAAGAGGCGTATAGGCTCGGGATGATAATTCTCCCCTGTGGTGTTCGCTCCATCCGCTTCCGACCAGTGCTTGATGTTGAAAAGAGCGATATCGAACGCGCTCTCGCGATCCTTCGCGAGGCTCTAACAAGGGTAAAATAGGTTTTGGAAATAGCGCCAAACTGTGTATTATTAAATAAAGGGGGATAGATTATGGCGAGGAAGGTAACATCATTCAGGGACAAACTGAAGAAAGCAGCGAAAGAAAAGCATATTAAGTGCCCTGTCTGTGGTAGGGAGAAGAAGTTTGTAAAGGCGATAAGAGCGAGGAGGACCCAGAAAGGCTCGTACCGGTATGTTGAGGAGGTGGTAGCGGTTTGTGGTTGCAATGAGAAAGATGTGTTTGCATAGGTGGGTGATAAGATTATGGTTGACAATCTGTCTGGCGATGTGTATATAAAGGATAGGGTCTAACTGTGGGGGTGTTTGGTTATGAGTCTTGCATATTCTGACAGGTTTCGGCGGGTTTTACAGCACGCGCGGGAAGAGGCGTCCAGACTGGGACACAACTACATAAGCGTTGACCATCTTATCCTTGGATTCTTACAAGAGAAGAATTGTACTGCTGTTCGTGTTCTTCAGGGGATTGGCGTGAACACAGATGAGCTTCGTGCTGCTATCGAGGAGCGTATGGATGCGGGTGAGGTATCCTATTTCCTTGGGCACATTATAATGACATCGAAGGCGAATAAGGTAATTGAGCAGGCACGTGTGGAGGCGATAAACCTTAACTCGAAGGTTATAGGAACAGAGCATCTTCTTCTTGCGATTCTCTCGTCGGAGAATAAGGGAGGCTTGGGCAACCTTCTTGCCTCGTTTTCCATAACCTACAGGGATGTTCTTGAGTATATAGAGGATGAGTTAGCTCGCGGCGGAGCGAAGCCTGGGAGGAAGCCGAGGCGCAAGGTTCGGAAGGGAACACCAACGCTGGATCAGTTTGGCAGGGACCTAACCGAACTTGCTCGTCAGGGGAAGCTCGATCCGGTGATAGGGCGCGAGCCAGAGATAGACCGGCTTGCTCAAATCCTCTGCCGGAGGAAGAAGAACAATCCGGTTCTTATAGGTGAGCCGGGTGTTGGGAAAACGGCTATTGTTGAAGGGCTTGCCCAGAAGGTGGTTAAAAAGGATGTTCCGTATCTTCTGCAGAATAAGCGGATAGTTGCGCTCGACCTTGCGGCTCTTGTGGCAGGGACGAAATATCGTGGACAGTTCGAGGAGCGGATAAAGGGTGTTATGCGAGAGATAACCGAAGCGGAGAATGTGATCATATTTATTGATGAGTTCCACACGATTGTGGGGGCAGGTAGTGCTGAGGGTGCGCTCGATGCCTCGAATATCTTTAAGCCGGCTTTGGCAAGTGGTGAGATACAGTGTATAGGTGCCACCACGATGACAGAGTATCGGAAGTATATCGAGAAGGATGGGGCGTTGGAGCGCAGGTTCCAGAAGATAATGGTTGAGCCGCCGACATATCGCGAGACGATTCAGATATTGATGGGGCTTCGTGAAAAGTATGAGGAGCATCACAAGGTAAAGATACTGGATTCGGCGATAGAGGCAGCGGTTAGGCTATCGGATAGATATATTCAAGGGTATTTCCAGCCAGACAAGGCTATCGACCTGATAGATGAGGCTTCCGCCCGTGTGAACCTCGATAGCTACATTAAATCTCCTGAGATACTCGAGGTAGAGGGGAAGATAGAAAAGCTGGAGTTAGAGAAAGCAGAGGCGATAGCGAATCAGGACTTCGAGCTTGCTGCCAGAAAGAGGGATGAAATAAGGGCGCAGAAACTTGTTTTGGAAACTCTCGAGGAGAATTGGAAAGAGTTGATGAAGAAGAATATCCCCGAGGTCACATCTGAGGATGTTGCCAGGGTTGTTTCCAGAATTACAGGGATTCCGCTCTCCCGCCTGGAGAAAGACGATTCCCGGCGTCTGCTCAGCCTCGAGGAGAGAATAAAAAAGCGCCTTGTCGGTCAGGACGAGGCGGTTGAGAAGGTTGCCAGGGCTATCCGTCGTTCAAGGGCAGGGCTTTCTGACCCAAAAAGACCGATAGGTTCTTTCCTCTTCCTTGGACCGTCTGGTGTCGGTAAGACGGAGCTTGCAAAGGTGGTCGCAGATGAGTTGTTTGACACCAAATCTGCATTCATAAAGATAGATATGTCCGAATATTCTGAGCGGTTCTCTCTCTCTCGCCTCATTGGTGCTCCTCCTGGGTATGTTGGGTATGAAGAGGGGGGACAGCTAACAGAAGCTGTCAGACGGCATCCATATTCGGTAGTCCTGTTTGATGAGATAGAAAAGGCTCATCCGGACATATACAATATCCTCCTTCAGATACTGGATGAGGGTGTTCTAACCGATAGCTTCGGCAGAAAGGTGGATTTCAGGAACTGCATTGTCATTATTACAAGCAATGTTGGAACAAGGAAATTTTCATCTACCCAAATGGGGTTTGGTGTCCCCGATACGATGAGCTTCGAGGAGATGAAGGGAATGCTTCTCAAAGAGATTAAAGACTATATGCGCCCTGAGTTTTTGAATAGGGTGGATGAGATAATTGTCTTCAGACCGCTCGACTTCGATAGCATTTTGAAGATAGTTGACATCCAGATGGAAGAGGTGAATCGGCGTATTGCCCACAAGGAACTCACAATCCATCTGACCCCCGAGGCTAAGGAGTGGGTGGCGCGCAAAGGGTTCGACAAGGAGATGGGAGCACGACCACTCAAGCGGACAATCCAGAAATGTATCGAGGATGCAATATCAGAGCGTATACTGGATGGCAGGATCAAATGGGAATCCGATGTTGTGGTGCTTGTGGAGAATGACCATCTGGTGTTCAAGAACATCGTCGATAAGGAAGACCATCCTCTTGAAGAGGAGCCTATAAAGAGCGATTAGTTGAAAGCTTCCCCTTGTAGATTTTTACCTTACCAGAAGCATTCTCTTTGAAATCCTGTAGTTTGATGTCTTCAGTTGGTAGATGTATATCCCGGATGGGAGATCCTTTGCGTTCCAGCTGAGCCTGTGGAAGCCGGCGGATACCCGTCCTGACGCAAGGGTGGAGAGCTTCTGTCCGTTTATGTTAAACACGGCAAGCTCGATCTCATCCTCCTCGGGAAGCCCGAATACTATCTCAGTTATCGGGTTAAACGGGTTCGGGCGGTTTTGGAAGAGGACAGGGGTTCTCGGAATTGCTCCTGACTGTTCCCATATATCGTAGATTACAACATCCTGACAGAGTGTGTATGGTTCGTGGTGCCCGAAATCACAGAAAGACTCTATTGTCACGCAGACGGTAATATCACAGGAATCAGCCGTGCAACCCCAAATGTAGTCTGCATCACCAGAGTTGAATCTGATTGTTCTTGTCTCTGCGTCGACGGAGATTCCTGGGCTGTCTACCGTAAAGGTATCATCACCTATGCTCAGCTCGGTCGTATAGAAATCGAGCTCGCCTCCTGCTAACACGATTGTTATGTCTGACAATGTATCAGGGCGTGTGCTTTCAGGGTCTCCAGGTATGACCTCAAACTCAGCTATGTATGCTGTATCCGGGTTGACAAAGAACCGGATGCACACGGGCTCGGGCAACCAGCTGCCGGTTGTATTATAGCATCTGTCAACACAAACCTCCACCGTATCCCCCTCTATCCAGGGGGTATGAGTGAGGGTTGCAATCCCCTCGGAGAATGAGAGTTCAGGATCATCTATTGTATAGGAGAAATCCCCATCCGATGTGTGCATAGAGATAAGGAGTGAATCTTCTTCTATACCGCTTGCATCGTATAGTTCTATCTCAACAGGCAGCTCCGGGTCGCAGACGATAGAGTTGCTTGTGGGGGTGGTAAAAAGCACACTCGGATAGTCGCTGTAGGTTCTGAATGAGAAGCTGTATGGTTCCATAACATTCGGGTCGCCTATATCGGGTAGATCACCTGCGTTAACTACAACATTCACGGTGGAAAACATAGGGAAATAGATTCCCGCTTCCTCTGGGTTAAATATGAGGGTGTCCCCAGTAAGGCTAAGTCCTGGCTCAGATAGGGAATATGTTACTCCGTTGACTGTCATCGTTATCAGTTCTGGATTGAGCCTCCCGCATTCATCGCCGAGTATCACATAGATTATCTGGTGCATATCCTCGGATGTATCGCCATCCTCTGGGAAGGTTGAGACAACATAGGGTGGTGTCAGGTCTACAACAAAAGCGAAATTGAGAGGTGACTCCAGTTCTGTGCCGAGTGTGTCCATAGCCGAGATAACACCAACGGTGACTACCTCGCAGTTCTCCCAGGGTGAGGGAGGTGTATAAACAAGCAGAGAATCTTCTTCCAGGGGTGTGGCTGTCATTGTATCGTCGTTGACATACCATACGATGGATGAAGGGACAACCTCGTTCCCATCGAAAAGGGAGACAGTTATTACCTGATTAGGGTTGGATGTTATATGGTCTGGCATAGGTTCGATCGGATGCGCCCTTGGACCGTGGGAGTTCACTGTGAAGAACCAGCAGAGTTCCCCTCCTTCCAGATGGTTTGGTTCGCCATAATCGGGATGGTCGGTGACATCGAGGAGACAAACCTCGGTGTAGCCATCCTCAAGGATTGTCTCACCATCAGGGGTCAATGAGAGACTATCCTCGTCGGGATCATAGGAGATAAGCGGTGATGGATAGCTGATAGAGTCGTCATTTATGCTGAAGACGACGGACGGTAGGTAGATCTTCCCTTGGAGCGCATCGTGGACAAAGACTACAATGGTCTCAAGTGAATCGGTGATGAGGTCATCATCATAAGGGTAATAGTCTGTCCATACAGGACCGGAGAGGTCTATCCAACAGTCGTATACCCCCGATGTATCAGCACTGCAGCCATCGTAGTCAGCTGCAGATACTATCTTGAAGATGACATGGGTACCGTCCAGGAAAGGTTCTGGCGGGTTGAAGAAGAGGGTATCTCCTGAGAAGTGCATCGTTCCAGATGAGTATGGATACACAGCTGTTGAGCCGATCAGTCCGGCTGAAATCTTGATAGAGCTTGTATCTACCCCCTCATCGTCGGTTATGGTAAAGATGATTCCCTGAAATTCGTTGCTGGAGAAAAGGTCTCTTGTTGGTTCATCCGATACGGGTTCAAGAACCTCGATCTCCGGTGGAATGTAACTGGAATACTCCACGAAGACATCGAGAGCAGCCTCGGAAACCAAGCCGGGATATGTGGATGTAGTAGCCTCGATAACATATGTCAAATACACATCGGACTCCGCTGGTGGGTCGACATGCACCCTCCAGTTTACAGGAACGGTCCTGTATGGTAGGAATGTGGATATAATCGCAGCGGTCTCTGGGGTTGCTGGGTCACAGTGAAGCCCCTCGGGTAGTCTCAACCGTATCACAACATCGCTGAGGGTATCAGGCATTGAGTTGGTAGCAACGGCGTTTATGGAAAACGGATTAGGGCGTAGCTCACAGTTAACCACTCGTATCTCACGGATCTGCCTCATCAGTCTGAAGCTTACGAACCCCGGATAGAATGCTGCCCCTCCTGCCTCTCCATAGATTATATTGGTGTAGAATGTCTCACCAGGGTTCCTCGTCACGGGGTTCCAGCGCATAAGAACCCCGCTATCGGTGATAAGAGAGTCGCTATGCATTTCGCAATCAAAGTCGTCCCAGTGTGTGATTGCCAATCTTCGCCAGTTCCCAAGAACAAGAAAATTCGGTGGGGTGATACTCATATCCATATGGGCTGCAATACCCGAATCCGAAAAGGGCATATCAAACTCGTACGCTATCCATTCCAGTGGAACATAATCTATTGTATCGGATGGGAAGCAGGTAACATGGTCAGAATACCCTGCCGAGGTCCAGAAGGGTGCATCGTCTCTACCGTTGATGTCTGTGTCGATAATCTCCAGTATCCCTACGATGTGCGGATTGATTGGGTCAACGTTTTGGAAATAGTACTGAATGGAGACAGCACCGGCAGTATCGATACCGATAGAATCTCCAACGGAATCGTAAACCGTGTAAGTGAAATCAAACGGAGAGAGAAGCTCGGTTAGTGTCAGATGGAGCCCAATATCCCAGTCGAAGAATATCGCTGTTGAATCGGATGTAATCCCTGAGCGAACAGGGAAGCCGATGTAAGGTAGCTCTGTTGATCCAGGGTACATTCCGTAAATCTCGCCGTCTATGAAGAAGTTAGCGAAGCTCGTGTATCCCGGGTGGATAAGGCACATTGAGCTATCTCCCTCGATGAGCTCGATGTAATATAGTCCGGTTGCTCTGTCAGCCTCGACGGCTATTCTCGATGTCTCGAGCCTATACTGACCAAAGGCTACTGTAGCTGTTGCCAGTATCAGCAACAAAGCTATCATCCAAACCTTTCTCATCTCCTCCTCCTTTGGTAGTCTATTTTCGTCAATCTATCAGCTTAAAATGGAGTCTAACAAACCCTTTGTATATTTTGCCATCCAGAAGCAAGATTTCCTCATAGTACCTTCCTACTTCACCTGCGTTCTCAGGAACATTGAGCGTTATCTTTAGCTCTTTTCCTTCGCCGTTTCTCACGCTCAGTCTTTTCTTGTAGGAGAACCAGTCGGGATCTTTTACCCTCTGGTAGGGCTGGTTGATAAGGATGGTAAGCTTTGCCACATCTGATTCTGGGTCAAGAGGGTGGATCTCCATGTGCATAGTTGGTTCGACTTTCTGATAGACGGTCATTGTTTTCTGGTATTTTTCTCCATGCCTTACCTTGCCGAAATCGAGAACCGATGGCACAGTGATTATCTCTTCTCCGATTGTCTCGGGTACAACCTCATCCGATGGTTCAGTCTCCAGGCGGTACAGGAGATATGCCCCCATAATGATAGCCTGTCCTGGTAGTGATTTTCCTGTTGTGTCCTCGGAAACATCGATGCCGACGAGCCAGTGCCTGTTGTACCAGGATGGATTATCTGGAATGTGCACTCTCATACCTATCTCGGCAGTGTCTTTTGGTGGAACGATGACGGAGTTTGTGTCGAGCGAGAACCAGGAGGGGTCAAAGATATCGAAGTATCCTGTAACGGTGGTGTTCATCTCACCTGGTCGGTTGGGGGAAAGCAGGTATCTCTTTGGATAGTCATCGGTGTTGTATATCTTGATGGTGAGCCCCTGCTCATCGAAGAAATCGAACTGTTTCCCCACCGGGATATTTTGAATGAGAATAGTTCCTGGTGTTATCTTTATGCCAGAGCAGAAGGCGGAATGAACCGCAAAAAGCAGTAAAATAAGAATAATCAACTCCCTTCTCATAACTTCGTTCCTCCTTTATTATCCTAATTTACACTTTCAATCATTAAAAATCAAGAGTTATTTTCCATTTTCCCTCTTAGGCTCCAGGTGGATGCGGCTGTTATTCTCACAGGTACTATCCTTCCGATAAGCTCTTTTTCTCCCTCGAATGTAACTACCCTTCCGCAGGAGATCCTTCCCCTCAGTTCCTTTGGTCTTTTATTGACCCTCTCTTCAACCAGCACCTTCTGGGTAGTTCCTATAAGCTCCTTACTTTTTTTCTCGGCAAGTTCCTGTCCGATGTTAATAATGATATTGAGTCGGCGGATCTTTTCCTCGTATGTGATATCGTCTTTCATCCTCGAGGCTGCTGTGCCTGGTCTGACGGAGTAGTAGAAGAAGAACCCGCCGGCAAACCCGACCTGCTGGTATAATTTTACCGTTTGTTTGAAATCGTCTATGCTTTCTGTTGGAAAGCCGACCATTACATCCGTTGTTATATGGATATCTGGGATGTTTCTGGAGAGTTTCTCGACGAGGGTGAGGTAATCTTCTCTCGAGTATCCGCGCCTCATGAGTTTAAGGACCCTGTTCGAGCCCGACTGAACTGGCAGGTGGATGTGGTGCGCAACCTTCGGAAGTGATGAGATTGCCTCGATTATGCTGTCGGAGAGGTCCTTCGGATGGTTTGTGGTGAAGCGGATGCGCTCTATCCCTTCTACATTCGATACCATCTTCAAAAGCTCTGCGAATCCTGTTTCTCCATAGCGATAGCTGTTAACGTTCTGCCCGATGAGGGTTACCTCACGCACTCCCTCGGAGGCAAGTAGTTTCACCTCCTGAATTATCTCGTTGGGTTTCCTGTGTCGGAGTGGACCCCTGACATACGGAACGATGCAGTATGAGCAGAAGTTACTGCACCCCCGTGTTATGGCGACATATGAGGTCGGCTTCTTGCCCGTTTTTGGGGGAGAGCTGAGCCCTGTGAAGACCTTGGGAGGAGTAATCTTCTTACCAGTTACAATCTCCTCTATCTGCCATAGTTTGTTTGCTCCGATAGCATAGTCTGCCCCGTATTCGCTGATGAGTTTGTCGCTGAGCCTGCTCGCCATACAGCCTATCACAACAAGTGTTAGCTTGCGTCTTTTCTTCTGTGATGCGATCTGTCGGATCTGTCCAAGAGCCCTTTTCTCTGCATGCTCGCGCACCGAGCAGGTGTTAACTATCACGAGCTCTGCATCATCGATGGAGCCTGCCCGCCTATGCCCCAGCTCAATGAGCCTTCTCTCGATTACCTTCGAATCGTAGATGTTCATCTGGCAACCGTATGTCCTGATGAAAAACCTCATCCTGCTTTTCTAAATCTGACAGCAAAGCAACCATCAAAGCCGTCCTCACCGGGAACTGTTTGGAAGAAATTCTTCAGTCGGAAACGCTCTAACACCTTTGGGTAAGATTTGTCGATGGATAGTCCCAGCCTCTCTGCGAACAGGATCTTGTCCGTGTTTTCCATTTTTGTCAAGGTGCAAGTGGAAAAGACCAGAATTCCATCCTTTTTCAACACCCTCACTCCCTCACGGAGGAGTTTCTCCTGGATTCGAGCCAGTCTTTCCATCTCTCTCTTGGTTTTTTTGTACCTTGCCATTGGGAACTTGGATAGCACTCCTAAACCGCTACAGGGAGCGTCGATGAGCAGTCGCTCAATGCTTCTGTCGGGAAACGGGAGGGATGCGCCATCGGCGAGGACAAGGGAGATATCTTTAAGCCCGAGCCTTGCAAGATTTTTCCTGGTTATGTTAAGTTTGTGCACGGATATGTCGATACCGATGATTTTTGCATCTTCTTCCACCATCTCTGCAATGAGTGAAAGTTTGCCTCCCGGGGCTGTTCCCACCTCGACGATGAGTTCTCCCTTTTGTGGTTCGAGGAGTAGAACAGGTATGGCAAATGCTGGGTTCTGAACAGTGAATGCTCCCTCGGCAAATCCTGGCAGGAGGTTTGGTGCCACATTCGGCGAGACAGTGAAATACTCGCTAAACCACTTGTGGAAGCTAATGGAAAGTCTTTCTTTCGCCTTTTCGATAAACCTCTCTTTTTCCTTGTGCAGCTTATTTATGCGGAAGAATGTCGGGTGTGGTTTGTTGTTTGCCTCAAGCACCTTCGATGCCTGCTTTCTACCAAGATATTCGACGAGTGATTCGACAACGAACTTCGGGTGTGAGAACCGAATGCTCATCTCATTTGGTGGTTGGAGTTTTCCCGCTGCTTCTGCAAGCCGATGGAGGGCGGTGTTGACAAATCGGCACCTGCTTTCAGGGAAGCCAAGTTCTCTTGCTGACTCTACCCCTTCGGAGACGATAGCGTAATCAGGCACGCGGGACAGGAACAGCATCTGGTAGAGGGCGACTCTCGCAATGTTACGGGTTGTTGTATCCAGTTTGTTTCTGGCAAGGACAGAGTTTATATAATAATCGAGCAGGTATAGGTTCTTTGCCACGCCGACGAGGATATTCTCGAGGAGCCTTGCATCCTTATGAGATAGGTTATCCCGTTCGAGGATTACCTCTCCTTTTCTTAGCGATTCCTCCAGCAGTTTAACTGCTTTGGTTCTTAATCTCATCGATTGTTTTCCAGGTATTTCCGTTTGCATCGAGTAGCGCATCTCCTCTGAGGAGGAAGAGCCCATCACGGTGGAAGTGTATCTTCCGGATGATCTCACGAGGCACGCCAACACCTCTTAGGAACTCATCCGGTCTGGTGGAGCCGTTCGCTGTGTTCCTGACGACCATCACTACAGAGTATCTTTCGTTTTCCTCCTTGATTGCGACATCGTCTATGAACCTTCTTATATCGATGTTTTTACCTCTTCTTGCGACGATGAGAACCTCTCTGGATAACCATTCCTTTATCCTTTCGGTGATATCCGGTATGAGCTCCTTCGGGATGTGGAACGAATATACTGCTGTATCGAGCAGTTTTGAGAGAGATGGTGCATTTCCCATTATCGGCTTTATCTCGAGTATATGTATTCCGTCGGGCAGTTGGTGCCCTAACTTCTTTACCTGAAGCTCGCTTACAGGTTTGTCAAAGAATATATCCAGGTATTCTCTATCTCCGGTGTAGCCCAGCGGCAGTGGAGGGGAGTATGCAATCTTTTGGCGCTTGTGGAACCCCTCCGTAACTGCAACGGGAATATCTGCTCTTCTTATCGCTCTGTCGAATAGGCGCATAAGGTCGAGGTGGCTCAACCATCGGAGCTTCCATCTCTTCTGGTATACTATCCTGGCACCTGTCCTGAGCATTCTTGTTGCCCGGATATGCCTGATAGTTTTGCCATATCCTGTTTCTTGAGCAACCTCTTCTTTGCTTTGGACTGTTATCATTTGCTCGAATTCGCAGAATGGGCATCTGTCGCATCCGCGTGCCCGACAATCGGGGGTAGTTTCCCCTGCAAGTGCCTTTTTATATTCGGATAAGAGATACTCCCTCTTGCACCCTTTGTATATGTGCTCCCATGGCAGGGTCTTTTCTATATCCTTTTCTGCCGTGCATATATTGTAATCTATACCTGCGTCCTTGAACGCTTCTTCCCAGCTGGAGAAGTCGAACATATCGGACCATCCGGAGAAGACCGCTCCGTTCCTCCAGGCAGACTCTACAACCTTGAACATTCGCCTGTCGCCCCGTGAAAGGATCGCTTCCAGGAGGGATATTTGGGGGTTTTTTAACTCCAGTTCGACATTCTTCCCTCTTATCTTTCCTTGGATTCGCGAGAAGATTTCTTTTATTCTTTCCGTGGGTGTGAGCTGTGTCCACTGGAAAGGTGTCTGGGGTTTTGGGATAAATTGTCCTATGCTTGGCTTGATCCTTGCGCCGAACCGTGATGCCATGCGGGCGAGCGAGTTTATCATATCGATTATCCCGTCGATGTCCTCGTCTGTTTCCGTGGGCAGTCCGACCATAAAGTAAAGTTTGATGAACTTCCAGCCCTCTCTAAAAGCGGTCAATGCAAGCGAGAAGAACTGCTCTATATCCTGCTCCTTGTTAATCACTCGCCTCAGTCTCTCTGTGCCTGCCTCGGGTGCAAATGTCAAGCTTGATTTACGCACGCTCCTCAGGGCATCGATTATTGTCTCGCTGAGTGCATCGGTTCTAATCGATGGCAACGCAATAGAGACTGTATGTTCTTCTGTAAATGGTCTTATCTTCTTGAACACTGCTTCAAGCCCCGAGTAGTCGGTGGTGGAGAGCGAGAGGAGCGATACCGCGTCCTGCCCTGTTGCTTTTATCCCTCTTTTTATATCGGATACAACAGATTTGGGCTCCCGTTCCCGCATAGGTCGATACACGAATCCGGCAGAGCAAAACCGGCAGCCTCTCGGACAGCCTCGCATAACCTCGATATTGAGCTTGTCATGCACCGTCTCTACCCATGGAACCACAAAATTCGTTGGATACTCCAGCTCATTCAGGTCGGGAACATAATGCGACCTCACAGGTAGCGGTGCTTCCTCTTTTGCGGTAATCTTCTCTACATACCCATCCTTTGTGTAGATTACATCGTAGAAACTCGGTATGTAAACTCCGTCAGGGAACCTCCGGAGAATAAGTTTCAACAGCTCCTTTTTAGCAAGGTTCTTGTTTTCCTTTATAAAGGTGAGCAGAGGCACGATGGTGTCGTCCGCCTCGCCTACCCAGATGAGGTCAAATACCTCTGCCACAGGCTCCGGGTTAAAACAGGCTACGCCACCGGCTATAACGAGCGGATAATCCTCGCCTCTATCCCTTGCCCTCATAGGGATTTTTGATAAGGAGAGTATCTCGAGAATATTCGGGAAACTAAGCTCGTATTCAAGTGAGAAACCGATGACATCGAACCTATGCAGGGGAGTTTTTGTCTCGAGGGAGAACACAGGGATTTCCTTCTTGTGCATAAGGGATAGCATATCCGTCCGTGGGAAGAATACCCTCTCACAGAAAAGGTCAGGTTTTCGGTTGATATGGTGATACAGTAGCCTCCCGCCGAGGTGGCTCATTCCCAGTTCGTATGGTTCGGGAAAGACGAGGGCGAAGTGGAGACCATCGAAAGGGAGTGGTTTTGTCACCGAGTTTATCTCGCCGCCGATGTATCGGGCTGGTTTCTCAACAGCTATCAGATTGTCATCGAGAAATTTGAGTATCTGTTCCCTTGTTATCATTCTTCCTGACCACAACGATATGCTGGAACGGGATCTCTATTCCTTCCTTGTCAAACCGCTCCTTTATCCGTCTGCGGAACTCCCTGGCGATGTTCCATTGATGCCCTGATTTTACCGTTCCCATCACCCGTATCCGTATCTCTGATGGTCCAAACTCCTGCAGTCCGAGGACCTTTATCGGCTCAAGGATAAAGTGTGAGAAGTATTCGTCAGTAGCAAGCCCTTTCCCGACATCGTTTATAACATCCTTTACTCGCTCGAAGCTCTCGTTGTAAGGTGCAGGGATGTCCAGAAGTACCCTCGAGTAGTCCTGCGTGAAGTTTGATACCTTCTTTATCTCTCCGTTTGGGATAATATGAACTATCCCCTCGAGGTTCCTTAAGACCGTCGTTCGCATGGTTATCTTCTGCACCGTTCCGCCGACACCGTTCAGCTCCACATAGTCCCCGACGGAGTACTGGTTCTCCATAATGATGAAGAATCCAGCGATGACATCCCTTATCAGTGTCTGTGCTCCGAACCCAACAGCGAGTCCAACAACACCTGCACCTGCAAGCAGAGGACCAATCTCTATTCCTATCTCTTTCAGGACAATAAAGGCAACGATCGTATAAACGAACGCCTTTGTGGTTATGTTTATCACATAGGCAAGTGTTTTCGCTCTTTTCTCTCGCTCGGATTCGGTTAGCTTGTCCTCATCCTCTGCCTGTTCGATAAGCTTCTTTCCGATCCGGCTTGCTAAAACGGTTGCCAGATACCCGATGATAACAACAATTGCTATCTTTATCCCGTGGTCGGCGAGCCAGATTATGATTTTGCTCCACATATCCCCCCTCAATCGAAGCAGGTTAGAACGTTTATCACAAGTCCTGTCAGAAGCTTGGGGTAGAAATCTGTCGATTTCTGAGGCATTCGCTCACCCATCTTAGCGATCTTGTAAACATCATCCGGCTTTGTCGGGTTAAGGAAGAATATCATCTGATATTTCTCATTTTCATCGACCTTTTGTTTCCCGTTTTCCCAGCCGCGAACATACATGATGTTCCTTTGCTCCTCGAGTGCTTTTTTATCTATCCCGAGGAACCTCTCGAGAATAAGTGAGTGCAGTATCGTCACATCGAGCGACTTGTATTCGAGCGAATGCTTCCCCGGGATTGCTCTTTCGAGGTTCACATCTTCCTTGAGCGTAAGAGACCAGAAACCATCTTTTCGGAAGTATACGCCAAATGTATGCTTCTCTTCATTCTCTTCCATATATTCCTTGAGTGTCTCGAGCGATTCGAACTGCTTTGCATCAAAGAGCTGTCTGAGGTTTTCGAGGAGTTCTTCTTTTCTGAATCCTGGAACGGAGTGAACTATTCTGTGAGTTGGGAGTATCAAGAGTCCTGGGTCGTCCATATTGATAAATGTCATCATCCGATTGCGGAAGCATTCGTAGTGTGGTTTGAGTGCTACCCTCTTTTCGTGTCCTGCCATCTTTTCTTCATTTTCGAGCCAGAAATTAACCGCTGTCTCGTATCTGTGATGCCCATCTGCAATGATAAGTTCTTTATCCTTCATACGTTCCTGTATACTTTTTATGACCTCTGTGTCTGTTATTCGCCAGAGCTTGTGAGTCTCGCCATAGTAGTCTTCTGCCTCCATATCTGGTCTCTGTATAGTAACAGAGTCAAGCAGTTTGGTTATTATCTGTGCAGGGTCTTTGTAGAGCATAAATATGTGTCCGAACTGTGTTCTTGTTGCTCTGAGCAGTTTTAATCTGTCCGCTTTGGGTCCTGCGAGCGTGTTCTCGTGCGCCTTAACACCTTTTCCTGGTGGTTCAAGTTTTCCGAGGGCAATGAACCCCTTCCGTGTGTACCGTTTTCCTTCTACAGTGTATTCCTGGAAGTAGGCGTAGATAGCAGGGGTCCGCTCTCTGACCAGTACACCTTTGGTTAGCCAGTCATCAAGGAATTCTCTTGCTCTTGTGTACTGGTTGTTTCTTTCATCATCATCTGGGAAGCTTTTCCCTTTGATGAGCCTGACAATATTGTAGTCGTGTCGCCAGTAGTATTCTTCTTGCATCTTCCGGTCTATCTTATCGTATGGTTGGGTGACGAGTTTTGAGAGAGAAAGTGCGAGCTCCTCTGAGAACCTCACTCCCCTGAACGGAAAGATCTCAGCCATCGTTTCCTCCTTATGTTAGCTATTTACCGAGGGGGTTGGATTATCGGTCGCCGATCACTAAATCCTGCTGGCGGATATTGCGCAAGCTAAAGCATCTGTTTCATCCTCTGGGCAATTGATCTGCAATTTGAGTATCTGCCCGACCATGTAAGCGACCTGGTGTTTGCTTGCTCCTCCTTTTCCTGTGACCGACTGCTTTATTTTTCTTGTTGGAATCTCGATGACCTTGCAGTTTTTCTCGTATGCTGCAAGCATGATAACCCCTCTTACTTGTCCAAGCTTTATCGCTGTCTTGACATTCTCCCCGTAGAACGAGTCTTCGACTGCGACGAGATCAGGTTGGAACTTGTCTATCCTCTCTTTGACCTCTCGGTGGATGGAAAGAAGCCTCTCGTTGAATTCATCCTCATCCCTTCCCGGCAGGAAACAACCACTTGCCACATATACGGGTTTCTTTCCAACATAGTCGATAACCCCCCATCCGAGGTGGATGGAACCTGGGTCTATCCCGAGTATCCTCATACAAGCCCAAACTGTTTCAGTATATCGAATACCCCTTCTTGGTCGTTCGAAAGATGTGAGACATAGTCCACAGCCGTTTTTACCTCAGGGTGGGCGTTTGCGACACAGGCAGAGTGTCCCGTTAGCTTTAACATGGGCATATCGTTCAAGAAATCGCCAACGGAGAGGACATTTTGGGGTGAAACCTCAAGATATTTGAGCAGAAGCTCTACTGCCTTCCCTTTTGATGTCCCCGCTGGTCTTACCTCAACATACCATTTCGGCTTGTAGCGTATCGATGCATAGCTGTATATAACCACCTTGCTCCTGAACGGTTCTAATCGGGTGCAAGCCTCTTTTATGTTGTTTTCATCCCCGAGAAAAAGCATCATATTGGGGTTTTCGGAGACGACATCTATCCTGTCTATAAACTGGATATTTGCCAGCCAGCTTTCAACCGCCTTTTTTGATAGGTCATCGAGGTTGGACGAGATTGCCCTCTTACCGAGGATTATGTTCACTGCCAGAGGTAGATCTTTCAGTTTTTGCAAGATTTCATTGGGAACTGGTTTCGGTATCCTTTTGTCAAGGAGTATACATCTTGCATCGGGGTCGGCTATATACGCTCCGTTCAGTGCAATGATGGGGGAGGTTACCCTGAGACTGTCAGCGTATCTTTTGACAGCCGAGAGCATCCTCCCTGTGACGAGAGTCGTATTCACGCCTTTTTTTGATAGGGAGCGTATCGCTTCGGATGTTCTTTTACCTATGGAGAGTTTACCGTTTAGTAGAGTTCCATCGAGGTCGAGTAGAAGGAGTGAGATCTGGTTATCCGAATTTCTTGAGGATTTCATCATCGATATCAAAGTTGGAATAGAGCTTCTGGACATCCTCGTTTTCATCGAGTGCATCCATGAGTTTCAGTATCCGTTCGGCAGTCTTCTCATCCGCAATCTTCACGGTGCTTTGCGGGACAGCTGTTATCTCGGCGGACTCTATTGGTATTCCCGCTTTTATGAGTGCTTCTTTTACCCTCTCGAGCTCCTCGGGGCTTGTGTATATCTCATACACCTCCGGGTCGTCAGACAGGATATCCTCGGCTCCTGCATCGAGAGCCTCGTTCAGTATCTCCTCTTCAGAGGATTCCGATTTGGGAACAGTTATATATCCCTTCTTGGAGAAGATCCACGATACGCATCCTGTTTCACCGAGGTTTCCGCCGTATTTTGAGAGGATATGCCTTATATCTGCCACGGTTCTCTTCTTGTTATCTGTTGCTGCCTCAATGAGGATAGCGATTCCGTTGGGACCATAACCTTCGTAGGTAACCTCCTCGTAGACTATCCCAGGGAGTTCTCCTGTTCCCTTTTTTATTGCGTTTTCGATGTTCTTGGCTGGCATATTTGCCGCCCTGGCGGACTCGATTGCGCTTCTCAGGCGTGCGTTGGAATCCGGATTCCCACCGCCCAGCCTGGCGGCTACGGTTATCTCCTTTATCAGTTTGGTAAATATCCTGCCACGCTTCTCGTCCTTGCTACCCTTCTTTCTCTTTATCTTTGCCCATTTTGAATGTCCGCTCACGCCTAACCTCTTTTGTTGTTACTCACTGATTAAACAGTTCCTTATCTTATCATAGTCAGCGGAGAGCTTTATCTTCATCAGCGCTTCTCGCCTTATTTTCTCTTCCCATTCATTGGCTTTGTTATAGATTATCTGCCTCTTTACCTCCTCTTTTACCTCCTCGAGAGGTATCTTCCCTGCTGGGAGGACCTTTAGGACCTTTGCTATGATCTTCTTTTCGCCTTCGAGACTCGCGGGAGATGAGCTCTTCCCCTCGGGAAGGTCTTTTACGAGGTTGAAGATGGGGTCCTCATATCCGGGTTGTTTTTCCTCTGGGACCGCGAACTCTCTTATCTCGATGGAACCCCAATCGAACCCTTGTGACTGTTCGTAGGTCGCTTTCCTTCCCTTATATTCGACCTTTGCCAGCTCTTCTGTCGCCTTTTTGATGGCTGTTGAGTCGTAAAGATAAGCGATTGCCGCAAAGATTGTTCTCGGGCGTTCATACCAGGTTGCCTGCTCATAAAACGAGCGTATCTCTTCCTCTGTGACGGTTATCCTTTTCGGTAATATTTCCTCCTGGAATATCTTTTTTGCAAGTTCTTGCTTGAACCGCTCGAGCTCTGCCTGATATGAGCGCCTCTTTTCCACCCCAGATGCGAGAATGGAGTCGTAGATTACTTTCTGTGTAACCCATTTATTTATTATGTAGTCGATGTTAGCTTTCGAGAGTTCCTCTGGTTTCGGACCGCAGGTAGGACAAGCACCATACTCAAGTGCGAACATGGCTTTTATTTCCTCACAGCTGTAGCTTTTGCCGTCTATCACGAGCGGTGATGTACTCTGTGCGAGCAAGGGAAAAGCAAGGAACAATACCACCGAAAAGATGAAGATGCTTCTCACTTTACACCCCCTGTTTAGCGTTTAACATTGCAAGCTTATCAACATAGTTTTTTGTGAAGATATCAACCCAAGATTTAGCCTTTTTGTTTGTATTCTTTCTCCCAGATGGGGTTGATGGTTTCTTCAAGCTCAATGTCATATTTCTTCATCCCCTCGATATAGCTTCTGTCCGAGAGCGCTTCCTTCGCATTTTCATCTCCAGGCTTCACCTTGGCATTGATGAACTGTTTGTAAGCGTTATCGAAGTGATCTCTTATAAAACAAGGGAGTATAAGATTTCCTGTTTGTTGTGGTGGTCTGTGCCAGCCATACTCTTTCTGCCACTTGCGGACGCTCTTGAATATAGGGGAAAATAGTATGTCCGTGAGTTTTCCGCCTGATTTATAGACATCGATTATGTTGTCGTTATAGTATGGTATAAACACGCAGGGATAGACATTCCCGTTCCAGTCGATATAGAGGTATCCACCCTGCCTTCCGCCTGCGATGCAGCCGTCGGACATAGGACCTGAGTTCCAGAAATCCGCGATGAATATCTTCTTTTCCCTCAAAAGTTTCCTCTCGCGGATGAACATCCTCTTCCTCTGTTCTGGTGTTACGAGAAGCTCGAGCGTGTAGGAGCGCCCGATCGGCATATACTGGAATATCCAGAAATGGATTATCCCCTGGTCGATGAAGAAATCTATCGTCTCGTCGGCGAGGAGTTTCTCATAGTTTTCTCTCGTTGCCGTCATAGAAAGCCCCATCGGAACCTGATACTTGCGGAGGTTTTCCATCGCTTTAAGTATCCTCTTGAATACCCCTTTGCCTCTCCTCTTATCCGTTTCCTCTTCCATACCTTCGACCGAGATAGTGGGGGTGACATTTCCCGCCTCACTCAGTCTTTTTGCAACATCCTCCGTTATGAGTGTTCCGTTTGTGAACATCAGGAAAAAGACATCGTTGTGCTTCTCGAACAGGTCGATTATCCCTTTTCCCTCCGAATGATACATAAGCGGTTCCCCGCCGGATATAACAACGAAGTAATCTCCCCATTCTTTCTTCATATCGGTTATTATCCTGTCGCATATCGAGAACGGGAGATGAATCTTTTTGTAGTTGTCGCTTGCCGCATAGCACCCGACGCACTTGAGATTGCACTCGCCTGTCGGAGAGAGGGTGATAAATGCAGGTGGTTCCTCTCCATACTTCTGTTTGAATGCATCCCTTGGACGCTGATTATCCTGTGGTAAGAACAGTTTTCCGACAAAGATGTCGGTGAGATGGTTGACTATGTCCTGGCTGAATATACCCCGGTTTATTGCCCTGTGAACAGAGAACATAAGGTTGCTGACTATGTAGTATTTGTCCTCCTGAACAGCCTTTAGAAATTTCCCATTGTTGTTCTCTACTATCGCATTATATAGCTTCTTGTCGGCAATCTTGACAAGCTGCTTCCTGAGAGTGGAGTTCTTGAATGTCAGTCTCAGAAGGGTCAAAAGAGACGCATTTTTTATCTCTTTTAGTAAAGGCACCTCCCCTCCTTTGTTTGTTCTGTAATGTTATTTTATACCTGCTTCGGTTTTTGTCAAGTGAAATCGTAGTGCTCAAGAAAGATCTTGATTTATGAGGGGTTATATTTATATTTAATTCTTATGAAATCTATTGTCGTAGCATTTTCTATGCTTTTTATTTCCGGGAGCCTGTTTGCCGGAGGTATCTGGGGAGAGAGTAGCTCCTTCTTTGTTAATCCGAGAACCGCCTCACTCGGTGGAGCTTTCGCTGCGGATATGTCCCCTTCTGTCTGGGCTCCGGTTGGCAATTCCTCGCTTCTTGCGGAAGCCGGATATTCGGTGTCATTCCTTCACACAAGCTTTTTTTCCGGGGAGTTCACGCTGGACATCGCTTCCTTCAGATGGGGGAGAGCTGGAGCTCTTGTTGGGTTTTTCAATGTTCCCGGTATCCCTCAGACTGCCGTTCCCGATGAGGGAGCACCGTTAAGTATGGATAACCGTCCGTATCTTGTTGGCACATCCTCCGACAGGATACTGACGCTGTTGTTTGGATATGGCTTCCCGCTTGGCAGTGGTTTTTCTTTTGGGATAACGGGCAAGGGTTCTTATCGCTGGCTTTTTGAAGAGAATGCCTTCGGTGCATCGGTTGATATTGGAGCATCTTATTCTCCAAAAGACTGGCTCACCTTTGGTATGATTGTTGAGGATGCAAGCTGTGGCTGGAGTTTCTGGAGCACGGGTAGAGGTGAGGCGGTTTATCCATCGGTGCGGCTTGGTTTGGGTGCAAGAAGAGAATTTGCTGGCATATCGACCTCTGCCACTATTCTCTCGGATATGAAATATTCGCCTCAGATGGACTATTTTTTCTGGTCGCTGGGGGTGGAGGCGACATATAAGGATATTGTCTCGCTTCGGCTTGGCAACGGTTCTGGCAGATGGAGTGCGGGAGCGGGTCTTGCACTTTCGAGGTATGCTCTGGATGCTTCTCTGATAACTCATAAGGAGCTTGGGACAAGTTTCTATATCGGGTTTGGAATGAAGATAAGATAAGATGGGAGGATGAAATGAGAATAGGGTATTATCCTGGCTGCACGCTCAAGACAACGGCTAAGATATTCGAGGATACTGCGCTTGTATCGACCAAGGCTCTGGGGCTTGAGCTTGTTGAGCCGCCCAACTGGAACTGCTGCGGAACGGTGTATTCACTCGCTTCCGAGGATGTGATTCACTACCTTGCCCCGATAAGGAACCTTATCCGCTTTCAGGAGATGGGGATAAGTGAGGTTGTAACCCTTTGTTCCATTTGTTATAACACGATGTATCGTGCGAACCGCCTTTTCCGTGAGGACAAGGATAAACGGGATATTATACTGAGCATAATGGATAGGGAGGAGGCTTATCGTGGTGAGATTGAGCTATACCACCTCCTAAGTTATCTCAGGGACAGGGTCGGCTTCGACAGGATAAAAGAGAAGGTTGTTTTTCCACTTGAGAATCTTAAGGCAGGTGCATACTACGGTTGTCTTCTTCTTCGTCCGGCTGGGGTCGAGATAGATGACCCTGAATCCCCCAAGATAATGGAGAACCTGCTCGAGTCTCTTGGGGCAACTCCTGTTTATTTCCCGCTCCAGATAGAGTGCTGTGGCTCGTTCGAGACGGTGAACAATCCAGAGCTTGTCAGAGGGAGAGTAAGGGATATTGTCGATAATGCTCGCTTGTTTGGAGCAAGGGTGATTGTTGTTTCCTGTCCACTGTGCCATTTTAATCTCGATAAGCGTCAGAAAGAGCTTGCAGACTCCGATTCTTCGTTTGTTCCTATCCCTGTGTTATACTTCACCGAGCTTATGCAGATAGCCCTGACAGGTGAGTTTCCCGATTTTTCCAGTCATTACATAGACCCTGGTGTTGCAATTTCAGAGGTTACAGGAGAAGCTGGTGCCAAAGCTTGAGTTCTTAATAGGTCTCGATGAGAGGGTTTTAGGGCTGCTTGAGCTTGTTAGCCATTCCAGGGAGCCGTTTAAGGCGGAGACTTACTGGGCAGCACTCGTTAAACTGGCGTGGGAGAAATTTCCCTGCATAAGTGTTGCTGTTCTTCTTGTGAACAAGGAGACAGGGCATCTTGATATAAAGATGTATCGAGGGTTGTCTGGGGGGTTTGCCAAGCAGTATAAGCCACGGGCGGATGAGGGGATATTTGCTGAGCTTCTCCGTGGTGGATATCCAAGGATAATAAACAATCTGACACCTACCAGTAAGTATTATCCGATGTTGCTTGAACATCCGGCGAAGAGTATGCTTATTGTTCCCATCAAGCTTGGAGGTGAGGTTCTGGGTTACGCCTGTATGCATAGTTTGGAGCCGTCCTCGTATTCCGAGGTTGATGTCGGGATTTTCAGTGCAATGGTGGATGTGGCTTCTCTTGGTGCTTCTCTCTCGGAGGCTGATGAGGAGCTGACTGGTCTTGCTCCGTTTGATGGGAAGACCGAACTTTACACCAACAGGTTCTTCCTACGGATACTGGATGATGAACTCCGTCGTATGGAGTATTTTGGGCGTCCGCTTGCACTCGTTCTGTTTGAGATAGCCAACCTTCGTGAGATTCGGATGACCTATGGAATGAAGAAGGCGGAGGAGGTTTTCATTAAGGTTGCACAGATGTTGAAGGAGAACCTTCGCAGCGTTGATAGGGCTGCTGTCAGGATGCAGGGTGAAGAGTTTATAATCCTTCTTACGGAGGCAGAGCCGATTGTTGCTCAAAACCTTGCTCAGTCCATACAGAAGCGGATTGTGAGAGCGATCGATAAGGAAGGACTTCAGATACGATTTAATATGGGACTTGTTTCTGTATCGGGGGGTTCCCAGGATAGAGGAAAACTTCTCCACCAACTGGAGTACGCACTCTTCCAGGCAAAGCGCCTGGGTGGCGAGAAGATATATGTAATTGAACTATGAGAAGGCTCATCCCATTCATCTTTCTTCTTTTCTCTTGTGGAGGAGGGGGGCTGGGGAGCTTCTCTTCCAGTCCACATTCTTCATATGAGTCGTTCTTCTCGGTGCCTGTTTCTGCTTGGCTCTCCACGGATTGCACGGTCGATACGGAGATGGGTGGTGTTCCGATACTTATGTATCATAACATCTCAAGTAGGGTGCGGAGATACTCCGTTTCACCGGACGAGTTCAGGTATCATCTTGAGGTGCTCTGGCAGAACGGCTTCTATCCCGTGGGTCTTTCGGAGCTTTTAGACGGGTTGGGCTGTGTTCCTGCTGGCAAGAAGCCTGTGGTTCTGACATTTGACGATGCAAAACCTACCCAATTCTTCTACATTATTCGAGGGGATTCTGTTCTCATTGACCCTCTGTGTGCAGTTGGGATAATACTTGATTTTCATGACAGGCATCCTGATTTTCCTGTTCGGGGTGTCTTTTTTATTCCGCTCGACGGGACTCCGTTTGGTCAACAGAAGTATGTCAAGCGCAAGATAAGAGAGCTTTCGAGGCTCGGATTTGAGATAGGAAATCATACAGCGAGTCATACGAGTCTTAGAGCTGTCTCGGAGGGGAAGCTTGGATACGAGTTAGGCAAGGTGGTTTCTTTCTTTGAAACGGTGCTCGGAGTTGAGGCTCACCGTTTCTCCGGAGTTGCTTACCCTTACGGTATCCTTCCCTCTGTTTCTGTGGACTCTGTTTGTTATCGTGGCAGGCTGTATAACATCTCCTACGGTGTCGGTGTGAACCCTGCTCTTTGCCCGAGCCCGAAATCAAGAGAATTTGCTAAATCTGTTATGAACCTCCCACGCTTTGAAGGCACGACCAGAACGGTTGAGTACCTCATCAGGAAAAATGGGATATATATCTCTCGTGGAGGCAGGAGTTGAGCTATCCTCTGAAGTATCTTCTCTCGCTTATCCTTCTTTTGATACTTGCCTGGGCTGTGTGGCAGATAGTGGAGAATAGCTTCGGCTGGCAAAATGTTCATACAGAGAAATTCAGCTCGATTTTCAGAAGAAAGAATCCAGAGGAGAGTAGTTTTGCCCCATCTGGTTCATTCTTTGAGGAGTTTGATGGTTTGCCTTCATTTCCCATTACGGATGGTGAGATAGATGGCGGGTTATATGTTATCCCTAACAGCTCGCCTTCGTTATCGAAAGTGGTTCTTCTTCCCGGGGTTGAGGCGAGGTATTTTATTCTCGAGGCTCGCATCGGGCGAGCGGGTAATAGAGGCTCTGTTGGGGGGCTTGTCTTCTTTGTTAGGAGCAAGGAGGAATATCATCTTTTCGGTGTGGATGGTATCGGGCAGTTTGTCCTGTTGAAGTATACCGATGGAAAATTCACTCCTCTTCTGGAGGATGTGTCGGTTTCGTTATCTCTCCGACCAAACAGGTTTAGTGTGCTTAGGGTGGTTTCGACAGATGAGCTGCTGGAGTTTTTTATAGATGGCAGGGAGGTTTTTGCCACCAGGGATGTCAAGGAGCAAGGTGTGGGGGGTGTAGGCTTTTTTGTTGACCCGGCTTGCACCCTTAAGGTTGACTGGCTTCTTTTCTCGAGGATATGATGACAGGATTTAAGGAGAAGAGGTTTGTTCGGCTTGGTGGTGTTGGGGTTCTGTCCGATATTGTCTCAATATTTTACCCGCTTTTCGTTGTTCTTGGAATATTCTCGAAGGTGTCGTTGGAGCTTTTGCGGACAGGGGTTAGGATTGAGCGTCGTCTTTTTCTCTTTGGAACGGAGATAGCATACAAGCGCTGGCTCTTCCCTTATGAGGGGATAAAGGTTGTTCGTTACAAGGAGTCTCGTCCTTGGACCATACTTATTATCGGGAATATAGTGGCAATATTCGCATTTGTTTATGCTATACGGGGTGTTTTCTTCTCGAAAACGGTTATTGCCTGGCAGGGAGCAGTTGTTTTTCTTCTCGGCGTTTTGGGTGGAGTTGTGGCAGCCACAATCTTCGGTCTGTGGCGCCGTAGGTTCCTTCTTATCAAAGGGGATGGGTTTAGTTTCCGCATCGAGACAGGGGAACAGGATATAGAGCTTGACCTCATTCAGGAGAGGCTCATCTCGCGCCTCTGGCGAGTGCGATAGAGCTCGGGATGGGTTGTCTTCCATCTCCGGTGTGCCCAGAACCAGTGGTCGGGATGCTCCCTGATGAAATCCTCGATAACGGTTGTATATTCCTGTGTCAAGGAGTTTATCGCATCGTCGGTTAGCTTGTTGGTCTTCGGGTATATTATCTCTTTGCAGATAAAAATGTGTTTCTCCGGACGGTCTTTTCTTCTAAGGAAGAATCCGATAAAGATTGGTGCAGAGCTTTTTATTGCGAATGCTGCAGGACCTTTTGGTGTTGAGGCTTTCATTCCGAAGAATGAAACGATGGTTCCGTCTCTTCCTGCGTCCTGGTCGGAGAGCAACGCAACGAGTCGCTTTCTCTTCAATGCTTTCAACACTCCTCTGGCAGAAACCCCGATTGGAATTGTCTCTATCCCCATAATATGCCTGATACGGTTCATCTCACGGTCGATGATGCGGTTTTTCTGCTTCCCGACGAGGAAGTCAATATTTCCCCATCTCTCAGCGATGTATGCTCCTCCCATCTCCCATGAGCCAAAATGCCCGGTGACAAGGATTCCACCTTTATCCTCTCTTATTATCTCCTCTAAGATTTCCTCTCCCTCACACTCGAAGAAGGATGCAACTTTTCCTTTTATGAGTGGAAGTGTGGCATACTCGACAACCGAGGCGACAAAGTTCTGATAGGACGCAATGGCAATCGCTTTTATCAGTGCCCTGTCTTCTATTCCGAGGGCGGCAGAGATATTCCTGTGGCTGACATCTCTCCTTATCCCTACAAAGTAGATGAGAGAACCAAGCTTCTTTCCAAAGGCAACGGACATCTTGCGTGGTAGGAGAAAAAGCATAGCAGAAAATAGCCTGTATGCTATGTATTCAATAATGTGTTGGACCCTCTTCATTCTCCCATTCCCTTATTTTCCTGCGATTGCGAATCTTCACTCTAATATATGAAATAAAGAGTAATAAGAGAAATACAAGAAATATGACCCTTTGGTCGAGGAATATGGAGAATATGTTGTAATGTCGGCGGATGTGGTCGAAGAGTATCTTGTTGTAGCCGCTTTCTGTTATTCCGAAATGGTAGAGCATTGCTCTCTCGAAGCCGAGCTTTGGGATGTCGGCTATGAACCGGATGAGCCTTTCTTTTCCCACTTTTTCATACAGCAGTTTCACAGCGATGTAGCTTTCGGCATAGGCGAGGTGTGCCTTGTCCGAGTGGAATATGTTCACATCGTCGATATCGGGTAGCTCTATAAGCTTCCCCGATAGTGAGGCGAAAGCGAGTCTTATCGTGCTTCCTTGCACAACCTCGCAGGATAGGAGCTGAGCGACCCCCTCGTCGAACCAACGCGGAATGCAGGAGTTCTCTGTCTTTTTGTGCAAGAGGATATGTGTAAGTTCGTGCGTTACGACCGATGGGTTGAGCTTTTCCTGTGATAGGAGGATAATCTTGGACATTCTTGGGATGGCGGCTGCGAACCCCCATTCAGGGAGGGTGTTACCTGTTGCCGAGTCGAACTGCTCGCGGTTCTCCGCTACAAACACAAATATAGAGCCTGCGTCCGTCTCAAAGAACTCCTCCAATCTTTTCGTCTCACTCTCGATATGGGAGACAAGCTCAGGAGAACAGGCTCCTTCAAGGATGATCTTTGCCTGTATAGGAGATGCAAGGATGATAAGAGAGATAATGCAGGCGGGTAGTTTTATCAACCCTATCAATGAGGCTATTTTTCAGTTCTTTGGAACGACTTATCTATTCCGAGTTTTCTTTCGTTGAGGATGGTCTTGATGCGCGCAATCTCCTTTTTTATTTCCCTGAACCGCTTTGGATTGGAAAGTTCCTTGATAGCCCTTTGCATTCTCAGGTTAAACGCCTCCTCTTCCAGCTCCCGGATCCTGTGTACGAGTTCATCATTCGTCATTTCCCGAAGCTGCCAGACCTTCATAATCTTACTCCTCCGTCCATTTCTCTTGTTACCATCTTGACCTTGATAGGCAGCTTTCTTGCTGCGAGCTTGAACGCTCTGTAAGCTCTTTCTTCAGGAACTCCCTCGAGCTCGAAGAGGATCCTGCCCGGCTTCACTACAGCAACATAATGGTCAGGAGCGCCTTTTCCCTTACCCATTCTCGTTTCGGCTGGTTTCTTGGTCACAGGCTTGTGTGGGAAGATGGTGATCCAGAGTTTTCCCTCCCGCTTGAGGTACCTGGTAATAGCGATACGAGCAGCCTCTATCTGTCGTGATGTGATCCAGCGACCTTCCATTGCCTTGATGCCGTAATCGCCGAAGGCGAGCCTGTATCCCCCCTTAGCGTTTCCTTTTATTCTGCCTCGGTGAACTCGTCTATATTTTAGTCTCTGTGGGGCAAGCATTTATCCTCCCTATTATCTCCTTTTTCTGCGGGATTTCTTCTTCTTTATCTGTTTTTGTAGCACCTCTTTCATACCGCCTAAGATTTCCCCCTTGAATATCCATACCTTTACTCCGACGCATCCGTATGTTGTGTGTGCGGTTTCGGTAGCGTAATCGATGTCGGCGCGGAGCGTGTGGAGAGGGACCCTTCCGTCCATATATGTTTCGGAGTGTGCGATTTCGGCTCCCCTTAGCCTTCCACTGCATTTTATCTTTACCCCATCTGCGCCTGCTCTCATAGATTCCTGGATGGCTCGTTTCATTGCTCTCCTGTATGAGACACGTCCTTCAATCTGGCGAGCGATATTTCTTGCAACCAAAGTTGCGTCCAGCTCAGGGTGGTTGACCTCCATAACATTGAGCTGGATGTCCTTCTCGGTTAGTTGTTCCAGCTCCTTTTTGAACAGTTCAATCCTTGCTCCGCCGGGACCTATGACAACGCCGGGGCGTGCGGTGTATATGTTGATAATAAGCCTTTTGGGTGAGCGGAGTATTTCTATATTAGATATAGCGGGGTCGATGTTCTTCGCCATCGGGCTTTCTATTTCGCTTCTATCTTTTGTGGATACTTTGATCCTCGGGAGTCGTTCCATAGTGTATCTGCGCACCATCAGGTCCTCAAGAAGGTTTTTCTGATAGTCCCCTTTACGGGCGAACCATTTGGAGTTCCATGAGCGAACTATCCCGAGTCTGAGTCCTATTGGATTGGTTTTCTGTCCCAATTTTTCACTCCTTACTTCTCGTCGGATACAATGACGGTTATATGACTTGTTCTCTTAAGTATACGGCTTCCTCTCCCGAAGGAGCCTATTCTGACCCTTTTATAAGATGGTCCACCGTCTATTTTAACATCTTTGATGAACAGCTCTTCCTCTTTAGCCTTTAACCCTTCTATATTGAGGGCGTTGGCGGCGGCTTGTTTCACCACCTTAAAGAGAATCCTTGCTCCCTTTTTGTTCACAAGAGGGAGGATCCCCAGCACATCCTCGACCCTCTTTCCCCGGATGGTGTCTGCCACTATCTTGAGCTTCTTCGGGGACATGCGGATAAATCTTGCTCTTCCGACTGCCTCCATACCTTTTCTCCCTCGGATTCCTACTTGATTCTTCCCTTTTGTGCAGCTTTCTTCCCTCCATGCCCACGGAAGATCCGTGTTGGAGCGAACTCCCCGAGCCTATGTCCTACCATATTCTCCGTGATGTACACGGGGATAAACCTATTCCCGTTGTGGACGGCGATTGTGTGTCCGACAAACTCCGGTGTAATCATCGAACTCCTGGACCAGGTCTTTATAACCTTCTTTTCGCCTTTTTCGTTCAGCCGTCGGATCTTTTTCATCAGGCATTCTGCAACGAATGGTCCTTTTTTGATTGATCTGCTCATACTACTTCTCCGCGTTCCTTCTACGAATTATCAGTCTGTCGGAAGGTTTCTTCCTCCTTGTTTTTTCTCCTTTGACGACCCTGCCTGTGTAGTTTGTGCTGGCTTTATATCCTTTTACCTTTCCTTCGCCTCCACCGTGTGGGTGGTCAACTGGGTTCATAGCGACGCCCCTTACTGATGGTCGGATGCCGAGATGTCGCTTGGCGCCTGCTTTCCCCAGCACAATGTTCTTATGGTCGACATTGCTTGCCTGGCCGATGGTTGCATAGCAGGAGCTCGGGATCTTTCTCACCTCGGACGATGGAAACTGGACGATTATGTATTTCTCTTCTCTTCCTATGATAGTGGCGTATGAGCCTGCGGAGCGGGCTATCTGTGCTCCTTTGCCTGGTTTCAGTTCGATATTGTGTATCCTTGTTCCCATAGGTATAAGCCCGATAGGGAGTGCGTTTCCCACCTTGAACTCTGCGTCCGGTCCGGAGGTGACTGTGTCTCCTACCTTCAGTGATTCCGGTGCTATGATATACCTTTTCTCACCGTCGATGTAGTGCAGAAGTGCTATGAATGCGCTTCTGTTTGGGTCGTATTCGATGGCTGCGACGCGAGCTGGGATGCCTATTTTGTCCCTCTTAAAGTCGATTATCCGGTATTTCCGTTTGTGTCCTCCGCCTCTGTGTCGAACGGTTATTCTGCCCTTGTTATTCCTGCCGCCTGACTTGGTCAGTGGGGCAGTGAGGGATTTCTCAGGCTCTTTCTTGGAAAGCTCGCTATAATCGAGGCTCACCTTAAATCTTAGGGTTGGAGTTATCGGTTTATATCTCTTAATCCCCATTTTACACCCCTTCGAAGATGGGGATCTTATCCCCTTTTCTCAGTTTCACATAAGCTTTCTTATACCCTGGCTTTCTACCTTCCCATCTACCATATCTTCTCAGCTTTGACGGAACGAGGCTTGTTCTTACCTCAAGCACTCTCACCTTAAACAGTTCTTCGATGGCAGATTTTATCTGGTGCTTGTTAGCGTTCCTTGCCACCTTGAAGAGATACACATTGTTTCTTTCCTGGTCGCCTGTTCCCTTCTCCGTTAGAAGTGGTGCCAGGATTATGTTATATGGGGTTTTCATTTTGACAATCTCTCCTCCAGTTTCCTGATTGAGTCTTCGGTTGCGATTATAGTTGTGTGTCTGATGATATCGTAGGCGTTGAGCTCGCCTGTCGGTTTGATATTAACCTTTTCGATATTTCTGACAGATTTATATAGGTTGGTGTCGGATTCCGCCGTCAGGAAGAGGATATGTTCTCCGTCGGGTATGGTCATATTGGCAAGGATTCTTTTTATCGTTTTTGTGCTTGGCTTATCGAGGGTTATATTTTCCACTACCTTTATGGCGGACTCCTTTGCTCTCTGTGTGAGCGCACTCTTGAATGCGAGCCTTTTTACCTTCTTTGGGAGTTTCATTTTGTAGTTTCTTGGTTTTGGTCCGAATACCACTCCTCCGTGTCGCCAGAGTGGAGAGTTGATTGTTCCGGCTCTTGCTCTTCCGGTTCCCTTCTGTACCCAGGGTTTTCTTCCGCCGCCTCTCACTTCAGCTCTTGTCTTGGTAGAGGCATTTCCCTGCCTTTGGTTAGCGAGGTAGGTCTTCACATATTGGTGCATCGCAAAAAAGTTTGGCTCGTCGACGAATAGCGCCTCTGGAAGTGGCACCGTTCCTATTTTGTTTCCGTCTTTGTCGAACCTATCTGCTTGGTACATTTTCTATTCCCTTGACTGTTTTTTTGACCAGAACCACTGCCCCGTTATAGCCGGGGACGCATCCACTGATTACCAGAAGAGAGTTCTTTTCATCCACCTTTATTATCTTCAGGTTTTTTACCGTTGTGGTTTTTCCGCCTGTTCTGCCAGCCATTCTCTTTCCCTTAAAGACGCGTGAGGGGAAGGATGATCCTCCGAGCGACCCGGGTGAACGGAATTTATCTGACTGACCATGGGTTTTGGGTAGCCCCCTGAAGCCATGTCTTTTTATTGGTCCTTGGAACCCTTTTCCCTTGGAGGTGGCGGTGCAGTTGACGATGTCTCCTGGTGCAAACAGGTCCACGCCGATCTCTGTTCCTACCTTGAACTTTTTTATATTACTGACCCTGAATTCTTTCAGGACTCGGTACCCTTTTCCCCCTTTGAGATGTCCCCGCATTGGCTTATTTAGCTTGCGGAATGGGATCTCAAAGGCACCGACCTGGATGGCGTTATAGCCGTCCTTTTTGGTGGTTTTTATCTGCGTTATCCTGTTCGGTTTTGCCTGTATGACAGTGACGGGGATTACCTTTCCGTCCTTATTGAAGATCCGTGTCATACCGATCTTCTGCCCGACTATCCCTATCATAAGCTTTCTCCTGCTTCATGTGATAAGTTCGATGTCGACTCCGGCTGGCAGGTCTATCTGGATGATGGAATTGACTGCCTTTCCTGTTGGGTCATAGATGTCTATTAACCGTTTATGGATTCTCATCTCGAACTGCTCTCTCGATTTCTTGTCGACATGAGGCGAGCGCAAAACGGTATAAACCCTTCTGTCTGTTGGTAGAGGAATTGGTCCTGCAACGGTTGCTCCAGCCCGCTTTGCTACCTCAATTATCTCCTCGGTAGATTTGTCAAGGATTACATGGTCGTATGCTCGGAGCTTGATTCGTATTTTCTGCAAATTTTTCCTCCTGTTTATTCGATGATCTTTCCGACGACACCGGCGCCGACGGTTTTTCCGCCTTCACGGATAGCGAACCGTAGTCCTTCTTCCATTGCGATTGAGTATATAAGCTCCACATTCATATTGACA
>JAGGUN010000017.1 GCA_021158465.1 bacterium
CCTTGGCGGAGCAGCAAACACCACAGCCGAAAACAACAGCACCAAAACCACCGCAAGTGTTGTTCTATGCACCATAGCGACCCCCTGGTTTATTTTTTAATTTTCTATCTGCTCACTTTTGGCATTCTGCGACAAATGGCGGGCGATTGAAATCGCTCACATCATTAGCCGAGCGGTTAAAACCGCTCGCTGAATCTTTTTTCCTAAACCCGACCTCCGGTCGGGTTTCTTATCCCTCAGCGAGGTATTTCAATACCTCGCAACTTTCGGATATTCGGCATCGGATTTCATCCCGACGGAGAAGAATTTTTCAATTTGTTTTCCTCAAAACAAAACCAGACCCATCCCCTGACCGAGGATGGGGCTGGATTAACCACGCTACTTCAAAGGTACGCAGCATCGGTAGGACTCCAAATTCCAAACTGCGCGTTCGTCAGTGTCCCAGCAGTTCTCGGTAACGCAGATCACAGCGGACCATGAGCTTTCAGATGATGATGAGTGTGGGCTCAATCCCGCAGTCCAATAATGATCGACACCTATCCCTGTCTGCGCGTAAAAAGACCTATACTCCGACCGAGTGCAGAGTCTCCCACCCAAATCCTCGCAGGCGGCTTCTGCGGCGTACCAAGGGTCACCATAATCAAAGGCAGAGGAAATGCAGAAATTGTAAGGACCGCCGGTGTGATTTGTTATCAAAGTCCAGGTCAAATTACCTGAAGAGGGCAGTTCTGAGCAGGAGGAAACCAATCCTCTAATTCGGGAACTTGTGCCCTCAGGTCCGAGGCGGAAATCCTGCTTGTTCAAAGAACTGGAAGCATAATCAGCGGTATCCGCATAAATGGAGCGGAATGCAAAACTTACCGGGGCAAGTTTTTCGCGAGGCGTCATCTCCGGGGCATCGCGCACCTCGAGGGCAATCCAATACGGACGGTCAAACTTGAGTGTGTCTCCTCCGTTGATACTCAAATCAAGTTGAACATCGAACAAACCATTGACTACATCCACAGTCATTGTATCACACCAGAGCAGATTCCCACCCGTTTCGGCATCGTAGATGCGAAATGTTATCGTGCAGGTGTCGTTAATTGCGACGCCGTCAGCATCTGTTAGTTTTGCCTGGTAGTTGATGACCCTTGGCACCTCCGCCAGGGCTGAAACAGCTACCAGTAATAAGATAGCCGCGAGAGTGAGTATCTTTCTCATTCTTGCACCCCTTCTGGTTTTGTGAATTTCACTTTTCGTGGATAATTACTCCAATTTATCCGGCGACTTTGCAATTGCTATCCATAAGAACTCTATACTGGAGTGCCCTTCGTTATTTTCAACCACCGTAAAACCTTTCTGATCGATGCTGCTGATATGTAATCCGTTGCAGTTACCGAGCGGAGTAACTGTAATTATCGGCGATGCGCCGTCGGCGATAGCTGCGCTCATTGTCCCCGTGAATTCGATTCTGGCTGTGCCGTTCTCCAATCTACCTCGACCTGCATCCATACCAGAGAATCTTGCCTTCTTTATTTCCTTCTTTTGGGGCAATGGGGTCGCAGGTAATGTTATAGTTTCTGTACGGAAGTTCATTTCCTGTGTTTCAGGTGCTCTTTTGGCTTTTGTCTCTTCTTGCATTGTCCTCTCAGCAGTGGTTGTCTTGTTCGCCTCGGATGTTGTCTGCTGAGCAATAGCGACACTGCCAAATAATAGAAACAGAGCCAAAACCATTGTGAGTATCCTTTCCTTCTTCATTTTATCTCCTTTCATAATTTCGGTTAATTCTTAACCTCAAACACCGTGAGGACACGAGAATACCAATCCGTGTCGGTTGAATTGGTGTAATATTGGAGCGTATAAGTGTGTTCCCCGGCTGAGGGGTTGTCTGTTCCTGAAATGGCAGAGTTTACCCAGCCGTCATACGCGGTTCCACCACTAATTGATGAGAAGTAGAATGTCTGCGTAGCAGCGGATCCGAGGATCTGGCTGCCGTCTCGAACAACACGGAAATAGTATGTGCTCTCCCCCAAACCGTTCTCGGGGTCGTTGTCGTAGGCGTTCACATACGCTGTGAATATGACAGTGCTACCGCTTGAGCCTGTGCCGTGGGTTTTGATGGTTACCGATGTAATATCGGTCCAGGTTGCGCCTGTCCAATTGGTAATATACCCATTGGAGCCTGCAGTCTGGTTCCAAAAATCACCGTCCATCCTGCAGGCAAAGCCATAAGGACCGCTATCGTCGGATTCACGCATCTTGGTTGCCAGCCAAGTTCTTGGTGCACTCCCGAATTCATACGAGGCAATGAGAGCGCAGGAGTTCTCATCATGGATGTAACTGTAAGCTCCTACCGCCGCAGTGTATGGGTTTCCCCAGTATGCGTAACCTTTGACACCGGCATTGATGCTCGAGTTCTCCCATCCTGAGCCACCGAGAGCGCCAGAGCTTTCTCCAAGGTAACCATGAACGGCGTTCTTGCCGGCGCCGCTCACGCCACTGCTGACATGATAGTAACCATAGACCCCGTTGGAGGGACCACCGAGGTAGCCATAAGGCCAATCGGTGCTGGAACTTGCACTGATATTCCTTCCAAAGACCCCCGCATAAGATGCGTCATCGGTTTGTCCCATTACACCTGCTTCGCCGGTAGAGAATCCTGACACTCCTTGCGATCCGGTTGAATAGCCGAAGACACCGACTGTGCTCCCACCGTTGCTGTATGTGCCACAGCCGGAGTAGCTTATTCCAGGAGGTGTTCCTGTGTATCCGAGATAGGCGAAGTTTGTTGAGCTCGCATACCCATAGACCCCTGCATCCGATTGCCCGAGGATACCGTAACGGGTGCCATCTGTCCCATAGACACCATAACTATTTCCCCTAAAATAGCCGGCGTATGTGCCGCCGTATGAGTAGATGCGGTAGCTGCTGTTTATGCCTGTGCCTATTGCTACATTGGTGCCATCGTCATAGAAAGCGGAGTTACCCAGTGTGTGGGTTCCTGTCCATCTTGCTGCCCGGCCGGGCGTTCCGCTGCCGCCGACACCGCCAGCAGATGTGGTAATATTGTACGAACCATCAGCATCCTCGGTTACTGCCACAGAGCCATCGCTGGAGCGGATGAGGAGATTGCCACCAGAGTCTCGGTAGTGATTTGCGCTTAGGGTCCCGTTCACCTTGACATCCCCATCGAAGTAGCCAGCGTGCGTTCCACCAGTGCTATTACCATAGACACCGTAGCTCTGCCCGCCGAGGTATCCATACGGTTTTCCTGCTCCACCTGTTCCATAGACACCGTACCCTGGGTTGCCACCTGTTGTTCCATAGACACCGTAGCTGATAACACCCGGGTTGTAAGCCTGTCCCCAGACGCCGTAGTTTGTTGCTCCAGGGTTAGTGCCGATGCTACTTCCCATCACTCCGTATTTATCACCTGTACCGGTGGCATCGTTTAAGCCATAAACCCCGACATTGCTGCCACCAGTTCCTGTTGCATTCCCAAATACTCCGCGATTGCCTCCACCTGTGCCTGTTGCCACACCTTGGACGCCGGTGTTGGTGCCTTTACCGTAGATCCCGTGGCCACTTGCGCCGATGTAGCCGTAGTTGTTGTCATCGTAACGACCATAAATAGCATATGCTTCTGGCTGAGCATCAGCGCTCGCATAGATTCCTACGCGGTCCACCGCGGGACCACTCCATGAGCCGTCATGAATTACGCCGTAGACCGCTATACTCTTGGAGCCATAGTCAGCCCGGACATCAGAATACACACCGTAGAGCAAGCCGTGGTCGTTGTTGCTGTTGGCGCCAGCTTTTACGCCTACGAACTGCCATTCTGTTGTGGCGCCGGAGTTTTTGGCGAATCCGCTGACGCCGTATCCTGGTCCAGTGCTCGTGTTCACCGAGCCGCTTGCCCCTACATAATAGCTACCGCTCTTGCCACCAAGGTAACCGTAGCAGCTGTTGTCCTGATATTCACCATAGATGCGAGCATCCGGAAAACCGCCAGGTGTAGCAGTTTCATATACCTTGATATGCTCTGAGGCATCATCTGCTGGGTAAAGGTAGTCGCCTGCATCTATCCATTGACCTCCGCCGGCTAAGGGCTGCCATGTCCCAACACCAGTCCCATCGGAGGTCAGAACATAACCAGCAGATGCACCAGTGGGCATCCTGAAACCAGTCATATTCACCGTGCCGTTAACATCTAATTTGTAGAGTGGACTCGCAATCCCGATGCCGACATTGCCTATTGGTGCTGGAGTGATACCCGTATAGATGTCGCTTCCGGATATCTGCCAGTCATTGTCGGCTCCTGTTGTGTCCGCATAAATTGCCCTGAATGCGTATGGAACCGTTGAGAGCATCTGCCTTGGTGCCAGAGTTGTCCCCTCAACCGAGGTCTCTACCCAGTATGTGTCGGCAAATGAGAGGTCGAGCTCTATTATAGTTCCAAGCTGGACATCGAATAGTCCGTTGGTGACGGTGACATCTGTGTGTGTCTCAGGTCCCCAGACACGGATTCCACCTGTTGGAGCATCCCAGATGCTGAATGTGATATCGTAGTCCCCATTGAGAGCCACACCATCGGCATCCGTCAACTTTGCCTGGTAGTTTATAACCCGTGGGATGTCGGCGAAAAGCCAGCCCCCCCAAGATGTGAGCAGAAGAATAAACAGGATAGCAAGCCTTTTCATATTATCCCCTCCTAATATTTGTATTTCACCGCTCTCCAGAAGCGGTTCCTACCTGTCAAGGAATATCTCTTGTAGTTCCCCCTCGCACCCGTTGGGGATATATTTACCTTTCTGAGGAAATTCCTGCAAAGTTTCTCTACTCTCTCCCCCCCTTAATTCGTTCTATTCGCCTAAACATACAACCTTGATAATAATCTTCTCTGTATTACCGTAGTTTTTCCTTGATGCGGATGGCATAACGAGCGAAAGCCAGAGGGCTGTCTCCTCTTCTGGGAAGAGTTTTTCTCCATAAGATATATTCCCTCGCCCGAAGACAGGTCCGTGAGCACGCTTCAGGTCGAGGGTTATGACATCCTCATCTCCCAGTTCATTGAAGTCCTGCTCTGAGATGTCGGTCTCATTCGGCTTTGTAAAGATGGCACTTAGAAGGTATCTGTCTTCAGCGATCTCTGCTCTTTTCTCTGCCGGTAGCCAAAAGCTTCTCTCCGTTGTGTCTATCGCCAGTGCAAAATTCTCCACTCCATCGCCCGTGTTCTTTATCAGTATCCGCTCCTCCGGTGTCATAGTGACGACCTCCATCGGCTCTCTTTCATCCCCTGTGTCCCACTCTCCTCTCGAAAGAGAGAACCTTAAAACAGGTGTAATCTGTGGACCTGAAAACTGCCCAGACAAAGCAGTTCTATTGTCCTTTGTCTTTGTGCTGAAGTAGTAGATGAGATCATTTGTACCCTCGATATGATAGGAGAGGCGCATCCTGCGGGCAAAAACCAACCCCTTCTTTGGCTCATCGCCCCTCTCGAGCGACATTGTAAAGACCTCATTGGAGGAGATGAAGTTGTCGTTGTTGGTGTCTATGTGTGCCAAGACATATTCGGGGAAAAACCCATCCCTGTCGATGTATTCTATCCGGAAGACGAAATCTGTTAGCGATGTCCCACGGTCGGGCTCGACTCCATCGTTTTTGTAGCCCTTATTCCCAACGGGAACAAGTTGCTGGGAAAGGGCAACAATCGGAACGGAAAAAAGAATTACCAGAGAAACCAATACCCTCTTCGTTCGTCTAACTCCCTGCTTTCCGCTAAATCCAAGCTTTGCAAATAACCCTTCAAATAGCCTCTTTTCTCTTGAATTCAATTTAATAACTTCTTATTATAAGTCAAGTTTTTTATTTTATTTTATCGGAGGAGGCGGGGTAAAGATGAGTGCTTCCTGCAATGTGTTCGATGTTGGGAATAGCAGGATAGAGTTTGTCCGCTTTGGTGAGAGCGGAGTGATAGAGGATTTTTTGTTCATACAGGGTGCAGATACTTTCCCTTCTGCGGTTTCGGAGTATATTCTGGACGGTGAGAACCTTGTTTTATCCGTCAATCCGGCGGCAGGAGGTCTCCTTATATCGAGGCTTGAGCATATAGGCGTCTGCCCGAAGGCTCTCACCGCTGCCGATTTCTCACCTGCTCTGGAAATCGACTATGATGTCTTCTCTCTTGGTGTTGACAGGATTGCATCCGCATTTGCATCCATTCATCTTGGTGGAAGATCTCCCTTGAAGGTGGTGGTGGATGCGGGAACCGCTGTTACTGTGGATGTTGTTCACGACGGCAGATTTACAGGCGGAGTGATTCTCCCAGGCTGGCGGGTTGTTTCGCACTCGTTATCCAACATCTGTGCGCTACTGCCTGAGCTCAAAGAACTTCACTTTACCAGACCTTTCGGGAAGAGAACGGATGAGTGTATAAAAGCAGGTATCAGGAATTCGCTTGTTGGTGGAGTGATGAGGAGCATCAAGCATATACAAGAAGCCATCGGAGAGGAAGCGGAGATATTTTTGACAGGCGGTGACGCAAATCTTATCTTTCGCTATCTTCCTGCTGGGACAAGATACTACCGCTTTCTTGTGCATCTGGGGGCATACATCCTTTTTCTCGACGGCTACCTATGAGCCTCAGCCCGAAAAATACCACGGGTAACCCCACAACTGCAAGATACCAAGGAATATCCCCATCGAACAGCCCGATGTTCGCTGCAATAACTCCGAGTGAGTTGTTTGCTATATGTGCAAGCATCGGAAGGTAAAGGCTGTTTCCCCTCACAGCGATAAAACCCAAGACAGCACCGAGGGCAGTTGCTCCGACAAACCTGTATGGATCGAGGTGGAATGCACCGAATGCAACAGCAACAAGAAGTATTGCCCCCGTGTTCGATAGCCTCTGACGATATCCTGAGAGCATATACCCACGGAAAAGATACTCCTCGCATATTCCGGGCAGTATCCCAAGCATTGCCACAAGATAGAGAAGTGGTCTTGCCCTGCTGGCGGAGATAAGCTTCTCCATCTGGTCGACATACATATCCGGCATCGGCAGAAAATGCGATTGCAAAGCTTGCCATCCGCTCGCTGCTGCCCAGGCACCGAGAGCGACAATGAGTGTAAGAGCAGCGTCTCTGAAGGTTGGCGGGTTTAGCATAAGGCGGTGCCTCGCGTCTATCTTGAAGATTCTTATGGCAAGTAGGACAGGCAAAAGCACAAGGATAAGTTCTGTTATGAGCAGTCCGTTGAATATATCCTTTGCCTGTAGTGGCGCCCCGACGAAGATGAGAAGCAAAAGGGAGAATATCACGAGTAGTGTCGAGTCGAGAATATCCGGCAGTCTTCTTGTACGAAGCAAAAAAGCAAACGGTTTCCCTGTGCCAACGAGAACCTCTTCCTTCTGCAAAAGCGATACGGATAGCTTTATCATAACCGCTGCATACAGAAGCGATGACAAGAACGCAATAGCAAGGTGCAACCAGTTCTCCTCACCAAGCAACATCCCCTTAAAGACCAGTGCTATATTCATCACAGGAACAAGCGAGGATGCAACAGAGGATTTTAGCCCTGGCACAAGCGCAGCAAAGGCTGGAAGTTCACCAACGATGAATACCGGCGTCAGATAGTGCTGCCCCTCTTTATAGCTCTGGGCGAATGAGGAGATGGCAAGAAAAATAGCTGAGAATAGCCCCGAAAGCGGCAGGAGCATAAGCAGTATCAACAAGATGTTCCTACCAGATATGGAGAAGTTTATATTCTCCACACCGGAGAGTGACCCTGCCATATAGGAGAATGTAAGCCCTATACTCCCAAGGTTCAAGACGGCAGTTGCAACGGAGATTGAGAAGACAGCAAGATATTTACCGAGGATAACGGATTCTCTCGAGACTGGTGAAACGAGAACCGTTTCGAGTGTTCCACGCTCCTTCTCACCTGCGATGAGGTCAATGGATGGGTAATATGCCCCGTTTATCACCATAATTATGAGTATGAACACAAGGATTCCACCAAAAAGATACGCCCCCATCTTGCCAGATGGTGCAACATTGGCTCTTTCAACCGCGATCGGTTTTGCAAACCCCTCCGGCAATGAGCGCTTCCTTAACCTTTCGGATAAAAGGGCGTCCTCGAGCGAATCTATTATCTCCTCTACCCTCCTCTCTGCTGCCTCCGATATCTCGTCTGCACGGTCGAAAACAATCCGTATCTTACCAGATAACCCAGATGAAACCTGCTCATCAAACCCGTCCTCAACAACCAGAGCAATATCATAGTTGCCAAGGAGAGACGAATCCGATGGGAAACTATCCTCCTCGACATAATCTATCTGGAATTGAGGGTCGAGTGTGAACCGTCTGATAAGCTCCTTCCCATCCTTGCCAACAAGTCGCATCCTGTATGTCCGGGCTTCAATCTTCTTCATCTGCAGAACGGTTACCTGGGAGACCCCTATCATCAATAGAGGATACAAAATGAGGGGCAGAATAACCATAACAAAGACGGTGCGCCTGTCACGGAGAAGCTCCCTTATCTCTTTTCTGAATACAGTCTTTACCTGGTGTAAAGGCATAAAGGGTATTTTAATCCACACAAGCCCCTTGTCAACCGATTTATTTCTTGCATTTTGTTAGAAATGGTGTATTATAGATAGATTTTTAACCTGTTGGAACCTGTGTTATGAAAGAGTTACTGCCCGAGATTGAAAAGCTTATCGTTCCTTACCTTGAGGAGCAAGGTTGTGAGCTTGTCGAGATCGAAACAAAGGGGGCAGGCAGGTCAAGGGTTCTCCGAGTTTATGTTTATAAGGAAGGCGGGTTGCCGATATCAACAATAAAGGAGTTATCGAGAGGGATTGAGGAGATACTTGATGCCGAGGATATTATCCAGGGACCATATATCCTTGAGGTTTCGTCTCCCGGGCTCGACAGGAAGCTAACCACTGTCCGGGACTTTCAAAGGGTGGTAGGTGAGGAGGTTAAGCTTTTTATGAAGGATGGGAGGGTTATCCTCGGTTATCTCAGCTCCGCTGGTGATGTACTTCATCTTCGGAGTGAGGATGGAGGGGTCGATATCCCTGTGGATGATGTGGAGTTCGGGAAGATTGTGATAAAGTTTTGATATTAGGAGGAAAGCTGTAGGATATGAATGCATACGAGATCTTGGAGGCTTTGGAGGGGTTGCTTGCCGAGCGGAATATCGAAAAGGAGGTTCTGCTTGGGATAATAAAGGATGCTATCCTCCGTTCGATAAGGAAGAGGTATGGCAGCTCCGACAACTGTGAGATTATCATCGACACCGATACGGGCGAGATAAAGGCTTATGCGAAGAAGCTTGTGGTTGAGTATGTTCTGGATGACACGAATGAGATCCTGCTCGAGGACGCTCTCAGGATAAACCCGGATGTTGCTCCTGGTGACGAAATACAGGTTGAGCTGGATTTTTCAAAGTTCGGTAGGAATGCAGCCCTGTCCGCCAAACAGGAACTGTTTCAGAAGCTTCGAGAGGCTGAGAGACTGAAGGTATATGAAGACTTTAAGCATAAGCAAGGTGAAATAGTCTCCGGGGTTGTCCAGAGGATAGATAGAGGGAATGTGATGGTGAACATTGGGAAGGCGGAAGCTCTTCTCCCTCGCTCCGAACAGATCCCAGGTGAGCGCTACCAGCAGAACCGCAACATCAGAGCGTATGTTTTGGATGTTAGGAAAGAGCCAAAAGGGACTGCGCAGATAATCCTTTCCCGCAAATCTCCGGAGTTCCTGAGGAAACTCTTTGAATTCGAGGTACCTGAGATTTACGACGGCAAGGTAGAGATAGTTGCTATCGCCAGGGAAGCAGGAGAGAGGTCAAAGATCGCTGTCTCTACATACGATGAGAGGATTGACCCGGTTGGTGCCTGCGTTGGTATGAAAGGGATGCGCGTTCAGAGCGTTGTCAGAGAGCTGAACAACGAAAAGATTGACATCATCGCATATGACACCGACCCGGCAAAGTACATTGCGAGAGCCTTAGCTCCAGCTACTACCTCGCATATGGAGCTTTATCCTGCGGAGAAGAAGGTTACAGTTGTTGTTCCGGATGAGGAGCTTTCACTTGCCATCGGTAAGGGTGGACAGAACGCCCGACTCGCTGCAAAGCTTACTGGCTGGAGAATAACGCTCTTTGGCGAGAGCCAGTATGAGTCCCTCCTAAGAAGTGTCAGCGAGGTTCCTGGTGTGGGTAAAAAGCTGAAAAAGGAGTTGGAGGATATGGGCATCGATACCGTTCAAAAGCTTGCTACAACACACCTGGAGATATTGAAATCTATACCTGGCATCGGTGATGCGAAAGCGGCAAAACTTCTTCAGAAGGCAAGAGAGATAGTCGAAGAGATAAATAGGAGTAACGCCTTTATTACGATGTAGCGCTGGAGGCATATTGGCTAGGAAAAGGATTTTTGAGTACGCCAAGGAGAACGGGCTGAACAGTAAGGATCTGGTAGAGCTGTTGCGTAAGAACGGATTTGCTGTCAAGAGCCATATGAGCGTGCTTACGCCCCAGATGGAGGCGGTTCTTGTGGTTCGAACGCTTGATATGGCGTCCGTCGAGGAAGAGGAACGCCTCCTCGCTGAAGAGGGGGAACGGGAAGAAAGAGAACGCCTCCGCAGAGAAGAAGAACTCCGTCGAAGAGCAAGAGAGCGACTTGAAGAAGAGGCAAGAAAGCGGCGTGAAGAGGAAGAGCGAAGGGAGGCAGAAGAGAGAAGGCGGCTTGAGGAGGAGAAACGGAAAAAAGAAGAGGAGGAAGAACGAAGAAAGGCAGAAGAAGAGAAGAGACATCGTATAGAGAAACTGATTGAGACACCAGAGATAAAGAAGATCAAGGAAGCCGTTCCTGTTGAGCCTGTCGAAGGAAGACCCGCTGCAAAGGCAGAACCTCCGCCTACTCCCCAGATAACAGAACCAGTTGTCATCGAAGGCGAAGTAGAGAAGAAGGGCAAGAAGAAGAAGAAAAAGAAAAAGGCTGAGCCTATTGAGTTACCTGGGAAGGGTAAGAAGAGCGCAGCACAGAAGAAGAGGAGAAGAAGAGCAATAATCGAAATCGACGAGGAAGACCTCCAGCGCACCGTGAGGAAAACCGTTGCCAGAATTGAGCTGGGGGCTAAAAGAAGTGTAAAGAAAAAATACAAAAAGAAAGAAAGGGAGGAGAAGGAGGAGGTCAGAAATGTCATTGTTCTTCCTGGTTCTGTAACTGTTAGGGAGCTATCCAGGAAATCTGGCGTTCCAGTGAATGAGATATTAGGTAGATGTCTTGAACTTGGGATAATCGCCACCATCAACCAAAAGCTCGATGTAGACACCGTAGAGCTTGTGGCAGAATCGTTCGGTTTTGAGATAAAGTGGGCAACACCCGAGGAGATGGTCATGCCAAAAGAGGAAGAGGAGGAAGGAGAACTTGTCCCTCGCCCTCCAGTGGTGACGATTATGGGTCATGTTGACCACGGAAAGACATCTATACTCGATTTTATAAGAAAAAGTTCCGTCGCTGCGGGGGAAGCAGGAGCGATAACCCAACATATCGGTGCTTACCAGGCAGATACTCCGCACGGGAAGATAACATTTATCGACACGCCCGGACATGAGGCTTTTACAGCAATGAGGGCTCGTGGTGCGCAGGTGACAGATATCGTCGTTCTCGTTGTTGCCCAGAATGATGGCGTTCAGTCGCAAACCATCGAATCGATAAACCACGCGAAGGCTGCCGGTGTTCCGATAGTTGTCGCTATAAACAAGATGGATCTCCCAGGTGCCAACGCCGACCGCGTCATCTCTGAGCTCGCAAAGCACGGTGTCCTGCTCGAGGAGATAGGTGGGGATGTACTCGCCGCGCGCGTCTCAGCAAAAACAGGCGAAGGGATAGACGAGCTCCTTGAAAATATTATACTCCAGGCGGAAATGCTTAACCTCCGGGCGAATCCCAAGAAAGCCGCAAGAGGCGTTGTTGTAGAATCCCGACTGGATAGGGGGCTCGGTCCCGTTGCAACCGTTCTTGTGAAGGATGGCACCCTCCGTAAAGGTGACGCGTTCGTCAGCGGGACAACATACGGTAAGGTGAGACTGCTCTTGAGTGAAAACAAGAAGCCTGTCAAGGAGGCAGGACCAGCAACTCCTGTTGTGGTCACAGGGTTCGCGGGGTTAGCTGAAGCCGGCGACGATTTCTTTGTTACCCCCTCCGAGAAGAGGGCAAAAGAGATAAGCCTTGCACGAGAAGAGGCAAGGAAAGGAACGATAGCAACGAGACGCGGGATCTCGCTTGAGGAGATGCTAAAAAGCATCAAATCTGGTGAGGTTGAACAGTTTAATATTATCTTAAAGGTCGATACGGATGGTTCCGCAAAGACGCTCTCCGATTTTATCTCCTCAAAAGAGGTCGAAGGAGTGAGGGTTGAGATTCTTCATGCCGGTGTCGGGAATATTACCGAGTCCGATATACTCCTGGCGGAGGCATCCGGTGCGGTAGTGTTCGGCTTTAACGTCAAAATGGAACCGTCGGCAAGGGAAGCTGCAAAGCGAGCCGGTGTCGATGTCAGGATTTATAAGGTAATATATGACCTCGAAGAAGATCTTGAGCTTGCACTCTCAGGAAAGCTCAAACCGAAGCTCGTCGAGAAGAAACTCGGTGTCGCTGAGGTGCGACAGGTATTCAGCATATCTAAACAAGGGAAGGTCGCAGGCTGTTTTGTGCTTGATGGGCTGGTCAGAAGAGGTGCGAAAGCAAGGGTCCGCCGTGTGGACAAGATCGTTGGCGAGGGAGAAATAAGCTCACTCAAACGGTTCAAAAACGATGTTAAGGAAGTCCCTGTCGGATACGAGTGTGGACTCATTATAAGCGGCTTCGACGACTTCCAACAGAATGACCTCATCGAGGTCTATCAACTTGTCGAGGAAGCGGCAAAAACAGGATAAGATGCTCATCGGGATACTGACAGTGGAACTCTTTATCCCTGACTCCCACTCCCTAAAGGAGAAACGAGCAGTTGTCAAAGGGTTGAAAGAGAGAATAAGACACAGATTCAATGTCTCTGTTGCGGAAACCGACTATCACGAGCTTTGGCAGAGAGCGGAAGTAAAATTTTTGATGGGTAGTATGAGTAAAAAGATACTCGACTCTACATTTGATAGTATCGTTAACTTTATCGCTAATGCAAACAACGGCAGCGTTCTGGGCAACTACTCTATAGAGGTAATATGAGAAAGAGGAGAACAAGCCGCCCGATTAGGCTTGCACAGAATCTTAAGCGAGAGATATCATACATTCTCCAGGAGAAGATAAAAGACCCGAGAATGGGTTTTGTTTCTATTGTGGGGGTTATACTTTCTCCTGATTTAAGGGTTGCAAAGGTGCACTATAGCGTTTTTGGGGGTGAGAAAAAGCGGAAATCGACACAGATATTCCTTGAGCGTTCGAAACCTTATATCGAACACATTCTTGCTGAAAGGCTTTTTGTAAGATATACTCCCGAGCTTATATTTGTCTATGACCCGCTCATCGAGGAGAGCGTCAGGATTAATGAGATTATCGATGAATTCGGAAAAGGTAGCGGAGCTGATAAAGAACAGGATTAGGAGCAAAGAGCGCTTTATCGTTGCCTCCCATATTGATCCGGATGGAGATGCTGTAGGTTCTCTTCTGGCGATGGTAAGATTCCTTGCCAATATAGGGAAAACGGTATCAGGGTATCTACCATCTGGTATTCCGAAAAGATACGAGTTCCTCGCAGACGAAGACAGTGTTCTGCAGAAGGTGCCGAAGGGGGATTTCGATGTCGCCGTGATACTCGATTGCTCTTCCTTGGATAGGCTTGATCTGCCGTTTATCCGTTTCCTTAACCGGAAGAATGTCGAGCGGATAGTCATCGACCACCATAACAGCAAAGACCCTTTCGGTGATATCTCCCTTGTGTGTGATGGTGTATCGTCGACCGGTGAGATACTGCTTTCCCTCTTCGAACAGCTCTCCCCATCTGCCATAACACCTGGTGTTGCTTCTCCGCTTTACACCGCACTCCTGACCGACACAGGCAATTTCTCCTTCCCGAATACATCAGCAGAGACTCTTGAATCCGCTGCAAAGCTTGTGAGGTATGGTGCCCAACCATCATACATCTCTACCAAGATATACGATGAACTCCCCGTGGAATATCTTAAGAACATCGGAGTGGCTTTTCACAATATGGAGTTTTTCCCTGAGCTTGGCATAATGTTTGTCTCTCTTCCTCAGGATGAGGTAAAGCAGTTTGACCCATCTTTCGTTTTTACCGAGGGGGTGGTGGATTTCACTCTGAAGGCTCGAGGGGTGAAGATTGGAGTGCTCTTCAAGCAGGTGGACAGTAATTTCACCCGGATTTCCCTACGGTCGGTGGAATCGGTAGATGTTGGGCAGTTCGCCAACTCGTTGGGTGGAGGAGGACACAAGAATGCCGCGGGTATATCACTGTCTCTTTCACTTGAGGAGAGCAAGAGGTTCCTTCTAAGACGGCTAAAGAAACTTCTATGAGAGACATCAGCGGAATAATTGTGGTCAACAAGCCTCGTGGGATAAGTTCCTATGGCGTTGTTGAGAAGATAAAAAAGGCGACAAGGATAAAGAAGGTTGGCCATGCTGGCACCCTCGATCCATCTGCAGATGGGGTTCTGGTCGTATTGCTCGGCAGGGCGACAAAATTATTCGAGACTATCTCATCCGCCACAAAGGAGTATCATGGGACGATCGCCCTGGGCAGAATGACTGATACACTCGATGTTGAAGGGAAGGTTATAAAACTCTGCCCCGTACCAGATCTAACGGAAGATGAAGTGAAGCGGAAGGCACGAGACTTTATCGGCTGGATAAAGCAGGTCCCTCCTCGCTTTTCCGCGCTTTCTATCGGTGGGAAAAGAGCGTATGAGCTTGCAAGAAGAGGTGAGGAATTTACCCTTGCACCGAGGGATGTTTACATCGAGGAGTTTGAAATAACAAAGGTTTCGCTCCCAGAGATAGAGTTCAAGGTGGTTTCATCGAAAGGGATGTATGTCAGAAGCCTTGCTCGTGACTTTGCATACTCTCTCGGCAGCTGTGGATACCTGCTCAGATTGACAAGGACCCGTGTTGGACAGTTTCTACTTGACAAATCATACGAAATTGATGATATGTTAAAATTTTTGAGAGAAGGTAATATCGACAGGGTTGTTATCCCTGTTAGGGAACTGCTGGGGAGCAGAAGATGAAACAGTTCTTTGAATTATGAAGAGGTTTTTTTACCCGGATGATGCTTTTCTGTTGGAGGGAACTGTTGTAACCGTTGGTAACTTTGATGGTGTTCATCTTGGTCACAGGCGAATCCTGGAGAGGGTCCTTTCCGAGAAGAAGCGTCTCGGTCAGGAGAGTGTTCTCGTGACATTTTCTCCACATCCTCGCTCGGTTCTGACGGGAGAGAAGGTTAAGCTCTTGTCGACACTGGAGGAGAAGCAGTTACTTCTCGAACCTTGGTGTATAGATAACCTTGTTGTTGTGAGGTTTGATAGAAGGTTTGCCAGCCATTCGTACCGCTGGTTTCTCGAGAGGTTCCTCATTAACAAGCTTGGAGCGACAACGCTTGTTGTCGGCTATGACCACTCATTTGGCAGGGACGGCAAGGGTAAGGTTGAGCAAATGGTTCATCTCGGCAGGCTGTTTGGCTACCGAGTGGATATCGTCAAGCCGGTCGAACGGAACGGTGAGGAGATAAGGTCCGGAAGGATACGAAAGATGCTACTGTCGGGCAGATTTGCGGAGGCTGTCTCTATGCTTGGACACCCGTATCTTGTCCATGGAAAGGTTATCCCTGGGAAGGGGATAGGGAAGAAACTCGGATACCCGACGGCAAACCTGGGTGTCGCTGAGAATAAACTTCTTCCAACCCCAGGTGTCTATACGGCGAACGCGACCATCAAACGGATGAAGAGACGGTATCCAGCGCTTGTCTATGTCGGCTCATCACCTACATTTGGTGGAGAGAATATTCAGGTGGAGACCTATCTTCTCAATTTTACGGAAGAGATATACGGCGAATATTTGAGCTTGGAGATCGGCGAGCGGATAGGGGATGAGGTAAGGTTTCGGGACGAGACGGAGTTAAAGAGGAAAATAGAGGAATATACGAGAAAGATAAAGTAAGGAGGAGGCATGCGCAGAGGTTCGGCAGCGAGGTTGATAAAGCGGTTTGGAAGGCATAAGTCCGACACCGGCAGTCCTGAGGTCCAGATTGCTATTTTTACCAAGAGGATAAATGACCTCGCACATCACCTTAAGGAGCATCCGAAGGATTTTAATGTCAAGCGTTCATTTTATATTCTGATTGGGAAACGCAATAGGATGCTGAAATATCTGAAGAGAACGAACTTTGAGAAGTATGTTGAAGTGGCAGAGAAGTTGAAGATAAGACACTAAATTCTTATTTGTGGATGTGGAATAGGTTATTGCGAGCCAAGGGTAGGGCAATCTTTGGCATGTGCGGGTTAGATGCTTTGTCGCTGTATTTCCCACAATGAGAAAACAGAGAAAGGAGATAGAATGGAGGTTGTTGAGAGGGAAATAATGGGCAGGCTGTTCTCTATTGAGACTGGTAGGGTAGCAAGGCAAGCGAACGGTTCGGTGGTTGTTCGTCTTGGTGGGACGGTAGTTCTTGTTGCCGCCTGTGCAAGCAGGGAGCCAAGAGAGGGGATAGACTTTTTCCCTCTAACGGTCGAATACAGGGAGCGGCACTATGCTGCTGGTCAGATACCAGGCGGTTTTTTCAAGCGAGAAGGGCGCCCAACAGAAAGAGAGATACTATGTGCACGGCTCATAGATAGGTCACTGCGCCCGCTCTTCCCCGATGGAATGAGAAACGAGGTCCAGGTTATATCCACCGTTGTCTCTTTTGACCAGGAGAACGACTCCGACATACTCGGTGTAATAGGTGCTTCCGCTGCTCTCTGTATCTCTGATATTCCGTTCGATGGTCCTGTTGGCACTGTGAGGGTGGGGCTGATTGGTGATGAGTTTGTCCTCAATCCGTCATTCCTCGAGCGAGAGGAGAGCTCACTCGACATCGTGGTTGCGGGAACAAAGGAAAATGTTGTTATGGTAGAAGGCTCAGCCTCCGAGATACCAGAAGAAAAGCTCGTTGAGGCGATGAGGTTTGCTCATTCTGCCATTGTCCAGATAGTCGATATGGAAAGCGAGCTTGTGGGCAAGGTCGGTAAGGAGAAGTTCAGGTTTGAGGTTCCTACTCCGTCAGAAGAGCTGGTAGCCCGTGTCGAAAAACTGGCAACTCCCGGCATTATCAAGGTCCTCTCCATTCCGGAGAAGAAGCGTCGTGAGGAGGCTTTGCTGAAGTTAATAGATTCCGTTCGTGATGCGGTTTTAGATGATTTTCCCGATGGTGTAGGGTTCGTCCCTGAGATTATACACGATATGAAGAGGCGAGAGCTTCGGCGGATGATTTTGGAGGAAGGGCGTCGCGTTGACGGTAGGAGACCGGCTGAGATCCGCCCGATAACGGTGGAGGTGGGTATAATTCCAAGAGCACACGGCTCAGCCCTTTTCACACGTGGTGAAACACAATCTCTCGGTGTCCTCACCCTCGGGACAAAGCTCGATGAGCAGAGGATAGAAAACTTAGAAGGGGAATCCAGCAAGCGGTTTATGCTCCATTACAACTTCCCTCCCTTCTCTGTTGGGGAGACCTCTCCTGTACGGGCTCCATCTCGCAGGGAGATTGGTCACGGACATCTCGCTGAGATGGCTTTGTCCGCCGTTATCCCAAACGAGGAGGTGTTCCCCTATACGATAAGGATAGTCTCCGATATACTCGAGTCCAACGGCTCATCCTCTATGGCGACGGTATGCTCCGGTAGCCTTGCCCTTATGGATGCTGGTGTCTCCATCAAGGCTCCAGTAGCTGGTATCGCTATGGGGCTTATCAAAGAAGGAAACCGAGAGGTTATCTTAACCGACATCATCGGAGCAGAGGACCATAACGGCGATATGGACTTCAAGGTTGCAGGTACAGCAGATGGAGTTACTGCGTTTCAGATGGATGTCAAGGTGAAAGGGCTCTCGTTTGAAACGATATCTGCTGCTCTGGAGCGCGCCCGTGAAGCAAGGATGTCCGTGCTTGAGAAGATGAACCAGGTCATCTCACGCCCGAGGGAGTCCCTTTCGGTTTATGCTCCAAGGATAACGACCATCCGAGTGAACCCAGATAAGATAGGTGAGATAATAGGAACCGGCGGCAAGGTGATACGGGCAATTCAAGAAAGGACAGGAACAACAATCAGTATCGATGATACCGGTCTCGTCCAGATTGCAGCCTACGATGATGCAAGCAGTCGCGCTGCCCTAAAGGAGATAGAATCGATAGTCGAAGAAGCAGAAGTAGGAAAGGTATATGAGGGAACGGTAAAAAGGATAACACCTTATGGCGCTTTTGTGGAGATACTCCCGAATACCGATGGGCTCCTTCATATATCTGAGATAGAACACCGAAGGATCGAGCGGGTTGAGGATGTGCTTAGGGTAGGTAGTAAGGTGACCGTCAAGGTAATAGGTATAGATGAGTCCGGCAGAATAAGACTCTCCCGAAAGGCTCTCATTAAGAGGGAAGGTAGCAGCGATCATTACTATTCTCACCGGTATAAGAGAAGGAGGAATGATTAGGAAAAGAACAAACAAGAAGAAGCCAGAAGAAGAGCAAATCCAGGGCGTATCCTTTAAGAAGAGGCTTGTTCCCCTGAGACACTCCCCAAGATTTTATACTATGCTTGAGAAGCAGGGGATAGCCTTCTGCGGCTACTGTGGCCAGCGGATTATGCCCTATGCTTGTAAGTTCATCGGCAACAGCGACACAAACATCCCTGTATACTACAGTTGTGCTGTTCGCTGTGAACGGTCAGGGATATTTAGCTCATCCTTTATCGATAGGACGATAATCAAGGCTATCTCCAAAAGGCTCAAGAAGAACTTCCCCGACGACGAACTCCCCTATGTTACCCCACTTGATATCGAGGATGTGACATCAAGGCTGGAGGAACTCTACGAGAAAAAGGTAACCCTTTCCTATCAGCTTCCCTATGTTACAAGCAGATTTAAGGATGTGGTTGAGGAGCTTAAGCAGCTGGATGTACTTATAGAGGAGACAAGAGAGGAGTTGGAACGGTTCGATTCTGTCCGGGTCGATAAGAACCCATACCTACGCTTCTTGTGGTACATAACCGAGGGAGAGATAAAATCTCTCGGGCTTTTTGTCAGGAGAGAGATAGCGAGAAGCTTGATCGTGAACGCCCGCTTCTTCTCAGACTATATTATACTTAAGCTCAAACCGGCAGCCTCAGATGCGGAAGGGAAACCCGGTGAGATGGGAAGGATAATCTCCATAAATCTGAGGTATGACATATAGTATCTCTACCATTAAGGAGGAATGATGAGAGAAAGGATTCTGGCTGTCTTTTTCGTTCTCCTTATAACTGTTGGATTGGAGGCAAACAGCTATGACAGGATACGGTCTGCTTACCGGTTCGATTTTTCAAGCGTTGTTGTCTCTCCTGTCCCTGGTCAAGCGGTCGCCCTCGAGAAATTCGTATCCGAAAACGGGATGGTAATAAGGAAGGTAACAAGGCTCTGGGATTACTATAGGGTGGAGTTCGACAACCCATACGATGACCCCGAGCTTGCTCGTGAGATAATGGCAAAAGAAGGGATGGACGGTCTGGTCAATCTTATCGAAGTTGCCGAGGATTATGTTATGGGGGTGGTGGACCTTATTGCAGCAAGTAAGCTTGCTCGCCTTGTTGAGCCGAATTATCTCTTCTGGGGTAACTATACACCGAATGACCCCTTTTTTGTTGATTCCGATGACCCATCTCCTGGGGCTCCTCCCAACCAGTATGCATTCTTCATTACCAACGCGGAAGCTGGCTGGGACTCAACCACAGGCTCACCAGATGTAAAGATACTGATTATCGATTCTGGCGTTGACCTTGACCATCCTGACCTCCTTCCCAATATCTGGGTCAATCCAGGTGAGGATATAGACGCCGACGGTATCCCTTACGACCTCGATGATGTTAACGGTATCGACGATGACGGAAACGGTTTTGTCGATGACCTGAATGGGCACGACTGGGTAGGACCTGCCGATGGTCTGATGTTTGGTGGTGTTTCCCCTGCCGAGGACTGGAACCCTGATGTCCACTATTATGGGGACGATGGCTGGGGCGAACCTGACCCATCCTGTGGGGATGGAGTTGATGCCTCGGGTTTCGGGCTTATGCCGCCGGATATTGGAGTGTCCCACGGAACGCACTGTGCGGGTATCGCAGCAGGTGTTATAGACAACGAGTATGGTATTGCAGGCGCAGCAGGACATTGCAAGATAATCGCCGCAAGATGTATGAACCCTGAAGGCTCAGCCGAGATGGATGCTCTTATCGCTGGGATCGAGTATGGCATCATTGTTGGTGCCGATGTTATAAGTATGAGCTTTGGTGGGCTGTTCGGCGTTCCAGCAGCCCTCGAGGAGGCTTGCGATAGCGCATATCGGGCAGGCTGTATCCTTGTCGCTGCATCCGGTAACAACGGAACGAGCGGGGTCGCACCGCCTGCCTCATATTCATCTGTTCTTGCTGTTGGCTCGTTTAACAAGGACAGAGAAAGGTCATATTTCTCCCAGTATGGCGAGGGACTTGATGTCTTGGCTGGTGGTGGAGATGCCGAAGCAAGCGGATTTATGATGAACTACACCGAGGTTATCTGGTCGACCTGGGTGGCATCTGTCGCGGACGAAGATTCCGGTATGACACCCGGCGGACATTATTTCCGCGGTGAGGCTGGCACATCGATGGCTTGCCCGCATGCGGCTGGTCTCGCGGCACTTATCAGGTCAGCTCTGCCCGATGCCTCACCTGAGGAGGTCTACAATATTATCCGAGATAATGCTCAGGATGTCGGTGAACCCGGCTGGGATGAGGAAACAGGTTTCGGCATTATCGATTTTCATGCAGTCTATTCCGCTGTTCAGGAACTCATCCCGAAGAAGGTTTCTCTTAAGCTGTTTCCACCTGTTCCCAACCCATGCAATCCAGAGGCTCAAATAGATTTTGTGCTCGATAAGCCAGGAACGGTCGAGCTTGCACTCTACAATCTTGCAGGCGAGAAGGTGAATGATATATACTCAGGTTATCTTCCATCCGGCAGGCATAGTGTAGCTTTCAATGGAGAAGCTCTTCCGTCTGGTGTGTATCTTGTCCACCTATCAGAGAATAGCAACACAACCACGCAGAAATTGGTACTTTTGAGATAAGAAGCGAAATAACAGATGATGCAAGATAAGGGTAGGTGATTTGGTTTTCTGTTCGGGTTTTGTTCTCCTGCCTATGCTTTACCTATAGAGCTTATACCTCTCGATAATTTCTATCACCCCGTTCGGCACAAGGTAGCGGATACTCTTACCTGCTTTTATCCTCTCTCGAATCTCCGTCGATGAGATGCCGATATACGGTGTCGGAATGAATATGACCTCACCAGGAAGGTTTTCAGGGTATTTGTCACCTGTTCTCCTTGCTACTGTTATATGTGCAAGCTCCCAGAGCCTTTTCCAGTTGTGCCAGGATTCGATCTCTGTGAGCGAGTCCCCGCCGATTATGAGATATAACTCAGACCCGGGGAAATCCTGCTTTATCCTTTCAAGCGTATTTACCGTATACGGTTCCTGCCCTTCTTCGAACTCGACAGTGGATAGTTGAAAGTATCTGTTCCCCTCGATTGCCCTCTTCGTCATAATTAGCCGTATCTCCGCTGGGGCAAGCTCGGTCGGGTTCTTGTGAGGTGGATTCTTTGATGGGACAAACAGAACACGCTCGAGTGAGAGATACTCTCTTGCTATCTCGCAGATGACAAGATGCCCCATATGTGGTGGGTTGAAACTCCCCCCGAAGATGCCCAGCTTACTCATCTTTTAGTTTCTCAAGCTCCCTTTCTGATTCTCGAGCGATCTTCTTTTCTGGAGATTTTATCAGCTCTTTAAGGAGTGAACTTGCCTTCTCTCTCTCCCCAAGATGAAGGTATGTCTTTGCAAGGAGCAGTCTTGCCTCATCGATGAATGTTACCTCAGGGTACTCATCTACAAGCTCCTCAAGGTATATCTTCGCTGCTTTAAACTGCGAGATCTTGAAGTAGAATTTGGCGCTCAAAAGCTGTTTTCTGGCGAGCTTTTCCCTGGCTTGTTTTATTCCTTCCTTTGCCTCTGGCACGAGCGGAGAATCTGGATAACTCTCGATGAAGTTTCGGAAATAGAGTATTGCCCTCCTCGTGTAAGATTGGTCAAGTTCGGGTCTCGGTGAGAGTGCAAGATAACATTTGCCAAGCATAAGGTCCGCCTCGGGTGCATACTCCGATGTCGGGAAGTTCGTCGTTACAAAGCGGAACTTCGACAGTGCTGCCTCAAAATCCTTATCTTCATAAAGGCATTTGCCGAGCATAAAATGCACCCTTGCAACATCCGGGGAGAGCGGCTCAACGGTGAGATAATCTGTGTATAATTTTTCCGCCTTCGAGTAGTTCCCCTTCGAGAATTCCTCATCTGCTTTTGCAAGGATCTCCACCGCTGAGGGTTTCTCCTGATGGAATGCAGCGCAGGATAAAAACAAAAGCGATGCTATTATGACCAGTTTTCTCATAGGTGAGGTTAAGATAAGCAAGAATTTATATTAGTCAAGAGGTTCTATCCGGAAGTTGCTGAGAATACAGGTGCTTTTGATAGCGGTTTCTGTGGGGCAAGAGATTTTAATACTCGTATTAGCATATTATTTCGCTTAAATCGTTGTGGCTTGCCTCAGACCACCTTTGCACGCAAGAGGTCGTGTAGGTGGATAAACCCTTTGATCCGATTTTGCTTGTCCACAATTGGCAGTCCGGTTATCTTATTTTCCTCCATAATCCGTACCGCTTCATAGGCGAGCACATCCCCGGAGATGCTCTTGGGCGATAAGGTGGCGAACAGACTTATGGGTTTCACAAGGAGCCTGGCATCTCCGATATGCGACTGAATGGTTCTTCTGAGGTCTCCATCGGAGAATATCCCGAAGAGCTTTTCGTCTTCATTGACAAGGAGTGTGTGCCCAAGTTTCTTTGTGGTCATCTCCATTATCGCTTCCGAGAGCGGTGCGTCCTTTGAGACGATCGGTATATCTTCTCCTTTGTGCATAAGCTCCTTGACCCTTGTCAGCATCTTGCCTATGTTTCCCCCAGGGTGTATCAAAGCAAGCCTCTCTGGTGTTATCCCTTTCTTCAGTATGAGCGAGACAGCGAGTGCGTCTCCTACGGCAAGCGTCGCGACAGACGACGATGTGGGAACGATACCAAATGGGCAGGCTTCCTTCTTCACTCCCGTATCGATGTGGACATCGCTCATCCGCGCAAGCTCCGATTTGGCGTCAGATGTGATAGAGATAATCTTCACTCCGAGCCTCTTCAGCGGTTCTATCAGTCGCAGAATCTCCTTTGTCTTTCCGCTCTTCGAGATGAATACGACCGTGTCATTCTCCGTAACCATCCCGAGGTCCCCATGGGCGGCTTCCGCTGCGTGGATGAAGAACGAGGATGTTCCTGTGCTTGAGAGGGTAGCAGATATCTTCCTTGCAACAATCCCTGATTTGCCAAGCCCGATGAATATAACCCTCCCTTTGGTGTTGTATATAAGCTCAGAAGCCGCATCGAGTGCGCCGTCTATCCTCCCAATGAGTGAGAGTATAGCATTTGCCTCTTCCCGTAGCAGATTTTCTACTATTCTTTCCATATTCATTTTATGGGGCTAACACCGTTATTACTGCACTCATTGTTATCCCTCCTCTGCTGTCACTGTCTGCTGCCAGAACGGTAACAGGTGTATCCACTCCCACCATCGGCGCAGTGAACTGGGTTGTGAATGAGCCCGAGGCATTAGTATATCCGGTCAGCACAGAGAAACTGCCGCCGCTGGGTGCTGAGAATGTAACCATATGCCCACCGAGCGGGTTGCCAAACTCATCCCTTATCCTGATGGTAACGGAGCCTGTTGCCCCCGATGGGAGGGTTGTAGGGGCGATAAGCTCCGAGTTATCGGTGCTCGCATAGGAGGTTAGAAGCGTTATTGTGTCCACATTCGACCAGACGCCATCTGCAAACGCCCTTATCTCTGCCCATCCGCCGACACCGTCATCTGCCACATCTAAGGCAGACCAGGACATATCCCTCGTCAGGGTTCTCGATGTGTATGTCCCTGTTGCAACGGATGCAAGGCACTCATTTGTCGTGTGGATATCCTCTGTTATCGATCCGTATGTTGCCATAAGCCTGATGTCTGTCCCGTTTATCACCGGGTAGCTGTTCACATCCCAGGCTTGAACCTGTATGGTCGATGTGCTTGTGTTGTCGGCAAGGATTGAATCTGGATAAAGGTCTATAATTGCAAGGGAATCTACTACGCCGTCCAGCTCTCCCTCCTCATCCCACCAACCAGCTGTGTTCATAAAATGAAGCGAGTCAGAGGCGATGGAATCGGGGGATGCGAATGTCCTGACCTCTGCTTTTACCCAGATGTCCTTGTAGGTTGAGAGGTCCGTTATCGTGTCTCGCATACTATACCAGACTGCCTTGGCGAAGCCGAGCGAGTCGGTTACCACAACCCCTGTGATTGAGCCGTGGTTCGACCATAGATAAACAGCTGTCCCCTCTGCAACGGGGTTTCTCATCGAGTCGGTAACCATTATCATCACGGTATCGGGGATACCGTCTATCAAGAGTCCCGGCACATTGCAGTCTCCTGAGAGCGAGATGTATGCAGGGAAACCGGAGTTTATCGTTATCCTCGGTGCTGCTGTCGATATTGTATCCCCGTGTGAGTCGAGTGTCAATGCCTGCACAACGACTGTCCCGGAGCGCATACCTGCCCGGAATGTCGCCGATGCGATCCCTGAGTGGGTGTATGCAGGGTCAGGATATGCCGGGTTTAGCGTGCATGGTGGAACCGACGGCGGCGGGGCGTTGATAATCCGGAACCAGACCCGTGTGCTGTCCTCGACATCGTTGCCGTTTCTATCGACGATATGCGCATATATCACGGAGAAGTCCCTCTCACCAACTCCGCGGACATATATAGAGGAATCAGACACGGAGAGCTCCATACCATAAGCAGAATCCGGTTTTATCGTGATGAACGACTGGCAGCCCAGGGAATCTCTACCTGTCCTGAGGTAAGCGGTTATCGTTGCGAGTCCTGCCTGCGTCCCCGGCTGGAAAAGTGTCCGAACGGTTCCAGCTATATCTGTCAAAAGGACGCTGTCGGCTATCCCTCCAAGGGTCGTGGCAAACCTCACGGCGTATCCCTCACCGACTGGATTTCCAAGAGTATCGAGCACCGAGACCGTTATATGGGCAGACTCATCCCTGCCAGCGGTAAGAACCGAAGCATCGGTCTCGCAGATAAGCTCGGATGGTACCCCTGTGGTGAAGGTAACCACCACCGTCTCGGATACCGTATCTGCGGTTGCTGTCACGGTAGCCGATGTGGGGGATGTCGACGAGTAGAGCCTTGTCTCGCACACGCCGTCGAGCGTATAGGCAATGGATGGGACGATGTATCCAGCGGTTGTGACAAAGTTCACACTTACACTGTCGGAGACGGGATGTCCAAGAGAGTCGAGAACAATAGCCCTGATATTCGAATAGCTCATACCATCTGCAGGAATTATAACCGGGATAGCCGCAAGCTGCATCTCTGCTACAGGTGTCGGGGTGTATCTCAGGTTCATCAATCCGCTCGCTCCACCACAGGTCGCAGAAAGTGCCGCCTGTCCGGATGCTCGCGGAGCAGTGACGGTGAAATTCGCCCGACCGCTGTCATCTGTTACCGTGTATGTTGGTGTGACCGTTCCCTTTCCTGCCGGTTCGATCTGGAGTTCCACTGCCCTGCGTGGTATCGGGTTCCCGTAAGCGTCCTCCACAGTGAGAACAGCTGAGCCCGTGTCTGATCCATCGGCTACGAGCGTCATCGATGACGGATTAAATATAATCACAGCCGGCTCACCCGTCTCGAATGTTACTCCCACCGTGTCTGATGCCACCGACCCGGAGTATGCATAAACAGAACATTCCCCTGCTGTGGTTGTGCTTAAGAGCCTTATCTCCGCAATCCCGTCCTCGGTTAGTGCCCAGGATGGTGAAAGAACCCCTTCGCCATAAGCGATGGCAAAGTTTATCGGGGTGCCATCGGTCACATAGCCTGTGCTCTCAGTGAAGCAGTGCGCCTGAAGCGTCGAGAATGAATGCCCATCTGCTAAGATCGAAAACGGATCCGCAGTCAATACTATACTGTAAAGCTCCGTATTCACAAGTCGTATCTGGCACACACCCATTTCTACTCCACCGTAGGAGGCTCGAATTGTTGCAATTCCAGGAATTTCCCCTGCACGATATACTGTGGAGGTTATGCCAGAATCGTCGGTTGCCCCGACGGAAAGCACACTCCCGTTATCTACGGAGAAATTGATTATCCATCCAGCATTCACCGGATTACCTGCAGCATCCTTTACCTCTGCAGAGATATTGACAGTAGTTATCCCATCTGCATCCACCTCGTCGGTGTCGGGAGTAAGATAAATCACTGCTGGTTCTCCAGCGAGGAACTCAATTTCTGTCGAGTCGAAATGCGTTCCGTCTCCGGCGAAGGCGAAAAGTGTATCCGTCCCGCAGGTTGTGAAGGATGTGAGCGTTGCAGTCGCTATCCCTGATGAAGTTATTGTCCTCACAGGGTCGATGGAGCCGAACCCAAGAGAATCGAACCACACAGGTGTTCCATCGGAGACAGGAGAACCACCTGCCGAAAGCACCGTCACGAGGACATCGGCAGTGGACTCCCCGTCGGCAGTAATCCTCGACGGAACGACGGCGAGTCGGACAGATACTACATCCGTCGATACGAACCCAACGACACAGCTTGCTGTGGCGTCTCCACTTCTTCCCGTCACATTCGCCCAGCCAAGCTCAAGACCGCTCGTCAGAACCACCTCCGTGCTTCCTGCCTCTGTGTATGCTGTCGGAACTATTGTCCCGAGTGTTGTCTCAAAATCGACCCTCGTTCCATCCTGAACCCTGTTCCCATAAGCGTCATAGACCCGCACCCAGATGGATGTTGTGTCAGCCCCATTTGCAACAAGTGTTGCAGCCCCTGACCATATCTCCATTATCGCTGGTTCGCCAGGAACAAACGAAACAATGGTCGATTCTCTGACCGCCCCGACAGAAGCAACAACGAATACCGTATCGAGGACATTTATTGTCGATGTTAAGGTTGCTCTGGCAACGCCAGATTCCGTTGCGGCGACAGGAGGCGTGACAATACCGGCGGTTGTCCTGAAGTGGACAAGCGTTCCATCGGAGACAGGGAACCCGAAAGAATCGAGAACAGTTGCTATGATATTTGCCTCATCCTCGCCGCTTGCAATGAGCCTGTTTGGGGATACAACGAGACTTATCGACGCCGCCTCCACAGGGTGAACGGTTACAATGGCATATCCGGTTGCTGAGCCAGCTTGAGCGGTTATCACACCCGTTCCGAATGTTAGCCCTGTGGTAAAAATAGATGACGCATAGCCGGAGTCGTCGGTGGCGGAAACCTCTGTTATGCTTCCGATGGTCGTGGAGAAGCTGACGCCGGTTCCCGGTGTGACGACATTGCCGAACTGGTCGAGGACCCGAACAGTCACGGTCATCGTGTCACCGCCGTTGGCGTAAAGGGTGCCGGCAGGGAGATTGGAAAACTCAATTATCGCAGGCTCGCCCGGCTCGAATATCACGACAACGGTATCTGACTTCCCAGCGTTTATCGAGACAATGACGGTGTCACTCCCTGCGATATACCCGCTTGTGAGCTCGCTCGATGCTGTTCCACCCACTGTGTAGTCAACGTTCCTGGAAAGGATCCCTGTGCCGATTGAGGTGAAGAATACAGGCAAACCATCAGATACAGGTCTCCAGACACTATCTACCGAATCTATATTCATAACACTGACGGTAATAAGTGAGCGTGATTCTCCGTCTGCTGTTATCCTCGGTGGGTTGGCAACAGCGAATACTGTATCCCCGTCAATTGGGATGAACTGGATGGGGAATGCACCCAAAGCTGCTCCTGCCTGTGCTGTTACGACTGCGGGACCTGTCGTGCTGCTGGAGATGTAGGACAATGCAACGCCTGAGTCAGATTCTGTCACAGCGCTCTCGACTATTGTCCCCACCGTTGTGGAGAACCTCACCTCTGTTCCGACAGTCACTGGGTTCTCAAAAGCGTCACGAACATATACCCTCACAGGCCACAACCCACCGTCCGCAGGCAAGGTATCGTGCGTGGTGAATGTATCAAACACAATATGTGCCGGCTCACCTGGGATAAACTGGATGTCGAATGTATCGGCGATTGTGGCGCCAGCAGAAGCTATTATCCGACAGGTGCCTGTCTCGATGGGTGCCCGAATCGTTGCTGTTGCACGTCCAGCAGTCGTTAGGGCAATCCTCGGGGTTATTACCCCCTGCACGAACCCTGCTGATGTGTCCTGACTAAATGTTATCCTCGTGTTGTCGGATACCGGCAGACTGGAAGCATCATATACATCGGCAGTGATCGTCGCCTCCGAGACCCCATCGGCTACAAGCATTATCGGGTCGACTACAAGGTGTATCTCCGCTGCCTCAAGCCTGTAGAATGTTACCTGCGTATACCCGATTATCTCACCTGCTCGCACGGTTACAATGGCATCTCCCGTCTCGGTTGAGCTGGTGAGGATTGCGTAGGTACAGCCGAGCGTATCGGTAACAGCTGTGGGCGTTATCTCACCGAGTGAAGTCTCAAAACTGACACCTATCCCCGCACCGACAGGATTGGAATATCTGTCGTAGATGCAAACGGTTATCTTCGATGTTGTGACGCCATCCGCTGGGATGCTGTCCTCGCCTGGAGTGACCGTTATATCCATTCTCGACGGTTCTCCAGGAATAAAGTTCACCGAGACCTCGCCCGTGATCGTATCTGTTGCTGGAGCGGATGGTATAACCGTTGCAGTAACAAGCCTCCTCCCAACCGCAAGTGTGTCCGAACGCACATAAACACTTGCTAATCCTCCCTCTGTTGTGGTGACGGACGGAATAAGCGTTCCGTAGTCTTCCTCAACAGAGAACTGAACTATTGTCCCATTGGACACAGGAAAGCCCGATGAGTCATATACCTCACAGGTTACATTCGTCTCGCTTTCGCCATCTGCTACCACATTCACCGGATTTGCTGTCAGTAGAGCAACCGCCGCTTGAACAGGAACGAATCTGGTTGCACCGAACCCTACCGCTTCCCCACTCCTCGCAATGATTGAGACATCACCAGGGGTAAGCCCTGCGGTTATCCGCACCCTTGCAATGCCCGATGTGTCGGTTATAGCAGGCGTCTCTATCGTCCCGAGGTTTGTCTCAAACGAGACCGACACCCCTCCCGGTGCATGGTTACCAAACTCGTCGAGGAGCTGTGCATACACCCAGCAGCTTGCATTCCCGTTTGCAGGAAGGGAGGTTGAATCGACACTGACATTAATAACCGTCGGTGGACCACCCTCAAGCCGTATCCTCACAGAGTCCCTCACGGTATCGCTTTCGACAACGCAGGAGGCAACAATCCAGCAGACGCCTATGAATGTCCCCGCAGTGAATGTATTGACTGCTGTCCCACCGATAGTAGGACGCATAGCAAGCAGCGTCCCAAATGTGTCCGGATGAACCTCAAAATAGACAGGCGTCATGTCAGATACGATCGTTCCCTCGGAATTATATACCGTTGCCGTTATGGTCGATTGGGATACTCCATCAGCCGTCAGCTTGTTCGGATTAGCTGTTAGAACTATTGCACCGACACCTGTGGTATCGAAGAATACCGTTATCTGGTTGTATATATCCCCGCTCTGTGCCGAGACACGGCATATTCCCGGTATGTTTGAACTCGTTAGGGTTGCTGTTGCCGTTCCTGTGGCATCGGTGAATGTGTTCGTCGGTTCAATTGTTCCCCTTGATGCACCGAAGCTAACAGGCTCCCCTGCTCGAAGTGTATTCCCGAACCTGTCCAGAAGGACAGCCTCGATTGCCGATGTTGATACCCCGTTTGCTGGGATGGTATCAGGTGTTGCGGTGAGCGTAATCCTGTCCACAGGACCTGGTATAAGCTCGATGTCAGCGTCTCCGGAGACCGGACCAGAATAAGCCCTCACCGTATTCAACCCTGTTCGTGTTCCTGCCCTGAATGTTGCTGTTGCCTGCCCCCCCTCCGTGTGAACAACAGTCGGGATAACAACACCGAGCGTATCCGCCGATACCACGGCAAAATGTATCGGTGTTCCATCGGTTATCGGGTTGCCAAGCGAGTCGTAGACCATAGCCTGCAGAACCGATGTCTCGAAGCCATCGGCGACAAGCTGTGAAGGGTTGGCAGAAAGTATTATCGTATGGACATCCGTGTTCTCAAAATAGATGGACATCTCCGTTCTTGCATCCCCACTTCTTGCTCGAACGATTGCCTCACCAGCCTCGGTCGAGGAATAGAGGCTGACTCGCACCGTTCCATCTGAGCCTGTTAGCTCGACATCCGGAGAAAGCGTTCCGAGTGTCGTCTCGAAATAAACTGTGTCTCCCGATGATACCGGGTTACCGAACCTGTCGAACAGGGCAGCATAAATATTCGTTCCAGAAACCCCATCTGCGGCAAGTGTCGTGTCATCCGACCAGATTGCAATGCTCTCAGGCTCGCCCGGCTCGATGGTAACCGTTGCCGTATCGGAAATTCCACCTGCATCGGCTATTATCATAACTCCGCCTGTATACTCCCCACTTATAAACTCGGCGGATATCCTTCCCGAGTCCGTGTATGCGGTCGGTGGGACGATGTATCCCAAGCTATCCGGCTCGAGTGTGAAGATAACAGGTGTTCCATCGGATACAGGGTTACCGAGCGAGTTCCTGACAAATCCTGTTATATGAACGGTTGAATCACCGCCTGTCGGGACACGCCTCGGCTCTGCCTCGATTACAATCGTTCCGACATCGGAGTTGGTGAAGGCTACCTGGCAGTTCCCGACAGCATCCCCAGATGTCGCAACGATAAGAGCCACTCCTGGAATAGTGCCTGAGTGGAGGGTCGCAGTAACCTCTCCTATATCATTTGTTATGTCTATCGAATCTATCTCACCAAGCGTGGTGGAGAAATGAACTATATGTCCCGCTGTTACGAGGTTTCCTTGAGCATCTTTTACAACGCCATAGATTGTGGATACTGTGTCTCCATTTGCCGGGATATCGGAGGGAACTGGTGTCAGCTCTATTGTTGCTGGCTCACCAGGGACAAAGTTTATGTTTATGGAGTCGGCGACCCCTCCGCCGGCATCGGCTGTCACCCAGATGACAGAGGGAGTTGTTGATGCTCGAAGGGTCGTCTCAACCATACCCGAATCGGTGTACGCCACTCCCGGAAATATAAATCCTCCTGTTGTTCGGAAGAATATCGGTGTTCCATCGGCGACTGAAACACCCGATGAATCATATGCGATAGCGTATACCCTTGTTGTGCTTCTGCCGTCAGCAACGAGCATCGTTGAGTCGGCGTATATCGATATGCTTGCCACGACGAGCTGTGTGAACTCGACGAATCCCTGCGCCACAATTTCTCCTGATGTTACCGTGACAACTGCTCTCCCCATCTCCGTTGCGCTTGTAAGCTCACTTTGTGCCGTGCCGGAGCTATCCGTATAGACGGGGGAAATTATACTGCCGAGTGTCGTCTCGAACTCCACCCTGACACCGCTTCCAACGGGGTTGCCGTATTCGTCCCTCACCGTTGCCGATATGTTGGATATGGAATGCCCGTCAGCAGGTATGGAGTCGGGTGAGATAGACAATGTTATGTTTGCTGGCTCTCCGGGGACAAAATCGACATATGTAGTATCGGAAAGCCCCAGAAGGCTTGCGATGATTGTTGCCCTGCCAACAGTTGTCTCGCTCGTCAGGCTCACTGTTGCCTCACCCCCAACGGTCGTTGCAATGGTGTCTATCGTGCCGAACGGCGTCGTCGTTGTGTCGAAATATGAGTGAAATATGACAATTGTCCCATCTGCAACAGGGTTCCCATAGGTATCCAGAAGCCTCGCCTTCACCTCCGATCTGCTCGTTCCATCCGCTGTGATCCTGTTCGGGTTTGCCGAGACGGATATGAAGGCAGCAGGTGATACGACAAACTCTACATCGCACTCGCCGAACCCTTCCTCGCAGCTCACCTCGACCGTTGCCCTGCCAACTGTCGGAGAGGAGGTCAGATATACCGTTGCTCTACCGACTGAATCGGTATAGGCGTTGCTTCGAACTGAGCCAAGGTTTGTAGTAAAGTTCACGAGTCTTCCCGATTCAACAGGGTTGCCGTACTCATCCGTGAGGCTCGCCACAATAGTCGACCTACTTCTACCGTCCGCCGCTATGCTTTCCGGCGTCGCCGTGACAGTTATGTATCTGCACCTGCCAGCTGTGAACCTGACAAGTATCGTGTCTGCTGCTATCCCTGCCGTTGCAATCACCGTGTCAACACCAGCAACTGTCCCAGGTGAAAGCACAGCGGTTGCAACACCACTTTCCGTGTAGGATGTCGGCGGAAGAACATCTCCAAGGGAGGATGAGAAACTGACCGGGACGCCGTCCGATACTGGTCGCCCAATGCTGTCGAGGACAAGCGCAGACAGTGTTATCGTTCCTGCACCTATCTGTGTGGACGACACATCTGATGATAGGATTATCTGCGACGGTGTCGCAGGCTGGAAGTAGACCAAGACTTGTCCGTATGCTCCCCCAGCGTGTGCCTCGACGAGGGCTATACCGTTTGTTGCAGAGCTTGTGAGAATTGCGGAGAAGCTGCCTGCCGAATCTGTCGGGACAGTCTCGGGTATTATCTCTCCGAGGCTCGTTGAGAGGCTGACGAGCACATCCCTGCCGACAGCATTGCCATACTCATCATAGACAGTCCCCGTTATATCTGATGTCGAGTGCCCATCGGCAGGGAGGGTATCGGGGACTGCACTCATTTCAATCCTCGCTGGCTCACCAGGGACAAAATCGACATAAACCGTGTCCGATATGCTTGTCGTGTCCGAGTTTGCCACGGTTGCAATCACCTCCGCCGTTCCAACGATCGTCTCGCTGACAAGCCGGAGCCTTACATAGCCGCTTTCTGTGTAGCCTCGATATGTGGAGAGAATGCTTCTGGTGATGGCAGATGCAAACGAATTGCTACCGGTCTTCTTTGCCAGGTCCATAAGTGTTCCCCTGTCCGAAACCAGGTCGACAGGCGTTCCATCGGCGGCAGGACGACCCATCGTGTCGGAGACATAGACCTCAAGCTCGGAATAAGACTCTCCGTCCGCTGTGATGCTCCTTGGAGATGCCGTCAGACGAATGCTCGACGGATAGCTGCGAACAAAGTATATATATGTCTGCCCGAAAGCTCCTTCTGCTGTCGCTGAGATGGTCTTCCTGCCCGGTGATATCGAGCTTGTTACCTGTGAGCGTGTTACGCCGTAGGCGTCCGTGTAGGAGGTGGTAGGGTCGATCCTGGCATTGGAGTCCGAACAGCTAAACTCCACCCGGACACCAGCTGAAACAGGGTTCGAAAACTCATCAAGGACGGTCGCTTCTATCTCGGTTGTGTCGGTTCCGTCTGCGAATATCGAATCACGCCCGACAGTTACGGTTATCGAGTTCGGAGGACCCGGCAAAAACGGCACAAATATTGTATCCGTTGCAGCTCCTGTCCCACAGGATTCCGCCTCAGCGATAACGGATGTCGTCCCGGCAACGGTCGATGAAACGAGCATAACCTCCGCCCAGCCATCCGATGTGTATGCCGTGAAACGGGATTCCTTCGGTAGAAAACCGCTCACAACTCCAAGATTTAATATCCTTTTCGTCCTCGGAGAGATAAGTACTCCATCGGAGGCTGTGAATGTAACACTGACATTATCAGATACAGGGAAGGAGTTTTCATCTAACACCTGTGCTCGTATTAGGGTTGATGAGTTTCCATCAGCAGGAATAGAGGACGGTGTTGCCATAAGGTTTATTGAGGTGGCACAGCTTGTCGTGAAATATACGGATGTTTGACCAGTTGCTCCCCCGGCTGTTGCTGATATAATGCCAAATCCTGGAGTAGTCGATGATGTCAGGACTGCTCTTGCCACCCCGAGTATATTGGTGGTCGTTATGCTCGGATAGATACTCCCGCGGTCGGCTGAGAAGGTAACCTCTGTTCCCTCGAAAACCGGATTGCTGTACGCATCAACAACCGTTGCAGTGATTGTCGTTGTGTCTCTTCCATCTGCTGTGAGGACAGTGTCAGCAGCAACAACATCTACCCTGTCTGGCTCGCCAGGGTCAAAATATATCCTTATCGTGTCAGATACGCCGGATACAGATGCAGAAACGACCGCTGTGTCCACCGTTGTTGACGCGATAAGCTTCGCAAACGCCCGCCCGTTGACAGTGTAAACATATAGCTGGTCAGACTTTGGTAACTTTGCAGGCAATCTCCTCTTCTTTGCCGAATGCCTCTCCTTGATGAACGGAGCAAAATTGTCGAAGGATGCCACCGCCTCGTAGGGAACGAGGTTTCCACCCGTTGTTACAAGTGATACCCGTGTTCCATCAGGGGCAAGACCACCCAGAAGTGTATATACAGTCACCTGAAGGACCGCTTCGTCCGTGCCGTTTGCTGTCAGGTTGAAGAGGTCGCTTGTCAGCACTACGCTCGATATCGAATCCTCAACAAATGTCACCTGGACAGAATCCCGTAGGCTATCCCTGTGCGTTGCGACAATCCAGACCTGCATAGCTGTCGATGGGGATGGGACATAAGCCCTTGCGACGCCCGATTCATCCGTCAGCCCAGAGTTGACAGGGTAGACGACAATTCCTACCTGGCTTGTCGAGAATGTAACCTGCCTTCCCAGAAGCGGATTGCGGTTGTCGTCCATAAGGCGAGCCGCAACAACACAGGAATCATCCTGATTCACTACAGCAGAATCCTTCTCGACCCAGATGTCGAGATAGACCGCTGGCTTGTGCCCATATTCGTAAACGGTTACAACAATGGTCTTCGTGCTCTGCTCATAAACGGATGCAGTAATCGTTGCCGTGTGAACGACCGAGTCCCTCGGTGTGTTGAGCGTTGTGAAAGCCCAGCCGGAATCGTTCGAGAACACACTCGTGCGGGTGAGCGTTCCATAATCCGTCTCGAATATCACCTCGACATCACCGACGGAGTTTGAATCCTGGTCTATGACATGAGCAGAAATGAGAACGCTCTGCGTCGCCTCAATCTCTGTGGCGGAGGCAAAAAGCGTGTCGAGCACTATACCCTCTTCACCTGATATCGGATTGAGATTCCCTCGCTGCTGACAAGAGGAGAAAACAAGAAATAAAGAGAGAAGAAAAATTGCGGCGGAATATATGCCATTCCTTCGCATACTGCCCTCCTATGATGAAGGTAGTTCTGAAATCGGATTATATGTTAAAGTAATTCTAAACAAAAGAGATGGATTTGTCAAGATATATTTTCGGTTGGATATTTAAATAAATATCAAGCAGTTATGAAATTCTCTTAAGATTATATATGAGAGGTTAAAGCAAATCAACGGGTATATAAAGGGGAAATGGAGTATCTTTAAGTTGTCCTCATCCGCTCAATGAGGCAGATTCTACCTGCTTTTCTTATTTCATTCTCATATTCCCTTTCTATATCTGTGCAACCGCGTGCTAACAATTTGAACTGTTTCTTGTAAGTGTTGAATCCTAAAGTATAGACATCCTTTACAAGGTCAGCGTTTCTGCCTACTCCAGCTATATACACTGAAAAGGCACCATTCCTGAAGGCATAGTTCACAGCTGTCTTGTGTCCTGTTATCTCGGTGGTCTCCGCCCGTTTAACAAGGACTATTTGAGTTCTTATGAATTCTCTAATGAAGTCTAACGGAGGGTCTTCTCCCCGTGCTTTTCTATATTCATCCATATTGGCAATGTCATAGAGGAAGTCTATGAATTCCTCGATTTCTCTGTTGAGCTTATCGCTTCTTCTTTTTCTTTTCCGGGAGAGATTTAGCCCGAGTTCATTGAGTTCTCTCAGGAAAACAGGAGTGAAAAATCCTGCCTTCTTGATTTCGGCGGTCTTGTCCATAAAATTTATTACATCTTTATTGTCCATTTGGGGACTCAGATAATGCTCATTGTAATATCTGAAAGCCTTCTTGCCTCTGTCGAGAGCTATCCGATGAGCAAACTCCAGAAGAAGGGCAGCAAACAGTCCACCGCTCAAATAAGGTCTTGCATCGGGGAGAAAGCTTTTCTCGAGGTATTTCATCACAGCCTCTATGTAGTTGCGGTTCTCATCCATATTGTAGCCCAGCCGGATAATGACTTCCCCCTCTTCGGTGAGGATAGTTTCTTCTTCCTCAAGTCTTACCCATTCTACCTTTACCTTTTCGTCGATTAGAATGTTGCTTCCGAAGGCTCTGGTGTTAGCGACCTTTATCTCTTGATTAAGATAGGTTTCTATGTTAGATTTGATACTCTTTGTTTTTAAGGTTCGGGTGTGGAAGAAGAAGGCAAGCCATCTGAGGATTGAATTTCTGACCCTTTTTATGGTAAAAAAATTCCATGCCTTTGGGAGAATATATCCTATAAAGGCGGCGATGATATACCCTATAATCTCGTTCCAGGTCATTCGGAGCTTGTCCTAATACTTTTGGATACACACTTCGGGGAATTACAAAATACTACCAGTTTCCCGTTCCTCCTGGAGACTGCGCCGAAGTTATCGAGGGTTATTATTTCACCACAACCTTCGCACTTGACCATACCGGACCGAATATCTTCGAGCAAGCCTATCTTTTCGAGGAATTCCTCAAGTTCTTCATCGTAGATGGCTTTCAATGTTTTCATTTTATTCCCCCTGTTGTATTTGTAAAAAATATATCATCCTCCTGCCTACCTGTCAAGTCGAAACTTACCCTGAGATATTTTCTTGCTTGACTTTGTGGTTTGAATCCTTTAATTTCTCAAACTTTTATTTTTCAAGATATGGGTAATCTTCGAGCAATCATCGGGCTTGGCAATCCGGGTGCAAGATATGCCAGAACCAGACACAATACAGGTTTTATCGCAGTCGATTTCCTTGCCTCACACTACGGAGCGAATCTTGTGGCAGGCAAAGGGAGGTTTGTGTTTGGCAAAGCTGATATATGTGGCAGGGAAGTATTTTTTGTCAAGCCGACGACATTTGTGAATGAGAGCGGGGTGGCTGTGCTCGATTTCCTGGACTATTCCAAGCTTTCCTGTGAGGATATGCTCGTTATACTTGATGATATGGCGCTTCCTCTGGGGGCATTGCGGCTAAGGATGGCAGGTTCTGATGGTGGGCACAACGGGCTTGCATCCATTATCTATCATCTTGAAACAGAGATTTTCCCCAGACTGAGGATAGGCATAGGGATGCCGGATATCCCTTGGATAGATTATGTCCTGTCGAACTTCACAGAGGAAGAGGAGAAAAGGTTGATGGAGACGGTAAAGAGCCTGCCCGATGTCATTGAGAATATTGTTTTGAAGGGATACGATTATGCTATGACTGTTTTTAACAGGAGAGAAAGGGAGGCGGAATGATTTACATAATCCCTTGTATAGGGGTTTTCGGTGTGATGGTTGCACTTGGGATATACTTTTATCTCAAGAAGCTTCCCACCGGGACAGATAAGATGAGGAAGATTGCCGGGCACATAAGGGTCGGTGCTTTGGCGTTTCTGAAGCGGGAGTATTCCATACTTTTTGTTTTCATAGCGGTTGTTTTTGTTCTACTCACCTTTGGGATCTCTTATAAGATAGCGCTTGCTTTTCTTTTGGGGGCGCTTCTTTCTATGTCTGCTGGTTTTCTTGGGATGATGTCGGCAACTGACGCCAATGTGAGGACAGCGGAGGCGGCAAGGAGCTCTGGGCGTTCTGCTGCTTTCCAAACTGCCTTCCTCGGGGGAAGCGTTATGGGGCTTGCTGTGGCGTCGCTTGGGCTCTTCGGAACAGGCTTACTATTTATTATTCTCGGCAAGCCTGAGACAGCGCATCTGATAAACGGGTTCGCTATGGGGGCATCGTCGATTGCACTTTTTGCCAGGATTGGCGGGGGTGTCTATACAAAATCTGCCGATGTCGGTGCCGACCTCGTCGGTAAGGTGGAGGAGAATATCCCGGAGGATGATCCGCGCAATCCGGCGACCATCGCAGATAATGTCGGTGATAATGTTGGCGATATCGCTGGTATGGGTGCAGACATATTCGAGAGTTATGTCGGTGCGATGATAGCGACATTATCCATTGCCACAACGCAGGCTCTCGGTGCATCCTATATGGTGTTGCCGTTTGCCATAGCAACTGTGGGACTTGTTGCATCGTTTCTTGGGATAATCTCTGTCAGGGTGTTTGGAAGGGAACGCCCGCAGTCTGCCCTGAACAACTCGACATATGTGGCGAGCGCACTGCTTTTTATATTCTCATACTTTCTGATAAGAGGACTGGGGGTGAATATCGGTGTTTTCTGGGCAATGCTTATTGGTAACCTCGTTGGCATAGGAATTGGTCTTATAACGGAGTTTTATACATCAGGCAGTCCGATACTGCGGATTGCCCACTCGAGCGAGACGGGCGCCGCGACCAACATCATAACAGGGATTGCCGTCGCAATGGAAAGCACCATCTTGCCTGTTATCGTTATATGCGTGGGCATATTCCTTTCCTACCGTTTTGCCGGACTTTATGGCATAGGGATGTCGGCTGTGGGGATGCTGGCGACCGTTGGTATAACTATGTCTGTCGACGCCTATGGTCCGGTAGCTGACAATGCAGGTGGCATCTCGCAGATGTCTGGGCTTGGCGACGATGTCAGGGAGATAACCGACGGTCTCGATGCCCTTGGCAATACGACGGCAGCTATCGGTAAAGGTTTTGCTATAGGCTCTGCCGCACTGACTGCTCTTGCCCTTTTCTCTGCGTATTCCTCGGCAGCCCATCTTAGTGTTGTCAATCTGACGACTGCGAGGGTTGTCATAGGACTGTTCATCGGTGCTGCTGTTCCGTTCATTGTGGGGTCATTGACGATGCGCTCGGTCGGAAAAGCGGCGTTCAAGATGGTTGAGGAGGTTAGGAGACAGTTCAGGGAGATAGAAGGACTGCTCGAGGGAAGAGCGGAGCCTGATACCGCAAGATGTGTTGACATAGCCACAAAGGGTGCACTTACGCAGATGATAGCGCCAAGCTTGATTGCCATACTTACTCCAATCGTTGTTGGTTTTGTCTTGGGTGCCGAGGCTCTCGGTGGTACGCTTGCTGGAGCGACGCTTGTTGGAGTGTATCTCGCCCTTATGATGGCGAACGGTGGTGGAGCTTGGGACAACGCCAAGAAGTTTATCGAGAGAGGTAACCTGGGAGGGAAAGGTTCACCTGCTCATCAGGCTGCTGTCGTCGGGGATACCGTCGGTGACCCGCTGAAGGATACATCGGGACCATCAATGAACATCCTTATCAAGCTTATGTCGATTGTCTCGCTTATTCTTGCACCGTTTCTCATATAGCAAAAGGAGGGAAAGATGAAAAGTTTATTCAGTGGTCTTGTTCTTGTTCTTGCTTTGTTTTCTGTGCTGTTTGCTTCTGGGGTAAAGTTTCCTGCTCCTCGGCTTTGTCCACCTGAGCTGTCGGGTGCGAAAAGCAGTATGGTTACGCTGCCGTATTCTACGAGTTTTGAGACAGCGGCGGAGCGTGCTGACTGGACGGTCTATACGCTTGGAAGCAGTGCGGTTTCCTGGAGCGTTGCCGACGATAACGCTGCTACGGGGGAGTATTCCTTTGTTCATTGGTGGAACGATGCACATCTGGACGGCTGGCTCGTTTCACCACCGCTCGAGCTACCGGATGGAGCTGATCCTTACCTGACATTCCAGCAGTATACATTGTGGACATTCGACTACAGGTACCACGGTGTTGCAATCTCAAGCGGTTCACCCGACCCAGAGGATGGGGATTTCGTTGAGCTTGCTGAGATAGACTTCTTCTCTGATGAGGAGTGGAGCGAGGTTGGACCGATTGACATTACAGGCTATTCAGGCACAGTTTATCTTGCGTTCCACTATGAGGGTACCGATGGAGATGTTTGGTATGTGGATGATGTTTTTGTCGGTGTGCCGCTCGAGCACGATGTTGCCTGCGAAGGTCTGAGCATAGAAAATCCGTTTGTAGAGCCGGATATTCCGCTGACTATATCTGCGACATTGGACAACTCCGGGCTTTCAACGGAGAGTTTCTATGCTATAATCGATGTTCAAGAAAACGGTGTCCCCTTCTTTACTGATTCTGTCGAGGTTTCCTCCCTTGCACCGGGAGGTTCGAGGGATGTTACCTTTTCCTCATTCACGCCATCTGCCGGGAATATTTATCAGGTCTATGTTTTCCCAAGGCTTGAAACGGATGAGTATACCGGTAACGACACAACAAGTATCCAGCTTTACACCTATACAAATCCGATGAAGCCGTTGCTTCAGGCGTTTGAATCGGTAGCTTGTCCTTACTGTTCGCGGGCTGCTGAGGGGTTGCGTATGCTGGAGGCGGAATACGACACATCGATTATCATCGCTGTCTATCACTCGACGCTTTCCATCGGTTCTGACCCGTTTTACTCCAGAGAGTTTGAGGATGTGGCTGACTACTATGGCGTATCAGGTTTTCCAACCGTCTGGACGAACGGGTCAATCGAGGTAAGCGGTGGTTATCCATCGTCTGAGTCCTATGGACTTCACTACTACGAGGATGCAGTGGAGCAGATACTCTCATATCGCTCCCCGTTTATCGTCGATATAACCGTCGATACGATCGATATCCTCTCTGCCCGCATATCTGTCGATGTCGAGGTGACAGGTGAGATTCCCGATGATATGGATGCTTACCTCAGACTTGCCCTCGTTGAAGATAGTATATCCTACCACTGGGCTCCTGGTTCACCTGCTCATAATTATGTTCTTCACTGCGTTCGTTCACTTGTTACACCGACATCATCGGGGGTTCATCTACCTGTTTACCGTGGATACGAGGAGAGCTTTGATTTTGATATAACACTCTCCGGCTCCTGGGACCCGAGCAGACTGTTTGTTTTAGCATACATTCAGGATCACCCATCGAGGTTTATCTGGCAAGCGAAACAGGTGAAGCTGGAGCCGTCGACGGGTATGGATGAGAAGAGGAGTCCTTCCGTTGTGTCTGTGAGCTTCTTCCCGAATCCGTTCAACGCTTATGTAAGGATACTCGTGAACTCCCCTGAGCCGGGTGGGATTTGCATATACAACATAAAAGGGGAGGCTGTCGATAGGTTTTCCGTTGAGAATGGAGAGACAAATATCCTGTGGAACGCATCGGGTCTCCCGACAGGTCTGTATCTCTATCGCTTCGAAGGGGAAAGCAGCAGTGTATCGGGCAGGGTTATACTTTTGAAGTAGTTTTTGCTTGGATTTGCAGATAATATGATTATATTTTTCAGGCTTTTGGGGTGTTAGTTCTAATAAAGGAGGGAGAATGAAAAGGGTATTATTTCTGGTCGTTGGGTTGGTTTTTCTGTTTTCTTTGGCTGCTTTTGCTGGCGGTGGTGATGAGCTGGTGGCGACTGTGAACGGGGAGAAGATAACAAAAGATGATGTCCTCTATGAGATTTCGCTCTATCCCCTCGACAAGAAGGATTGGGCTTTCAGCGAGGAGGGGCTTTCCCAGATACTCAGCAATATCATAGAGAGGAAATTGCTTGTCAGGGAAGCCCTCTCTTTGTCTATTGACACGATGGATGCGGTGAAGCGGGAGATTGCAAGGGCAAAGGAGGATATACTCATAAGGCATCTCCTCTCACCGAAGATGAAAGCTGCCGTAGCGGGGATATCAGAGGATAAGCTGCGGGCGTATTACGATGAGAATGACACCCTTTTCATTGAGCCGGAGAAGGTGCATGTGTATTACATCGTAACAGACTCGCTCGAGCTGGCGAAGAAGATATACAAGAAGCTGAAGAAAGGCGAGAGCTTTGAGGCGCTCGCAAGGAAATACTCGATATCCTCGGAGCGAGACAGGGGTGGCAATGCAGGGTATCTGACCAGAGACATGTTCAGGGATAAGAATCTGGCTGATACCGCCTTTTCGCTTAAAATAGGGGAAATAAGCGATATTATCACATCCGGTGGGCTTCACTACATTATGAAGGTAACAGACAAGATTGCATCGTATAAGCCAGATTTTGAGGATATTAAGGATGCCCTTTCCCAGAGGGTGGCTGCTGACCTGCAGAATAAGGTTGTGGATGACTACAAATCAGAGTTGAGGAAGAAAGCGAAGATATCGATTGATAACTCTGTCCTTTATTCTATCCAGCCAAAGACGCTGAAACCGTCCGAGCCGATAGGGGAATGAGGGTAGCGGTCTATTCTGGGACATTCGACCCGGTAACACTGGGGCATCTCGACCTAATATCGAGGGCTACAAGACTTTTTGATTCAGTAGTCGTTGCAATTGGTGTTAATCCGAGGAAGAAACCTCTTTTTTCGCTCGAGGATAGGCTGTATATGCTTCGGGAGGCTACTGTACACTATCGCGGGGTGAGCGTCGACTACTATGAGGGGTTGCTTGCAGCATACGCACGGAGGATAAAAGCAACGGCAATAATCAGAGGGCTCAGGGCAGTGTCGGACTTCGAGTATGAGCTGCAGATGGCTCTGGCAAATAGGAAGCTCTTCCCCGAAGCAGAAACGATATTCCTTATGCCAAGCGAGAAATTTACATACCTCAACTCAACGCTCGTGAAGGATATACTCCTCTCCAACGGAGAGATATCTTCCTTTGTGCCGCCGGTTGTAATCGAAGTAGCGAAGAAGCGCGGGCTTATTTAGAGCATCCTAATGGAGAAAGTAGGTTTCACCACGACGATACCGGTGGAGGTCATCCTGTCCGGAGGGTATCAGCCTGTTGACCTGAACAACCTATTTATCACATCGCGGGAGCGTGAGAGCTTTGTCCAGATTGCCCGATTTGCAGGCTACCCCAGGAATATCTGCGAATGGATAAAGGGACTGTTTGGGGCTGTTGTATCCTCCGGTGATATCAAGAAGGTTGTCGCCGTTACGAGAGGCGACTGCTCCAATACACAGGCTCTTATGGAAACGCTCGAGGCAAGGGGAATCGACATTATTCCGTTTGAGTTCCCATACAACAGAACTCCTCGGATCCTCAGGGAGCATATGATTGAGTTCGCAGATACACTTGGAACAACGCTCGACGCCGCAGAAAAGAAGAGGGAAGAGCTTTTACCCATAAGGAGGAAGCTTTGGGAGCTTGACCGTCTGACATACGAGGAATACAGGGTCTCGGGTAGGGAAAACCACCTCTGGCTTGTTTCGTCCTCGGATTTCAACGGCGACCCGGAGAGGTTCTTCTCGGAGATCAGTGAGTTCCTTCTGGATGTGAAGCAGAGGGATCCTATCTATAAGCGGCTTGTTCCGCTTGGGTATATCGGTGTTCCGCCAATATTCGACGACCTCTACGATGTGATAGAGCAGTACGGTGGGACGGTGATCTTCAACGAGATACAGCGTCAGTTCGCCTTCCCGTATGAGGTGAGTGATATTGTTGAGCAGTATTTGCGATATACATACCCATACTCGATTTTCTTCAGGCTCGATGACATAAAGAAAGAGATAAAAAGAAGGGGTATCCGAGGTGTAATACATTATGTTCAATCGTTCTGTTTCCGCCAGATTGAGGATATAATTATAAGGGGGGCTCTCGATGTTCCGGTGCTTACTGTCGAGGGAGGAGAATCGTTCCGTGTGGACGAGCGGACAAAGATAAGGATACAAGCGTTTATCAAGATGCTAAGATGATCCAGCTGGGGTTCGACATAGGGAGCAGGTTCGTTAAGATTGTGTCGAACGATGACGGAAAGCTGTCTGATTTTTTGATGATAGATACGATGGAATTTTACAAGGGGTATGGAGTGAGGGGGGAGAGAGGGTTTCAAGTGGATTTTGCCAAGCTGGGGGTGGACAGGTTCGACAAGATTGTTTCGACAGGGTACGGTAGGGAGAATGTGAAGCTTGCTGGAGCAGTAGCTATCCCGGAGACAGAGGCTCATGCGGTTGGAGCAGCTTATCAGACAGCTCTTTCTGATTTTGTCCTCCTCGACCTCGGTGGGCAGGACTCGAAGGTTGTGCTTGTGAGGGGTGGTGATGTAGTAGATTTCTATATGAACGACAGATGTGCCGCATCCACAGGGAGGTTCCTTGAAAACAGCGCGAAGGTTTTGGGGCTCAGCCTTGAAGAGCTATCGGGCTTCTGGGAAGAGCCTGAGAAACTTACCTCCACCTGTGCGATATTTGCTGAGAGCGAAATTATTGGGAAGATTGCATCAGGGGTCGCAGTTGAGCGGCTTGCAGCAGGTGTTAATCATTCTGTCGTGGCGAGGTTTCTGCCGTTTTTGAAGCGGTTCGATGAGAGGAGGCTCGTCGTTGTTGGCGGTGTCGCAAAGAACAGCGCCATTGTCCATATACTGAAGGATATGGAATATGAGGTGGTAATCCCAAGATACCCACAGTTTAACGGAGCGATCGGTTGTGCTGTCTGCTGAAATATGCTGAATATTCTCTTCATATCGTTCTTCTTCCCACCGATGGGTGGGACAGGCATTCTTAGGGCAGCGAAGCTTGTAAAGTATTTCCCTCGATTCGGAATAAGACCTTATGTTGTCGCTGTGAAGCCGAATGGATTCCCATGGATAGACCACTCTTTCGATAACGATATAAGAGATGCAATTGTTCTAAGGACTTCCCATCCTCCGTTTTTCCCTGTTGGAGGTGTTGGCAGGAGACCGAACTTTTTCCCGGCGAGTGACTATATATTCCTTCCGGATAACAAGCTCTGGTGGATGCCGTATCTTTATTCGGCTGCAATGGATCTTGCAGCTGCTGTCAGTTTCGATGCCGTGTTTGTTGAGCTTCCGACATTCTCAAGCCTGCTTGCTGGCAGAAGGGTAGCAAGGAAGCTTGGCATCCCATATTTTGCAGATTTCCGCGATTCTTGGTGCCAGAACCCTGCAAGACCGCGCCTGCCAGCTACTCACAGAAGATACAACAGATACCTCGAGGCAACTGCCCTATCCGATGTTGAGTATGTCTTCACCGTGAATGATAGCATAAGGGAGGAGCTTTTACTTCATCACAGGCATCTTGGCGGGAAGGTGGCAACAGTCTACGGCGGATTCGACAAAGAAGAGATTGTAAAAACTGTCAGGAAAAACGACAGGATGAGTATCACCTATCTCGGCACGGTTTATCGGCAGTTTCGCTCGCCTTACCCGTTCCTTCTTGCGTTTTCACGGGTTGTAAGAAGTAATCGGGGGTTCAAGGAGAAGGTGGTGTTGCGCTTTGTCGGGCGGTATACGGGGGCTCTCCTGGAATGGATAGATGAGCTTGGAATAGCGGATATAGTTGATGTTATAGACTATCTCCCGCACAGTGAGGCTGTTCGTTTCGGGATGCGCTCTGATATCTTGCTCTTTCTCCTTGACCCACTCACAGCTTCATACGGGCAAACATCGGGGAAGCTCTTTGAATACCTTGGGATGGGGAAGCCTATCTTCGCTGTCGTACCACAGCTCTCCGAAGCAGCAGATATAATAAGAAGGTTTAACGCCGGGTTCGTTGCATCCCCGCGGATGATAGATGAGATCGAAAGAGCTCTTTTGGACTCGTTCTCGTTATGGGAGAGAGGAGAACTTCCTGAGAAGGTAGGCGGACATGAAAGTTTCCTGTATCCGCACAATGTTGAGAGGATGGCTGAGATAATTAAGCAGAGGATAGGGGGTTAGATTGGCATTATTTGATCTCTCGTATACTCCAGACCTTCTCTCTCACCTCTCGCATCTCCAGTTTGTACTGGTCAACGATAGCCTCAGCGAGGTCGAAAGGGTCAACGCCAAGTTCGGTTAGCCCTACGGCAGGTTGTGTGGCGCCTGTTGGATCTATGTTTATCCCGAGATGTATCTTGGTCGATACAGGAGTCTTGGCAACAGCCGTTACGGTCAACTTGCGGTTGTTGAGAAAGAGGTCGTCATGCCAGCGGATTATCTTAAGGTTTGGGCTAACACGATGCTCCAGCTTCTCCTCGGCTATCAGAACCAAAAGATACTGCCTCAATACTGCCATCTCAAGATAAGGCTGGAACTGCTCGGCGACGAAATGAAGCATATCCTTTGCATAAAGACCAGGTCCTTTTTTTCGTTTCCGCAGGTCCATGAAGTCCTGCTCCGGGATGTTGCATCTGCCGTGAAACGCAACAATGGAGTCACCTAAAAGCTCAAACCTCTCGTGAGCCCAGTGGGGCCTCATCGCAGAGATATCAAATTCAATCGGCTCCCTGATTATGAGCGACTTCATTTCGCTTCTTCTCCTTACTTCCTCTTTTTACGGCTATTGTTATGCACCATATAGCTCCTCCATAAAGAACAATACAACCGAAAGCGAACATTATCCAAGCTGAAACGGGCATCATTTACTCCTTCCCCTTCAACCTTCCAAGGATGAGAGATACTATGATAACAACTGCCACCAGAAGCCAGCCACCAACCAATGTTGACCAGAAGGGATAATTTTCATAAGGTCTTTTTATCTCTGTTATGATGTTGAGGAGTATGACAATTGCGAGAACAATCGGGGTTACGAATCTTATCATAACATTCCACCATTTGCCGATAGGAAAGTCAGAGACAGAATTTATCTCCCGACGGAATCTGTCTGTTGTGAAGAAGTATCCTACAATAATGCACTCCGCAAACCCGACAGGTGCGAGCCCGAAATTGTTCATCCAGTGGTCTACTATGTCGAGCCAGTATAGCCCAGCCTGCGTTGTGTAGATTATCCCGACAAGACAGAGTATCACCGAATACCCGATTATGACCGCCTGCTTGTTTGCAATCCTGAATTTGTCCTGAATACCTGCTACAACCCCCTCGACTATCGAGAAGGCAGAATCTATTCCGAGGGTCAAAAGCATAAGGAAGAATACCACACCGAACGCTCCCCGTGCAACGGGCATCTTGGCAATCGCCGCCGGGTAGACAACGAACGCAAGCCCAGGTCCGGCGGATACAACCTGAGATATATCTCTTTGTGTGGCGAATGCAAAGAAGCCGAGAACAGAAAACACAGCGAACCCAGCAAGATACGATATTCCTGCATCGACAAGGCTTGTTATGAAGGCGTCGTTGGTGATGTCAGAACCCTTCGGCTTGTAGCTTGCATAAGCGATAAGTATCCCGAATCCGAGTGAAAGTGAGAAGAATACCTGCGAGTATGCGGCGAGCCAGACAGATGGTGAAAGAAGCTTGGAGAAATCCGGTGTGAGATAATATGCCAACCCCTCTGTTGCCCCAGGGAGTGTCAGCCCGCGGATGACAAGAACGACCATAAGCAAAACCGGCAGCGGAACGGTCAGCATAACAACCTTACCGACGCTCTCTGTCCCCTTCGAGATGCAGAGGTATATCAAGAGCCAGGTGAGGATAAGCCCAAGCAGTATCGGGACAGAGATCGAGCCAAGTTCACCAGGACCAGAGGATATCCGCAGGAAATCCTTCATAAAGAAGCTCTCTTCCCTGCCAGCCCAGCTGAGCGTGATTGAATGGAACAGATAGTTGAAACTGTACGACATAATCACGGCATAGTAGGAGACGATCAGCGTTCCGACGCCAAGTGCCCACCAGCCGACGAACTCGAACCGCTTTTTTATCTTCGCGAAAGCCAGGGGCGCAGAACTCTGAAAGAACTGACCGAGCCCATACTCGAGTATCATAAGCGGGATGCCTGCTGTGAAGAGTGCAATAAAGTAAGGTATGAGAAATGCACCACCACCGTTCGTATAGGCGACATAAGGGAAACGCCATGCATTGCCAAGCCCCACAGCAGAACCAACTGCAGCAAGTATGAAAGGAAGCCTGCTACTCCAACGCTCTCTCTTTGCTATCGTATCCCTCCTTTCCCATAAGGATTACATCTGTGAAAAATATAATAGCATACGAAGGATACGCAATACAAAATGTTTGATTTTTGCAAAATTTGTGCTTAATTTAAAAACAATGGATATGAAAAAGCTTATTCATCTGGCAAAGAAGGTATCGGAGAATGCGTATGCACCGTATTCGAAGCTAAAGGTTGGTGCAGCAATCCTTACGAAGACCGGGAAGATATTCTCCGGATGCAATGTTGAGAATGCGTCGTATTCGCTTACTATCTGTGCGGAGAGAAACGCTCTGTTCTCTGCTGTGGCAAGCGGGGAGAGGGATTTTGTTGCCCTCGCTCTGTATTCCGAGGATAAGATGCTCCCCTGCGGCGCCTGCCTGCAGGTTCTATCGGAGTTCTCCGATGATATGACAATATTTGTTGCCTGGGATGGTGGAGTCGAGGAATACAGATTATCCGAGCTTCTGCCGAAGAGATTCCCCCTTTAGTCTTCCTTTGGCTCCAATATCTGGATGACACGCTGTTTAACAAATTCGTATTCTGCCGGCTTGGATGGGAACTGGGCACGACTTACAACTTTGCCTTCCTCTGTCCTGTCGTAGAGATAGTATCTGCGCCTTCCACCGACTATATTTGCCTCGAGCCACATCTCGCGAACAGGATACCGGCTCCTGAATATCACAAAGCGATATATCCATTCGCCTGTCTTTGGCTTCTTTTTACCGCTTTCGAGGGCGAGAACAACCAGATTTCCAACCTTGAACTCGTCTATAACCTTATGACCTGTCCTGTAATCGACATATTTCCCGTGATATACCTCCGCACAGGATAACAGGAAGAAAATCATAACCGGAACCATCCATCTTTTCAAGTTTCCCCCCTTTATTTTTAGGGTTTTCAATCTAATCAATTTTTGCCGATATTCAAGCCCGAATTGCTCTTGACAGGGGAAACCGTTTCGATATATTGAACTTCTTGTTGCAAGGAGGTAGCCTTGCGGACACTCATTCAGGTTATAATACTCTTTGTCTCGCCGATAGTTGTGTATAGGGCAGTGCCGACACGCTCCTGGTGGGGGGCGCTCGGGATTGTCGCATTTGTTTTCACATTCTTCTGGACACGCCATGCGAAGGTTGGCAGGCAGGATAGATTTGTCAGGCAGGTTCTGTTCTCACTTCTTATCACCGGTGCCATCACAGCGATTTTTATGTATTTCTCCCGAATGTGAGCCAAAGATTTTCTCTTGCAATGGGAAGAAGAAACTATTATATTTAAAAAAATTAAAAAATGAGGGATAAAATGGTGGAGCGAAGAACAGCGCAGGATATGGCGGGTATTCGGAAATTTGGACAATGGAGGTGTTATGAACTTCGCAATTCTTGGACATTTGATGTATGAGGGGCAAGCAGAACAGATGCCTCAAGATTGGATTAGGGACAATCTCGTCGTTTCCCCGCAATTCAGTTTTGATGGCACAAAAGGGAATTTGATTGCCTTAAAACTTTCCGCAAAGCAGATGGTGGAAATGCCGATTGAGCAAGTTCGGCAAAAGGTTCTCGATGCCGCTGTTTTTGCACAGGATGAATTTGGTGCTGAGCTTATTCAACTCGGCGCACTGACAACATCTGTTACATCTGGTGGAAAATGGCTCATCGAGCAAAAAGAATATACTGGCTATGCAAATCACGGAGATAGCTATACCGCAGCCGTTACCTGTCAAGCTGTATTGAAAGCTATAAATTTGGCAGGATTTCAACCATCTCGATTAACCCTTGCAATTGTCGGGGCTTATGGTGTCATCGGCGAGGCGGTTTCGCGGATACTTGTTCCGCAATTTGGACATTCCATTCTGATTGGTCGAAAAGCCGAGAAATTTGAGAAACTTGAAAAGGAGCTAACCGGAAACTATGAGACAACCACAGATTTGAAAACAAAAGAAGCGGATATAATAGTAACTGCAACAAATCATCCAACAGCACTTCTTAAATCGGAGCATCTAAAGAAAAATGCCATAGTTGTAGATGTCTCACAGCCGCCGAATGTATCACCTGAATTGTGCAAACAAAGACAGGACATTATTCGCATCGATGGTGGTTTCGTCGATTTCCCAGTGAAATATGACCTCGGTATCCCCGGAATGCCAAAAGGGAAAAACTTCGCCTGTATCGTGGAAGTGATAATGCAGGCGTTGGAAAATGAGAAAGCAAATCATGTTGGCTCTATCGATTTAAATCATTTGATGAAAACAGAAAAATGGGCAAGAAAATACGGCTTCATTCTGAATGAACTGACAAACTTTGGAATGCCTATCACAATCCCGAAGGAGACAAGATGATAGAAGTAACAGGTGACAGAAATCTTGGACCAGGGGAGCTTGAAAGAAAACCTTGGCTCAAAAGTTATCCGCCGGATGTGCCGTTTCATTTGCATTATCCAGAGATTCCGCTTTACGCGTTTCTGGATGAAGTGGCTAAAGACTGGCCGGATAAAATAGCACTCGTTTTTGCCCCAACTGGAACAGAGATGACTTATGCCGAGCTGTTGGAAAAAA
>JAGGUN010000008.1 GCA_021158465.1 bacterium
CTTCCCATCCGCACGATCGATTTCAGCAATCCCGATGATGTCGCTATGCACAATCAACTCGTCCAGCTCGTCGATATGATGCTCGAACTCAACCGAAGGCTGCAGTCCGCACCAACAGAATCCGACAGAGAAAGAATCAGGCTGCAAATACAATCCACCGATAGAAAAATTGACAACCTCGTCTATAAACTATACAACCTGACTGAGGACGAGATACAGACTATCGAGGGCTCAAACGGAAATTAGAAATATAGACTTGCCCTCATACCGACATCCGTCCCGAATGAGTTCGTATCCTCGATAATCGATATCCCGATGCCATCCTCGAGCGAGATGCTGAAATAACTCGTCAGGAAATACTCCGCTCCAAGGAAACCACCCATGCCGACGCCAACCTTTGTATCACCGTTCGAGTGGATATCAAGCGTCAGCCTGCCACCACCATAGAGGGAAAGGGTCTTATACTCCCTGAAATTGTAGCGGACTCCCCCACCGAAACTTACCTTTGTCTCATCGGCGGAAAAACTCATTTCACCAAACTCAAAGGTAGTGCTCCCGTGACTGAAACCGAATATCCCCTCAATGACCATCGGGCTCGCCGGAAGACCATAGCTCAAGACCCACACATCACCCGACGGGATACCACCACCTATACCAAGCTTCCCGGATGTGTTACCGGCAAACGCCACCGAAGCGGCAACAAGAACAATAACTGCACAGATAAGCAGCTGTTTCATCACCCCCTCCTTTACTGTTTAGATGTTGAACTGCATTGTGTATAAAATTTTATACAATCCATCCTGCTCAATCAGCTCGTTATGTTTCCCCTCCTGGACAATATGCCCATCCTTCATAACGATTATCCTGTCGGATTTGACTATGGTTGCGAGCCTGTGTGCAATGACGATCGCCGTTCTACCTTTTATCAGGCGGTCGATTGCCTCCTGAACGAGCCGCTCCGACTCCGAATCGAGCGAGCTGGTCGCCTCATCGAATATCAGTATCTGCGGGTTCCGATAGATTGCCCTCGCTATGGCAAGCCGCTGACGCTCTCCACCGGAGAGCTTCATTCCCCTATCACCGATATATGTGTCGAAGCCGTTCGGCGTGGACATAATAAAATCATAAGCATTCGCTGCATGAGCCGCCTCGACTATCCGCTCCCTGTCAGGATTATAATCGGCATATGCAATATTCCTCGCAATCGTATCGTTGAAAAGGATTGTCTCCTGTGTCACAATGCCGAATAGCGAGCGGAGTGATGAGAGCTTTATATTACGGATGTCGACTCCATCTATCGTGATTCTGCCCTCGGTCGGGTCAAAGAAGCGGAGGAGCAGGTCGACAAATGTCGATTTCCCTGCACCAGACGGTCCAACCAGCGCCACCACTTCGCCCTTCTTTATACAGATGCTTATATTCCGCAAAGCCCAGGGTTTATCATCGCTGTATCTGAAGGAGACATTGTCGTAGCATATCTCGTTTTCAAATCTGCTCTTATCAACATTACCAGTTTCCTCAAATGTTTCAACAGGCTCATCGATGACCTCGAATACTCGCTTCGCCGCTGCAAGCCCCTGCTGTATCTTGCCATAGCTCTCGCCGAGCGACTTCAGAGGACGGGAAAGAAGGAAAAGCGCTACGATATACTGGATGAACTCATCGGGTGCGAAGCCACCGCCTCTGATGACCTGCCCGCCAGCATACACAAGGATAAATGCAGCAAGAAGCGCAGCCCCTACCTCATTAAACGGGGTTACAAGTTTCCTGACCCATATCATACGGAGCATATTGCGAAGGTAGTTCGAGGTTGACTTCTCAAACTTCTTCACCTCATACTCCTCACCCGAATACCCTTTAACAACACGAATACCTGTTATCGCCTCCTGCAGGATGGATGTAAAATCCGCAACCCGTTTCTGTGTTTTTGTTGAATAATGGCGAAGATGTTTGCCGATAGCGGTTATAATGAATACAGCAGGCGGTGCAACTATAACAAGAAGTAAGGTTAGACGCCAGTTTAAGATAAGCAAAAGTGCAAAGTAGAAGAGAACAATCAGAGGGTCCCTTATCATATTGGAGAAACTAACAGCGATTGTTTCGTTCAATACCTGAACATCGTTGACAATCCGTGAGATGAGCTGTCCTGTTCGCCTCTTTTGAAAGAAGAATAACGGAAGCTGGCTATATCTACGAAAGAGCATATTTCGGAAATCGTTCATCATCCCTTGAAGCACCTGCGACATAAAGAACGCCTGAAGATAAAAGAAGATACTCTTTAAGAGGACAATTAGAACAAGGATAACAGCCAGCTTCCTCAAGGCAACGAACGAACCACCAGATAGCAAAAACAGGTTGAATTTCTCATTGAGGAAGAGTTTGATGGACTCAAAGAATCCGCCAGCAACAGCAGGCAACTCCGGCGGAGACTGATAGAATATCGCCCGTAAGGTAGGTGCAACAAAATAGACCATAGAAGACTCAAAAAGAGCGTAAAAGACCATACATATTATAGCAAAAGCAAGCTTGCCACGATAAGGCTTTACATAACCGATAAGCCTTCTATATGTCCCTACTTTTTGCATACTCCGAGAACCAGTTTGTACAACGCGTCCTGGTCAGAGATAAGCCCCGACTTGAGGGAATGATCCATCTCATAAAGTAGTTTAAATACCTCGTATAACTCTTTGATCTTGAAATTGTTAAGCATTTCGCATTTCTTCCCAATGTAGTAGATGCCAAGCTGTTTTATCTCTCGAGTGGATGCTCCTGTTGCTCGCATAAGATAGAGCGTTATAAGCTGGAGAAAGTACCTCGATGTAATATATATCACCTGCCCCGCCTTCTCGTTATAGGATAGAAGCGTTCTTAAGTGAGCAACAGCACCCAGAAGGTCTTTTGCCCCCAGGGCGTCGAGGAACTTGAATATCTGAGCCTCACGGGATACAGCAACAACCTCATCTATAAGAGAAGCCGTGAGCGGTCTATCCTCCGCAAAGAGTGCAAGCTTGTCAAGCTCATGGTCGATTACAGAAAGGTTCAGACCCGTGCGTGAAACTACCCGCACCGCAAGCGAACGGTTTAGCCTCATCCCCTTTTCACGAGCAAGGTTTATGACCCATTCCCATATCTCGCTCTCATACACCGGGCGAGCATCCAGTGTATAAAAATTGTCGGAAAGCCACTTGAAGAAACTGCTTGTCATCTTCATATCGCCAGCCGTAAAGACCACAAGCGAGGTGTTAGGGAAAGAGAAACCCATCATCCTTTTCTTTGCCATCGGTGAAAGGGTGTCTATATTGTGCACCACAACGACCCGGCGCTCTGCCATCACGGGGTAGGCAAGTATAGCATCTGTTATCGACCGAAGATCAGAAATCTCATCCGCATAGATAACATCAAGGTTAAACTCCCCAAGCCCTTCCGGAACGCCCTTTTTAACAATGCTCTTCACAAGGCGAGTCTTGATATACTCCTCTTCCCCCCAGATGAAGTAGCGTGTGTGGTCCAGAGGGGATTCAAGGATGAGTTTAAAGTCAAGAAATTTCATAGTTTCTAATATAAACAGATCTTGCAAAAATAGAAACATTTTTCCTTGCTTAAGGATAGAGAATTTATTTTCTTTCATACAACAAGATTAGGAGGGCAACATGTTGCGTGAAGAGAGGGAGGAGTTAGAATACAAGGTTTTGGTTCCCTGGGCGATGCACAACCGGGAGAGCAAGGGGAGAAAATACGATGAGCCAAAGCATCCATACCGGGTTGACTTTGAGCGCGACAGAGAGCGGATAATACATTCCACAGCATTCAGGCGGCTCGAATACAAGACACAGGTCTTTGTCAACCATGAGGGCGACCACTACCGAACGAGGATGACGCATACCCTTGAAGTGGCAACGATGGCACGCTCTATCGCAAGAGCCCTCTCTCTCAACGAGGACTTAGCCGAAGCAATCGCACTCGCACACGATATCGGGCATACACCGTTCGGGCATATCGGAGAGGCTACACTCAATGAGCTCATGAAGGAAGATGGTGGGTTCGAGCACAACAGACACGGACTAAGAGTCGTTGAAAAGCTCGAGGAAAGATACCCCAATTTCCCCGGTCTAAACCTCACATTCGAGGTCAGAGAGGGTATCATCAAGCATCATACAGTCTACGACAAGGCAGAAAACATCGACTACGAACCACAGAGACGTCCACCGCTCGAGGCACAGATTGTCGATATCGCAGACGAAATCGCATACTATTCACACGACCTTGACGATGGGCTGCGCTCAAACCTGTTCACCACCGACCAGCTGGGGGGGATCTACCTCTGGAACGAAACGGTCGAGGAATTGAAACGAGAATTCCCAACAATCGATGAGCAGATACTGCGATATCAAGTGATCAGAAAATTAATCAACCGTGAGGTAACTGATTGTATAGAAACAAGCAGAAGGCTCATCGCCGAAAGCGGTATAAGGACCGTGGAGGATGTAAGAAATGCGCCGAACAGGCTCATAACCATATCTGATGAACTGAAGGAGAAAAACCAACAGTTGCAGGAGTTCCTCGAAAAAAATATGTATAGACATCCGAAGGTGCTGAGAATGGCTCTGAAGTCAAAAAGGGTTATCGAATACCTTTTCAACTGCTATGTCGAGGAACCGAAGCTCATTTCCAACTGGGAAAAGAAAACAGCCACATCGGAGGGAAATGTCAAGCGGATAGTCTCCGACTACATCGCCGGTATGACAGACCGGTTCGCTATGATGGAGTATAAAAAGCTTTCTGACCCGTTCGAGAGATTACTCTGAAAAGTCAAACCCAGGGAAGAGAAAAATCTGACCATCCTCCGTCGGGACAAACACACGACCACAACACCCGAAAGGCTTTCCAACAACAGGTGAGGAAATCTGCTTCTCCCAAATAAGCTCACCTGTGTTAATATCAATGTTATACAGAGAGCCACGGGCACCACCCGCAAGAACGAAATCACCAAAAACAGCCGCAGGAGAGAAGAAAACATCTTCAAAGGAGCTCTGCCAGAGCACATCTCCAGCAGGATCTATCGCAAGGATACTACCATCACGGGTGGAGACAAGAAATAGATCATTATGCTCAACAACAGCCACAGGAAACCCCCAGCTCGAGCCAGAAGGCAGGGAGAAACGGTTTACCTGATTAAGATTTTTATCAAGGAACAGAAGAGAGCCGTCCTTCATAGGGAAAACAATGAGAGAATCAAGAAGAACAGGATCACCTGATGGTTTCGAAGCAAGCCTAACCTTCGACTTGGTCTCTATCTCGGGAGTGATAGGAACGGAATAAACATCACCAGAAACGGAATGAACAACAAGGTTCTTCCCCGTATATATGGGTGCCCCTGTGAAAAGCCCTTCGAACCTAAGCCTCCCCTTTATCTTTCCATCAGAGATGCTAATCTGAAAGAGCTTCCCGTTACGCAGGAGGACGAAGACATCCCTCCCGATGATTCTGGACGATACAACCGGGGTCTCGGTCTCCTTTTCCCAGAGGCGTTTGCCGTCCAATAGAGAATAAGCAGAAAGTTGGTTCCAGTCACCCATACCAGCAACCACAATAAACGAATCGGAAACCGAAGGTGAAACCGTTATCGTCGTTCCAAACCAAAAACGCTTGACAATCTTCCCAGACAAAAGGTCGACAACAACGATGCGCTTCTGATTCGTACCAAAGAACGCGAGATTACCCAGAACCGCAGGCGGAGAGGAAAGGGAATATCCGAGTTTAAGCTTACCAACGGAGAGGGTATCCCTAAGCGAGAAAAAGCCTGGACAGGAAGAAGGAGGATTCATAAGCTCGCCCACCCTGAGATTATTGGCACAGGAGAGAAGAAAAAACAGCTCAATCAGAACGAATACCTTTCTTGTCATCTTCCTACCCTTCTCAACAATTCTTCCATTGCAGGTGTACCATGATACAGCGAGTCAACCATCTCAAGAACCATCGAAGCCTCATCAGTCCTGCCTGCAGCCGCGAGATAGAAAAGCAAAGGCTCCGAATACTCCGGACGATAGTTGACAAAATCAGCAGACCACCAGAGGTATCTTATCCCCCAGCGAAGCTCCCTCAAACCGCAGTAAGACAACCCCATCCGGAAAAGCATATCAGGATAAAACCGCATAAACCAGTCTATCCGCTTGTCTCTGGGAAGCGATAAATCCCTCGCATAAGTCAGAGCAGGTCGAAACGGAAGGATATGCACTTTCTTATCCTTGCTTACACGATATAGGAGAAACTCTGGCAAACGATAGTATCCAGGAAGAACCCAATCGGGAACAGCAGCAGAGAGAAAAACGGTCCTGTTTGAGCGGATAGATGAAACAAGAACAGAGTTTATCATCTGCCTGAATGAAAGCTCGAGCTGACGCGAGTCGTAAGCCTTCCCCCGCTCAAAGTCAAGAACAAGCGTAGCAAAAGCTTCCATCTTACTCCTTGCACAATCGGAGAACCTGTTGGGAAACCGCTCAAGCAACCAGCGAACATACCAGGAACGACGCAGAAGCTCAAAATCGATAACAAGAACATCCCTGCGAAAGCCGAGCATCTGCTGAAGATATATAGAAGGCGCAACAAAATCCCAGTAGTGTAAGAGAGCAACGCTACCTGTGTCCAACGGTGAAAGAATATTGCGTCCGAGCTCTTCCGCACGCCTGTCAGGATAATAAAAGTTCGAGGAGAAGTTCGCCACGAACGGGGCAATACACAGAACCGAGACAACAGGTGCCATCCGCCCAAAGTTGAGTAAAATTTTATACAAACTGTCCAATCCAACGGCAATGAACAGCGAAAAAATAGCAAACGACGGAAGAAAGTATGGAGCAATGTCGGGGATGTCATAGTTGAGAGAATAAATGATGTTAGAGAAAAAGGTTATAACAAGAAGCCAGAATATCCGCTTCAAGCCTCTACCGAGAGAGTATATCCCTAAAGGAGCAAGAAGAATCAGAAACCAGTACTGGGAGAGCAAAAGCAGGATGTATGACCCGAACTTGCGAACAAGCTCTTCTATGCTCTGGTTAAACATCCAAACTCGATACTGCCAGCCGGAGATATGGCGAAAGAACCGCTCGAAATCCGACGGATCTCCCCAGTTCATAAACGGATGGCAAGAGGAGCGGATCGGAAGGTAGAGATATACAGAAAACCCCAGCAGAAAGAAAAACACCGCCGGAACAACAACCCTTGCCGAGAAAAGATCCCGCCTCATTTTAGAATATATAAGGTAGAAAAACCCGACAGAATAAAGCAAGGCAAGCATATGGTCGCCGAAAGAGAGTCCGTAGATATAAAAAAACAGAAAGAAAAAACAATGATTACCCGTTCTCTCCCAGTGAAGGAGAATAAACAGCAGCAACAGAAAGAACAGAACCGCAAGCGAATACACCTCCGCCTGAACGGAGCTTTTCCAGAGTGTATCAGAGGTGGCAAATATCAGAGCAGAGGAAAAAGCAACAAGAGGATGTGTTCCGCCATTCCGAAGGCGAGATGTTACCTCAAGAACAAGAAAAAAGAAAACAACGGCAGCAACGGATGAAAAAAAAGCGGACATAAGGTTCACAGGGAAAGCAGGCGATGAAGATGGTAGAAGAGAAAATATCCTTCCGAGTATCGTATACAGTGGGTAACCCGTTGGGTGAGCAATCCCAAGCGTGTGGCAGACGGTTATAAGCTCACCACTATCGATGAAGTTAACCGTGCGCGAGGCAGTCAAAAAATATACACCAAAACTTGTCAGGAAAACAAGGAACGAGAAGAGGATTTCAGTCCTCTTTGATCTCATACTTCTTCATCTTCCGATATAGCGTTTTCCGGTCGATGCCCAGAATCCTTGCTGCATTCGATTTGTTCCAACCGGAGAGCCTTAGCGCATTCTCTATCAACTCACGCTCGGATTCCCTTATATTGAGGCTACCACCGGGCACAAACGAATCAAGACGACGCCTTATATAGGACAACTCTTCAAGAATGTTCTCAAGAACAGCAGCCATCTCCGACGGGATATTCTCCCTCCACCTGACTGGCAGCTTCCTGCCTGTCTGAGAGTGCTCAGCAAAATATCCCTTTATATCTTCACCTGTCACAGGAGCTCCCTCAGCAAGTGAGACAAAGTTCTCGACAAAGTTCCGTAGCTCCCTAACATTCCCTGGCCAATGATACCCAAGAATAAGCCGCATAGCAGAATCGGTAAACCCAAGGAACGCCTTACCTGTTTTCTTTTCCGCCTCCTTGATGAAGCTCGCTACAAGAACAGGAATATCCTCCTTGCGCTCCCTGAGCGGTGGGATATATATCCTTGCCCCAGCAAGACGGAAATAGAGGTCCGAGCGAAAACGCCCCATATCCATCTGAAGCTTTAGGTCACGATTGGTCGCTGCTATGATACGTACATCCACCTCCTTCTCCTCCGACGAGCCGACAGGATAAAACCTACCCGTCTCAAGCACACGCAAGAGCTTCACCTGCAAAGAACCAGGCATATCACCTATCTCATCCAGGAATAATGTTCCGCCGGACGCCTGCTCGAAGAGCCCTATCCTCTCGGAAACAGCCCCCGTAAACGCACCCTTCACATAACCAAACAGCTCGCTCTCAAGAAGGCTCTCCGGAATCGCTCCAACATTCACAGGAACAAACTTGCCCGACGAGCGCCTCGAACGGTTATGCACAAGGCGAGCAATAAGCTCCTTCCCGACCCCGCTCTCCCCAACCACAAGAACCGAGATATCCGTCCTTGCAAGCTTTAGCGCCGTCTCACCCACAGAATAGATCGCCCTCGAACGCCCCAAAATCCCTCCGGACAGAAGAAATCTGCGAACCTCAAGAAACCTCCTAAGCATCGCAGAGAAATCACCTATAGATACCCCACTCGGAACGAAAAGGTCAGCACCCTCCAGATCCTCATTCCCTACAACAACAAGCGCTGTGGTCGGCGCATGTTCAAGGAGAAAACGAACGATACCAGATATATGCGGAGCCTCCCCATCAACTATGAGAACATCGGCACCTTCGGATTTTAACCTACGCAGAAGAGAAGAAGTATCTGAGAAGGGGGTAAGTCTCACCCCTTCAAACGAGGAGAAAACCTCCAAAAAAAATCTTTTATCCGGGTAGACAAAGATTCTCATCATAACTCTCTCCCGGCAAGTCGAAATATAAAATCAAACACGAGAACCTCCAGATTCGGGTTCCGCTCAAGAAAACTCATCTTCTCGTCCAGAATACTTATATATTCCTCCAACTTATCAGGGGGCAAAAGACGCGCAACCTCAACAATCTCATCCTTCCTATCAATGTTCACAATAAATTCCATCTCCCTCGTCCGCTGATATAGAACTATATCATTTAGGACCGAGCGTGAGGTGGTAAAAAAAATGGAAACAAGCCTTTTATCCCTTGTGTTCTGAAAGAGTTGCACGGCGTCAAGCAGGAGATCATCCTCAGCCGAGCGAAGAAGAGAAAAGAAAAGGTCAAGCATCCTCTTGCGGGTGGGAAAATACTCTTTATCAAGGAGGAGAAAAGCCCTCCCAAGACTCCCCTCTGATAGCCGAGAAACAAGCTCTATCTCCGCTTCTGTGGCACCGGTTCTGGATTCCAAATACCCCTTTATCTCATTACTGGAAAGCCTACCCAAGAAAAACCTTTGGGTCCGTGAAACTATTGTCTCAAACAGTCTATCCGGGTAGGGTGTCGTAAGGATTATATGCGCATAACTGGGCGGCTCCTCCAGCGTTTTCAAAAAAGCATTCTGAGCCTCCGCAGTCATCCTGTGTGCGTCAAAGATAATAGCAACTTTATTCCCTCCAAAAGCTGGCGTAAGCTGAATCTGTTCCTCTAAAAACCGGATGTCATCTATCGTTATCGAGGCAGACGCTGTGAATGCAATGGGAAGATACGGGTTGGCGAGAAGCTGTTTTACCCAGTCGAGTCGTTTCCCCCTTTCTGCTGCCGGCAGGGGCAAAAGGTATAAAATATCGGGGTGCTCACCACGGAGAGCAAGCCGGCAGGAACGACAATCTCCACAGGGAGGGGTATCACGCTCACACATAAGAAGCTTACTCATCTCCACCGCAAGAGCCCGCAGACCAACACCCTCACTACCGCAAATGAGAATAGCAGGAGGAACCTTCCCCATCTCGTACATCCGCAGGATTATCTTCTTACGAAACTCCTGCCCAACAACACCAGCAAGAGCATTCATTCAAGCCCTCCCCGAAGGGGCAAGCCAATCCGTCGGGTCCTCCACACTGCGACCATAATAAAGCTCAAAATGGAGCGCTCCACCAAGATACCAGTTGCTCCCAACAACACCCAAAACATCACCACCCGACACCCGCTTCCCCTCTTTTACAAGCACGGAGGCAAGATTCCCATAGACCGTAAAATACCCCCCAGGATGGGAGAGTATAACGAACATCCCATACCCCCTGAAACTACCAATGTAAGAAACCTCACCCTCATAGACAGCAAGAACCTTCTCCCCCGGGGACGCCTCAATGTCGATGCCATCGTTCTTGAGGCTAACGGAGCCACCTCTCGATACCCCAAAACCACGAACAATCCTCCCAGAAGAGACAGGCCATGGGAGATTCCCTCGAAGATGAGCAAAACTTTTTCCGGGTAACCTCCGCTTTCGTGATAAGTTATCTAAAATCTTCTCAAGCTTTTTCTTATATTTCTCAAGCGAACTTACTGCTTCTGAAAGCTGTTTCTCTTGCGACACAAGCTGGGAGACAAGTTTAGCCTGCTCCTCTTTCTCTGCCTTATACATTGCAAGAGCCTCTTCATGCTCAGATAGCATCTTTTCAAGCGATGATTTGAGCGAAAGAAGCTCTGCCTGCATACCGGAAAGCTTTGCACGGTTCTGCTCAAGGATATGAATTTGATGTGAGTATTCACTGCCGATCTTAAGCAGGAACTTTACCCGTCTGAGGAGCTCGGGGACAGATTCTGAGGAGAAATAGAGCTCAAGTGGCTGGATGCGCCCCCTGCGATAAAGCGTGTTGGCAAGGATGGAAAGCCGCTCCTGTCTCTCATCAATAAGAAAACCTATCTGCTGAATCGAGAGCTCGAGTGAGTCGATTGCTGACTTTGTAGACTCAAGTCGCTCCGATAAAAGGAATATCAGATTAGATTCCTGACTGATAAGCTCATCATATCCCTCAATCCTCTTCATAAGGCTGGATTTCCTCTGATTGAGTCTGGCAAGCTCCTGCATCTTCTTCTTGATGGATGATTTCGTCCTCTCCAGTTGCTTCTCATACTCCTCTTGCCCTGCAAAAACAACAACAGAAAGGAACAAAAGGAGTGCCATTAGCCCTTTTGAATGATAACCCATTTCTCCGACAGGTTGGACAGTTCCTCAATGGACCGCTTGAAGCGAGCGTACTCTTCAGGGGGTATAAAATGGCTTCTAAACAGGATTTCAACGCTGAGGGCGAGCTTCCCTTTTCTCGGCTTGAAATGCGCTGTGATGCGGAAATAGTCGTTATCGACCTTCACATCCTCAGGTGCGTAGTAGACAGAGAACCCTTCCGGGAGGATGAAATCGTAGCTGTACTCATATCGCTCGAGGACCGCTTGCATAAGCGGGTAGTTGCGGGTCTGCTCCCCAACAAGCCAAGCCAAGTTCCTGATCCCTCTTACCTGAAAACCGAGCCTCGACTCGCCCATCGGAACAGCAAAATCCTTCACATAGAAGCTGGCACACTCGGTCAGCATGGAATCCATAGTTCCAAGTCCAACAACATTGTAGTCAACAAGCCGCGCTGAGGGGAAAAAATTGCTTGCCCGCTCCTCAAAGTGCTTCTTTATCTCCTCGTCACGCCAGTTCCTTATCATTGAGCGCTCATCCGCTTCCAAAACACCCAAGAACGATAGCGTATCATAAACAGTGGCATCCGCACTCTCGTCGAGTGTAAGGACGATTCTCCGGAATGTTGCGTTTTCATCCGGCTCACGCTTGAGGTTAACCAACTCACCTCCATCAGGGGTAACCCTGAACACCGTATCCAGCCAAACATCGGACGGCAGAACCCCAAACTTTATATCATGGATAGCAGGATAACAATAATACTTCTTTCTGCCCACCATAACCTCAAGCGCCACCTCGTCGAACCAACCAATGGAAGGGACATCCGGGTTGGGACGCCCAAATGATACGGTAGAGAAAAAGAGCGGATACGAACGGATACCTAACCTGTCGAGGAGTGCCCAAAGAAGATAGACCTTATCAAGTCCATTGGCATACCTGTCCTCGAGTATTGAGGATAACCGCCTCGGAACATACCGAAACAAGGCTACTGGGACATCCGCCTCCCTTACACCCTGCGAAACAAAGTAAAAGAGCTTTTTCACCTGTGCAAGTTTATCCTCACAATCCGATGTAATAGAATCTACAAGATATGATACATCCGCGTCGAGCGAATCCTGAAAGGAGCAGTAAATCTGCCTACCGATAGAGGTCCAGTCAGAGTCAAGTGAGAAATCCACCCTCGGGGATATATAGGATAATGGCGGCATACGCCTCTCTGGATGGATAAGCGGGATATCATCAACAGACGCGGAAAATGAATTTCCCCTTTTTTTCAACTCAACATCCCGTGAGGAATGCGGGAACGATACGCCTGGTGGAAAAGATATTGAAAACTCCGAGTGGACAACAGGCTCCCTACCCTGGAAAAGCAGCGAAAACAGGGCTGGGTCCGTGCATTTCCTACCCGTTATCTCGAAGGCATAGTCCACAATAGAACCAACCCTTACCTCACCGAGCGCAAACTTGAGCCGCTTCTTTCTGTTGTACTGTGGGATAAGCGAGAAGAGATGTGCATTTTCAACAGCGGCATCATCGAGGTGAAAGAGCTTACCCTCTGGCGAGACGGTGCGCGCAAAAAGAACCTTAGCCTCCTGCGTATCGGGGAAATAATCTACAGAAGCGTTGCCAGCTGCACTCTTCCCTCGCTCATCGAGCACCTCGTATATCCTCCGAATGACAATTCGGTATGAGCTATCCGGCTGGACAACAACCTGCTTACTGGAGAACAGAACAACATAGCTCGACTTCGGGTAATCATTCGGTAAGGGTCTCGTGTTGTACGCTTGGAGTAAGACGGTATCTGTCACATCGGCTATCGTCTGCCACTCCTCGCCCTCACGCCGCTGAGAAAGCGAAAGTTTATGCACATCCAAGCGCGAAAGCCGAAGAATAGAAGTGTCCGTCTTGAATATAACCGAGTCTGCCGTTATCTCAAGCAACTCACCAACAAACTCTTCTCCTTTCCTATCCACAAGAAGGTCCCTGCCGGAAAACAACGGTATAACACAGAGGAAAACGAGCAGAATAGAAATTATCCTTCTCAATCTTTACCTCCGAGCTTTTCGAGGATCTCGTTCGCAGACTTGAGTATCCCTTCCTCGTTTTCATCTCCAGGCTTGTGCGAGATAATCCTATCCAGTTGGAGCTTTGCCTCATCATTCCTCTCAGCAGTGACAAGGCTTTTCGCATACTCAAGTCGAAAGAGCAGATTTTCAGGGTCCATATCGACTGCCTTCCTCAAGTTTTTCAGCTCACCATCGAGCGACGCCTCCGCGAGCCCCAGCGGGCGACGCCATAGAATACTCCTCCGCCTGACTCCACGATGCCATAGACCGAGCAAATAGTACCCCTCCGGGTCCTTTGTATCAAGTTTCATAGCATAGTCAAGCTCTTCCTTTATCCGCTTGGCAAGGGCTGGATTGTCCCAGTCTGGCACAAGAAGCCCCATCTTAATCAGGGTTCTGGCAAGCTCGATATGCGCCTTAGGGTTCTCTGAATCAAGAAGCAACGAACGAGAAAGATAATCGCTCGCCTTCGTGTAGAGATCGTTCCGATACTTACCAACAGCATCCTCAGCAAGAATGTTCAGCACCTTCCCCGCCTTGAAGTAGAGAGCAGCCTCCTTCGAGCTCAAAGAGAGAGCAAGCTCGTATTTCTCAAGCGCATCCTCATACTTTCCAACGCGAAACAGCTTATCCCCGCTCTTAACAAGCTCGGAGACCTCATCGGCAGAGACACCAACCACAAGTAAAAAGAAGAGCAATATAACTACCAGAAACTTCATATTCCTTTTCCTCCCTATTTAGTGTCAATATTAACAAATTGCTCCCCCGTGTCAATAATATAATTAGCAGTTGACAATACAGGGAAATTCCTTAAGTTTAAAATAATCTTAATCCAGAGGGGGATGAAACAATGAGAGACATAAGACTATTTGCGGTTCTGATTATTCTGATTGCCTGTCTGGCAGACAGCTCCTGTGGGAAGAGTGCAAGGTCATATTTCAAGGATGCAAAGAAGAACCTTAAAAAAGCAGCTGTAGAGGAGGATTTCGACGCTCTCAATGAGGCGCTCTCTGACCTCAAAGAGGCAGTAAAAATCTCCGGGGATAAGGAAAAGGCTTACAAATTGTTCTTCTGGTTCTACAAGCATAGGAAAGGAGCAGAAAGGTTAGAGAAAAGGGATGAGTTCAACTCCCTGATTGAGTTCGGGAGGAATATGCTTTCAAGCCTTCCAAGTGAGGGCATACTCATCACATTCGAGGAGCACGAAACATACCCATTACTCTTCCTGCAAGCTGTCGAGGGAGAGAAATGTAGCCTCACTATCATCAGCAAGCCTCTACTCAATCGACCGAGATATGTGGAGGCAAGCCAACTCGGGATAGAGTTTAGCGCAGAGAATGTGAAAAAGCTCATAAAAGCACACACCGAGCCTGCGCGGGTTATCATCGAATCACTTGCAAGCGCCACCGCTTATGGGGGAAAAAGGGTCTTCTTCCCGATCAGCATGCCACCCAACTACTTCAAACAGTATATGAAGAATCTAACATTCCTTGGGCTCGCCTGGGAATACAACGGAAAACCGCCAGAAAAATACATCCCAAACATCAAAAAGAGGATTATGGAAGAGTATTCATACAATGCATTTGAAAAGGCAAAGAGCAGCGAGAGAATGCTGATTCGCTCGACCTATAATAACTACATCCTTATGGTGAATATTTCATCGACACTTGCCAAGACAAAAGGGGATACCGACACAGCCTTGACCATCCTATTGTGGGGAAAGGAAAAATTCGATAACCACTGGATGATAAACGGCGCACTCTACAAGCTATACAAAGAGATAGGGGAAACAGAAAAAGCCGAAGAGGCAAAAAAGGATATCCAGAAGTTCGTCGAGGAACACCCAGAGGAATCAAGAGCAAAATATTTCCTAAAAATTCTGAAATAACTGTTGCCAAATCCCTTAATTATATTATATTTTTCACCCAAAGTAATAGGTTGGTTGTATGAAAGGAGAGAAGATGCGAGCAATAGTTGTAGTCAAGGGTATGCAGTTTATGGTGGAGCCGAACGATATAATCGATGTCCCCTACGATAGGAAACTTACCGAGGGAGAAACAATTACCCTTGATAATGTGCTTCTTATAGAAAAGGACAACGAGGTTATCGTTGGCGAGCCTACGGTTAAAGGGGCAAAGGTCGTCGCAACAGTAAAAGGAACTGTCCGAGGAGAGAAGGTCACCGCCTTTAAGAAGAAGAGAAGAACAGGATACAAAAGGAAGATTGGACATAGGCAAAACCGTTCAAGGCTCGAAATCCTCGAGATAAAGGGCTGATGGTTATCCGACGGATAGTCCTCAGAACAGTTATCCTGCTTGTGATACTCCCCCTTTCTGTCAAGGCTCAATCCAGCATCTATCGGATAAATGTTGTCGGAAACAAGCGGGTGAGCAAAAACTACATCATCGGACTCTCCGGTCTCGAGGTGGGAGGCAATATCTCCAGCCTCACGATAGAGGACGCTATCAAGAGGATGTATAAGTCAGGATACTTCAACGATATTATCATCAGAACAGAAAACCTGCCCGAAGGGGTATCCGTTGAAATAGAAGTAGAGGAAGCAAAAACACCGGAGAAGATAAACTTCAAAGGGAACACACGTATATCCACCAAAAAACTCAAGGAAAAACTCACAGTCAGCGAGAACTCGCCTGCCCCCGACTACAAGCTCTTCGAGTCAAAGCAGAATATCCTCACGGAATACGAGAAGAAAGGATACCCGAACGCCGAGGTAAAAGCCTACTTCGAAGAGAAAGATGGAAAGACCATATTGGTCTTCGATGTGAAAGAGGGGAAAAAGATAAGGATAAAGAGAATAAATTTCATTGGAAATTCTGCCTTCTCTGACAGGAAGCTGCGAAGACAGATAGACACCAAGCAGAAATCACTCTTCCGAAAGGGAATATTCATCGAGGATAAACTGGAAGAGGACAAACTCAAGCTCCAGAGGTTCTACCAGGACCATGGATATATAACGGCACAGGTACAGCGGGATTCAGTATATAAGATAGAAGACGGAGACTGGCTTGCCGTGGACATAATCCTGTTCGAGGGACCACAATTCAAGATGGGAGAGCTAACCATCTCAGGGGAATCTCTTTTCACTGAGAATGAGATTAAGAGCAAGTTCAAGCTGAAGCGAGGTGATATATTCAAGTTCGAGAATTACGAGAAGAGCATCGCCGATATATACTTTGCCTATCAAGAGGAGGGATATATTTATGCGCAGATAATAGACGAGCGCAAGCTCCGTGGCGACACAGCAGATGTTCAGTTGACAGTTCACGAAGGGATTCAAGCCCATGTCCACAGGATAAACATAACCGGCAACGAGAAGACCTACGACAAGGTGATAAGAAGGGAAATGGTAATCTATCCCGGCGATGTCTTCAGGAGGAGCAAATTCCTCCTATCTCAGAGGAATATCTACTACCTTAACTATTTCGAGGATGTTGTGCCAGATTTCACACCTCTCGAAAACGGCGATGTGGATATAACAATCGATGTAAAGGAGAAGGCGATCGGTAAATTCCAGGTCGGAGTCTCATACAACGCGAGGGACAAACTTTACGGAACAATAAGCATCGGTTGGCCCAATGTGCTTGGCAGAGGATATACACTCGACCTCGACTGGGACTTCGGGGCATCACGGCAGAGCCTCAATCTCGGCTTTACCGACCCATGGTTCCTCGACACACCGACAAGCGTCGGGTTCGACATATACAATACCCTCTTCCATTGGACAGGCTACTACACCGAGCAACGCAGAGGAGGAACAGTCCGGTTCGGCAGGAGGCTATCATTTCCTGACCAGTTCTTCAGAGCATACCTATCATACAAGCTCGAGCAGATAAGCTACTTTGACTTCAGTTCATCCTACGCTCCTCCACCCTACAACGACCTACGGGAAAAGGAGTGGCCCATAGTAGGTAGCAAGGTATCGGTGGCGATCGAGCGAGACAGCCGCGACCTACCAATGTTCGCAAGCGAAGGAAACCTCAATTCTTACTCCATTGAGACATCTGGCGGGTTTCTTGGCGGAGACGAAAACTTCATCAAACAGACCATCAAATCTTACTGGTATCTGAACCTCTACAAGAAGATATTCGTTGGGGTAGGGAAATGCCGGTTCGGGTTCTTGACGAACCCCTGGGGAAACACGATGGACATTCCCTACGGCGAGCGCTATTTCGTCGGCGGCACGAGCTTCGACGGGCAGATACGCGGATACGAGGACAGAAGCATCTCCCCCACCGGTTACACAGACCCCGTTTACAATATGGACGCAACACCCGACCTTATGGGAAGATACCCTGTCACCCGCCGCTCGTATGCATACCAGATGGGCGGTGAGGCAGTTTCTATCCTCTCATTGGAACTCAGAACTCAGCTTGTAAAGGGACAACTATATTTCTCTGTGTTTGCAGACGCCGGAAATAGCTGGAAAAACTACCACAATATGAGATTAAACGACCTATACAGGTCGGCAGGATTTGGCGTAAGACTTGTTGCCCCAATGCTCGGAGTAATCGGAGTTGACTTCGCTTACGGATTCGATTACCCTGACAGCAAAGGAGAATGGCACTACCACTTCCAAATAGGCCCAGAGATGTAAGAAAAAGTATACAACAGCTCAAAAAGCAGGAGGAAAGATGAAAAAGATTTTACTTGCAACACTAATAACCCCACTCATTCTGACAGCAGCGTTTGCTGAGGTAAAAATCGGATTTATCGACTCAAACAGGTTAGAAAACGAGTACAATGAGTACAAGAGCGTAAAAAGCGAGTTCGACAGGCTCATTTCCGCATGGCAGGACTCGGCAGAGGCAATGGAGGAAGAGATTACAAGTCTCCAGCAGGAATACCAGACGCAACGATATATGCTTTCAGAGGAGAAGAAACAGGAAACGGAAAGGATTATCCAGGACAAGCTGAACGCATACCAGAACTTCAGGCTGAGCGTCTTCGGAACAGGCGGACTGGCAGAACAGAAATACTCGGAGATGACAGCACCGCTCCTGGAAAACATACAAAAAGCACTCGAGGAGATCGCTGAGGAGTACGGATACACGCTCATACTCGACCGCTCCTCAGGTGCCATCGGGTACATAGATGAATCGCTGGATGTAACCGATATCCTGCTCGAGAAACTCAACAAAGGAACAAAAAGCGGAAAATAGGAGAGAAGGTGAAACTCAAAGAGATTGCCAAACTCATCTCCTGCGAGATCCTTGGAGACCACGACACCGAGATAGAAGATGTACGCCCCATAACGAGAGCCAATAAGGGGCACATAACATTCTTCCTGGGGAAAAGGTTCAAAAACGCCCTAAAAGAGTGTAAAGCTTCTGCAGTTATTATAAAGAAGGACGACCTTCCAGAAGACTACAGCTTCATCCCTGTCATAACAGACAATCCATATCTCGCCTTCCAGAAGGTTATGACCCTATTCTACCCGCCAAGGCAAGCCTCCTCAGGTATATCAAAAAGCTGCATAATAAAGGACGGAGCAAACATCGAGGAAAATGTCTCCATCGGGGATCTCTCTGTCATTATGGAAAATTCAACCATAGGAAGAGGAACATCTATCGGCAATCTCGTATCCATCGAGGAAAATGTGACAATCGGAAGGGACTGCATCATCCACTCGGGGGTAAAGATTTACCCGAATGTGAAGATAGGCTCAGGATGCATAATCCACTCAGGCGCGGTGATTGGAAGCGATGGGTTCGGATACGGAAGAGAAGGCATGGTAAACAAGAAGATTCCACACATAGGTGGGGTAATAATAGGCGACGATGTTGAGATAGGAGCGAACAGCACAATAGACGCGGGAACACTCGACCCGACCATCATCGAAAACGGGGTAAAGATAGACAACCTTGTCCATATCGCCCACAATGTGTTTGTCGGGGAGAACTCGATAATCGTTGCCCAAGCGGGTATAGCTGGCTCGGTCAGAATCGAAAAGAATGTCACGCTCGCCGGACAGGTTGGAGTAGCAGGACACCTAACCATAGGCGAGAACAGCATCGTTGCCGCCCAATCGGGTGTCACAAAATCGATACCCCCGAAATCATACTACTTCGGCTACCCAGCAAAACCAGCCAATCAAGCAAAAAGGGAGATAGCTGCTGTAGCACAGCTGCCTGAACTTATAAAAAAATTGAAAGAGCTTCTGAAGAAAGAAGGGCTGTATGATTGAGACACAGCAAACAATAACAAGAGAGGTCACGCTCTCCGGGAAGGGGCTGCACACGGGGAAGGAATGCAACCTGACATTCAAGCCCGCACCACCCGATTCCTGGATCGTCTTCCGAAGAACGGACCTGCCAGGTAAACCAGAGATAAAGGCGACGCTCGAAAATGTCAAAGAGATATCAAGGGGAACATTCCTCGGTCGGAGCAAGGTCGAGGTAAAGACCGTAGAGCACTGCCTCGCTGCAATCTCCGGACTCCAGATAGATAACATCATCGTTGAGCTGGACAACGAGGAGGTGCCTGTGTTAGACGGGAGCGCAAAACCTTTTGTTGACGCACTCCTCGCAGCAGGATTTCAGAAACAGGACACCCCAAGACACATATTCGACATCCAGGATGTTATACAGTATTCTCAGAGGGATGGCGATGATGTCATCGATATACACCTGATCCCATATAAGGACTTCAGAATAACATTTATGGTCGACTACCCAGAACCGCTCGGAACACAATACACAACATTAAGAAGCCTCGAGGAGGACTTTGCCGAGAACTTCGCCCCAGCAAGAACATTCTCGTTCCTCTCAGAGGTATCCACGCTCTTTAAGATGGGGCTCATAAAAGGTGGAAACCTCTCAAACGCCCTCGTAATAACCGATAGACCGCTCACCGAGGAAGACATAAGGTATATGCGCGAAAAACTGAAGATTGAAGGACCGATCTTCGAGGGAGAAAACGGCTTCCTAAACGGTGTTGAACCCCAATTCCACAACGAGCCAGTGAGACATAAGGTGGTAGACCTAATCGGTGACCTGGCTCTCCTCGGCTTCCCAATAAGAGGACATATCATCGCCGCACGCTCCGGACACAGAAGCAATATCGAACTGGCAAAACTTATACGAAAACAGTACGAAAAATGGAAAATATCCTCAAAATATAGAACCATCTCGAAGGACAAAGGGGTTATCATAGACACCCTCGGAATACAGAAGATACTCCCACACAGATATCCGTTCCTGATGCTCGACAAGATAACCGACATCGAAGAGAAGAAAAGGGTCGTCGCAATCAAGAATGTTTCGATAAATGAGCCGTTCTTCAGAGGTCATTTCCCCGGACATCCAATCATGCCAGGCGTGCTTATCATCGAGGCTATGGCTCAGGCAGGTGCATTTCTTATACTCTCCAGCCTTGAAGAAGAAGGTCGCAAGGTGGCATACTTTATGGGAATAGACAAAGCACGCTTCAGAAACCCGGTGCATCCAGGAGACCAGCTGAGAATCGAGGTAAATATGATAAACCTCAGGAGAAGCGTCGCAAGGTTCAAAGCAAAGGCAACTGTGAACGGGAAGATCGCCTGTGAGGCAGAGATAATGGCATCAGCCGTGGACGCGGAGAAAATATGAAGATTCACCCAACAGCAATCGTGGGGAAGAATGTAGTCCTCGGCGAAAATGTGAGGATCGGCCCCTGGTGCGTAATCGAGGACGGAGTGAGAATCGGCTCAGGGACAACCCTCGAAGGAAATGTGTTCATCGGAAGAGGAACAAGGATCGGTAAGAACAACAGAATCCACAGATTCGCAACCCTCGGAACAGCTCCACAGGACCTGAAGTACGGTGGAGAAGCAACCCATCTCGAGATAGGCGACGACAACATCATCCGGGAATATGTTAACATCAGCCGCGGAACAAGCGAAACCTGGATGACAAAGCTCGGAAACAGAAACCTCGTTATGGCATACTGCCACATCGCACACGACTGCTACATCGGAAATTCCGTCATCCTGACAAACGCAACAAACATTGCAGGACATGTGCATATCAAGGATTTTGCTACAATCGGCGGAATTGTAGCAGTACACCAGTTCACAAAGATCGGCGAATACGCTATGATTGGGGCAGGCTCAAAGATAGTCAAAGATATTGTCCCGTTCGCACTCGCTACCGGTATCCCCGCAGAGATCAAAGGCGTAAACACCACCGGGTTGAAAAGAAGAGGCTTCCCAAAAGAGGAGATCGAAAATATAAAGAGATGCTTCAAAATCCTATTCCGCTCACCGTACAATACGCACCAGGCCGTAGAAAAGATAAAAGCAGAATTCCCAACGGACAAGAATATCAAGCTAATCGTTGACTTTATCGAGAACGAAACGAAAAGGGGAATCGCAAAATGAGGAGGCTCCTTCTTGTTCTGCTTCTCTTCCTTCCCGCTACCCTCTCTTCCTCTGAGTTTTGCACACCAGATTCAACAGCCATCCGAAAGGCGGTCGAACAGTTCCCTGATTCCGTTCAGGAGGAGCTTTTCTCATCACTCGTCGATGCTGCCGGAAACTGGAACGAGCTTCTAAACGGTGTCCTCCTTCTCCCCGACTCACTCCAGGATGACGCAATATGGCTCATCAACCGGATGCCCCACCTCGATAGGCTTGAGATGACGCACACTATCCTCGCAGAGCATGTCCTATACTCGCACAAGACAAAACAAACAGCACCATACTCTATCCCAGATTCTCTCTTCCGAAGATACATCCTAACATACAGAATATATGAGGAACCCGTCGAGGGCTGGAGGAAACCACTATTTGAACGCTTCTCCCCCGTTCTCAAAGAGAAAAAGAGTATCCAAGAGGTGGCAAGATATGTCAACAACTTCATCGCCGACTCGATAAAGGAGGGTAAATCAAGCTTCTTCAGCGGAATGAAACCACCGCTACTTGTGCTGAAAAGCCGCAGAGGAACAAAAACAGAAATTTCACTACTCGCAACCGCAATACTGAAAACACTCGGAATACCTGCAAGGAGGGTGTACAACAGATACTTCGGCGAGGAAAAAAACGGCGCAAGCTGGGTGGAGATATTCGATGGGGAAAGCTGGATACCGGTCTATCTCGATAACCCATCTATGTTCGGGAACTTTACCAGATTCGAGCGAAACCACCCGCACAATATAACATTTGCTGTTGCCAGAGGCGGATTCGAAATAGAGAACGTTACATCCCATTATACCACCACGGGTGAGTTGAGTGTGAGAATCCTCAGGAACGGGAAGCCCGTCCCCGATTTTGAACAGTTTGCTATCTCCGTGCTGAACAACGGCGGACACTTCCCGATAGACGAGGTTGGAACCGCCACAGACTCAAACGGGCTGTTCACCGTCGAACTGGGAGACGGGAAATACCTCGTCGAGGTGGGACAGAGGGACGCATCAGGAAGCGTCCTCGTTCAAACATTCCCCGTGGAAATTACGCCCGCCGAAACAACACGACTTGATATCGAACTCGAAAAGCCTCTCTTTTTACCAGAGAAGAAACCAGCAGACGGAATCTTACCTGCATTTACCTTGCCCAAAATAGGAACAGGAAGCATATCGTATAAAACATCTGAGAAGAAAGACAGGTTTTTCGTTTTCCTTGGCTTAAACGAGGAACCAACAGAAAGGATGCTCCCCATCCTCCTACGCTTTAGCGAGGAGAATAAAGACTCGATCGAGGTCTTATGGCTGGTGAACAAAGAGGAGGCACAAAACTCGATTTTACCAAAGACAGCCGTGGACAAGAATTTTCAATTGCTTAAAATATTAGTCGGAGACAATGAAAAGGAGAAAATCGAACTTCCAGTTATCATATTTGTCGGGAAGAACTCAAACAGATACACAGTAATCAGCCAGGGGTATGATCTCAACATAGAAGAAAAACTAAAACAAACCATAAAGAGGTAAAGATGCCGAAATACAGGATCGCAGTTTTACCGGGAGACGGCGTCGGAGTTGATGTCATGGATGCAGCATTTGTCGTGCTGGACAAGCTCGCCATCGACGCCGAATACATCAAGGGCGAGGTTGGCTGGGAGTTCTGGAAAAGGGAGGGAAATGCTCTACCAGAAAGAACAGTCGAACTTATCAAATCCTGCGACTGCACACTGTTCGGAGCGATTACATCGAAGCCAAAGGAAGAAGCGGCAAAGGAGCTCGACCCAAGCCTTAAGGGGAAAGGGTTTGTCTATTACAGCCCAATTGTGAAGCTCCGCCAGATATTCGACCTCTACATCAATATGCGACCCTGTAAGGCATTCAAGGGGAATCCATTGAACTACAAAGATAACATTGACCTGGTGGTCTTCAGAGAAAACACGGAGGGGTTATACTCCGGAGTTGAGTTCTGTCCATTCCCGGATGAGATACGGGAGGCAGTGAAGAAGCACAGCTCCAATATGGCAAAATTTGACTTCTCCCCAGATAAGGATACCGCAGTCTCCCTCCGGATAATAACAAGAAGGAGCGCAGAGAGGATAATCCGTGCAGCGTTCGAATACGCCAAAGAAAACAACCGCCGCTCTGTGACACTCGTTGAAAAACCAAATGTCCTTAGGGAAACCTCCGGGCTTATGAGGGATGTGTTCCGGGAGATACAGAAGGAATACCCGGAAGTCGAGACCAAAGAGGCAAACATCGATGCCATAATGATGTGGCTTGTTAAAAATCCTGAGAATTACGATGTCCTCGTTACGAGCAACCTATTTGGTGATATAACATCCGACCTATCTGCCCAGCTTGTTGGCGGACTGGGATTCGCATCAAGCGCAAACATAGGCGACACAACCGCCCTGTTCGAGCCAACTCACGGCTCCGCTCCAAAGTATGCAGGAAAATACAAGGTGAACCCGATCGCAATGTTGCTCTCCGTCAAGCTTATGCTCGATTACCTGGGTGAAAAGCAGATGGCAAAACGACTCGAAACAGCCATTGCCGATGTTATAGCCGAAGGAAGGGTCAGAACATACGATATGGGCGGGACCGCTTCTACCATAGATATGGCAAACGCCGTAGCAGAAAGGCTGTAAAAGCTATATCTTAGCCTTCTTCTCCCGTGTGCTTACAAGATGCCCTTTCGATGAATACCTCGGCTCAGCGGTGATACGAACCAAAATCACTCCCCTGCCAAGATGTTCCCTCGGAATACGCCAGACAGTCGTCCGCCTCCCAGCTTTCAAAACGGTTTTATTAATCGGTGTGTCAAGACGCTTCTTGCCCTTCCTATCAAGTATTTCAACAGTTACAAGGCTACGCTCGGTCAGGGTATAGGAGATTCTCAACTCGTCTCCATCCCTCTTTACTGAAAGATCCTTGATGTCCGTTCCTATCCAGAAATACTGGGCTCCGATCCTTTCCGAGACGAATGTCTGCCCATACCGACGCCAGATACATATCCCCCTCGGCTCAACAAACTGACCATTCTTCGTCCCATATCCACCAAATACGGTAAGAAAGCTTAGGTGGTGGTCAAACTTGTGGATAATATGATTAACCCTGTCGGTGACCCAGATATCGTTCATATAATCGAGCGCAAGATAGTTAAACTCCACAGGAGAAGCGAAGTAATCGGAGGATGAAACCCTTCCCTCAAGACGACCATCCATTGAAAGCCTCACCACCCTCATTGAGAATGAATCGACAACAGCAATAAACTCCTCATTATAATAGCGCCATTTCTCCCCCATATCGACAACATCTATCCCCTTCGGCGACCAAAGAACGCCCTCACCTATAGCCGTGACAAATTCACCATCCGGAGAAAATTTGAATATCGCACTCTTCACAGTGTCAGTTACATACAGAAAACCTCTTGAGTCCAAGGCGATATCAAACGGAGCAGAAAGAATATCATCACCAATAGTATTCACAAAATGCAGATCCTTACCGTCGTTTACCAGATAAACGACCCGATGGGCTCCACAATCAGCTATATATACATTCCCTTCAGGGTCAGCAGCAATGCCCTTCGGAGACGACATTTTTACCTCTGAGCCATATCTGTTCCCCCAGATGCCGAGTGAGTGCATCGAGTTATTGTATATTATCTCATTGTTCCCCGAGTTAACACCGTAGACCGTCAACTCATCGTCGTCCTCATCGGTAGTCGTGTCATCCCAGGCAAAAAGCTTCACACAGGACAATCCTTGCGGGTCATTGAAGCTTTTATCTTTCCCCAAAAGCAGTTTGAGCTTTTCCTCTGTCCCTTTGTGTACCCCCCAGCAATGCTCAAACGGCGGAACGACAAGCGTTGTACCATCACCAGCAAACAAAAACACAGGAAACAGGAGAAACAAGAAAACAAGCCTCCTCATCCCCAAAGCTCCTGATATGCATAAAAGTATGTAAGCAACCGCTTGACATAGTGACGGGTTTCCTTGTAGTCGATATTCTCCACAAAGGACCACCGCGTCCTGTCGAGATACTTCGACTCCCATCTGGAAACCGCCTCTTCGCCGGCATTGTAGCTGGCAAGAGCACGACATATATCTCCACCGAACTTGCTGAAAAGCAACGAAAGATAATCCATACCAAGCGATAGGTTCACACGATAGTCAAACAATTTGTCTGAGACCTTAGGAGAGAGTCTCTCCGCAGTGCCAGGCATCATCTGACATAGACCAGTTGCCCCAGCAGGAGAAATAACATACGGGTCAAAGCAGGATTCCTTTCGAATAAGTGCAAGCAGAAGATATGGCGAGAAACCAGCCCTGCGTGAAAGGGAATCTACCTCGTCTGCAAAAAAGAGCGGATGAGAGAGACGCAGCACAGACCTCTCATCGGGGAAAGATTTAGCAAGCAATTCACCCACCAAGACAGCATCAGAAAAAAGATGACACTGGACAAGCTCCCGCCACAGATGTAACCGCTCCATCGGCGACCTTACAAACCTATCCCTGTACCACCGTAGCTCCGCTTGAGCGTACTTTACAAGCCCAAGCGATACAAGAAGCCTGCCACGAGTAAGAGATATATCATCCACCAGATACTCCCGCTTCTCTCCTAACTCCAAGAGTGTCGCCTCCGCAGCAGAAAAAAGGGAGGAAACCGTTTGCCTGTTAATAGGATGATAAGAGAAATCCGGCTCACTGCCCGCAAGCAGAAACCTCGCTTCATACCCATAGAACACAGGCTTATCCGATATCAGACGAAACAGAGAGTCAGCAGAAGAGCTATCACCGAGTGCAATGCAAGCCCTTGCCTCCCAGAACCGAGCGGTGGCAAGAAAAGCCTCATCGCTGAAGCCGTTCTTCCGGTTTATGAATGCAAAATCTTCTCGCGCCTTCTTATATTCCTTGTTCCAGAACCTGGCAAGCCCCGAACGCAGTGCAGCAATGTCATAAAACGAGGAGCGACGGTACCTACGAAGCTCCTCGTAATAGGCGGCAGATTTCCCAAGCTTACCCATATCCCAGCGACACATCTCAGCAAGCTTGAATAGAGAATACGGGGATGAACTGTCTTCCTGCCTCACCGAGCGCTCAAAATATTTGACAGCATCAGAGAACCTACCCTGAGAACGCTTAACAAGCCCGAGTTGATAACAAACCCAGCCAGTAGAATACCCCTTCTCGAATAGCCAAGTCAAGATATCCTCAGCTTTCTGATAATTCCCAAGAGACCGATAGCAAAGAGCCTTCCAGTAAAGAGCTCGCTTCCGTCTTCTATAGCCTTTCTTCTCCGCACGCTCGAAAAGCGAAAGCGCCTCCCTCTTATTCCCTTCTTTATAATAGCTTGCCATCCCTGCAAGGAAAAGGTAACCTGGATCGTCCGGAGCAGTCTCGATCAGAAAATCAGCAGACGAAATTGCAACCGTTATATTCTGTTTCCTGACCTTCTCATTAGCAAGTATCTCTTTAACAAGAGAAGAGAGTCTCTTTTTCCCCTCCAAGGTTTTCCCCTGTCTGACAAGTGACACACCCTGCCGATAGCGTATCTGATATGAACTCAACCCCCTGTAACCAGCGGGAAGAGAAAGAAGCCTGTCAAGTATTTTATACTCACTGTCGTATCTGCCCATTTTTCTGTACCCATCGGCGAGGGTAACAAGATATTCACCCAGAAGTGGTTCCGGGATAGAATCCTCAAGAGCGGCAAAATCGGCAAGCCCCAAGCTATCAAGTAAACCACCAGAGACCAAACTCTTATAATAGAGATAAACCCGATAAGGCTCAAGTAGCTCATTATCAGGAAAGGGATGCGAGAGAACAGATGCAGCCTTATGAAAGTAACCCAGCCTGTAAAGGCAGTACCCCTTTTGAAGGATGGCGTCTGCATCAGCCGTGTCAGGAATAGACGAAATAGCCTCGGAGAACCGATGTCTGAGTATAAGCTCGGAAACCATGTTCCTCAGTTCAGGCTTGACACCTTCCGAAGCAACCCTAACCTTCTTTGCAGGAGCACCACAGGAAAGTATAATCAACCATACCACCCAAAAAGATCTCCTTACCATTTTAGAAAAACCTACATACCAAAGTGCGAAAAGTCAAGAAAACAATTGACCTCGGGAAAAGTCTCGTTTATATTTTAAGCAGACGACATTTTGCTTGGTGAAATCTAAAATAGATGAATGGAGGGATAAATAATATGAATATTCCAAATCGTGAAGAATTTCTTAAAGGTTGCGAGGAATTTGAAAAACATGAGAAGCGTGATGCTATGTACAAAGTAGCAACTTTCCTTGTATCCCATTTTTGGGGTAGACCTTCGGATATGGCAGACGGGTTAGGTGTATTGTTGCTAACATGGAATCAGGCATTTTATAGATATGGAATTTTCGATTTCGATAAACTGGAGGGGTGTATAGCTGACAATTTCCAAAAAATTGAAAACTTCAGGAATAGAGACATTTCGAGCTTATCAAATTCCGATGAGGATGATATAAGGGATTTATTCAACAGGTTTCTTGAGGCTTTACAAATCAATTCAGGAAAAATGCAGGGAAGAAAAAGCCCCGTGGCAGTGGCTAAAACTTTGCATCTTTTAGCTCCTAACTTCTTTCCTCTGTGGGACGATAAGATTGCACGAGCTTATGGGTGCTACTATAACCCAAACCCTACTGAAAAATATATTTCATTCTGCAAGATTACAAAATCCATTGCAGATAAAGTTAAATGTTACATCGGTCGATCAGATAAAACGCTCACTAAATTAATAGACGAATATAATTATCCGAAATATACGCAAGGATGGATTTAGAAAATGAACCGCCAAGCAAAACGCTACGCCACTATCGTGGCTTGCCCTTCGGGTCGCTTAACACGGTGTATGAAAAACATCTATCTGCCTGCTATTATCATCGCAGCACTCCTCCTCTCCTGCTCGAAGAACCCGACATCACCCAAAGAAGAGAGCCACAGCAGGATACTTGGAAAGGTCATCTACCCGGTCGGTGCAGAGATAACACACGAGGATATCTCCGTCAGGCTCGTTATATGGGAAGGCGATTCAACTTACTCCGAGGCAGAATCGACCGGAATCCTCTCGTCAGGGACATACCTGTTCAACATATCAGAGGAGGGGGAATATTCTATCATAGCAATTGCACCAGAGCTCTTCGGCTTCTTCGACAAGGACTCAAACGGAACATTCTCCTCAAACGACACAATCTCCATAACCGGAGAAAGAATAGTCCCTAATCTCGACTTTTACACAAAGATAACATCCGATTCACTGTATCCGATACAGGAGGTCGAGGAAAACGATGATTTCTCATCCGCACAGGAGCTCTCAATCGCAACAAACTACCGGCTCTCGGGCAATCTCGCATCCGGCGGATACACCGACAGCTATACGGGAGATATAGACATCTTCCACTTTCTGTCGCCAGAAGAGATAAGAATAACATTCACCCTTTCCTGGATGGGTGTGGCAGACCTCGATATTTACCTCTTCGATTCGGAAGGAGAATTTCCCGTCGCTCAATCCAACAATGTCTCCCAGACATCCCCAGAGCGGTTTAGCTACGAGACAATACCCCAGGAAGAGTATTACATTGTAGTTGCATCTGCTGATTCTGCGGCAGGTTATCAATTATTACTTGAAGTAGATTAAGAGAAAAAGACACAGATTATCTTATTTTAGGGGCAGAAAACTCCTCCGATAATCTGTCGTTATACTCATCTGCAACGAACGAGACCGCCTCAACTATATCGACCATATCCTCCTTCTCGATATTTTTCAGGCTCTTACTTGCTCCGACGGCAACGACATCCTCATAGACAAAGAATTTCACAGGTCCTATATAGTAATAATTGTTCAGTTCAAGCAGTCTGCGATACATCGGTAGGATAAGTTGCTTTTCTGTGGGGAAGCGGAGTATAGGTGAATATGCAGCGAACAGTCCCACCCCTTCTGCTTTGGAGCGGAGCAGTTCGACATTTATATATGCATTGCCATAACTTATTTCCCATCTGAAGCCGTTCTCCGTCTCGACTGACTCCGGTGTTTTATATCCGAGGGATACCAGAGCCTCATCAACCATATCACGGTAGCGCTCAATCTTTTGAACGCGACTGCCAAAATGGAACCAGTTCATTTCTCCTCCTTAAAGAGTGCGACCCCACAGTAAGGGCAATACTTCTTCCCTTCGGGGCTGAAGCGGTTGTGACACACAGGACATTCTATTTCGCCACCGGGCGGCTGTGTCGGACTGCTTTCAAGCTTCTTGTAACTCTTCCATCTTTCTTTTATCTCCGGTATCATATACCCGTCATATGGACAGAAACGGGTTTTCTCCATAAGCATTACGCCGCAAACAGGACAGTAAGAAAGTTTATCCAGCAGGATGTTGAAATTGAGTTTCAGAAGAGATTTATAGTCCTGCTCGACGCAACCGACGGGCAGAGCAAAGCCAAAGTTTTCCGCACGCAGTTTCGATGTGTTAATACCGATGAATTTTCCATCATCGGTCACAAGCGGACCACCGGAGCTACCAGGGTTAAGCGGTGCGGTCAGCTGGATGTAGAACACACCTTCGAGTTCAAGGGATGGGTTACCGACTATCCCCTGTGAAACGACGCTTGCAAGCCCAAGCGGATAACCAAGCGCAATAACAGATTCCCCTGCTTTCACATCAAAGCTAAAAGCGGGCTCGAGGAAAACAGGCTTTGTCTTCAAAAGCGCCTCATAATTTACAACAAGGAAAGCGTAATCGTATTTTCTGTCAGAAAGGAGAACCTTCCCGCGGAGTTCGATGTTGTTATAGAGCAGGACAGAGACGATCTGCTCAGTCCCCACGACATGACGGTTGGTCAGTATAAGCCCACGAGGGTCGACAATCGTCCCGGAGCCCGAGCTTGTCGGGGTCTTTATCATAACGATTGCTTTGCTCGTCCTCTCAACGAGCGATTCCAGAGATTCACTCTTCTTAGCCAATTCCACCTTCCGCTAAAATGATTGCCCCATCCTTACCAGAATACAGTCTCCTATTATCGGAATTGAATTCATACTTGACATCTAAGGAAAGGGATTCTATTGATAATATTTTGTTCATTTCAGGTTTTAACTTTGCATCATCCTTCCACATATTCCCCGCAATAAGGGCAGGTAATAACTCCCATGTACTCTCTTTCTATGCCAAATTCATAATTACAATGTGGGCATTTGATCTTCGCACCTACGAAATAAAATTTTTCTTTGTCTAATTTCTTTAGTTCTTTTATAGTTAGTTTTATATCCTTCTCTTCTTTGTTCATAATTTACATTCTCTCCTTATTCATAATACTTATTTAAGATATGACAATGAGTTCCGTTATATTCTTTCCTTATTCTATATTTCGTTGTTTCACCCTTTGTATAATATATCAACTGAATATCCGAAATGGGTCCTGCTACCTTGCCCGAAATAAATTTTAGGATGTTATGCTCTTTAATATATTCAAATTTGGTGCAATAAAGATGTTCTAATATGCCTCTTTTTTTGAGCCTTTCAATTACAGAAGCACTACATAACCATGTGCCATCCATATTTGGATTGGATAAATTAGTTTTGATATTTACATAAACAGTTTCGCCTTCCAAATCAATAATAATCACATCATAGCCACTCCAACTACCGTATTTCACATTATCTTTTCCAAAAAAGTCGATGGTAAAACTAATTACATTTTTTTCAATAACATCAGAGAGTGTTCTTGATGAAAGCTCAATATTATATTTTCCTGCTGTAGTTGTAAGTTTCTTGCTATTCAAATAATCTTTACATTTTAAGCAAAACTCTTTTAGTTTCTTTTTCGTTTTGTTTTTCATCGGGAGGTTTCTTGTAAAATCTTTTCCAAATCAATTATTAAATTCTTAGTTTTTATTTTACATATAGATAAGTCTTTGCCATTAAAAATATTAAACCTGTATTCTCTCAAAATTTCTTCATATTTATTGCCTATCTCTTTCTGGATTTCTGTGGAAACAACAGGAATAGGTAAAGACAAAAGATCTTTTTTGTTTATACTCACAGTTCCAACTCCGTGTTTCAAAATATTTATGGAATCTTTACCAAATCTTGATTTGAGATAGATAACAAGGAAATAAGGATTGATTTTTTTCACCCTAAAAATATGAATGTAATCGGTTGCTACTCCTTCATTTTCTTCAGCATCAACGATAGCAACTCTACCAGCACAACCGACACCGACTCTCACAAACAAAATATCCCCAACCTTTGCATAAGCATTTGGAAAATTCATCTTGCTTGAAGGATCGATAAACCTTTCATCTCTTTTATAGTTAATACCAATTTCAGTGATATTTGTAGCATGAAGGAATCTTAAACCCTTATCAGC
>JAGGUN010000009.1 GCA_021158465.1 bacterium
GATTGGACACATCCGGATACACCTATCCCATTCTGCTGGGAGTTCTACATAGCAGGCACAGGCATCGAGGAGGCAGCGGCAACGCCCGAGGGATTCGGGATAAAATCGATTAAGCCTAATCCGTTCAACTCCAGAGCAGAAATAAAATTTGAACTCGCAAAAGAGGCAGAGGTTAGCATCACGGTCTATAATGTTCAGGGTCAGAAGGTAGAAAGCCTGATGAAGGAGAAAGCTCTTGCCTCGGGTAGCCATTCTGTGGTCTGGAATGCTAATGATAGAACTCCAACGGGGATATACTTCATTAAGCTTTTTGCTGGTGCTTTCGAGGATGTTAAGAAGGTGATACTGCTGAAGTAGTGAACAACCAACAGGGGAGGGGACATTCCCCTCCCCTCACAAAAAAGGAGATATAAAATGAGGAAAGTGGTTATTATTCTGGCTTTTCTCCTCTGTTCTTCTCCACTTCTCCCGCTGGAGATTGAATTGATTGAACCAGAAGGGCTTGGTCCAATAACCGGCGAGCGCTCTGGTGATCCGGCGATCGAACTATTCCCAGTGTTTGATGATAGCGGTCATGTCATAATGTGGATTGCTGGCATTGTAACGGATAATACCACATCGGATGTATTTCAGCCGTTTACATTCAGGATTACAAGTGATGAAGAAATTGACTGGTCAACGCTGATATTTGGGGTAGTTTCCCGGGGAGGCGATTTCATTTATCCTCCGGGTTCTACTCGTGATCCCTGGTGGCGCTTTTGGCTAGGCATCAGGGACATGGGGGACGAAGATGCGTTAGATACCCTGTATGCGGCAAGCGAGCTATCCTATGATTGGTGGATAGACACCTTATCAGATTCTTGCTGGGAAGTGCACATCTTTCCTGGCCCAAGGGTAAACCCGATGGGCTTTGTCCATCTGGATCACTGTAGTATGTATTCTCCTCATCAGTATTCCGATCACTATGTTGGTGACCCTGGTCCCTGTTATTATGCAGGACCCGTATGGTTTATTACAGGTGACACTATTTCTCCTAGCCTGGGGCAGGCTTTCTATCCCATTGAGTTCTTTCTGGCTCCCCTCCCGGGGCTCATATCTCTCTGGGTCGAAGATGTATCCGGGGGAACAGCGGAGTTTTGGATGGAAGGTTTTGGGATAGACTATATTGGTCCTGTTGCATCAGATCCTTATCCATCAGATGGCAGCCAGGTCTACGATTCTCTGTTAGAGATACGGGTTGTTGTATTGGATACTTACTCGTACGATTACTATCCATATCCCGATACAGATGGCACAGGACCGCCCACAGAGCCTCGGTGTTACAGCTACTTTATCCCCGCTATCCCCGATAGCACCCACAGAGAATGGGGGGAATGGGTGGATTACCCATACTGTGTTCCTTGGATGGTCTACCGTTCCAAAATCGATACCACCTCCATCCGCCTGTCTGTCAATGAGAGAGAATATACCATTTCATCTCCCGGTATGCACTGGCTACACGATTCCCTGCTCGTTCTCAATACAGGAGAAGCTGGCTTAACATTCGAGCGAGGAGAAACCGTCCGTGTCTGCCTCGAGGAGGCAACAGACAGAACATCTCTTGGTTATGGTCCCAATCATCTTGGTCGGCGCTGGGATTGGACACATCCGGATACACCTATCCCATTCTGCTGGGAGTTCTATATAGCAGGCACAGGCATCGAGGAGGCAGCGGCAATGCCCGAGGGATTCGGGATAAAATCGATTAAGCCTAATCCGTTCAATTCATCGGTTGAGATAACTTATACTATCCCAGAAGATGTTAGCGATAATATCGAGCTTGCAATGTTCGACATCCTCGGCAGGAGGGTTGAGAGCTTGCCAGTCGAAAAAACCAGAGGAGAGCATTCCGTCATCTGGCAACCGCGGGATGTATCGAGCGGGATGTATTTTGTCAGAATGAGAGCCAGCGGTCAGGTAGTAACCAAGAAGCTGATTTTGCTGAGGTAGTCATATCTTGTGCCCGGGGCGGGATTTGAACCCGCACAGGCTTTGCCCACATGGCCCTCAACCATGCGCGTCTGCCATTTCCGCCACCCGGGCTATTCCCCCTGAGGAGGTTGAGGAGGTGCCGGTTGTTCTGCTCCACCTGGAGCCATCGGCTGACCTGCCTCTTCCCTGATAACAGATTTCGCTTTCCTCCCCGGTGGACTGGCAATATACATATTTATTCCTATGCAGAGGAGAACGAATATTATTGCAAGCACCGTTGTAACCTTGGTCAGGAACTCCTGTGCACCTCTTCCACCGAACACAGCGCCACCAGCAAATGAGTCTCCAAATGCTCCAGCAAGCCCCTCACCTCTACCAGATTGCATGAGAATGGAAACCACCATTGCGGCGGCTACTATGATGAAAAGTACTACAAGAACTGTGAACATCCTTTGTTTCCCCCTTCAACAAGAATTAGTAAAATATCAAAATACCCAGTTTCTTCGTTTTGTCAACAAGAATGTGCTGCCTCGATAATCCGTATGAATTTTCCTGCGTCGAGGCTCGCTCCCCCGACAAGTCCACCGTCTATTTCTGGCTCAGGGAAAAGTGTTTTAGCGTTCTCCGGTTTGATGCTACCGCCATATAGGATGCGCGTCTTTTCCGCTATATCTTTTGAATATCGTTCTGTGAGGATGGTTCGGATGAGCCTGTGAACGGATACCACCTGTTCAGGTGTGGCAGTTTTTCCCGTCCCGATAGCCCAGACAGGCTCATAGGCAATAATGAGGTTATCACCGGTTAGGTGAACACGGTCAAGCGATTCGGTTAGCTGTGTTCTTATGACATCGGATGTAATGTTCTGTTCCCTCTGCTCGATTGTTTCTCCGACGCATAGGATAGGCACAAGCCCTGCATTCAGGGCGGTTTGGATTTTCTTGTTGATTAGTTGATTGTCCTCGCCGAACAGTCTTCTTCTCTCGGAGTGCCCCAGGATAACCAGTTTGCAACCGCAGGAGATAAGCATTGTTGCTGAGATCTCGCCAGTGAAGGCACCGGAGCTTTCATAGTGCACATTCTGGGCGCCAAGCAGGATCTTTGTTTCCTGGATCTCCCTGTGGACGGGAGAGAGTGATGTGAACGGTGGGCATATAGCGATATCAACATCACTGTATCTATTGAGACCTTCCTTTAGTTGGCGGACAAGCTCGACCGATTCAGGGACGGTTTTATTCATTTTCCAGTTGCCTGCTACAAGTTTTCTTCTCATTTTTCCGGGAGGACCTCCAGTCCTGGCAGTTTTGCCCCGCCTATAAACTCCAGTGACGCTCCTCCACCCGTGGACACATGCGAAAACGATTCCTCAGAGATCCCCAGTCTGTTCATAGCTGCAAGTGTGTCCCCACCTGCAATCACAGTGAACGCACCCGTTTTCGTTCTCTCTGCTATAGCAAGCAGCACCTCTCTTGTTCCTACACTGAACTTCTCAATCTCGAACAGCCCCACCGGTCCATTCGCGAAGATGGTCTTTGCCCTCGATATCTCCGATGAGAGCATTTCGATTGTGCTTGGACCGATGTCATAGATAGCTGCATCCCTGGGCATGGAGTCCCAGTTTACGGTGATGGGTTCTGCTGTCTCGGGCTTTTCAGATGATGCCACAGAATCCACAGGCAACAGTAGTTTCTTCTCGAAGAGCTTTTCCTGCTTTATGATCTCCGATGCGAGCTCGACGGATTTCTCGTCCACCGGAGTTTTGCCCACATCTACTCCGAGAGCCCTGAAAAACGCACATGCCATCAACCCCCCGATGAAGACAGTGTCTGATTTGTCCAGCAAACTGTTTATTGCGCCGATCTTTGAGGAGACCTTTGCTCCGCCTATAATGGCGAGAAACGGATGCTCAGGCGCGGAAAGAAGATGCGACAGGTTCTTAACCTCTTCTATTAAAAGATATCCTGCTGCAGGTTGATCGAATAGCTCCGGTAATGCAACCACCGATGCATGCTTCCTGTGAACAACACCGAACGCATCGTTGATGTAGCTATCCCCAAGCCTGGAGAGCTTCTTGGCAAACCGCTTATCGTTTCTTTCCTCACCGGGATGAAATCGGATGTTTTCTAACATGACTATGCTCTCTTTCTTAAACCTAATCTCCCCGTCAAGGTAATCGGAGATAAATGAGACTGGATACCCGATAAGCTTCTCAAGATGGGAGGCAACGGGTGTGAGTGAAAGCTCGGAAACGATCTTCCCCTTTGGTCTCCCGATATGCGAAATAATGACCGGCATTCCACCCCTTTTTAGAACTGCCTTTATCGTTGGGAGGGATTTTCTTATTCTCGTGTCATCTGCTACCTTGCCCTCTGATAGTGGGACATTGAAATCGACCCGTAAAATAACCCTCTTGCCCGCAGGATCGAGGTCATCAATAGTTATCTTACTCATAAGCAATCTCCTTTACATTTTCTTTAGCATATCGACCATTCTGCAAGAGAATCCCCACTCATTATCATACCAGGAGAATGTCTTAACGAACCTTCCATCAATGACATTCGTCAGAAGAGAATCGAATATTGATGAGTGTGGATTTCCGATAATATCAGTGGAGACGAGCGGCTCGGTGGAGTATTCGAGTATCCCTCTCATACTTCCCTCAGCAGCCCTTCTGAACGCTTCGTTCACCTCCTCAACGGTTGTTTCCTTCTTCACCTCACATACGAAGTCAACAATGGAGCCGTCCGCTGTAGGGACGCGAATGGCAACACCATCAAGTTTTCCCTTAAGATGCGACAGGACAATTCCGACGGTCTTTGCGGCGCCTGTTGTTGTTGGTATCTGAGAGATTCCAGCAGCCCTCGCACGACGTAGATCCCTGTGAGGCAGGTCCATAAGCCGCTGGTCACTGGTGTAAGAATGAACGGTCGTCATGAACCCATGAACTATCCCGAAATTGTCGTCGAGCACCTTTACAACCGGAGCAATACAGTTGGTAGTGCAAGAACCTATGGAAAGCACCTTGTCGTCCGGTCTGTATTCATCATCGTTGACCCCGAAAACGATGGTCGGAACATGGCTTTTCCCCCTCGCGGGCGCAGAGATTAACACCTTTTTTGCGCCAGCGAGCAAGTGTTTCTCAGCCTGCTCTCTCTCCCTGAACCTTCCTGTGCATTCTGCCACAACCTCAACTCCGAGCCTTTCCCATGGGAGTTTCTCCGGTTCCCTTTCACAGAATACTGGAACCCTCTTGCCATTGGCAATAAGCTCGTTTCCGTTGACCTTGACATCCCCCGGAAACCTTCCGTGGATGGAGTCGTATTTGAGGAGGTGTGCGAGCGTCTCGGGGGTAGTTATGTCGTTGATTGCGACAAACTCGAGATCAGGAAAGTTAAGCCCTCTCCTGAAGACGAGCCGTCCTATCCTTCCAAATCCGTTTATGGCAATCCTCTTTGCCATTTCCCTCTCCTTTATTTTATTGGTTGGAATAGTTCTGTAAGCTCTGCCAAATCAGGTGGAACAGTTCTCGTTTCGAGTATCTCATCGGTCATCTCCACACCGACGACCTCTGTTCCACGCAGGGCTGCTATCCTCCCGTATTCACCGTTTGCCACCAGCTCCGCTGCCTTTAGTCCGTACCTTGTTCCCAGCCATCTATCGAACGCCGACGGTGTACCACCCCTCTGAAGATGCCCGAGAACAACACTCCTTGTCTCGATACCCGTCTTCTCCTCGATAGCCTTTGCCACTGCCTTGCCAATTCCGCCGAGACGAACATTCCCGAATGCGTCTTTGACTATGTCCTGAACGACGACATCCGATGTTCCGTTCTCAAGCTTCAGCCTTGCACCCTCAGATATTGCAATGATTGCATGCCGCTTGCCGCTCTCGTACTTCTTGACGAGGAGGTTGCACAACTCATCGAGATTGAACGGTTTCTCTGGAATAAGCACAGCATCTGCTCCTGCGGCAATTCCGGACTCGAGTGTTAGCCAGCCTGCATGTCGTCCCATAATCTCAACAACTATCGTCCTTTCGTGGGAAAATGCAGTGGTCTTCAAGGAATCCAGCGACCTTGTTGCAATATTCACAGCTGTGTCAAAACCAAATGTCTTGTCAGTCAGGGCAACATCGTTGTCTATCGTCTTCGGCACACCAACAACATTGAACCCTTCCTTGGACAGTTTGTATGCAACAGAAAGGGTATCATCCCCACCGATAGCAATGAGCGCATCGAGGTTCAGCTTTCGTAGGTTCTCTCGTAGAAGCTCAGCCGTCTTTTTGTCCTTGTATGGGTTGGTTCTCGATGTCTTGAGGATGGTCCCGCCCAAGCTCACGATATCGAAGACATCGTCTGGTGTCAGTGGACGAGTGAGCATCTCGAGAACGCCTTTCCATCCCTTCTCGATCCCGATTGTCCTGAATCCGTATCGCTTTGCCCCAGCAATCGCTATCGCCCTTATTACTGCGTTTAACCCAGGACAATCGCCTCCTCCTGTCAATACCCCAACTCTTTTTGCCATACGCACCTCCTTGAGGCAAACTTCAAAGGAGTAAAATTATAAAAATAAAAGCAATGTCAAGAGGTTTTTACCCAAAAACCACGGGTTGAGCCAAGCAACGGTATTTTTCTTGACTTTCTTCTGGCTTCTGACTAAATTTTAAAAATATAAGACCAAATCAGGGGGAGACAATGAGAAGATTTGCGTTTGCATTTATGCTGATTTTGATTGCTCTGCCTGTTTTCTCGCAAGGAACGAGCCATCTTGTTACGGTCCGTGTTCACTCGTCGGGTGGCGGGTATCCGGAGAACGAGTGCATCACCTTCGAGGCTTACATACTTTCCCGTCCGGGGGAGATACTGACCCAGGATGATGTCGGCTGCACATACTCCGATTCCCTCGTCGTTGTCAATACAGGCAATTTCCCTACTCCTTGGTCGGTTGGGGATACGCTCGTTATCGATATTTCCGACACCTGCACAGGTGAAGAGGGGACTGTCTCCGGTGAGCTGACATCCGATGTTATGCAGGAGCTGGACGAGGTAACGCTTGAACCTGCGGAAACAACGAGCATAACGGTTCTCTTCCCGAACGGCGGAGAACTGCTCTATTTCGATGAGACACAGCTTATAGAGTGGGAGAGTGTGGGGGAGGTTGAATCGGTCGGAATAGCCATCTCGACAGATGGTGGAAGCAGCTGGAGTACGGTAATTGAATCCTGTCCGAATACAGGCGGTTTCGTTTGGACGGTGCCGTCGGTTCCGACACGGGCTGGACTTGTGAAGATATTCGATATCGCCGATACGACGGTTTTCGATGTGAGCGATTCATTCTTCACCATAGTGGAGTTCGACACGGTTCCTCCTGCTGCAATCACCGACCTTGTGGCTGAATGCACAAGCGAGACAACTGCAAACATCACCTGGACAGCTGTTGGCGATGACTCAACCCATGGGATGATGTCCGGGTTTATCATCAAGTATGCCTACTATCCGATAACCGAGTCTAACTGGGAGGAGCTACCTTTTGCAGACACTGCGAATGTCTGCTTTATTCCGGGAACGGTTATCGATACCTGTGTATCTGGTCTTTATCCCGGTATGACATTTTACTTCGCCGTTAGGACATTCGATGAGGCGGGGAACCTCGCACCGCTCTCGAACATTGCATCCTGCACGACACCTGCGGCGCCGGACACGGTTCCTCCTGCGAGGATACTCATTCATCTCGAGGATTATTCGTCCGATAGGATACAGATAAGCTGGTATTCGACAGGTGATGATGGATGGGTCGGCACAGCCTCCGAGTATGACATAAGATACTCGACCGAGTATATAACGGAGGATAATTTCATCTTTGCCGAGCATATAGATGACCCGCCGGAGGTGCTGCCTGCCGGGAGCTTCCAGAGATATACAATCGAAGGGCTGACCCCGGGAGAGGAATACTGGGTTGCTCTGAGAGTTCGTGATGATGCTTACAACTGGTCGAAGATATCCAATGTTGTCGGTGCGAGGCTCGAAACTGCAGACACTACACCTCCAGGGAGAATAGATGACCTCTCGATTGTCGATGAGTCGACGGACGGGATAATAATCGGCTGGAGCGCACCCGGTGATGACGACTTTATGGGGCAGGCAGAATCGTATGAGATTCGCTACTCCACAGGGTATATAACAGAGGATAACTGGGATGATGCGATACCTGTTCCCGACCCACCGATGCCTCTTTCTGCTTACACATATCAGGAGGACACAATCTATGGGCTTGCCGAGGGGTATGTCTATTACTTCGGGATAAAGGCAACAGACGATGAGGGGAATATATCCGCTCTCTCCAACATTGTTGAGGGAGCGACAATCGGCAGGATTGGTCATCTGCCAGACACGACGGTTTGTGAAGATACGCCTCCGTTTGTCCTTTGTGACCTCGAGGATGTGTTCTACCCTGCAGGGGTTGAATATTTCGTGTCAGATGACCAGCCGGCTGTCCATCCTTACATTGAGGGACACTATTTGTGGGTATCTGTTGACGAGAACTACAATGGCACATCGCATATAGTTGCCTGGTTCGTCTGGGGTGCGCATACATTTGCCGACACGATGACGCTTGTGGTTGAGCCTGTCAACGATGCTCCCGAGTTTGTTACTTTCCCGAGGGATACGATAGCCGTTCAGGGCTTGCTTTTCCTCTACGATGCGGATGCAGTCGACCCAGACGGTGACGGGATAAGATACTCGCTTATTGTTGCCCCGACAGGGATGACGATAGACAGTGCAACCGGTGCTGTGAACTGGACTCCGGGTAGCGAACTCGAGGGAATAATCCCTGTGAGGATTGTGGCAACGGATGGTGTGGATGAGACGGTTCAGGAGTTTAATCTCGTTGTTTATAAGTTCACCTCGAGGATATTTGCACCGGGGAGTCTCTCCGCTGAGGGTGGATTCAACAACTCTGTCCCTTTGACCTGGGAGCTTCCGGAGATATTTTCGCTCTATTCCAAGCGTGACCTCGTCCTGTCGGGATACATCGTCTACCGTAGCGAGCTTTACTATGGTCCGTATTCGGTCATCTGCACGACGGCGACCACATATTTCAACGACATATCCGCTGGCAACGACACGACATACTACTATAAGGTTCGGGCAATATATTCTTCTCCTGCCTTTGTCAGTGCATACTCGCCGATAGCCTCTGCTACCCCGCTTGCCAGTGAGTTTATCTGTGTCGACTACGACGAGGGGTATGCGCCCGAGATTGACGGAGTGCTCTCCGAGCGTGACCTTGCAGAATGCACCGAGGTTGTAGTTGAGCCAACTCTTTCCCTCTTTTTCAAGCACAACGGGATTTATCTATACCTTGCTGTTCGCTCCACTCTGCCTGTGCTCGAGACAAAATTCTTCTTCGATGATGACTATTCGCGCAGCTGGGACGCATCGACGGAATCCGATGAGGGATACTACTTCTTCGGCTTCGATGGTGAGGATGTAAATCTGCTTTTCCGCAGTATAGGGATGCCGGATGGTCTCTGGATGGGCGACCCCGTTCCGACGGGTAATGTTCTGGCGGAGGTGACCTACTCTGATGGGGAGTTTGTCCTTGAAGCAAGGCTCGGTATGAACGACCCGAATGAGTTCGAGTGTGGTTTTGGCGATTCTGTCGGGGTTGCGTTCACATTCCTAAGGACAGGTCTCCCTGAGACTCGCTGGCCGTATGATGTCGAGCCACTCGAGCCGGAGGGCTTCGGGACACTCGTCTTGTTTGGAGCGCCAGGCTCATTCTTTGTGTATCCGTTGAGTTTTTCCGCTACGCTGGAGGAAGGATACACCACGAACAGGGTTTTGCATATCGATAACCTTGGTGCCGGACCTGTCAACTGGTGGCTTTTTGAGGACGCATCCTGGCTTGTCCCAGGGGTGGAATCCGGCACTATTCCGTCGTTCGGGCACCAGGACATACAGCTTACCTTCAGTGCAGAACTTCTGGATGTCGGTGTCTATACCGAGGATATCTTCATAACGACGACAGACCCTACATTGCCAGAGATATCTGTTGCCTGCACACTGACGGTAACATATCCATCTCCTTCTCGTTTTCTCTGGCTGACACCACCTGCTGCCACATTCGGGCATCATGGCGAGTATGTTGATGTGCCGATTGTCCTCGGTGAGCTTTATGATAACGAGATATACTCCATCCGGTTCACCGTTTGGAGCAACCCTGATGTGATAAGACCGATATCGGTTGAGAGGGGAGAGGTTTACCCCTCTGACTGGTCTGACCCTGTGGCGGAGCTTGTGACCTCCGATGCGATAATTGTTAACCTTTCTGGAGTAACGCCATTTGCCTCCTCCGGCGAGATTGTCAGGGTGCGTTACTTCGTTCGTGAGACTGCCCCAGAAGGTGCTTCTTCGCCTGTCCAGATAAGGAGCATCGAGTACAACAGAGGAGAAGAACCTGCACCAATGCCTATGACGAGAGACGGCACATTCATCGTCGGGGATTATGGAGAGTTGACCTGGGGTGTGAGGCTTGAGGTCTGGACATCGGATGGGACATTCGTGAAGGAGCTGACATTCGGGACGGCGGGTGGCGCCTCAGATGGGTTCGACACCGGACTCGACAGGGAGTCACTGCCCGTTATGCCGGGGCTGGCAAACGCATTCTTCCTTAGTCCGGTCGATGCTATGCCGCTGTCCAGGGATATAAGAAGCGAGGCTGATACGATAATTGTTTGGAATATCGTTGCAGCGGGCGGTTCCGGTGTTCTCCGTTGGGACCCGGTAGATGTGCCAGCCTTCACATTCATAAACGGTGAATTCGATATGCAGGTGATATCCGAATTTGCGTTTTCGGTCGGGGATACAATCGAGATAGCTTACCAGCGAGCGCCAGAAATGGAGTGGACAGTTACGCTCTCTCGTGGCTGGAACCTCGTTTCCTCTCCGATAGTTGTTGGAACGGGCGGAGTGAGGGACTATTTCCCCACCGTCGTTGGTGACGCATACTGGTATGACCCAGCTGAACGCCGGTATCTCCCAAGGAGAAGTATTGAACCGGGGAAAGGCTACTTCGTTCTTGCTCTCGAGGATACAACATACACCCTGACAGGCTATCCGGTGACGAGCTTTACACTTACGCTCGATGAAGGGTGGAATATGGTCGGGGCACCTGCCTCGGATTATCCGTTTGCTGCTGTGGATGAAAGACCTGAGGGGGCGATAATAGACGGCAGCTTATTCTGGTATGACGCTGAGAGAGGAACATATGTAAATTCGGATTTCCTCTATCCTGGCAGGGGGTTCTGGGTTTGCACATTTGAACCTTGCACAGCGAGCGTTATAGGGAGTGATTTGTCCAAGCCAGAGGCAAGAGGCTACGATGTCACGGAGCTGATCCGGTTTGTCTTCTCGTTCGGGGAGCTTTCCGTTGCTCTGTCGGATGAGGCGACGGATGGGTTCGATGAAGGGCTGGATATCCCCTGTCCACCCGAGCCGCCAAATTCTCTACAGGAAGCGTTCATCGAATCGGACTTCCTGCCGCTTGTGAGGGATGTCCGAGCGTTCGGGGAAAAGCGATGGAGAATTCATGTCCTGTTGGACGAGGATGAGACGGTCGGGCTCGAGAAGGTTGCCGATTATCCGATAACCATCCTCGTGGATGGGGAGGAAACAGCTAACCAAAGAAGCATACCGCTTGCCAGAGGTGAGCACACGATAGTTGTAATTCTCCTGCCTTTCGAGAAATTTGCCCTATTGGGAAGCTCTCCCAATCCGTTCAACGCGGAGACTCACCTCAGTTTCCTGCTCGAAGGGAACCAGGAGGCGTCACTTGAGATTTACAACATAAAGGGTGAGAAGATAAGGGAGTTCAAAATAACCCCAGATTCCCCCGGCAGATACGATGTTGTCTGGGACGGAAGGGACAAAGAAGGTGTATGTGTGTCCACAGGGACCTACCTTGTCCGACTGCGGCAGGGAGAAAACGAGACAACGGGGAAATGCCTCCTCTTGAAGTAGATTTATGAAGGTTTCCTCGTTTTTCATTGTGGGGGCGATAGCTTTTCTGGTTGCCCCCATTTTGTTTTCCGCTCCACGGGTGAAGGAGATTGTTGCTTCCGGGAATGATTACTTTCCCGAGGATGAGCTAAGAGAGGCTCTCAATATCGAGACGGGAGAAGAATTTTCACCTGCTCTCATTGATACCGTTATGCATCGTCTCAACCGTCTCTATGAGGGTGAGGGTTTTCTCGATGCAAGGTTTTCCGACTCTGTTTCCTTTTCCACCGACTCATCCGAGGTAACTGTTTTCCTCCAAATATCCGAGGGGAAACAGACTATCCTTACATCCGTTATCCTCTCTGGTGTGGATTCCTGTGATTCCTCCGTTGTGATGAACAGGTTTTTACCCCTTTTCGGGAGACCATACAGGAAGGATGAGCTTGCCGTTGCGTTCGATGGGATAATATCCTGTATGGAAAACAGGGGATACCCGTTTGCTTGCATCGTGGTTGACTCAGCTCATTTCGACGATGGTAAGGTTCTTATCTTTGGGAAGTTCTCGACCGGTGAGCTTGTCCGGCTGGATTTTCTGGATGTTCAGGGGCTTACCAGGACGCACCGTTGGGTTGTTGAAAAGCAGTTCCTGTTCCGAAGAGGGGAATTATTCCGGAGGGAGGAGGTCGAAAGGCAGCTCTCTCGTGTGAATAGGAAAGGGACAGTTTATGTGAGCGGGTATGAGATAGCGGTTCATCCTGATGGTGAATACGGGCTCACGCTTCTTGTTAGAGAGGCTCAGACGAACTTTGTTCTTGCAAATCTCGGCTTTGGGGAGGAGCTCTTTGGCTCGGCAGACCTCAACTTCAGAAACCTATTCGGCACAGGCAGGATATTTTCACTCCTCTGGGAAAAGACAGGCGGGGATAGGACAGTTTTGAAGCTGCACTATACGGAGCCTTTTGTCCTTGGTATGCTCTCGGTTTCACCAAGGTATCTCTTCGAGAAGACAAAAGGACGGTATCTAAAGCGCTCCTTTGGTATTGGGGTAGGGTATCCCGTTTCCTCTGCCTTCGAGATTGAGGGTGGATATGAGCATTCGACCATCGAATACGAGCAGGCATCCGCTGTCTATATGAACTCGGTCGAGCTTCTCGGCAGTCTCGATGCGATAGAAGCTTCGTTCCTGCCGAGAAGGGGCGAAGAACTCTCCATTTCTGTCCGCGGTTCCAGAGCCGAAAAGACGGATTTCCTGAGGACAAAATTATCCTTCAACGGGTTCTTCCCACTCGCCGAAAAGAATGTAATCCACAATAGAATCCTTTTCGATAGGATCTTCTCCAAATATGAGATACCCGAGAGCGAGCTTATACGGTTTGGCGGAGCAAATCTTTTGCGTGGATATAAGCAGGAGCAATTCGAGACAGAATCGCTTCTGTTCGGGACGCTCGAATACAGGCTGCTCCTCGACAGGAAGACTGCTCTTGTTCTGTTCTCCGATGCAGCATACTCACAGCAATTCCTTGCCTCATACGGGATAGGTGTCAGGCTCGTTGCGCCGTTTGGCGGGCTTGGCGTCGATTATGCTGTCCCCCAGGAGGGTAATCTGCTCTCTGGGAAGGTGCATTTTGTATATCAGAACCGCTTTTAGCCTCAGGCTTTCAATCTCTCTTGACATTTCTAAAGATAGTTATATCATATTATTAGAAAAGAAAAGCAGGGGGATAATGTGCGAAAATGGATAACAGGATTTTTCTTTTTTATCCTTCTTTTCTCGTCTGTTCTGGCGGACACGAGCAATGTCTGGCTGGAGAACTTTTCTGTATCAGCCTGCTCTGTTGTTACCGTTGATGTCTGTGTTACCGATTCGCTCGGGCATTATGTCAGAGGGCTTGGGCTCTCCAATTTCAACTTTGTGGAGAACGATTCCCTTATTCCAACGCCTCCTCTTGCAATTCTCTCCGATTGTCCGCCCTGTACTACCTGTGTAGATATAGTCATATTTATCGATATGTCGACGAGTATGGATGACGATGTTGCACGACTGCGTGCGGAGATACCGAGGTTCGTCGCGGGTATATCAGGGACCGACTACAGGATATCCATCATCCGTTTCAACGGCTGCTCGGCTTACAACAGACGGATAATCAGGACAGATTTTTCCTCATCTTTTTGCCATTACGAGGAGGCAGGTCCCGACCTCTGGGCGACGAGCGAGGATGAGTTCTCCTGCCTGTTCGATGCCTCCTATGATGTCTACTGGGGTTCCGGATACGAGGACCAGTATGGTGCTATGGTTATGGCGACAGATTCACTCGATTTCCGCGACGGGTGTCGGGTATGCTATCTCCTCTTCACCGATGAGCGTCCGCAGACAGATACAGGCTGCGAGCCGTATCTCGATGAATCGGAGGAGTCACTCGAATGGATTATTGCCTACCTCAATGAGCATGGAATAGATTGCTTCCCTATTACCCCGCACGACGGTGAGTTCGAATACTGGTGGTCTGGTGGAGAATCCCCCGAGAGACGCTACTACACAGGATACTACCGTCTCGGTCCCGAGACAGGCGGAGGATGGTTCTACCTCTACTCCGAGGATTTCGGCGCATTGGTGGACAGTATAACCGCATCCATTTCTTCTGAGCCCTGCTGCTATGCCTTCTCATACATAACAAGAGAAATCTGCGAGGATACGACTGCTCTCCTTGTCAATGTGGTCTTCCCCGGTGGTGTTGGAAGCGTCGATACTATGTATCTTTCTCCCTGCCCTCCGACACCGACAGAGTATATTCCGTATCCTTGCGGTGGCATAACGACCTGCTCCGAACAAGAGATCTCAGTCCTGCTGCCCGAGGTGGCTCACATAGATTCTGATGCGGTTGTCCTTCGGGTGGACTCGAGCGATTACACCATACGGGATACCGAACTTACTATATTGGATAGGAACAGGCTGCTTTTTGTTCCGTCCACGCCGTTTGAGAACGGTGATACCGTTGCCTTCTCTGTCCCTTCGGCGGTGGACATCTTCTCCTGCGAGGATGAGATGGATGTGTGCAGGTTTATCGTCGATACCGAGCCACCCTATGTTGTAAGCACATATCCTGAGGAGGCAGAGACGCTCCGTGTTCCACCCGATAGTATAGTTTTTGTCATTGCGGATGATATAGCAGGAATCGACGCATCCTCGGTATCCGTCGATGATTTCACACTCATCATTCGTGGTGATACTATCCGGGATTTCTCGCTCTCATACAGCGATGGTATGGCTCTGCTCTCCGATTTCCCTGGACTCTCAGGGGATTACACTGTCTGCATCAGAGGGGTTCTCGATGCGCCCACTTACACATACTGCCCCCCGAACGAGATGGATGAGTTCTGCTTATCGTTTACCACCCGTCTCGTCACGATGGATGAGTATCTTCCTGTTATATTCGCGAGGGCAATGGATACGATATTCGTTCCACTCATATCATCATCGTCCGAGGGTGAGGAGATAGCATCGCTTCATCTTTTGTGGGGTGTAAGCCCTGATGTGGCTTTTCCTATCGGTGCAACGGTTCTCTTGCCGGACTGGACAATAGATTCGCTTTTCATCGATGAGGATGCTGGAACGCTGTATCTCGAGGCAGCAGGTTCTCCGGTGATGGTCGACGATGGGGACACGCTTCTTTTTGTTATGGCAAGGGTGCGTCAGGATGTTTCAGGCGGTGATTTCTCACCGCTTTACCTTATGGATGTTACATTCAACGACAACTACCCGTTCACGAGGCTCTACAACGGGCTTGTGTATATCGACTGGAACCTCGTTCCCTGGATGGTGGATTTGGTCTTCAACAGGGTTCCTCCGACACCGCAGGAACTCACGCTTACCTTTGGGGTATCCTCCGCCGGGACAGATGGGTTCGACTGTGGTCTCGATGTTATAAGATTGCCTCCTATGCCGGACAGGGTAAACGCATATTTTTTAATCGACGATTCGCTCTTCTGGGCTCTGTCGAGGGATATCCGCTGTGATACCTGCGGATTTCCTGTTGTCTGGACGCTCGTTACCGAGGGAGAGGAGGATGCACGGTTTGAGTGGAACCCGGAGCTATTCCCCGAGGGCGAGTTCTTTATAAACAACTGGTTCGATATGCGTCGTGATGGGACATCCTTTGAATTCGGGCTCGATGAGACACTTACTATCAGCTGGACACAGCCAGCTATCGAGGAGGGGAGAGTCGAGCTCTTCCGCGGATGGAACCTTGTCTCGTTCCCGCTTTTCCCGACGGTCGATGACTGGCATCAGCTCTTCCCGGAGTCTCCTGCCGCCGGCTTTCTATATGACCCGGAATATGGACGGTATATCTCCGATGCCGACATTCTGCGAGGAAAAGGCTACTGGGTGCTATCTCTTGTCGATACATTCTATATTATCCCTGGCGAGAGGCAGGATGGATACAGGGTGCAACTGTTCGATGGGTGGAATATGATATCTGCTCTCTCCGATACGGTGGAGTTTGCGCCGACAACATCGCCGCCGGGAGCGCTCGTATTCGATGAGGCATACTCATTCGACCCGGTTGGAAGGAGATATGTCTCATCCGATACGCTTATCCCTGGGAAAGGCTACTGGGTGCTTGCTGCCTCCAATTGTATTCTGAGCATAGGGACAGGAGAACTGCACAAGAGAGGTTCTTCACCTGTATGGGTTGGAGAGGTAAGTTGTGGGAAGGATGTGGTGGAGTTCGGGTACTCGCCGGATTCTAAGGATGGACCGGATAGAAACGATGTCCCTATTCCGCCGATGCCCCCAGAAACGGTAGAGGGAAATAGGTTGCACTTCATTCGAGGAGAAATCTCTCTTGCAAGGGATATATCCCCCGATGCTGAATTTCTCCTCTATTACCCTGGAGGAGACGGTAAGCTTGTGCCACCGCCCGAGACGGTTGTAAAACTGCTCGAAGGAGATAAGCAGATATTTTCTGCCAGCGAGGTTAAAGAGTTTGAGCTTCCGGAAGGGAGATACAGACTGCTTGTGGAGATACTGCCAGATGAACCTCTTATTCTCTTCCCAGCCTATCCGAACCCGTTTAATTCATCTGTTACCATATCCTGGTTCCAGAACGGAAATGGTAAGGTAAACCTTTCGCTCTACAATATTCTCGGTGAGAAGGTGTTGAACTGGGAAATCGAAGGTGAAAGAGGGAATAACCAGTATCTTTTTTCACCCGATGGGCTCTCGTCTGGTATCTTCTTCTATCGTGTGAAGTTTGACGGGCATTCACGGACAGGGAAGATGCTTTTTGTAAAATAGTTGTTGAAGTTATGAGGTTTTGACTTTATATTATGTGAGATAACAAGTAAAAAAACAAAGGGGGAAATGTGAAAAAGGGGCTTGTTCTGTTTTTTGTCCTTGTTCTGCCGTCTGTTCTTCTTGCCGGAAATGGGCTTGAGTTCAGGGCACTTCGTTTTCAGAGGGGTGCCGAGGTACAGGAGGTGAAATTTCCCGAGGATGTCTATCTCGGGGTTGGTTGCCGGACGGACACGGGAGCGGTCGATATTGTCTTTGTCGTCGATGTCACAGGGAGTATGTCCGGCGAAATCCGGGGGGTTGTGGAGAATATGTCCGATTTTGTCGATACGATGGACTCGTACGGTTATGAGTATGCGTTCGGGCTTGTCGTGTTTGGCGATACTGTCTATTTCAGGCATGGTTACGAGCTGACAACATCCCCGGATACCATCCATTCATGGATTGCTGCACTGACATCGAGCGGAGGGGGAGATTTTCCCGAGGTCTCGGCGGATGCTATAGATAGCGCCCTTGCTGCCTATCACTGGCGTCCGGGAGCTTTGAAGGTTATCATTATGATAACCGATGCCTCTTTCCACTATCGTGGGGATGGGAGACCATACTCGCATGTGCTCCCCGAGGAGGTGCTGGAGGATATACTTGATGCTGGTGCAGTGGTGTTCATTGTCAGCGAAGACAGAGATAGGACGGGAGATTACTGTTTCGACTGGTATATGACATTCTGCGACTCGAGTGGTGGGAACTGGTTTCTGCTTGGAACACCGTTCTTCTCCATACTCGATTCTATCGCTGACAGGATGGGCGAGTTCACACTCATATCCGCTCTCCTTATGAACTCGACGCCGGATACACTCGACACCGTTGGAGCGATGCTTTTCCCTGGCTCCTGCATTGAGATTCTATACGGGGATAATCCGCAGTTCCGATACGATGTTGCCCCGGGTGATTTCATAGATATCACCTGGCGTATGAATGTTCTCTGCACAGGACCGGAGGACTGTTTCAGGATAGTAGCATACAGCGGAGATTATTCTGACGATGTTTCGGGTTGTCTGCATTTTGGCGATGACTGCCAATGCGTGGGACCCGTTCCTGAGATTATCTATCCGCCGGATGGGACGATAACCGCCTGCGATGACCAGGGGTTTGTTGCAACAATCGTGGATGACAGGGACGAGCTGGATGTCGGAACGATCCAGGTGGAGGTGAACGGTGTCCGCTACCTATACCCTGAAAACCTGGTATTCTCCAACGATACCCTGTATTTCACACCTGATACCAGCTGGGAGCACGGTGATACCGTATCTTACGCTGTCGTTGGTGGAGATGATTTCGATGGCTGCGAGATGGAGGATTTCGACGAAGGATATTTTGTTGTTGACCTCCTGCCGCCAGTTATCTCCGGCACATTCCCGGCTGATGGTGAATTGATTGTCGATACACTGCTTGTCGTCGGCTTCGATGTAGCGGATGACATCGCAGGGGTGAACTTGGATTCAGTTTATATCACAGTAAACGGTGTGGACTATCATATCGATTCGCCGGAGGTTGCATATACCGGTGATGAGTCGGGCGGGCATTTTGTCTTCTCTGCGCCGGTATTCGATATTATCAGCTCCCCGGTAGATACGATATTTATCGCTGCTCACTCAGCTGACAATGTATCGACTGAATTCTGCGGTCCTAATATCTCCGAACCTGTTGACTGGGTTCTCTTTGTCAATTTTGTGACGGTGGATATCTCGGCTCCCACTATAAGGGCAACAGCAGGTGAGAGTATAGATGTTCCTGTCACAGCGACGACAACTGCTGGCTGGGGTGTCGACTCGGTGACATTCGCACTCGAGTTCGACCCGCAGGTTCTATCGATTGATACGGTCTCCTTCGCTGGAACGGCGATGGAAGGGTTCAGCATCGTTTCGTATCTTGCGGACAACGCATCGGGTGTGATAGAGTTTACGGCGACTGGTGATGGGTTTTCGATACCATCCCCAGAGACAACGCTTGTTTACCTTCTTTTCAATGTGAATAGTGCAGCCCGCGGCGGGATGTTCTCTAACCTCGATTTTGTGGATGTAATCTTCGGTCAGGGGTTACCGGAGACTGTTTATCACAATGGGTTTGTCTATGTTGACTGGAATGTTATCTCCTGGATGAAGGATATAATTGTGAACAGGGAGGAGTCGCCTGGTGTCGATGTCGTGTTGACCTTTGGTGCGTCTCCTTCCGCTACGGACGGCTACGACCCTGAGGTCGATATTATCCAACTTCCACCCGTGCCCTCAGCTGTGAACGCATACTTCGAGATAAACGACCCAGAAAACCCGCTTTTCCATGAGTTTTCCAGAGATATTCGCTGCGACACTTGCGGCTTCCCTGTTGTATGGCACATAAGGACATGGGATGAGCCATCGGGTATCCTGAGCTGGACGACCGACGGCTTTCCTGAGGGGGATTTCCTGCTCGCAAACAGCGTCGATATGAGGCGGACAAGTGAGTATCATTTTGGGCTGAACGAGGATATAACCATCGCCTGGGACCAGCCAGCTATATCGGATGATAGGGTTTCACTCAAGGCTGGTTGGAATATGGTGTCACTCCCGAGGCTGCCCACAGTCAACGATTGGGAACTTCTCTTCCCCGACCTTATGAGCGATGTCTGGACATTCGACCCAACTACCCGAACATACGGAACAGCAGGATACCCAGAAAGGGGCAAAGGCTACTGGATGCTCTCCGGGGAGGACACAACCTATACCATCGCAGGAATGGAGATTCCGTTCTACCAGATTGCTCTTCCTGCCGGCTGGAATATGGTGGGGACCATCTACGATACGGTCTCACTCGGCGAGATTTCCGCTGACCCACCCGAGGCTATATGTACCCCATATGTGTTCTGGTATAACCCTTCGACCAGAGGGTATGATATGGATACCAAGCTTGTCCCTGGGAAGGGTTACTGGGTGCTTCTGAGCGAGGACGCAGTTCTCACCGTTCCAGGAGATGGGGGGTATATGAAACAGGCTCCCTGTCCTGATTGGGTAGCAAGCCTTTCGTGCGATGAAGAGGAGTTTATGTTTGGATACTCTGCCTCGTCAAGCAGTGGTCTGGATGCACTCGATATCCCTATTCCGCCCGATGCGCCAGAGGACGCTTCGAGCCCAGCTATATTTTCATCGACAGAGTTGACCCGCCTCTCCAGAGATATAAAGCCGGTGAACAACTGGGAGTTTAGTTTTGCAGGTGGAAATCTTGAGTACTCGCTTCCTGCGGGGATGGAGTTTGTTATTGTCTCGCCTAATGGAGAAAAGATGTCTATCCGTGGAGAAGGCACTCTTGACTCTCTTCCCGGTGGGTTCTGGCGGATAAGAGCTGTTGAGGAGGTTTCGAAAGGGTTTAAACTGTTTCCTCCTGTGCCGAACCCGTTCAACTCGGAGGTGCAGATATCCTGGAACCAGCCAGGCTCGGGTGATGTAACTGTTACTATCTACGATATCCTCGGTAGAACTGTTAGAAAAGAGCCCTTTTCTGCTCATAGTGGAAGAAACAGCATAGTATGGGACGGCAGGGACGAAAACGGGTCTTGTGTCCCTTCTGGATTATATTTCTATACAGTTAAGTTTGCCGGGAACAGGAAAACAGGAAGGATGCTCTTGCTGAAGTAACATAGGCAGCAGAAGATGACGATTAGATCTATAAAGGGGCTTTGCCTGATAACGCTTGTTCTCTTAATGGTGAAGCCCCTTTTTCCGTTTTCACCGCAGGATACCGCAGTCGGTGTGACTGTTCACGAGCCTTACATAATCGATTGCGATTATTTCTACTTTACCGTTTGTGTCAGGGATTCGGCAGGCTATTTTGTCCGTGGGCTCTCCATAGATGATTTTGGGATACAAGAGAATGGGGAAACCGTTGTTCCGCCTGCTCTCGAGATGCTCTCTGATTGCCCGATAGAGTCGTTGAAGGTGGATATCGTTATGCTTATGGATATGTCATCGAGTATGGACGATGACCTTGCCAGGCTTGCTGTTCAGGTGCCACGGTTTGTCGCCGGGCTCACCGGAACGGACTACCGGATTTCCATCATCCGCTTCAACGGATGCAGCTCCACCGATAGGGTGATTATCAAAACGGACTTCTCGCTTTCCTCCTGCCGATATATATCCACAGGACCCGATATGTGGGCGACAACAGAGGATGATTTTTCCTGCCTGTACGATGCTGCTATGACAGTCTCTCATGGCTCAGGGCATGAAGACCAGTATGGTGCTATGGTCTTCGCCGCCGAGAACCTGACATTCCGTGCAGGAGCATCAGTTTTCTTTATCTTGCTCACCGATGAGCGACCTCAAACGAGCTACGGCTGCTCACCCTATCTGGATGAATCGAGGGGGTCATACGAGTGGATAAGAGATTATCTCAACTCTCATAATATCCACTGCATACCGGTAACCCCGCACGATGGGGAGTTCGAATACTGGTGGTCGGGTGGCGAATCCCCCGATAGGCGCTTCTATGACTGGTATTACGACCTTGGACCGGAGACAGGCGGCGCATGGTTCTATCTGTACTCCGATGATTATGGTGAGCTGGTCGACGATATAACAGGGACGATTGTCTCTACCCCCTGCTGCTACCATTTTCGATACCCGCTTGTCAATTTCTGCACGGAGGCGAACACGCTCTATGTTTCTGTCGATGACTATGGTGAGGCGGAAACAACATATGTCCCGCCCTGTCCACCTGTATTATCAGTGCTTGTCCCACCCTTCCCCCGTGGGGTTACTACCTGCAGAAATCAGCCTGCTGTTTTCCTCTTCGATAGGGGAGGAGTGGATACGAACACAATCATCCTTTCTGTCGATGATTCTCTTATAAGCATTTCATCATCCGGCGGAGATATAACATTCTACCAGGACACACTGAGATACATCCCTTCTGTTCATTTCGCACACAACGAGACAGTAAGTGTTGCTCTATTCTCTGCATCCGACACATTCGGTTGCCCGATAGATACCGTATCCACCGTTTTTGTTGTGGATACGCTCCCACCGGAGTTTTTGTCTCCAGCACCAACAGGTGTGGTTCACACTGCAACTCCGGATATATCTGTTCGGATAGTCGATGCCCCTGCTGGTGTCGACCCGGCGACGGTTACTCTCGGGAATACGGAAGTCTCTGTCAACTCCTCACCTGTTGCAGGGTATAGCATCTCTTGGGATGGGGAAATCTTGCATTTTCTCGGGCTCGAATTCTCCGACAGGGATACCGTTCGCATCTGTGTGAGCGGTATAGCGGATGACCCGGACTATCTCTTCTGTCCGGCGAATGTGGCAGATGAGTTCTGCTGGAGCTTCTTCGTATCGCTTCTGGGACCGGTTGCGAGAAACATCATTCCGCTGGATAGCACATATACTGCCTGCGATGATCAGGGTATAAAGATTGTCATCAGCGACCCCGATGGTATATCCCCTGAGACCGTTCTGCTCGAGGTGGCAGGAAGGGAGTATAGTTTATCATCACCCGAGATAGATTTTTCAGGGGATACCCTCATCTTCACTCCGAGTGTGCTCTTCACGGATGCTGAGACGGTTACCGTTCGGCTTATCCACATCGAGGATATATACGGCAACCCGAATGCCGATACCCTCACCTTCTTGTTCATAGTTGACCTGACACCGCCTGAGATTGCTTACATCGAGCCGGCTGTTCCTATGGTGCGCGACAAGTCGCCGAGAGTGCTTTTCGAGGTATACGATGCCTTGTCTGGTGTTAATCTCGACTCTATCAGGTTCGAGTTGAACGGTAGACGGTTCAGCCCGGCACAGCTCACAGTTACCCCGGTTTCACATAACAGGTTCATTGTGCTGTTCGACCCGGCTGCCTTGGGGCTCGAGTTCAGCGATGGTGATACATTGACATTTACCCTTTACAGCTGTGACTCGCCCGACTACTGCCCTCCAAACTGCTCGAGCATCTCTGGACACTTCATGATAGAGCCGATCGTATCCTGCCTCGCCTTCCCGAACCCGTTCTCGCCGAACGGTGACGGCTACAACGATGTCGCCGTTTTCAACTACCAGTTTATGTTCTCCGAGACAGCAAAGATAAGAGTATTCAACCTCCGAGGGGTGCTTGTCTGGGAAAAGGATGTCGAACCGCTTCGCTCTATCTACGACTATAGTGCCCGCTCATGGAACGGAGAGGATATGAACGGCAACCCGCTCCCTGAAGGGCTGTATCCATTTACAATCGAAGTCAATGGGCAGATTATCTGCCAGGGAACGGTTACGCTGGCAAGGTGAATTTCCGTTGACAAATTGGTGAAAAATTGTAGATTATTGGATGAAATCTCCTACGATGGTTGAACTGGTCTCTTGGTGTAGTGAAGACGACCTGATAAGCAATACTCGGGGTGTAGCGCAGATGATGCCAGGATAAATAAAATTTATCCATAAAAAATAGAATACTCGGGGTGTAGCGCAGATGGTAGCGCGTGCGGTTCGGGACCGCAAGGTCATGGGTTCGAATCCCATCACCCCGAGTCGGCAAGCGCCGTCAGGCGACCCAGCTGAGCCTGGCAGAAGAACATGAATTGCAAGACCCCATAAGCTTTCTCTCTAATTTTGCGTTTCACCAAACAAAAAGGGTAGGTTCTACTATCCCAGCTAAGCCAGATAATTCCAGTAAAATGAGTTATGCACTTTTTCACTTGAAAAAGGAGAAAAAATTATTAAATTGAAAAAATTTAAAAAAGGATAGGATATGAAAAGAACATATCAACCAAGCAGGATTAGAAGAAGCAGAACTCACGGGTTTCGCGCTCGTATGAGGACGAGCTCCGGTAAAGGTATACTTGCAAGGCGCCGGAGAAAGGGGAGAAAGAGGATCGCTGTTATGATCTCGTCGAAGGGGAGAGCGTATTAAAAAGTTCTCTTTTCCCAGGAACCGGTTCATTCGGAAGAAGCGTGAATTCGATCTCCTAAAAAGGTTTGGCAGAAGGATTGATGGCGATGTTCTTTCGGTAGTCTTTGCCAGATGGGATAATCCGACGCGCTTCGCCTTGATTGTTCCAGGGAGGGTAGGTACAGCGGTGAGGAGAAATCGGATGCGTCGTGTGATCAGAGAGCATCTCAGAACGGCTCGAAACTGGAAGGAAGGGTATGCAATACTTGTTATCGTCTCCAGATATGCAGAAGCACGACAGATAAGGGAAGAGCTCGATTCACTCTTTGCCAAGATTTTCACCGAATGAAGAAAATTTTTATGAATATTATTCGGTTTTACCAGAGATATGTATCTCCCCTTAAGGGTTCAACCTGTATCTACTATCCTACATGCTCCGAGTACACTCGGATCTCGATAGAGAGGTTTGGGGTTATTAAGGGCAGTTTTTTGGGTATTAAGAGAATTCTGCGGTGCAACCCTCTGTTCAAGGGTGGTTATGACCCGCCTCCGGAGAGAGTGAGTCGGTATGGGAAAGAATGAGATAATCGGGCTTGTCATTATTGCGATTATCGTTATGCTCACCCCGCTCATCCAGTATAAGATGATGGGGAAGAAGGAGGCTTCTCCCAAGCAAGCTCAGACCGGTGTTGGAGAGATGGATACGGCACAGGCTGTCATCGGGGAGCATCCACCTATCCCTGCCGAAAGCCTGCTTGCTGCCCTTCAGGATACAGCCGCATCGGTTAAGAATGTCAAGGTGGAGACCGAAAACTATATAGCATATTTTTCAACTCAGGGTGCCGATATTACGAGGTTTATCCTCAAGAAGTATGCTACTGGTGATAGGCTCGTTAATCTGATCCACGAAGATACCATCCCGACATTTCCATATAACTTTCGTGTTGCCTCTATTCCGATATCGACAAGGGATATTGTCTTCTCCTGCGATATCGATTCGGTCTCGCTTGCTGCTGGACATTCTGGGTCGATAAGGTTCAGTGCGAACCTCCCATCAGGGGTTCGCATCCTCCGTGATTTTGCCTTCGTCTCTGGGAGCTATGATATAATAGAGGAGATTTGTGTCGAGTCTGACTCCCTGCCGATATCCTCAGGAGAATTGCTGTTCGACCGAGTGCTTTATCCAACAGAATCCGACAAGCGGAAAGCCTTGGGATATGAGGCAAGGTATCAAATAGTAGGCAAAGCGAGCAAGGTAAAACCTGCTTCGCCTGGTAAGGATAGAAAGATTGATATCCCTGCTCCTGTGGATTGGATGGCTTCGTCGATAAAATATTTTACCGTCTTGGTTGCCCCGATAGCAAAGGATAATGTAGCATCTGGAAGCATCCTTGCCACGACCGATAGCGTATATTTTGAGGGGGAGAATGTCACACTGCCCAAGTTCACACTCACCGTCTCTGTTCCCTGTAGTTTGAACGGTTTTACAGCGAAACACAGGCTATATCTCGGTCCGAAGAACTATTTTGGTTTAAAGGAGTATGGAAAAGGGTATGAAAACCTTGTTAGTTTTGGCTGGGGTTGGTTGCGTCCGATTGCTCTTGCATTCCTGTGGCTCTTTGTGAAGCTGTATTCTGTGCTTCACAACTATGGGCTCGTCCTTATTGTATTCTCTGTCATCTTGAAGATAGTTCTACTGCCGACGACCCATTCCTCGATGCGCTCTGCCCGCCTGATGCGTGAATTGCAGCCAAAATTGAAGGAGCTTCAGAAGAAATACAAGAACGACCAGAAGCGGCTCACAGAAGAGACATTGAAGCTCTACAAGGAACATAAAGCGAGTCCGACAGGTGGATGCCTGCCACTCCTGCTGCAGATGCCGATATTCATTGCTCTGTTCGGTGTCCTGTCCAACACCGTGGAGCTTCGAGGACAGCCGTTTATCCTCTGGATACACGACCTCTCCCAGAAAGACCCATACTACATCCTGCCACTGGTTATGAGCCTGACAATGTTTCTGAGCCAGAAGATGACCATCACTGACCCCAAACAGAAGATAATGGCGTATGTTATGCCAGTTGTTTTCTTCTTTATATTCGGCGGAATGCCGTCCGGGCTCGTTCTGTACTGGACGACATTCAACATCCTCTCACTCGGGCATCAATACCTCTTCGAGCGCTCCTGTGAAAAAGCAAATGCCTCTGAGAAGTGACACAATCTGTGCCGTCGCTACACCTCCCGGTAGGGGAGCAATAGGTATCGTTCGTGTTTCGGGGAAGGAAGCGTTCAGGATAGTTGGCTCCGTCTTTCGGGCGAAGCTCCCTTTCGATAAGCTCTTGGAGAGAACAGTTTATCTTGGCGGGCTCTACGATGGCAAGAAGTTTGTCGATGAGGTGCTTCTCGTTAAGTATGTTGCACCTGCTTCCTACACCGGCGAGGATATGGTGGAGATATTCGCTCACGGTGGGGCACGGATACTTTCCTGGATAACAGACCTCCTTCAAAGGAGGGGGGCATCCCCTGCTCTGCCCGGTGAGTTCACATTCCGCGCAGTCTCAAACGGCAAGATGACAATCGAGAAGGCAGAATCTATCAACGAGATGATAACCTCCCGAACGAGAAGGGGGCTTGAACTCGCTCAGAGGAAATTTACCGGGAGTTTTAAGAGGTTTACCTTGCCGCTTGAGAGCAACCTCAAAGAGGCTCTTGTGAACATCGAGGCATCCATCGATTTCCCTGAACAGGGCATAGAACCCGCTGATGTGTCCAGAATACAGCAAACAATTGCATCGGCTATCTCCAGTATCGATGAGATGCTCGAGAAGAGCGAAAGATGTAATCTTCTCCTCGATGGTGCTGAGGTAATCCTCTGCGGTGCTCCGAATGTCGGCAAAAGCAGTATCTTCAATATACTTGTTCGTGATGAGCGTGTGATTGTGTCCGATGAGCCGGGCACGACGAGGGACCTTGTCGAAGCGACGCTCAACATAGCAGGTGTTCCGGTCAGGCTCTACGATTCCGCCGGGATTAGAACAAGCGGCAACAGTATCGAGCTGGAGGGTGTGAGACGCACCTGGCACAAGATAGAGCGGGTTGACCTTATCCTCCTCGTCGTCGATGTCTCGAAGCTCATATCGGATGTGGAGAAGAAGGTTATCGGTGAGCTCTCGGACAGAGAGCCGTTTTTTCTGCTCAACAAGGCTGATTTAGGTGTGAACGAGGAGACAGTCTCCGCCTTTCCCGAGGA
>JAGGUN010000013.1 GCA_021158465.1 bacterium
ATTATCTTCATTTTCAAGCGGTGAACTGCAAAAATCTTAGAAAACTTTTACTCACGCTTTGGGCTTATGGCGGCGTATCAGATGAGGTTCAGGATGAGGCGCTCATACTCGGCGAGCATCTTCTCGTAGGAGAAATTTTTAAGCGATGCAAGCCTTGCCGTTACTCCCAGCGGAGCCCAGGACTCCGGATGAAGGATAAGGCTCTCGAGCTTGCCAGCGAGGGCATCCACATCACCGGCAGGAAATAGAAACCCCGTTACGCCGTCGAAAACAAGCTCCGGAATGCTGGAGGCATCCGACGCAACAACCGGCTTCTCGAGCAGCATTGCCTCGACTATCGAATAGCCAAACCCCTCATTGAACGATGGATGAACATAGATGTCAATCCCCTTGATGCAGGATAGAATATCCTCCCTGAAACCGGTGAGAAAAACCCGTCTGTCGAGCGATAGACTGTGAATGAGACGCTCAAGATTTTCCCTCTCTTTGCCCTCACCAACTATGAACAGATACACAGGGTATCTTCTGGCAAACCTCGAGAACGCCTCAATCAGGTAGGCATGCCCCTTTCTCGCGGTGAGCATACCAACTGTCCCAAGCAGGACAGCGTTATTCGGGAGATTGTAATCACCTCGAAAATCAACGGGAGTAATATCTTCTACCTCAAATCTCGGGATGCCGTTGTATATGACCGACATTCGACCCCTCTTGACCCAGGAATTGTTATGAATGATCGTGTTGTATGTGGCAACCGAGTTCGCAACAATCCAGTCGACGAACCTCTTATATGTGAAAATTGCCCTTTTTGTGTTCTTATAGGGCAAATCCGAGCCACGCCGACGAACAAGCGGAATGCCAAGCATCCGCTTTGTAGCACCTGCAATTCTTATCTCTTTGTCGTTATTAGCAAATATAATATCGGGGAAGAACTTCCTCGCAATGCGGGAGAACATCATAGATGAGTATGGGTTAAAGTCTCCCCAGTGTGAAAAGGAAGCCGTTGGAACTCCAATCGTCTCTGCCCGCTTCTCGATTTCGCTCCCTTTAACGCAAACAAGCAGAACCTCGTAACCCCTTTTCCCGAGACCGGATGCTGTGTCGAGCATCCAGCGCTCACCGCCACCCCAATATTTGACGGATGTTGTGAAGAGGATACGGGTCATCAATCTCTTCTGGAGAACTCACAGTTCTGTTGTTATTTCGCCTGTGATGCTTCCACCGAAGGTAAAACTTCCGCCGGATAGGTTTCCCCCATCGGGGACGATGTATCTCGCCTCGAAGGAGAATCCACATCCGGACTTCGGGTGCCACTGGACACCTCCAACTCCCTGAAGCCCCATAGTAGATCGGTCTTCATTGCCTATCTTCTTCAGGTATGCCCCGATGCCCAAACCAAAATACGGGTCGAACACCCTCTGTCCGAGCGGATGCAAAAGCCCGTTGAAGGTAACAGGCATCATCTTTACCACCTTGCCATCATCGTTGTAAGAAGTATACTCGACATTTCCCTCAAGCTCGACCTTATCGGAGAGAGAATACCTCGCCGATAGTCCGTACATCGGAGTATAGCCGGCATCACCCGGCGGGTCGTAGAGTGAGACCCTACCCGATACGGTTAGTGTCCCCTTCTTGCACCCCTCCCCGGAGGAGTCTCCTCGCCTCTCGGCAGCAAATATGGTAGACGAAACGGCAAACAGTACAAGTAATGCAAACATCAGAGCCTTTTTCACCGTGCCACCTAATGAAATGAAGAAACGCATAATTATCCTAAAGCACAATCAGTATTCTTTAGATATGGTATCGACCATATCCAATATCTGATGCCGGAAGAAGTTCCTCAACTGAACTGCCCCAGATGGACAGGCAATAGTGCAGGCGCCGCAGCCGGTGCAAAGAGCTTCGTTCACATAAGCAACCTTCCTCCTCGGATGGAGTTTGATCGCGTCGTACGCACAGTTTTCCTCACAATACCCACAACCACTACATACCTCCTCATCGACAGAGGCGATAATCGGTTCAGGTGTGATGACATCGTGAGAGAATAGTTCTATTACCTTGCTTGCTGCCGCACTCGCCTGCGCAACCGTGTCGGTTATATCCTTGGGGAACTGCGCCGTTCCTGCGATGAACATCCCTGCTGTTACTGTTTCCTCTGGGCGGAGCTTCAGATGAGCCTCCTTCAGCCAACCGTATTCATCCATCTGAAGGTGCAGCTTCGTTGCAACATCGATCCCTTTCTCATGCGGAATAGCAGCAGTAGCCAGAACGACCATATCGGCGTCAATCTTTACCTCCCTCCCGGAAAGCGTATCAGCCCCCCAGACCTCGAGTCGCTTGCCATCCGGCGTCGGAACAACCCTCGCTACCTTACCACGGATATAGACAACACCGCCTTCATCCTTCGCTCGCTCGATGAACTCCTCGTATCCCTTACCGTTCGAGCGGATGTCGATATAGAACACATAAGCCTCACCATCGGGGACAGCCTGCTTATAGAGCATCGCCTGCTTGGCGGTATACATACAGCAGAACCGGGAACAATAAGCCATCCCATGCTCAGGGTCGCGGGAGCGGACACACTGTATAAACACAACTCGCTTCGGTATCTTCCCATCGGATACTCTCCTCGGGACACCGTTCGTTGGACCGGCAGGAGCAAGCAACTGCTCGAACTGCAGTCCATCGACAACATCGGGTAGCTCACCTCCACCATATTCAGGAATCTTCTTTATATCGTAAAGCTCAAACCCCGTTGCAACAACAATCGCTCCAACCTCTATTTCCTCGAAGCTGTCCTTCTGCTCGAAATCGATGGCGTTCAGTTCGCACACCTTCTCGCAGACGCGGCATATCCCCTTCTTGAAATAGAGGCAGGTATCGGGGTCAATTCTCGGCGTGTTCGGCACCGCCTGCGGGAACGGAATAAAAACCGCCTTCCTGGTTGAAAGCCCACGGGTAAACTCATCTGGCACCTTTGCAGGGCATTTCTGTATGCACAGTCCACAGCCGTTACAGATGTCCCAGTCGACATAAGTTGCCTTATGCCTGATCCTCACTGTAAAGTTGCCGACATAACCATCAACACTCTCAACCTCTGAGTATGCAAAGAGGGTGATATTCGGATGCTGTGCTACATCGGTCATCTTCGGCGTCAGGATGCACTGAGGACAATCGAGTGTCGGGAATGTCTCGGATAGTTGCACCATCTTTCCACCGATCGAACCAGATTGCTCAACGAGATAAACATGGTAGCCGCTATCGGCGATATCAAGTGCCGCCTGGATGCCAGCAACTCCTCCACCGATGACCAAAGCCCTCTTCGTCACAGGAACCTCGATCGGGATGAGGCTTACATTGTTCAGAACCTTCTCTACAGTGGTAAGCACAATCCTTATAGCCTTCCTCGTGGCGACTTCCTTGTCCTCCTGATTGCACCAAGAGACCATCTCGCGGATGTTCGCAACCTCGACCATATACGGGTTCATACCGGCACGCTGGGCAAGCCGGCGGAATGTCTTCTCATGCAGCGTCGGTGAGCAGTTCGCCATAACAAGACCATCAAGATTATGCTCCTTTATCTTCTGGACAACAAGCGCTTGCCCCGGCTCCGAACACATATATATGTAGTCCTGAGCAAAGACAACATTCGGATGGCTCAAAACTGCCTCCACCACACGCTTGACATCGACAACGCCTGCAATGTTCATCCCACAGTGACAGACAAAAACGCCTATTCTCTTCTTTGCCATCTTTTCCCTCCGAATTCGCTTGAAGTTGGAACTTGAGAGCAAATTTAAGTAATTTATCCCGCTTGTCAACGAGTTTTTGTCATCCAAAATCCGCTTGACAACAAGAGATGACAAATTTACTATAAAAAGAATGAATAAAGTAAGCGAAGCAACCTTCAGAGAAAAGCTGGCGGAACTGGTCGATAGGTTCTCCCAAAATAAGGATGAATACTGCTCTTCCAACTATCCCGAGGCTGAGGTAAGAAGATGTTTCATTGACCCGCTATTTGAGGCGCTTGGATGGGACATATCAAATAAAGCGGGAAAAAGCTTTTCCGAGCAGGATGTCGTGCTTGAAAAGACCGAACCCGAGGGAAGGAAGCGTCCTGACTACACCTTTCGCATCAACGGCAAGTCGAAATTCTTCGTCGAGGCAAAGGCTCCACACCACAACCTGAATAGCAAAAGACTTATATATCAGGCAAAATCCTACGCATACAGCACAGGAACGGTGTTCTATGTGGTTCTGACAGATTTCGAGGAGTGGCGACTTTACGAGGTCCTCTCCGAGCCAAAAATAGACGACAATATCAAAAAGGAATTGATACAGAAGCTTTACTACACGGAATACCTCGATAATATCGACAAGCTTTGGCTCCTCTCGAAGGAGGCTGTGCTTGCAGGTTCACTCGATAAGGTGAGCACCGCCGATATGAAGAACCCTGTCGATAAGGCTTTCCTCGGATTCCTGACCCGATGTCGGCTGATACTCGCAAAGGACATCCGCAAGCAGAACCCGAAGATACGGGATTATGTATTAAACGATGTCGTCCAGCGGCATCTCGACAGGATTGTCTTCACACGCATCCTCGAGGACAGGGGAATTATCCGGTATAGATCGCTCAAGGAGCAGCTCGATTTCTGGAGAGCGGGAAATGACAAGCTCTCGAATTATCTTAGAAGGTTCTATAACCAGATGAACGGCGATTTTAACGGGAGCATATTCCGACCCGACGAGTGCGACATCTACCCCTCCGGGCGGACGATGGAAAAGATTATCAGGGAATTCTACCCGCCCAAGAGCCCGTATCAATTCAGTGTTATGCCTGTCGAGATACTCGGCTACTCTTATGAGAAGTATCTCGGCAATGTCATTCGTCTGACACCGAAACAGGTGAAGCTCGAGCAGAAGCCCGAGGTCAGAAAGGCGGGTGGCGTTTATTACACGCCGAAATATATCGTCGATTATATCGTGGACAACACAGTCGGGAAACTAATCGAGGGGAAGACACCGCAGGAGATTGCAAACATCAGGATTGTCGACCCTGCCTGTGGTTCCGGCTCGTTCCTCATCGGGGCGTATCAGAAACTGCTGGACTATCATCTGGAATACTATCAGAAGCATCCGGAGGCTACCGGGAAGCCCGATATGTTCGAGGGGGACATTATTTACAAATCTTCCGGCGAGCCGCAGCTATCCATCAGGAAGAAGGCGGAGATACTGACAAACAATATATTCGGTGTCGACATCGACCCATCGGCTGTCGAGATAACACGGATGTCGCTTTATATCAAGTGCACGGAGGGTATAGGACGCATCCCGCCGAGGCACAAGATCTTGCCACCTCTGAAGGACAATATCCGCTGCGGGAACTCGCTCATCGGAAGCGATATTCACGAGGGGGAACTATTCGACCCCGACACCGAGCGAAAGATAAACTGTTTCGA
>JAGGUN010000038.1 GCA_021158465.1 bacterium
CGGTTGAGAACTCGACCCATATACCGCTTGGCCAGGGTGTGCTTGGATGCCAGGTGAGATACGGCGGTGTCCAGTCAAGCTCGGGGTCGCTGATAAAGTAATCGACTCCGTTGACCGTTAGCCTGAATGTAAGTGGGTTCACATTATATGATGGATCATATTCTATAATGATGTCCTGATACTCGCAGGATGTAATCCCGCCGCAGGGGAAAGGTCTTATAATTGTCGGCTGTGGCGCCTCTCCGACATATACGGTAACGCTCGCCTCGCCATAGCAGTCGCCACCATCGGTAACGGAAAATGTGTATGTTGTCGTTGTTGTTGGGCAGGCGGTCGGATTGAGTGCGCTCGGGTCGGATAGACCTGTTGTCGGTGTCCAGGAATAATACCAGGTCGTCGTGCCACCTGTTCCACCGGTTACCTCGACATCGTCTATATACCAGCCGTCTCTCGTCACTGAGCCGTCTGTCCCGAAATGCCATCTGAGCCTTATATGCCTCCCAGCATATGCGGATAGGTCAAACTGCTCCTGTGTCCATCCTGATGTGCCTGAATAGCAAGCCTGCCCCGGTATTCCACTGTTTGAACTCGATGCGGCGTCCTCGGGGTATCCTCCAACAGGTGTTATGAGTGTCCAGCTCGAGCCACCGTCTGTCGATACCTTGACATTTCCGCCATCCCAGTAGCTTTCCATATTATACCAGTGCCAGAATCGGAGCGTTGCATCGGAGCATCCTGTGAGGTCAATGTCGGGTGATGTAAGCGTCCAGTTAGCATTGTTGGAATAATCCCCCCCAAGAACTGTTCCCCAGCAGTTCGGCGCAGAATGTGCACTACCGGGACCAGATGTTGGGTTTCCCCACTGCCAGGAGCCGGTCGACGAGAAGCCGCCGTTGTTTGCGTTGAAGTCTGTCGAAAGCCACTCGCAGGTCGTGCCGCCTCCACCCGTTCCGGGGTCGGCATGAAGCACCGTGCATTCACCGTCGCAGAGTAGCGTATCATCTGCCCAGGCGGTTGGCTCAGGCATATCGAGAAGCTCGGGTATATCCATACAATAGTGCTCTGTTACAGGACCACCTTCATCCCAGTCGAGCGTCACGGAATAGCACTGTGTTGTCCCATACGCCGAAGCCGGGATGTTCACCTGCCAGTTGACCGTCTGGCTACCGCCGTAACCTGCTATGCTCGAATATGTGCTCGGATTAGGGTCGCCGCCAGCGTATGTCAAAACCGAACCACTGAGGTCCAGGCTGACCGTTATGTTGTGCGCCGTTGATGTTGTCGGATTGACGATTATAAATGTCAGTGTTGCCGGGTTCGGATGGACACTCAGGCAGCTTGCTGTTATATCCGGTGGATTATGCGATAGTGTAAGCTCGATCCCCTCGGGAATGTCGCCGATTCCATAGTAGGTAACAAACCGCAGTGTATCTCCCGGGCAAACATTCCTCGGATACCACTTGACCATCGTTGCAGTGTCCGAGCCGAATGTCCCCGTTGCGTCGGCTATCCATTGTGCATCGCTCCAGCCGTTTGTATAGGAAACGGGCCATCTGCCACACCAGAATACATCCGGCATAACCGCCTCGAACCCGATGAGGATTCCCAGTGCAACGAGGTCGCCAGGACCCGGTGGATATCCGTTCTCATAGGCTCGCCAGATAGAAGGGATAGTCGGTGCAAAGAATATCTCGGCGTTGCCCGTGTATCCGAATGAGGTAGAAATCGGGCAGCCATCATTGTTGTGCAGTTTTGTATCATAATAGACCAAACATCCACAACTGTGGCAGGAGCCGTCCACTGGAATAAAGAGCGTGGTATACATGATCTGCTCGTTATCGCCCGGAAGCGCACCCAGACTAACAGGCTCGAGTATCTGGATTATCTTGACACCATGACGGTTGTTCCACACAGTCACAATCGAATCGCCGTTCATATATGTGCTGCTGGGAGCAGGGAGTGCGGCGCAGTCAGGACCCAGACGATACTGTTGCTCGGGAGTATGACTGTCAATCTTGTATATGGAGAATGACCAGGGCACGGATGGATAATAAAATGTTAGCTTCATCCAGGAGCTACCTCCTGCTGGGTCAGCTCCCTCCTCGAAGGCACCTGTATTCTGGTCCATCCTGACATCCACATAACCGTTGTTGCTCGATAGCACCATCGGAGCCGTAGTGGAGGTTATTTCTGCTGACTCGCCGGAAAGGTAGCGGGCATACTCCACCTTCCATGCGGCATATCCCTCAGGATCCTCTCTCGGATCGGGCATACGGGAAAGAAAGTCATCTACTGCTCTGTCGAGTGCAAAAACCTCACCCGCCGCAAGCAGAATGAACACAAAGACAAAACATAATCTTATATGCTTCATTGTTCCTCCAATCCAGACTTGGACACCACTGCTGGAGGGAAAAACTGTTTTGTCAGCGGCTGTAAGGACAAGAATTCAAACTCTCTTTACCCTTTCCCCTCCCTTAGCATAGTTTTATATTTACTCTATCCTTATTACTAATTTATATTATCTTTTATAGATTTCAACTAAAAATTTTATTGACACTGTTGGTTTCCTACATATCTTTTGATTAGCCTCAACTGTCCCAAACCAAGGGATTTCTGAATGAGATTGAGTGTGGTTGTTCCTGTTCGCAATGAAGAGGGTTTTATCTCGGAGTTTCTAACATCTCTTCTCCGTCAGAGTTTTCCGCTGGAGCAGTTTGAGGTTGTAGTTGTCGATGGCTTATCCACCGATTCCACAGTGCAGGAAGCACGTTCCTTTCAAGAGAGGTTCCATAGCTTTAAATTGCTCTCCAATCCTGATAGGATAACGAGCGCCGGGATAAACCGCGGAATAGAAGCATCGACAGGGGATGTTATTCTTATAGTTGGAGCGCACACTGTTCTCCCGGAGGATACCCTTGAGAAAGGTATGAGGATTTTAGAGGAGGAAAGTGAATATGCTGGGGTGAGTGGTGTCTCGGTTATGCTCCTCTCCGATGTTCCCAGAATCAGGGCGATAGGTGCTGCCTTGCAGTCGTTTTTCGGTGTCGGTGCGTCTCACTATCGAACAGGATTGAAGAAGAGACGAGAGACATACAATGCAGGTTACACATTCTTCCGCCGCTGGGTGTTCGAAAAGTATGGTGGTATGGACCCATCTTTCGTCAGAAGCCAGGATTTTGCATTCTTTTATAAACTTCACCTTGCAGGTGAAAAGATACTTCATTGCCCGGAGATAAAATTCCTTTACCATTACCGGAGTGATTTTCGCTCTCTTTTCAAGCAGTTCTTCTATACAGCGATGTATAAGCCTTTTATCTTCAAGCAACTCAGGACATTCGGTCGCTTAAACAATCTTGTCCCGGGAATCTTCCTCCTGTTTCTGTTGGTAGCTGGTGTTTGTGGAATATTTTTTAAGCTGTCCCTGTACCTCTTCATAGGCGCGGTCTCAGTTTATCTTGTTGTGGCTTCTGTTGCATCGATTGCCGCATCGATCAGGTTCGGGGTCAATCGGTTCTGGTATGTTCTCTGGGCTTACATTGTTATGCATTTCTCTTATGGAGCAGGTTTCTTATCCGGTTTTATAAGGTATATCGTGTTCGGGTAAGCGAAGGTTTTGGATAGAAAAGAAAGGATTTTCATAAGATGACAGTCTCACGGGTGCTTGAACTTCTGGCTGTTTTCTTTCTTTTTGTGGTCTTTTTTGTGCCGTTTATTATGCTGGCTGTTCTTCTGCAGATAGATTCTGCCGGTCCCATCCTTTTTGCTGACCTTCGCTATGGCAAGGGTAAGCGCCCGTTTTATATGTATAAACTCCGCTCGATGAAGCGGGGAGAGGATGGCACTACCCCATATCACACAACCGATAGGGACAGCCGCTTCTCAAGGTTCGCTCATTTTGTCCGCTCGACCGGGCTGGATGAGCTCCCACAGATTTTCAATGTGATGAAGGGTGAAATGGCTCTTATCGGTCCCCGCCCGGAAAGGGTGTTCGTTGTTGATAAGTATTACTCCGGCTGGATGGAGGATGTATTCGAGTTCACTCCTGGGATATGCGGTGTTACGCAGCTTGTATTTCGGGGGATGGTTTTCCCTGATGAGTTTCCGGACAAGCTCGCCCTTGAACTCTGGTATGCGAGAAATCGGACATTCCTCTCCGATGTTGCTCTTCTATGCTATACTGTTGTTGCCACCACCAGCTTCTCGTGGAAATTCTATTTCCCTTCTTCGCAGCGAGAAAACATAGAGATAGTGGATAAAAAGCTCTCGCTCTTTACCCGCTCTCCGTTTAGAGAATCCTGTAGAGCCGTTTGAGAAAATATTGGATGGACAAGTTATTCGGCGGGTGGCAGAAAGTTATCGCCCTGTCCTTCTTTTTATGAAGAACTCAATGGAACGGTCGTATGTTTTCTCCTCCTCGGCGGTGAAATAGCAGGCGGGCAGTTCTCCAAGAGCCCTGTGGTATGCAATGCACTCACAGCAGTTGCCTTTCCTCGGACAAGGCTCATAGGTGCAGTTGCATCGCTTCAGGTTTAACTCGTATCTATCGCACACCATTACACCCTCTTCGGCTTTCTTTTCTGTCTTCCCTTCTCTTTGTTCTTTTTCTGCTCTGTGCAGATGTCAGCTACTGTTATATCACGCAGGAACCTTTCGAGCACCTCTGCCATATCTTCCCAATATCTCTCTGGGATGCAGAGATTCACCCCTTCGCACTTGTATATCGCCTGTTTGAGACAGGTGGATATGAATTTCTTTCCGTCAAGTAGCTTTATGATGTCGTAGAGCTTTATCTTTTCTGGGGGATGAGCGAGTTTATACCCTCCCCCTGGACCTTTGACGCTTGTTATGAAGCCAGCCTTGCGCATCTGAGAGAGTATTTGTTCAAGGTAAGATATGGAAATTTCCTGGCGAGCGGCTATCCATTTTATCGTGATGGGGCGTTTCCCATAGTAGTTAGCAAGTTCAGTTATCGCCCGCAGTGTATATTTAATCTTGGTTGAAAGCCTCATTGTTTGTCTCTTTCTTCAGTTTCTTTATTTTTTCTTGTCTTCAGAAATCCGAGTTAAATGTTTTCCAATTTACAAGAGAAATTTAGCTTGTCAATCTATTTTTGCGCATTTTATGTTTGCGACTGCTTTCGCTCGAGGGCGTTTTTTACCAGATGGTAGAACAGCGGAGCAGGCTTCTCCAGTTTGGATATAAGCTCTGGGTGAAACTGTGTGCCGATGAAGTATCGGTGGGATGGAAGTTCCATAGCCTGCATAATCCCTTCTGTTTTTGAGTATCCAGAGAATACAAGTCCGTGTTTCTCTATTATCGGCACATATTGGGGGTTCACCTCGTATCGGTGTCTAAACCGCTCTCTTATGGTATCTCTCTCACCATAGATTTTATGCAAGATTGTCCCTTGCTTGATTGAAACATCGTATCCGCCTCGTCGTAGTGTTCCGCCGTAGTTTTTCTCCTTTGCCTTGTCTGGCAGGATGAATATTACAGGATGCTTTACCTCTACTCCATCCGATTCTACCTCCGTTGTATTTGCCCCCTCGAGCCCGCAGATATTCCTCGCAAATTCAATCACGGCAAGCTGCATTCCGTAGCATATTCCCAGAAACGGGATATTGTGCTCCCTTGCATATTTTATAACCTCGATTTTCCCCTCTATTCCCCTTGTGCCAAAACCACCGGGGACAATGATACCGTCTATACCCCTGAGAGCTTCCTCGACAGAGGTCTCTCCCGTTTCGATGTTTGTTGTCTCGAGCCAGATTATCTCTGGCTTAACATCGAGGTGAGCTCCAGAATGGATCAGTGCTTCGATGATGCTTGCGTAGGAGTCCTGTAATCTGGTGTACTTACCGCATATAGCGATTTTTACCCTCTGTTTCGGTCTCTTTATCTTCTTTACAAGTGTTTTCAGTCCAGACAGCTCCGGCGGGGAGTAGATATGAAGTTTCTTATGGATAAGCTTTGTCAATCCTTGCTCGTCGTACAGGATAGGGACTTCATACACTGTTTCGACATCGTGTCCATCGATAACAGCATCGGGAGGTATGTTGCAGAAGAGGGCTATCTTCTCCCTTATTTTTTTGTTGAGCTTTGCCTTCGAGCGTGTGATAACCACATCGGGTCTTATCCCTCGCTCGTTTAGGAGCTTCACCGACTGCTGGGTTGGCTTGGATTTTTGCTCCTTGGTGTTTGAGAGCATCGGGACATAGGTTAGGTGTACGAAGAAAAAGTTTTCCTGCCCCATATCAAGTGATATCTGTCTAACAGCTTCGATGAAAAACTCGTTCTCCAGGTCCCCGACTGTTCCGCCTATCTCTATCAGTCCGATGTCTGCCTTCTCGCTCTCCAATATTCTTCTTATCATCGATTTTATCTCGTCGGTCACATGTGGTATAAATTGCACCGTTCTTCCAAGGAAATCACCTCTTCGTTCCTTCTCAAGGATAGATTTAAACACCTTCCCCATAGTAAGGTTCCAGGAGAACTTGCAGGTAACATTGAGAAACCTTTCGTAATGCCCGAAATCCATATCAACCTCGCCACCGTCGTCGAGGACAAATACCTCGCCATGTTCTATCGGGTTCATTGTTCCAGGATCGGTGTTGAGGTATCCGTCGCATTTTATCGGGATGACCTTCAGGTATCGTGTCAGCAGGTGTCCTATCGATGCTGCGGCTATCCCTTTGCCAAGCCCGGACAGCACTCCCCCTGTTACGACAATGAATTTGGTCATCTTCTATCACCTCGGAGGTATTTTGACCTAACTCCCACCTTCTCGCAGAGCTTGTTAACCGGGCAGAGATCGCACCTTGGATTTGTAGGCTTGCAGATGTTTTGCCCGAATGCAACCAAAATTTTGTTATATTCCTTCCACAGATCTTTTGGAAGTTTCTTTCTAATTTCTCTTTCTGTTTCCAATGGGGTTCTTGTTTTGACGAAACCGAGCCTGTTTGATATTCTGTGGACATGTGTATCGACACAGACACCGTACTTGCCAAACGCCTCGACCAGAACAAGGTTCGCTGTTTTCCTGCCGACGCCAGGGAGACTGACAAGTTCCTCGATCGTCTCGGGCACATTCCCGTTGAAGCGGGTTATGAGTTCCTGTCCAAGTCTTTTCAGGTTTTTTGCCTTTACACGATAGAACCCTGCGGGGAAGATGAGAGAGGCAAGCTTCTCCTCATCGATTGTTGCAAGCTCCTTTGCGGTCTTCACATGCTTAAACAGCTTCTCTGTAACCTTTCTTGTAGTTTCGTCCTTTGTCCTTGAGCTTATAACGGTTGAGATAAGTATGATGAACGGATCTTTATCTTTCTTTGCGAGTTTCGTAACGATAGGGGTGTTGAATTTTCTCGTCTCTTCTCGGAGGATGCTGATAACCTCTGTAATAGTTTTTTTGTTCATCGCAGGCTGTGAAACAGTGTTATCCTGTGGACTCCTCCCAGAACGCCGTAGAGCGAATAAGAATAATTGATGCCAAGTGTTTTGTTCTCGTATCCAATTCCTACTGTTATTCCCTGGCTATTATCCTTTATTTCATCTGTTTCTGGCTTCTCCATATATGCGTATCCCACCCGCACGAAGAACGGCTTGAGTGATGTTGTCTCTGCCCCAAGCCTGAATCGGATGTCATCATCATACTCCTTCAGCAGTTCTCCCGTGAATATTGCTGGTAATCCTTTTAATCGGTGAGATGCCCCTATCCTGAAAGTAAGTGGTAGAGGGTCTTTGTGTCCTGAGGTGTAGCCTTTTGATTGGAACCCGGCATTCAGGACGGCTATCCCTGCTCTGGTCCTTGTCCCGATCCTGATGAGTGCGCCAAAATCACCTGCAAACCCGTATGATGTGTAGTTTTTTATACTTGACAGGATGAACTTCCCTGTCCCACCAATGGCAAGCTTTCTTCCCAGTTTCCGTGAGTATCCGATCCCGACCGCTATATCGAACGGTGAGAATGTCCCGATAACCTCTCCTGTTTCATCGGTTTCATCCAGTTTACCGTAGCTTACAAAGTTCACACCAGATATTATCGTCTGGTTTTTGGCTACAGGGGTTGTGAACGCAATGTTTCCGCCGGTTATGCCAGCGAAGTAGTATCCGAAGTTTCCCATAATCTGTTTTCCCTTGATGAAGGCGCAGCCGCCAGGGTTAGAGAAGACAGCGGATGCATCATCGGCGAGACCGGAGAATGCAGAGCCCATAGCAGAACTCCTTGCTGATGGGTCGAACTTGAGAAACTGGTATGTGGCGCTTCCTGCATTATCGCTGGCAAAAAGAGCAGGTGCCAGCACTGCAAACAGTAAAATGGAAAGGATAACTTCTCTCATCTTCTTCTCCGTCATTTGACCGAGATATTTACCGGTGTCAAGAACAGGGCTTCTCCATCCTGGAAAAGCTCATACTCTCTGGCTGCTTTATACAGCTCCAGTACTGGGGTGGGTATGTCCAGAACCTTTGATATTCCAAGCTCAAGCACAAACTCAAGCAACTCTTTTCCCCTCGGATACTCGACGATATTCACATCCCTGCGGGAGAGGTTCTCGTTCTTGAGTATGCAGTCTATTGCATCGTTCAGTCCTCCAAGGCGGTCGACAAGCCCGAATGTGATAGCTTCTCTTCCAGTGTAGACCCTGCCGCGAGCGAGTGGTTCAAGCTCATCAAAGCTCTTTTTCCTGTCTCTTGCTGCCTTTTCTACAAAGTCGTTGTAAACATCCTCGATATATCTCTTTATGAATTCGTATTCCTCAGGTGTGAGCTTCTCGTAGTCGCTTGCGAGCCCTGAGTGCTTACCTCGATAGATGCTGACATCCTTTCTCATTCCCAATTTCTCGTATAAGCCTTTGAGTGACGGCTTTCCGTAGAGCACACCTATCGAACCTGTGATGGTCATCGGTTCGACAAATATCGAATCACAAGCCATGGCGATGTAGTATCCTCCTGATGCTGCAATAGATGCCATAGATGCAATGACAGGCTTTTTATCTTTTGCGTACTGGACAGCATTCCTGATTATATCGCTTGCCAGTGCACTCCCGCCACCTGAGTCGACGCGCAGGATTATCCCGATGATATCATCATCGTCTGCGGCATCTTTGAGCGCCTTTGCGTATGTTTTCGAGCCGATACTGGCTGAAGCACCAAAATACCCTGGCTTGCTCTCCCCTGTGTGTATAGTGCCGGAGGCATAAATCACGGCAATCTTCTTCTCTCGAGGAGGGAAGCTCATTTCTCTCTCGGTGATGTATTTCAAGAAACCTGTGATATTCTCCTCATCTCCTGCCAGTTCTTGCTCTATCTCCTCGTAGTCGATGGGGTAGATAAGTGAATCAACCAGTCCCAGTTTTTTAGCCTCTTTGGCGGTGATGATCCCGCTGTCGATGCAGGAGATGAGCACAGATGTATCGATGCTCCTCGCCTCGGCAATCTCACGGATTGTCTGCCGATAGAGCGTATCCACAAGAGCGGTGTACACCTCTCTGCTTTCGGGCGAGAGGGTGTCAGAGACGAACGGGTCGAGTCCGTCCTTGTACTCCTTCATCTTGACGATATCCCACTGGATGCCCAGCTTGTCCATCGTTCCCTTAAAGAAGATCGGTTCAACCCTTATCCCAGGAACGATAAGCTCTCCTGTCGGCGGGATGAACACCCTCTCACAAGAGCTGGCAAGAAGAAGTGTCCCAAGGGTGTAATAGTCTGAGTAAATGTAAACGGGCTTCCCCGTTTCCTCACGGAACCTCTTAATTCCGTCTGTTAGTTCTTCCACCTTTGCCATGCCGATGATGGGGGAGTTAAGCACGATGGATATGCCTTTTATCCTCTCGTCGTTCCTTGCATACTCGAATGTCTCGAGCAGGCTCTCGAAATCCTTTGGTTTCCTGAATCTGACGAAGAATTGCGGGTATCTCCCAGGTGAGCGCTCCTCGAATCGCCCCTTCATATCGACCCTCACGACAAGCTTATGCCCCAGCTTTATCTTCGGCTTGAACGCATGTATCCTGCTTTTCAGCGTGAGAAAATTAAACAAAAAGAATAGTATAAGTAGAATGAGAATTATAGCAAGTACCCATTTCTTCACCTTAACTTCCTCCTTGCTTACCTTCAAATAATTCTCTAAAATAAGTCAAAAAAGTTTTTTTGCAAGTTATTTTCCCGAGTGAAGTTTGCAACTAATTTTGTGTAAACTTGAGGGGATGAGGATAGTCATAAGTTTTTTGTTTTTGGTTTCCCCTGCTGGGGAGTTTTTTTACCTCCCCCAATTACACAAAATAAGTTATGATCTCGTTGGTAAAAAATTTTTCCTTGACTATAGTGTTTGTTTCACGAGATTATTCGGTTTCCAAAAAGTGAGGGCGAAAATGAGTCAAAAACGCAATGTTGAGCTATTTTTTGCCATCGTGGCGGTGTCGGTGATCACTATGTTTCTCCCTATTCAGGGGCTTTCGCTAGCGGGGAAAAGGGCTCTGGGAGTGTTCATGTTTGCGGCGCTGTGCTGGATAACAGAGGTGATTCCTATCGCTGCCACCGGCGGAATAGTGGTAGGACTTCTGGCGTTTCTTCTGCCGCCGGTGTTGAACGGAGTTAGTGTGAGAACCTTCTATGCAGCATTTTCGGCGCCGGTGATTGTGCTTTTCGCTGGGGGATATTTCATTGCGGCGGCGGTTCAGAAATACCGTATGGATGGGATTTTCACCGCCTGGATCTTGCGCCGAACAGGGACAGAGCCCAAGATGGTTTTAGGCGGGATGATGTTTGCTGCGGCGTTTCTGTCTATGTGGATGTCCAACACGGCGACCACAGCGCTGATGATTGCCGTTGCTCTGCCAGTGGTGAGAAAAATCAAGGACGACCCTTTCAGCGTGGCGCTTTTGTTGGGGATACCCTTTGCGGCAAATGTCGGCGGGATTGCAACGCCGATCGGGACGCCGCCAAACGCTATCGCAATTGAGTTTTTAGCCGATGCGGGCAAAAAAATCTCCTTCGGGCAATGGTTTATGTGGGGTTTCCCGATAACGCTGGCGATGACCGTAATTATCTGGTATCTTCTGAGAATATTTTTCCAGCCGAAGGTCAAAGAAATCAAGTTTGAGACCAGGGATATAAAGTTCACGACGAACCACAAAATCGTCGCCATCACATTTGCTGTAACTGCGATACTATGGTTCACCGAGAAACTGCACGGGGTTTCAACCTCGCTTGTGGCGATGCTTCCGCCGGCGGTATTCTTAATCACCGGCGTGCTGACCCGCCAGGACATAAAGACCTCTGTCGGCTGGGATATACTGATTCTGGTGGCGGGCGGAATCGCTCTGGGGACTGGAATGAAGGTCAGCGGGCTCTCCGAGTGGATTCTGACCACCTTCCACCTGAAGGCACTCTCGCCGGTGGTGGTTATACTGCTGTTCGGGATACTATCTCTTGCTCTCTCGTCGTTTATGAGCCACACTGCGGCAACAAACCTGCTTATCCCCCTTGCGATTTCGGTGGGGACTTCTGTCTCGCAGGTCGTGGTGATGACTGCGTTAGTGTCCTCGTGTGCTATGATTTTCCCCGTGTCCACGCCGCCGAACGCAATCGCCTATGGCTCGGGGATGATAAAATCCTCGGATATGAACAAAGCCGGTGTTGTAATTGCTCTAATCGGATTTATATTGAATTATGTGGTGGTTCAACTTTTAGTAAGATAAAAGGGGAGAGATATGGCAAGCAATTTCTCGTATGTCAGGTTGGAGCACTGCCCGAAATGCGGTTCAACCGAGTGTGAGAACATATTTGCGCTGTTCCCCTGCAGACCGGTGCAGGTATATGTAAGGTGCAAAAAGTGTGGTGGTTTTGTGGCAAGATATACTCTTTTGCGCTACACCTCAGACAAACCTTACGAGTCGCTTTTGAGCGCGATAAGATGTCCCTGTTCAAGCGGGAGGCAGATGGTTCGCGAGCTTGAGGCGTTCTCCGGGGAGGTTGAGGCGGATTTTAAAAAGGTTCTGGAACTGCTTGAAAGCGGCGAGGACAAGCGCAAAATTGAAGAGATTATCGCCGAAAGACGCGGTGAGTGATACTACAAAAGTCTGCAACTAATTTTGTGTAAATCCTAGGGATAGTCATAAGTTTTTTGTCTTTGGTTTCCCCTGCCGAGGAGGTTTTTTAACTCCCCTGATTACACCGAGGAATAACTTCTTGACAATTTGGAATGAAGTTATATATTTGCTGTTTATTTTGTCAGGGGGGAGATGTTGATAATAGCGATTGATGGACCGGCTGGTGCAGGCAAGACAACGCTTGCTCGTGCGCTCGCTGATAGGTTGGGGTATGCCTATCTTGACACTGGTGCGATGTATCGTGCTTTGACTCTTGTTGCGATAAGAGAAGGCATTAACCCGGAGGACGAGGAGCGGCTTTTTGAGAGGGCGAAACAGCTTTCCTTTCGGTTTGAGGGGAGAAGGTTGTTTGTGGATGGTGACGATGTTACGAGAGAGATTCGCTCCCGCTCGGTGAGCAATCTGGTTTCTGTTGTCTGTCAGCATAGGAAGGTGCGTGAGCTGATGGTATCTCTCCAGAGGCAACTTGCCAAGAAAGGGGGTGTTGTCGTTGAGGGTAGAGACATAGGAACGGTAGTTTTCCCTGAAGCTGATCTCAAGATATACCTTGATGCCTCGCTCTCCGAGAGGGTAAGTCGGAGGGCAGAAGATCTTGAGAAGCTTGGGGAGGGGGTAGAGTTAGAGAAGGTGAAGCAGGAGATACAGGAAAGGGACAGACTTGATTCCACGAGGGATGTTGCCCCTTTGAGGAAGGCTTGCGATGCCATCCTTCTCGACAATACGAACCTTTCTTTGGAAGAGGAGGTAGTCGCAATCGAGCGGTTGATTAAACCTATGACCAAAAAGGAGATGGTATGAGTTTTCAAGAGGAAAACACCCCTGAGCCACAGGAGCTTGGTATTTCTGTGGTTGAGGAATTTGGGGATACAAAGGAGGAAGAAGAGTTTGTTGTTCCTGAGGAGGATGCGAAACAGATATCAGAAAGCATCCATGAGATTCGGGAGAACGAGATAGTCAAAGGGACGGTTGTTAGTGTAGGCAAGGACGCTGTGGTTGTTGATATAAACTTCAAGCAGGATGGTTTTATACCGCTTGAGGAGTTTCGTGAGGTTCCCAAGGTTGGTGATGAGGTATCTGTTTATATTGAGAAGCTTGAGGATACCAACGGTGAGCTTGTATTATCGAAGAAGAAGGCGGACTTCATCCTTCTCTGGGATACGGTGCGCGAGGCGTATGAGTCAGGGGGTCTTATTCGAGGTGTCTGTAAGCGCCGGATCAAAGGAGGGATAGTTGTTGACCTTATGGGTGTGGACGCTTTTCTGCCGGGTTCTCAGATTGCGTTGCGCCAGGTGCCCGATTTCGATGCTTTGATCGGGCAGGAGATGGAGTTTAAGGTAGTGAAGATAAACAAGCTTCGCCGAAATATAGTTGTTTCCCGTCGGGCTGTTCTTGAGCAGGAGCGGGCGGAGAAGCGCAAGGAACTGCTCTCGCAGATAGAGGTAGGTGGAGTATATGAAGGCGTTGTTAAGAACATAACGGATTTTGGTGTCTTTGTTGACCTTGGTGGTCTGGATGGTCTTCTTCACATCACCGATATGTCCTGGGGCAGGGTAAATCATCCATCTGACCTTGTAAGTCTTGGTGACACTATAAAGGTTAAGATACTTGACTTTGACCGTGAGCGAGAGCGGATATCGCTTGGTATGAAGCAGTTGACGCCGTCCCCCTGGGAGAAGATAGCTGAGAAGTATCCTCCTGGTACGCGCGCCCGGGGTAAGGTTACCAACATTACGAAGTATGGTGCTTTTGTTGAGCTTGAGGAGGGGGTTGAAGGGTTAGTTCACATATCTGAGCTTTCCTGGACAGAGCGGATCGAGCATCCGTCACAGGTGTTAAAGGTTGGTGAGGTAATCGATGTGGTTGTTCAGGATGTTGATGTAGAGAATCAGAAGGTTTCGCTTTCTGTGCGTGCGCTTGAGCCTGATCCATGGACTGTCATCGAGCAGAAGTATAAAAAAGGGTCGCGTGTCAGCGGTGTGGTGCGGAATATAACATCGTTTGGTGCGTTTGTTGAGTTAGAGAAAGGGATTGATGGGCTTATTCATATTTCTGATCTGTCCTGGACACGACGGGTTCAGCATCCGAGTGAGATTCTGAAGAGGGGACAGAAGGTAGAGGTTGTTGTGCTTGAGGTTGACCGGAAGAATAAGCGTATCTCGCTTGGTTACAAGCAGTTGGAGAACGACCCTTGGCCCACGCTCTCCTCAAAATATCCACCTGGTCGGGAAACAACAGGCAAGATTGTTCGTCTTTCCGAGCGGGGTGTTATTGTTGAGCTTCCAGATGGTGTTGAGGGGTTTGTTCCAGTGACGCAGCTGGGTAAGGAGGTCAACAAGCCTTCCGATGCGTTCAGTGTTGGAGATGTTCTACCGATGAAGGTGATAGAGTTCGACGGCAAGGCACATAGGATAGTGCTTTCTGTGAATGCGTATTTTGAGTCGAAGGAGAAAGACGAACTGTCCAGGTATCTTGCCAGGCACCCAACAAGGACGCTGAAGGTAAAAGATGTGCTTAAGGGTAACCTCCCAGATGCGGAGGAGGTGGTGAGGAGGTCGGAAGAACCCGAACCTGAAAATGGAGAGGATATTCCAGAGGACAAGTCTTCGGAGATGAAGGAAGATCAGAAGAAAACCGAAGAAGAGAAGTGAGAGCCTCCCTTTTCGTGTTGTTATTCTGAGGATTTTTCATAAGTTATGCAGAGGGCAGTCCTTTCCTGGAAGGTGTTATTGAGGGTAGTCATTATTCTCATACTGTTTTCGTTTTTTTTCTGGTTTTCCCTTGCCTTTGGGAGCTCGGGGAGCCTTTATTTCTTGTTTGGATTTGGTGGAGCGCTTCCGGATTCAGGAGCACTGGAGCCTGCGGTCTCTTTGGGTGCTGGTTTTACCAAGGGACATTTTATCTCCCCTGTTTCCATTGCTCTATCCGACACGGGGTATACTCTTAGTGTTGATGGGCTTTTTGAGACGGTATCAGGTTCCTTCTCGAGGCTCGGGCTCGGTCTTGGAGTAGATTACTGCTCTTCTGGGGTTGGGGTTGGACCGTCTCTTATGTTTATCAGGCGGTTTTCTCCCTCCTGGGGAGTTGGATTTTTGGGAAGGTATCTTCTGGGTTCTGGTGACAGGATGAACAGGTTTTCCTTTGGGGTGTCTATTCTCTGGTATCCAGGGATTAGCGATTCTGACCGTGACGGTGTTCCGAACGGTTCTGATCGCTGTCCTGCTACCCCTCTGGGTGCGGAGGTTGATAGGTTCGGTTGTGCTATCGACGCAGATAGGGATGGCGTCTTTGATGGTCTTGATAGGTGTCCGGATACACCGTATCTTGCGATAGTTGACAGCACCGGATGCCCTATTGATACTGATGGTGACGGTGTGTTTGATGGGGTTGATGTCTGTCCTGATACCCCGTCCGGTATGGCTGTGGATTCTGTTGGTTGCCCGGAGGATTCTGATGCGGATGGAGTACCTGATTTTGAAGATACCTGCCCAGACACGCCTTTCGGTGCGACCGTTGACAGATTCGGTTGTCCGAGTGACTCTGATGACGATGGTGTATATGATGGTCTTGACCGATGCCCTATGACGCCGCTTGAGGTTAAGGTCGATGAGTTCGGCTGTCCACTTATACCGCCAGTTAAGAGGATAGTGATAACAGAGGCGTTTGACGAGAACGGCAATCTGCCGGAATGGTGTGTTGATTCCCTCCGTTCAGTAGCTGAGATGATATTTGCCTATCCCAATGTATCTATTGAACTTTTGGTCTACACCGATGGTGAGGGTAGTTTCCTTTACAATATAAATCGTGCTACCCGTGTTATCGGGAAGATAAAAGGGATATTTAAGGAAAAGGGAGTTTCCGTTGATAAGATAAGATTTGTGGCAAAAGGAGAGGTAGACCCGATAGCAGATAATTCCACTGCATCCGGCAGGATGAGAAACCGCCGGATCATTATAGTAGGGAAGGTTGAGGAATAAAGTAAGATAGGGGGAGATTGAGATGAGGAAGCTTGGATTAGTGGTTTTAGTTCTGCTTGTTTTTGCCTCTGGTTTGAAAGCGGGACTTATGAAGGAGCGGTTTGGTCTTGGAGCGGGCTGGTCGGTGGGCAAGCACTGGTCGAACTATGACTATATAGCTATCGGTCAGGACTGGTGGGGGCATCTGAAGTTCGGCGTGCTGGATGAGCTGGAGGTTGGTTTTCAGGGCGGGTATATGGTAGACTGGCCTGCAACGAATATCGACGAGGCTCCGTTTCGTATGAAGCTTGCCACCGGTGATACGCTCCCCTATGGTGTCATTATTTGTAGGCAACCTTCTGGGATGAACAACGATAACCGTCCTTACCGTGTGAAACCCGATGGTAACAGGGATAGAGCTGTTGGGCTTTCATTCGAGAAAGGGTCTCTTCCCTTCCATTACGAGTATATCCCGCTTGAGCTTTTTATTCAGGCGAGAGCCCTTGCAAGGTCTATCTTCAACCCGTTTATGACTGTCGGTTTCGGCAGGACATCCTGGTCGGTAAAAGATAATGAGACAGGTAAGGTGTTCGATGTTCTTGACCAAGATGACAACTGGAAACCGTTTAAGGGAGAGATGTATAATCTGTTGTTTGGGATAGGGTTTGAGGTTTTTCCTGTGAATGATGTTGGTATCACGGTTCTTGCTCAGACTCGCTACTTCTTTGCCGATGAGTTCACGCAGTATGTTTTTGATACACTTGGTGCCCAGACAGATTTGGGTGCGCGATTGACCTTCTATTACGGTGGCATCAAAGATTCGGACAGGGATGGTGTTCGGGACAACAAGGATGAGTGTCCTGATACCCCGTTTGGTGCCATAGTTGATGAGCAGGGGTGTCCAATGGACTCTGATGGTGATGGGGTATTCGATGGTCTTGACCTCTGCCCGAACACGCCTTCCAGAGCGATTGTTGATGCCAAAGGTTGCCCGAAGGATTCCGATGGAGATGGTGTCTACGATGGAATAGATAGGTGTATGGATACTCCGGCGGGGGCGAAGGTAGATTCCGTTGGATGCCCTGTGGATTCAGACAGCGACGGCATTCCTGACTACAAGGACCGCTGCCCGAATACGCCCATTGGCGCTCTTGTTGGGGAGTTTGGTTGCCCGAAGGATTCCGATGGTGATGGTGTTTATGATGGGTTAGACCTCTGCCCAAATACTCCACCTGGCACTCCTGTGAACCTCAACGGTTGTGAGGTCAAGCCTGGTGACTCCGATGGAGATGGTATCCCTGACGATAAGGACAAGTGTCCTGATACTCCATCAGGTGTCAGGGTTGATGCCTCGGGTTGTCCTGTTGATATGGATGGCGACGGCATTCCCGACTACAAGGACCGCTGCCCGAGAACACCGGAGAGAGCGATAGTGGATACCTTCGGTTGTCCAATGGATACGGACAACGACGGGGTTTACGATGGAATCGATAAATGTCCCAGCACTCCCTCAGGGGTTCAGGTTGATTCTCTCGGTTGTCCGATGGATTTAGATGGAGATGGGGTGTACGATGGCACGGACAGGTGTCCGGGTACGCCGCGTGGTGCTTTGGTCGATGCCTCAGGTTGTCCGAAGGATTCCGATGGAGATGGTGTCTATGACGGTTTGGACAAGTGTCCCAATACTCCTGCTGATGTAGAGGTTGATTCTGTTGGCTGTCCTAAGGTGAGGAAGCTTGAGAAGGGGGAATCGATTCGGGTGAAGGTGTATTTTGAAACAGCGAAGTGGGATATCACTCCCAAGGGTGAAGAAGACCTGCAAGAGGTTCTTATGATGCTGAAGGCGTATCCGGAGATGCGGATTCTGATCGAGGGGCATACAGACAATGTGGGTGGTGAGAAATATAATCTTGAACTTTCTACCAAGCGAGCGCTTTCGGTAAAGAACTGGCTGGTTGAGCACGGTATTGACCCGTCACGCCTTGAGACCAAAGGTTTCGGCTATTCGCGCCCTGTTGACACAAATGAGACGCCAGAGGGTAGGGCAAACAACAGGAGGATCGAGTTCAGGCGGATTGACTGATGGAGAAAAGCTATCTTCTGCTCATAATTCTTTGGGTGTGGGTTCTGGTTTTTGTCAGCTGTTCGGTGCTGGCTGAGCCCTCTTTTGTGGATACCGTTTTCGCCGACACAGATCTCCATCGGATGGATGTGAGCCGGGTGGATCCTTACCGTCTTGCCATATTCTCCGGGGTAGTGGTTGGGCTTTCTGCTTACAGTATAGACCAGTTTCAGGAGATATGGGGTCGCTCTACCGGTAGGTTTCATTTCAAGGAGCACGACTGGAACGGCGATAATCTTGCCCAGTCCGACGAGGTAAGCCATCTTGTTCTCGGCTACAGGGCAACTCAGCTGGGGATAAATTTTGCCCGGTGGACAGGGATGTCGGATGGGTTGAGCCGTGCGGTTGGAGCAGGTATCTCTGCCTTTTATATGACTTTGGTGGAATATCCTATCGATGCTTACAACCCCTACCAGGGGCTTGGTATATCCGACCTTATTTTCGACTATGTGGGGGTTGGCTTTGGACTGCTCCGGGACAAATATGAACCCCTTCGCCAATACGATATGAAGATAGAGGTGAAGGATGTTAGAAAGGTTCCCAAGAAGTTCTTTTCTCAGAGCAATCGGGAGTATGATTACTATATCTACTGGTTGACATACTCACCCTATCTGGGAGATGTTCCGTTGAACTTCGGTGTCGGCTATTCGACCGACCACTCAGATTGGAGAAATGTCAAGCGGGAGCTTTGGCTCGGCGTGGGAACGAGCGTCACAGATGTCGGCTACCTCTTTGGCGCGCGCTGGAGGCAGCTTCTTGATGTGTTGGGGTTGCTTGAGTTCTCCCTAAGAGTGCAGGTTCTCCGATGAGGGGTATTCTTGCTGTCCTTCTTATACTTGCTCTGGCCTCAACTTCTCTTGCCTCGGTGGATGCATCCGTGTCGGATAGTTCTTTACATAAGCCCTCGCCCTTGAAGATTGGGATCTATTCGGCTGCTGTTGCCTCTGTTGTATCCTATTCACTGCTCAAGTTCTACTCTGTTTGGGACACAACGCATGTTGGTTTCCACTTTAAGAAGGATGATTTAAGAGGTGATAGGCTTCTTTTGCTCGATGAGGTTGCACACCTGTTTGGAGCTTACGCCTTCGTGCGGGCAGGGGCAGGACTTTCGAGATGGGCGGGATTAAGCGAGAAGACAAGCATACTTGCCGGCGTCGGTATCTCGTTTTTTGTTATGACATTTATGGAGTATCCGCTCGATGCTTACAAGCCGAACGAGGGTGTTTCCATAAGCGACCTTGCGTTTGATTATGCCGGCACGGCTATCGGTGTCTTGAGGGAAGCGACGCCTGCTCTTCACAATTTCGACATCAAGGTCGGTTTTGAGAACCTCTCTCGCATTCCCCCGGAGTTTCTTCCTCGTTCGACACCCGAGCATGGCGTGTTCGTCTACTGGCTCACATATTCTCCCGCACCAGAATCCTTACCGCTCAATATCGGGCTCGGATATTCGGTCCGCCACGACGAGCGAAGGCAACCTCATCATGAGTGGTATGTTGGTGTGGGCACGAGTTTGACCGAACTTTCAAAGAGGTTTTTGGGGAAATACGCAAGCGATTTTGAGTATCTTGGTGTTGTTGAGGTTGCTCTGACAGCGAAGATTGTTGATTAGTTTTTCTCTTGACAATTTCTGGTAAGATGGTATAATTTATTTCCTTGGAAGGCGGCGTAGCTCAGCTGGTTAGAGCAGCGGAATCATAATCCGCGTGTCCGGGGTTCGAATCCCTGCGCCGCTATATTTTGTTTTTGAGGAGCAGAGATGAAGCGCTTATCTTTGGCAATTCTCTGGCATATGCACCAACCATACTATTACCTTGAGGCAGAGGAGAGGTTCCTACTTCCTTGGGTAAGGCTTCATGCCCTCAAGGATTACTACGATATGCCTTACATTGTTTCTCGCTTCCCCGATCTCCATGTCAGTTTCAACCTTGTTCCTTCTCTTTTGGAGCAGATCGAGCTTTACATCTCTGGTAAGAAGGACTACTGTCAAGAGATAGCGTCGCGCCCTGTGGAGGAGTTGTCGGATGAGGATAAGCTATTTATCCTGAAAAACTTCTTCTTTATTGAGTTCGAGCACAACATAAGGATATCGCCGAGGTATCTTGAGCTTTACCGCAAGCGCGGCAAGAGTTTTTGGGAAGAGTATTTGAAGGAGAAATTACATCTTTTTACCCTTCAGGAGTACATTGACATAACTGTTCATTTTCTTCTTGCATGGTCTGGGAATTCCATTCAGGAGGATGGTTTTGTCCGCTCACTTATTGATCAGGATTCTTATTACACCGAGGAGCAGAAGCGGCGTCTTCTTCAGATCCATTCAGAGCACTTAAAGAAGATTGTTCCTCTCTACCGCAAGATGTGGGAGAATGGGCATATTGAACTCACTGCGAGCCCATATTTTCACCCGATACTCCCGCTCCTGTGTGATACAAACGTTGCAAAGGTGTGTCAGCCTCATCTTCCGCTTCCCGATAAGCGGTTTTCTCATCCCGAGGATGCAAGAAGGCAGGTAAAGGAGAGCATCAGCTATTTTGAGGATAAGCTCGGCAGACCTCCCTCTGGGTTCTGGCCTGCAGAGGGAGGGGTGTCGGAGGCTGCTCTACGGATACTTGCCGAGGCGGGCGTTAGTTTTTGCATAACCGATGAAGGGATTCTTAGGCGCTCGCTTGCTCTCACGAGGGGAACGGCACTACAAGTCTGGTCACCTGAGCAGCTATATCAGCCATATTCAATATACCGTGGCGGGAAACTTTTGCACATCTTCTTCCGCGACAGGAAGCTGTCGGACAAGATAGGGTTCGAGTATGCCAATCTTCCCGCCGATGTCGCCGTCTCTGACTTTATCTCCAATCTTGAGAGGATATACAATTCCCTTCCTGACGATGGAAAGGAGTATATTGTCTCTGTGGTACTGGACGGTGAGAACGCCTGGGAGTATTTTGAGAGGAACGGTCTCGATTTTCTGACCAGGCTTTATGATGCCTTATCTTCTCATCCTGTAATAAGGACGACCACATTCTCAGATTATCTTTCCCGCAATTCCGGATTCCCTGTTCTTGAGAGGGTTTACCCTGGTTCCTGGATATCCAGTGATTTCCATATATGGATAGGTGACAAGGTAAAGAACAGAGCCTGGGATTATCTTGCTGAGGCGGTGGAGGCTGTAAATTCATCTGGGAACAAGGGGTCTGATGCCACAAGACCGCTTCTTGTTGCTGAGGGTAGCGACTGGTTCTGGTGGTATGGTGCTCCAAACTACACGCAGTTTATGCTTGAGTTCGACTACCTCTTCCGTGCTAACCTTTCCGCTGCGTATAAGGAGGCACATCTTGATATCCCTGAGCATCTCTGTGTTCCGGTTATGAAGGAGGGTGTTCTGCTTGAGCCGGCTCGTCCACCGCTCGAGCTTATGTCACCGACGCTTGATGGACTTGCCACATCGTTCTTTGAGTGGTCACCTGCTGGTTTCTATCAGCTCTCGGATTTTTCTGTGCGCCTTGCCAGGGATGAGAAGCCTATTATCCGAAAGCTATATTTTGGCTTCGATAATGACTATCTATACATAAGGCTTGACCTCCGCCAGAAGCTAAATCGTATGTTGGATGTGGTGGATAGCTTGCGTCTTGTGTTTGAGGAGCCAGTCCACTGTGAGATAACCCTCACGATCACCCCCCTGTGTCAGGAGCCTGTCATTACCGTGAAAGGCGATATTTCCAAATCGGATAAGGATGTCTTAGCAAAGGCGGTTGAGCTGGTTGAGCTTGCTGTTCCAAGGGAACTCCTCGGCGGTTCACCAGGGGATAAAATTCTTTACTATATAGAGATGTTGGAGAAGGGTGAGGTGGTTGAACGTTTCCCTACTGGGGGAAGGCTTGTTGCTGTTCTCCCTTCTGCCGATTATAACGATGAAATGTGGTTTGTGTGAGGTGATTCCTGTGCGTGATGTTCAGAACGACGCTCCCAAAGATGCCATCCCGATAGACGAGGTCGGTATAAAATCTCTCCGTTATCCGATGAGGGTGCTCGATAGGACCCGTGGCTACCAGTATACTGTCGCAACTGTCTCGATGTTTGTCAACCTGCCGAAGCATTACCGTGGAACACATATGAGCCGTTTCGTGGAGATACTCAACGAGTTCCGCGGCAAGATGAGCTTCGAGGAGGTTTACCCGATGCTCGAGAAGATGCAGGAGGAGTTTGATGCCCAATCTGCAGGTGTTAGAATGGAGTTTCCTTATTTTGTCAGGAAGGTGTCGCCTGTTGCAGGTAGCGAATCCATAGCAGTGTATACTGCCTTCTTCGATGCCACATTGAAAGACGATTTCGATTTCCGGTTCGGTGTTACTGTCCCTGTGAACCTTCTCTGCCCCTGCTCGAAGGAGATATCGGATAAGGGCGCACACAATCAACGTGCGTACATAAAGCTCGAGGTCAAAACCGAAGGTTTTGTCTGGTTTGAAGAGCTTATCCAGATAGCAGAGGATGCCGCCAGTTCCCCAGTTTATCCGCTTTTGAAGCGGGTAGATGAGAAGTTTATAACAGAGAGGGCATACAATACCCCACGCTTCGTCGAGGATGCAGCCAGAAGGGTTGCAAAGACACTATCCGAGGACAAACGGATAACCTCATTCCTCGTCGAGGCGGAGAGTATGGAGTCGATCCACAACCACAACGCTTACGCCCTTATAAAATCCCGCTGTTGACATATCACAAAAAATTGCGATAATGAGATATAATTAGGAGGTATAACTATGCAAATGTTCAGGATTTTGTCAATCTGTATGGTCTTTCTGTTTCTCCTGGCAATATCGTGCTACGCTCAGTCGCTTCATACTTCTGTCGTCGGGACAAGCTATGTCGACGATGCCACAGCATTCAGCAACGGCTTCAAGATTGTGCCGCTACCTGCCTGTGAGGATACCCTTTTTGCCGTATACGGCTACAATACCGACAGTTGTTATTATGCCATCAGCAGTGATATGGGTGTGACCTGGGAATCTCATCCCCTGATGGTTCCTGGTTCCGGCTGGGAGAATGCACATCATCCATCCTGTGATGTATATCCCTCTGGGCTGATAGTTGTCTACGAGTCGGATTCTGCCGGGAATAGCGAGATATTTATCGAGAACCCTTTTGACAGATGTCTCCCTCAGAGGATTAGCCACACCGCCGGGAATTCGATTCTCCCTGCAATCGTTGTTGACAGAGATGGTGGTATCCATATTGTGTGGCAGGAGGATACTCCAGGGAACTCTGAAATCTACTACTACTTTGCCAGTTCTTACTGTCCGCCGGCTGATAGCGGGACCATCAATCTTAGCCATAGTGAGACAATCTATGACCGCTATCCATCGATTAGCATTTATAACGGGGATGAGGTGCATGTGATATGGGAGCGGTATGACCCCCCGTGTGAAACTCCGTACTCAATTGCTCACCGCTATCTGCGAGATGGTGTCTGGTCTGAGCTGGAACTGCTGGATTATGATTGGCATCCACTGCATCACGCTTCGCTCGACTACTGTCACGGCGAGGATGGCTTATCCGCTGCCTGGGAGCATAATGATGACGCAGTTTTCTATGGTGGGAATGGTGGCGGTTTCTCGACGACCGGAGAATCACGCTATCCGGTGGTATCCACTGTCGGTTATATCTGGAGCTATCTCTACTGGGAGGACAACAGCGATGGCTATGATGATATCCTTGCCCATCTTTACTATTCTGTGTCGGGATGGAGTTCCTATAAGTTCCGTGATTACTGTGATGAGAAGGTGCGTTATCCCAATACCTCGGGCTGCTATGTAATATGGACGCAGGGCGACTCTGCACCGTATGAGGTGATGTTCAGCTGCGAGGGTTATCCAATAGGGGTTGAGGAGGACAAAGATTTGCCACAGTGCCTTGCAATAGATTGTTTCCCCAATCCGTTCAATTCGTCCTGTATTGTTTCCGCACCTGCTGGAGCGGAGATAGAGATATACGATTTGCGGGGGAGACTTCGACTACGCTCAGTGCCTGATGTCCCGGTCATTGACCCTGCCGAAATGACCGCCACGCGCACATTCATCTGGCAACCCGA
>JAGGUN010000016.1 GCA_021158465.1 bacterium
TCTCTGGTCTGCTCAACCTGCGGGAGCTGGAGCTTAAGGATTGCGATAACCTTACAACCGCTTCCATCGCCGACCTGCCAAAGCTAAAAACGATAAATTTTTCCTACTCCGACATTAAAAATGTCTCCCTTGCCCATCTTCCTGAGCTTGAGAATGCTACCTTTGAAGATTGTGATAAGCTTAAAAATATATCATTCTCTGGTCTGACGAACCTGCGGACGCTTTCTTTGAGCGGGACTAACATCACCGACATAAGCATTCTTTCCAGCCTGACGAAGCTGGAGGAGCTGTGGCTTTCCGGTTGCAAGAATATAACCGATTTCTCAGTTCTTCCGAGCCTGACCAACCTGCGGGTGCTTGATTTGAGCGGGACTAACATCACCAATATAAAGCCCCTTTCCAGCCTGACGAAGCTGGAGGAGCTGTGGCTTTGGGGTTGCAAGAATATAACCGATTTCTCTGTTCTTCCGAGCCTTACCAACCTGCGGGAGCTTGAGTTGGCTAAGACTAACATCACCGACATAAGCATTCTTTCCAGCCTGGCGAAGCTGGAGAAGCTGGGGCTTTACGAGTGCAAGAATATAAAGAAAGAAGATATAGAAGCCCTGAGGAAACAACTCCCGAACTGCCATATTCGTTTTTAGGCAAAATATTTAAGCAACGAAAAAGCCTTTTCCTGCAAAATCCTGCTCTGTCTCGGGCGCCTGGTAAGGTTGCAGCCGCCACAAATCATTCCCAAGACCCCACCGGGTAAGGGTATCTGTCTAACGCGGGATAGACGAACATTGCAAATCCTATTCCGACAAGTCCACCTGTTATAAATCGAATGATGTTCATACTTTCATAAACTGTGAAAGCCTGCAGGCTACCATCTATTGCCGCCGGCAGGAGAAACAGTATGAACGCAGCGGCTGATATCCCATTCACCGAGCGCCTGAAGAGAGCATAGAATAAACCTGTTATCAGTGCGCCCGTGTATATCCCGAGGCAGCGTGAGCAGACAGCGAGTTTGTGCCCGGCAATGAAGAAACTCTTCCGCGCCAGCTGGTGGCAGGTAGGGGAGAAGATGATATAGATTGTAGCGGACAGCTTCGGGAATTTCCCGGCAAGCAGGGGTGCGAGAAATATAAGAATAAGGACAATAAAAAAGAATAGATTAAAATATAGCAGCCAGTGTTTCATAATGTGCTTTCCGCTCCGAAATATGCCTGCCCGAGCGATATGCAGCCATCGTTTGGCGGTAGATATGAGTTTATATAAACAGAGAAGCCGTTTTCGTTTAATGTTTTCATTGCGAGCGTGAGCAATAGCCTGTTCTGGAAGACGCCGCCGGAGAGGATGACGGAATTTACATTGTAGGAATCCCTTATATATTGTGAGACGGTAAGAATCATATCAGCCACGGTTTTGTGGAATGAGCCTGCGATATCGCCTCTGTCTTCACCTGCTTTGAGCCTTTCGACTATTGCTCGGATTGTCGGGCGATAATCGAGGATGAGTTCCCCATCGACAAAATTTATCTTATATGGTATGGGGGGAATATTCTTCGACGATGAGATAGCTTCCGCCTCGAGTGCCATAGGAGCTTCTGCCTCGAAACTTGCATGCCTGATGAGCCCGAGGATTGCCGATACCCCGTCGAACAGCCTCCCGCAGCTGGAGGTAAGCGGTGTTAAACTGCTTTTGAAAAGAGCTGTTAGATTAGCTATCTCCTCATCCTGAATATCGGGGAATAGCTCATGGAAATATTCTGTATCCTCGAATGCGTCGAGTAGGTATGAGAAAGCCATACGATAGGGGTTTTTGGTTGCTGCATCTCCGCCTATCTGCGGGACATAGCGCAGGTGACCGATGCGTTTGATGTTCACTCCTTCCGAGAGGAAGAACTCTCCTCCCCATACGGCGCCGTCATCTCCCAGCCCCTGACCATCGAGGATTATCCCGGCTGCTCTTGGTAGCGGATGCTCGGCTAACACGGAGAGCAGATGTGCCTTGTGGTGCTGGAGCTTTATATGCCTTATACTCAACTCTTCGGCGAACCGTGTAGTGAAATAGTCAGGGTGCATGTCAGAGACAACGAGCGTGGGAGATAGTTTCAGCCAACCTATGAATTTATCGAGGTTCTCTCTGTAGAACTGCTCGGAGGATAGGTTGTTGAGGTCACCCGAGTACTGGCTGGTGAACGCTCTGTTTCCCGATATTATTGTGAAATTGCTCTTTAGCTCCGCACCTGTGCCGAGGACAGCAGGATAGCTTTTTGCAAGCTCCAGAGGGAGTGGAACATACCCCCTCGCTCTCCTTATGAAGACCGGTTGCTCCCCCGCAACGGTCAGGATGGAATCGTCGAGGCGGTTATAGATGCCCCTGTTGTTTCCGAGGACGAAGTCGGCGACCCCTGAGAGCTTCTCGAAAACCTCGCTATCATCACAGATAATCGGTTCATCCTTGAGGTTAGCGCTCGTCATAATGAGATAGTTTGTTTTCACGCCCCGGATGAGCAGGTGGTGAACGGGTGAGTAAGGGAGCATAACACCGATGTATCCGTTTTCGGGTGCGATGAACTCCGAGAGGATGGAACACTCTTTTTTCCTCAACAGAAGGATTGGAGCGGCAGGTGAGGTAAGCAACTCCTCTTCGGTGTGGTTTGTATAGGCGACTTCCCTGACGGATTCCATATCCTTCGCCATAACGGCGAACGGCTTTTTAGGTCGGGATTTCCTTTCCCTGAGGAGCTTCACCGCATCGTCTTTAGTTGCGTCGCAGGCGAGCAGGAAACCTCCTATTCCCTTGACGGCGACTATCTTCCCGGAGTTTATCTTATCTATGGCTATTTTTATCGGTTCTCCGGGAACGGCTTTTCTTTTTATGTCCTTAATATAGTATTTTGGACCGCAGACGGGGCAGGCGTTTGGTTCTGCGTGGAATCGTCGTGAGAGGATATTGTTGTATTCTTTCTGGCAGTCTGGACACATGATAAATTCTTGCATCGTCGTTTTGCATCTGTCGTATGGTAGCTCCTTAATTATCGAGAAACGTGGTCCACACTGTGTGCAGTTGATAAACGGATATTTGAACCTCCTGTCGCCGGGGTCAAGCATCTCGGATAAACATTCTTTGCAGGTAGCCAGGTCTGGAGGGATGAGTCCGACCTCGTATGATTCCTTTGATGAAACTATGCGGAAGTCTTCTCTGTTTTCATATTGTATCTCGGATATCTCTATGTTGTGTATCTGTGCTGCTGGTGGGTGAAGTTTTTTGATGTCGAGCAGGAAATTCTCAATGAGCTTTTTCCCCCCGAACACCTCTATTTCGACGCCGAATGAGGAGTTCCGTACGAAGCCCGAAAGGTTGTATCTGCTGGCAATCCTGTATACGAATGGTCTGAACCCGACCCCTTGAACGATTCCCTTTATCTTTATGTGGATTCCGGTCTTCAATTCTACTCGAGGATTGCAATAAACGGTAGTCCGCGGTAGTGCTGGTTGAAATCGAGCCCGTATCCAACGATGAACTTGTTTGGAACCTTGAACCCCATATATTTAGGGACAGGTCTTCCCTTTATTCCAGGTATATCCTTGACAAGGAGTGCAACGATCTCGAGCGATGCTGGATTGCGTGTCTTGAGTAGCTCGATTATGTATTTGAGGGTTATCCCAGTGTCGATTATGTCTTCTATAAGGAGGATATCTCTGTTCTCGATTAGGGTATCCAAGTCTTTTAACAATCGTACGACCCCTGTGTGCGATTTCCCCGAGCCGTAGCTTGAAGTAGCAAGGAAGTCTATCTCGCAATCGATGTCGAGCTTGCGGATGAGATCTGCTGCAAAGACAAATCCGCCACGGAGGATTGTGACAAGCACCGGGTTTTTACCTTGGTAGTCCTGGGAGATTCTATCTGCTATCTCGGACACCTTATTCTGGATTTCCACACCTGAGATGATCGGCTTGAGGTTCATCAATGACTCCCTTAAATTTTAAAGATTGAAAGTAAATATATAAAGCTTTCTGCTGTTTTCAATATAAAAATGATGAAACTACGGTTGAGATGTTGACTATCTGGGAAGAATTTTTATATTGAGAATATACAGAGCAAAATTGTGGTTTTAGGATTTAGGAGGAGAAATGATGAGAAGGTTCGCTTGGCTGACTTTGCTTATCTTTATTATCCTATTTTTATTTTGGAACATCTTTGCTGCGGATAGGCATATTGTTGAGATTGAGGCGGAGACTGCCCGCCCGATGCTTGTGAGGGACACGCTTAGCGGTTTTTTCGGACAGGTTAATGCTGTTGACCTGCCCTGTGTTTTTTTGAAGGGGGCGGATGAGCTTCCTGATGGGCTCGAGTGGACGCCTGCTGCGACAAGTACCGATGCTGTCCCCTGGGAAATAGGGCAGGAGAGAAGCTGCGTGAACCCACTGGATACTGCCTCCACTGAATCGGTGCTCTCACTCGAGTTCGATATAAGGAGTATACCCGAGGAAGCAAGGATTACCGATGTTGCATTGTTGCTGACGACTGTCGGATACTACACGAATACTGAGGACCCTGTTAAGCTCAAGATAAACGACCATATGGATTACAGACCATCGGTCACGGGTCCACTCCGTAACTTCTGTGATGCGTACAACCTTGACATATACATATTTGGGCTCGTCTGTCCGGGTAACACCTACGATAGCGGAATACCTGTTCCAGAGGATACGATGCTTCACTCGATAAGGCTTGGTGATACAGCTGTTGCTGACCTGCAGGAGCAGTTGGATGATGGTTGGTTTGCTGTAGGTGTTGTTGCGGACCTTTTACCTGCTGGGCTTTTCGATTCTTTTGATACAACTATCATATACATCGATGCGCCTGCTGGCAAGCACAAACTCCGTGTTGAGTATGATTTACCTTGCAGCGTGCATGTACGAACAAGCTTCCCTGGTGGATACATATATTTTAACCACACAACCCACACATCTCCGTTCGACACGGCAGTCTATGCCTGGGATCCATGCACACTCTCCACAGATTCTATCCAGTCGGTTGGAGATGACACAACGAGGTATCTTTTCACTGGTTGGAGCGATGGAGGAGCCTTGACACATATCGTCGAGCCGGAGACGGATACAACATTCATAGCCAACTTTGTCCTTCAGCATTATCTGACGCTGAATAATGGTGGCTATGGAACGGTCGATGGGGAAGGTTGGTATGATGAAGGGGATACTGCTTATTTCTCTGTTTCACCGGACACAATAGAGGCTGGCGATACAAGGATTGTATTCGATGGCTGGACTGGTGCTGGTCCTGATTCGTATACAGGGGGAGCCAATCCTGCATGGGTAGTTATGAACCATCCCAACACCGAGACAGCAAACTGGAAGAGGATGTTCTACATAAGAACATCGTTCACTGGCTGTGGAACAGGGACGCCTGCTCAGTCGGGTGAGGGTTGGTATGATGAGGGTAGCAGTGCCCCGATTACGACGAGCGACACGGTTATTACTGGCTCCGGTATGTATCTCTTTTCGATGTGGACAGGCGGAACATTTGATGATGGGTTTTCGTCATCGACGGAGATATTAGTCGATACGGCGAGAACAGCTGTAGCGCATTATGTGCCTGACATCGAGCTCTCTCCTCCTGATACGACAACAGGGGCAAACCTTGACACTCTGCTTGTTCCTGTGCTGTTCCAGGGTTCTGTTTCGTATCTCCTGGCGCATATCGGATTCGATCTCCATTTTGATACGAATTACCTGCAATACTTAGAGCTTCTTCCGCATCCTGATTTCTCCTGGGACAACCTGACAGGGACCGACATCTCCGCTGGCGATTCGGGGAGAGTGAGTATCGAGGCGGATGATGGAGATGGCTTTCTGGCAGAGGAAGGCGATACGCTGCTGTTTATTGCGTTTCAGGTTGCATACGATGCCCTTGGAGAGAGTTATATAACATTCTCCGATTTTCGGTTCGATGTCGAGGGTGCGACAACCACACCTGGAATATTCATTGTCGAGAGTGTGCCTGCTGTGGTCGAGTTCCACACCAGTTATGGATTTGGACCTCTTGTTATAGATGGCGATACTGTTATGAGCCCATTCATAGTCGAGTGGCTTACCGCCACGCCTTATACAATTGAAGCGCCCGAGTTGGCATATTGGGGTAGCATAAGGTATGTCTTTTCTCACTGGTCTGATGGTGGAGAGCGTGAGCATACCGTTTATGTCTTCGGGGATACGGCTTTTACGGCGTTCTATTCTGTGCAATATTATCTTGAGCTTGTCTCGGACTACGGGACAACGGATGGAGAAGGTTGGTATGATGAGGGAGCACCTGCTACATTCTCCGTTTCGCCAGAGACGGTGACGGTGGGTGATATAAGGAGAATATTTGTTCAGTGGGTAGGTGTTGGAGATGGCTCATACACGGGAGGAGATAATCCTGCCAGCTGCACGATGAATGCGCCTATTACCGAGACAGCAGAGTGGAGAACACAGTATTATCTTCATCTTGCATATACAGGCTGCGGGACGGCTGAGCCTGAGCAAACAGGCGAGGGCTGGTATGATGCTGGCGACTGGGCTGATATAACAACGGAGGAGGCAGTATCGGGCTACTATTTTAACTGGTGGATAGATGGAACATTCGTTGACCCGACACAGGCTGCAACGCAGGTTCTGGTCGATACAACGGTTACAGCAACAGCTGTTTATGCAGATGAACCACCGTTTATTGAGCTTTCGCCTCCCGAAACGACACTTGCCCTCATTGGACTTCCTGTTGGTGTTCCGGCACTATTTTTTGCATCGAGCGAGTATCCTGTGGATTCGTTTGCGTTCACTGTCCGCTTCGACAACATAACAGTTCGTTTTGACAGCGTTGCGAACGGCTCAATCGAGTGGGACGAGCTTATCTCCTATGACCTCTCATCAGGTTCTGCTGGCAGGGTGCTTATAGCCGGAGGTTCGATTCCACCTGAAACAGTTCCGCCTGCTTGCTCGCTTCTTGTTATCTGGTTCACTGTCAGGTATACCGCCGATGATTCGTCCATTATCCATTTCTCCGATTTCTCGTATGACCTCGCTGCTGCAACCACAGAGGATGGTATGGTTCTTGTCAGAAGATGGCAGAATGTCAGGATACAGAACTCCTTTGGTGGCGGAGTGGTCTATCTGGATACTGTTATGCATTCATCGCCGTTTGACACGACACTTCTTCTCTTCTCGAGCCACAGGATAGGGACAGATTCTATCCAGACGCTCCTGCCGGGAGTGAGATACTTATTTACCGGCTGGTCGGATGGCGGAGAGATTTCCCATACGGTTGAGATAGCATCTGATACAGTCTTCACGGCGGCATTCGACACGACATACCGCCTTGTGGTGAGGAGTCCGTTCGGGACAACAGAGGGAAGTGGCTGGTATTCTCCCGGTGAGGAAATAGAGTTCTCCGTCTCACCCGACACGATAGAGACATCCGACACCAGGCACTATTTCACTGGCTGGCTGGGAGAGGGTGATGGCTCGTTCACCGGATACGAGAACCCTGCCAACTGCACGATGAACTCACCTATCCTCGAGGATGCAGAGTGGCAGACATACTATTACCTCACTCTAACCTATTCTGGCTGCGGGGGAGCAGTCCCGACACAGACAGGAGAAGGTTGGTATGCCTCGGGTGTTCGGGCTAATATAACGACCGATGATATTGTGATGGATGGCGACTCCACATATTATTTCAACTGCTGGATGGGCGGAGAGTTCACCGACCCGTACTCAAACGAGACGGATGTTCTTATGAGTTCGCCTGTGGTCGCCGAGGCAGTGTATTCAACATCGCCCGAACTGTTCCTCGTTATCCCGGAGGATACGAGCTTTGCCACGAGAGGAGAACCTGTTGCTATACCCGTTATGCTCACTACCGATGAGCCACGGGAGATTGACTCTCTATTCCTCGTTGCTTGCTTCAATAATATTATGTTTGATTATCTTTCGCTTCTTCCGTATCTCCCCTGGGACACGCTTGCAGGTGTCGACATCTCCTCCTCTGATACAGGCAGGGTTGCCGTCTTTGCCAGAAGCGACACGGGCTTCACACTGACAGGAACCGATACGCTGTTCTATCTTATCCTCTATACGGATGATATGGCGACAGGTCTATCACCGATTGCACTCCGTGGCTTCCGATTTGATATAGCCTCTGCCAGGACACGGGATGGTGTGATAGTGGTATCAACATCTACGGTGCATGTTACCATCAGGACAAGTTTCCCTGGAGGGAAGGTTAAGGTTGATGGGGTAGAACACGATTCCCCCTACAATGATACCTGGATAGTGAGAAGTGTGCATACAATAGGTGTTGATTCGGTCCAGGCGACCGGGGCAAGTATCAGGCATATCTTTATCAACTGGAACGATGGAGGTGCTATTACTCATAGGGTTTCAACGACTGTGCCTACAGCATATGTGGCTTATTTTTCGACCCAGTTTTACTTAACGGTCGAAGCGGGTGGTCACGGGATGGCGGAAGGTGAGGGCTGGTATGATGTCGGTGATATTGCTACATTCTCTGTCTTGCCTGAGACGGTGGCGGTTGATGGAGTAAGGTATATCTTCGTTCGCTGGGAGGGGTTTGGCACAGGTTCATACGCAGGAGAGGACAATCCGGCAAACTGTGTGATGTATTCCCCTATTCTGGAGACGGCGGTCTGGAAGAGCCAGTATTATCTGACACTCGACTATACCGGCTGCGAGGCTGAGCCCGCTCAGTCGGGTGAGGGCTGGTATGATGCAGGAGCCTGGGCTGGTATCTACACTGAACCTCTCGTCGAATCCGATTCTGAAAGGTCTGTCTTCGCCTTCTGGACAGGTGGAATATTCGAGGATACATCGGCAAATGCGACGAGGCTGCTTGTCGATACTGTGAGAACGGCAACAGCCCATTACTCGCACATTGAGGTCTCACCGCCTGCAGAGATGTTTGCCGAGTATGGGGAGATAGTTTCTGTGCCTGTTGTCCTGCGCACATCTGATTCTGTCCGTGTGGACAGCACAGGGCTTGTCTTCAACTTCGATGCCGACATTATGAATTATCTTTCGATATCCGACTGTGCCGGGATTGGCTGGAGTTTCCTGTTTGCCTATGACCTTTCATCCGGCTCATATGGTAGGGTAGCGGTAGCGGCTGGGTCAGCTTCTGGTGGTCTATGGCTCGGAGCTGTTGATACACTCTTTTGCCTCAATTTTGAGATTACTGCATCGTCAGGGTTCTCACCGATGCATATAAGCAATATATCTGGCGACCTCGAGGGTGCGGGAACAAGAGACGGGATACTGCATGTTTCCTATCCTGTGGATGTCAGCGTCATCTCATCCGCCGGGGATAGCATCTATTTCGATGGCTCGACGAGGCGCTCACCGTTCGATACAACGGTGCTTGCCGGTGAAACTCATACAATCGGAGCCGACTCGATCGTTTCAACTGGAACGCCTGGCGAGAGGTATCTTTTCTCTGGCTGGTCGGATGGTGGCGAGATGATCCACTCGGTGCGGATAGCGTCCGATACGGTGTTCCGGGCAGAATACGACCTTCAGTATTATCTTACGGTTGTGTCCGACTATGGGACAACAGACGGCGAGGGCTGGTATAACGATGGTGAAACTCCGACATTCTCCGTCTTACCTGATACGCTTGTATTTTCTGACACGATGCGTGTTATCTTCTCAGACTGGACAGGTGAGGGCGATGGCTCATACACAGGGAGCGATAACCCTGCTAACTGCGTGATGAACTCGCCGATAGTTGAGACAGCGAACTGGACAGTGCAGTATTACCTCGCTGTTCTGTCCGATTACGGTACAACGGAGGGTTCTGGCTGGTACGATGTTGGTGCGACTCCGACATTCTCCGTCTCGCCTGAGACACTCACATTTTCTGACACGATGCGTGTTATCTTTTCTGGCTGGACGGGTGAAGGTAGCCGCTCATACACAGGGAGCGATAATCCTGCAAGCTGTGTGATGAACTCGCCGATAGTTGAGACAGCGAACTGGACGAGACAGTATTATCTTACCGTATCCAACGGAGGCAGGGGAACGGTTCGTGGCGAAGGCTGGTATGATGAAGCTACCTGGGCGCATTTTGACATCTCGCCTGAGATCATCGATTCGACGAGGAACATAAGGTATCAGTTTACCGGCTGGTTAGGTGATGGTGATAGCTCATTCACGGGCTATGCCAACCCCTGCTCGGTTCGTGTATTCTCGCCGATAACGGAGACAGCTGTCTGGCAACTTCAGTTCTATCTCATTGTTAGCTCGTCTTATGGGACAACAGATGGAGAAGGGTATCATCCTGCTGGAAGTGTCGTTATGTTCTCTGTTTCGCCTGACACCATCGAGGATCTTGGGAACAAGAGGCATATTTTCTCTGGCTGGGCAGGTGATGGCGATGGCTCGTATACAGGAGGGGATAATCCTGGATACTGCATAATGAACGAGCCGTTGTCCGAGATTGCGAGCTGGGATACACAGTTCTACATCACGCTTGACTACGATAGCACCGGTCTTGCCGTTCCTGAGCAGGAGGGCGAAGGCTGGGTGAACAGGGATAGCTGGACTCCCATATACACCGAGCCTATCGTCTACGATGGCGAGCTGAGATACCGTTTTCTCCATTGGGTAGGTGGAGATTTCGAGGATGAGCATTCTTACAGCACGACAGCTCTCGTCGATACGAGTCGCACATTCACTGCAGTATATACAGGGTACGAAGTTTCGCCGCCGGAAACGAGTTGGGTCCTGCCTGGGGATACGGTGCTTGTTCCTGCAATGTTCTACAACACATCGGCAGCGCTTCTGACAAGCGTTGGGCTCGACTGCTTCTATCCGAGCGATATGTTCACCTTCCTCGATCTTGTCCGTTCTGATACGCTCGACTGGGGAACACTCAATCACCTCGATATAGAGCCAGGGCATATCCGTGTGTTCGCCAGCAATTATCCACCGCTGTATGTTATCCCGCCGGTGCCACTTTTCTATTTCAAGTTCGCAGTCTCCACCGATGCAACGGGAAGGGACACGATACATTTCGAGTCTTTGACATTCGATATATCGTCTGCTGCTACATTCCCCGGTCTTGTTGGTGTGCTTGAGGCAAAGCATATCACTATAACCACATCCGATGAACTTGGGCAGGTTCAGGTCGATGGGGTCTGGTATGGTGTCCCTGCTACATTTGTCTGGGAGACCGGCTCATACCACAACATAGGAACGCAGGATTTCCATCCGGTGTCGGAGGGTGTTGTCGATTTCTTCACCGATTGGTCGGACGGTGGCGAACAGTATCACACGATTGTTGTCTCGGATAATGATACGCTCACTGCAAACTATGAGTCAAGGTATCTCCTTTCCGTTGAGACAGCTTATGGGACAGCTTCTGGTGGAGGGTATTATCCTGAGGGAACAGATGCTCTCTTTTCCGTTTCACCCGATACTGTCTGTGAGGAAGGGGTAAGGCATATCTTCCTCTCTTGGACAGGCACAGGTGACGGTTCATACACTGGGACAAACAACCCTGCCATTGCTGTGATGTATTCGCCCATCACCGAGACAGCGAACTGGCGAACCGACTACTACCTCACCGTTGTGTCCGATTATGGGGCAACGGAAGGTGCAGGCTGGTATGAGCAGGGGTCGTCTGTCGAATTCTCCGTCTTGCCAGATGTTGTAGATTCTACCGAGGTTATAAGGCACATATTTACAGGCTGGACAGGCACGGGTTACGGCTCCTACACGGGAGGTGCTAATCCTGCTGTGGCAACGATGAACTCTCCTATCATCGAGACGGCGAACTGGACAAGGCAGTATTATCTCGACATTGTAACCGGATATAGCTCGAGCGATGACGAGGGCTGGTATGACGCCGGAGATACAGTAGAGTTTGCGATAGATGGAACATCCGTCCCCATCTCTGACGGTGTCAGGGCGGTATTTGTCTCCTGGACGGGAGAGGGTATCGGCTCTTACACTGGCGATGGTAATCCTGCTACCTGTGTTATGCTTTCCCCTGTTGTTGAAACGGCGGCATGGACGGTTCGGTATCGTGTCGACATAATCTCCGATTATGGAACACCGACGGGAGCTGGCTGGTATGCTGAGGGTGATGATGTTGTATTCTCTGTTTCCCCGGATACGGTCTCCTTCTCCGATACGAGGTTTGTCTTCACGGGCTGGATAGGGGAAGGTCTTGGCTCTTACACAGGTGATGACAACCCTGCAACCGTTGTTGTCGAGACCGAACCTATTGTCGAGACAGCTCATTGGCAAAGGCAGTATCTGTTAACTGTTCTTTCTGACTATGGGACAACGGACGGCTCCGGATGGTATGATGAGGGTGTGGATGTTATCTTCTATCTCTATCCTGAGGTTGTCGAGCTTGTTCCAGGCGAGATGAGGGCAGTATTCTCACGATGGGATGGGGAAGGTCTTGGCTCTTACACGGGCGAGGATAATCCTGCATCCTGTTGTATGCTCTCACCAATAACGGAGGCTGCTAACTGGGATATCAGGTATTATCTTGCCGTATCGTCCGACTATGGCACAACCGCAGGCTCAGGATGGTATGATGAAGGAACTGTTGCCAGGTTTTCTGTTTCGCCTGATTCGATTAACTTCGACGATACGACCGTTGTTCTCTTCTCTTCCTGGACAGGAGCAGGGGATATTTCCTATTCAGGCTCTGATAATCCTGCGTATGCGACAATGAATTCGTATATAACCGAGGATGCGGACTGGCTCAATATTTACAGGGTAGAGCTTTCCTACTCTGGGTGTGGCTCGGCTGAGCCTTATCAATCGGGTGAAGGCTGGTACACTGCTGGCGACACAGCGGATATATTCTCCCAGCTGGTGGTCTACGACGGCTCGGTTCGCTACCACTTCGACCACTGGGTAGGTCTGCATCTTGTCGACCCGGATTCGAACGCAACCAGACTTGAGGTTCTTTCATATTCACCTGTTGAGGCGGTTTATGACCCGTTTGAAGTATCGCCACAGGATACAATCTCCGGCGTTGCCGGTGGAAGCGTTGACATTCCTGTTATCCTATACAATGATGAGCCTGTTTTGGTCGGTTCATTTGGTCTTGAGCTTCGGTTCAGCTCCTCCCATCTTATCTACAATCATCTTGTCAACAATCTCGGCTGGGAGACGCTCGATGGGACTGAAATCGGCTCTGGTGTGGTCTCAATCTCTGGTGGCTCCTCTACTCCTATCTCTGTCTCTGGTGGTGATACGCTATTCTATGTGAATATGGACATTCATTCCACTGCCACAGGTTGCTGTGCTGTCTACTGCAGCAATCTCACAGGTGATATAGAGGGTGCCTGGAGCAGGCAGGGAATATTCTTCGTTACCGAGGGTGTTAGTGTAACCGTTACCACATCGCTGGGGAGAGGTGTGGTTTATATTGACGGAGCACCGGAAGACGCACCTTACACGGCAAACTGGGCTTCTGGCTCGACCCACATCATCGGCACAGATTCGATCTTCAATGCGTCTGCTGGTGAGAGGTATCTTTTCTCCTGCTGGTCGGATGGAGGGACAAGGCAGCATCCGGTGAGTGTCTTCTCCGATACGACATTCACAGCAGATTTTGCCCACCAGTTGCAGTTCACGGTCTATAACCCAGACGGCTGTGGTTCGCCAACCCCACCTGTTGGGAGCTACTGGTACGACGATGGAACCGAGGTTTCAGCGTTTGTTGAGAGCCCTGACACTGCTCGTAGGATGTTCTGCACCGGATATTCTGGCACAGGAAACCTTACGGGTGGTGGGGAGAGCGATTCGGTCCTGTTCGTTATTGATACCCCGACATCGATATGGTGGGAGTGGCAAAATATGCTATACCTCGATGTCGAAAGCGACTATGACACTCCTGACCCATCTGCTGGCAGGCACTGGTATACCCCTGGAGTGGAGGTTACGGCTTCGTCCGACACAGCCGATGTTCTTATCCCTGATAGTAAGAGGATGCATCTGGTTGGCTGGACAGGGACAGGCTCTGTTCCAGCGGATGGCGACTCAGAGATAGTTGTATTTAATCTACTTGAGAATTCAAGCATAAGCTGGCAGTGGATAGATGAGTTCTACCTCGATTTCTATGCTACCGGTTGCCCCGGTGCAACACCATCTCTCACCGATGATGGCTGGTTCCCAACTGGTGCGCTTATCCCGATCGAGGCAGACAGCACAACATCCGATTCCGAGGGCAATGTCTTCTTCTTCAGTCATTGGGCATCCGTTCCCGAGGGGGCAATCTTTGTTGACACGACATCTCATATAACCACTGTTGTCGCCGACACATCGTATCACATAAATGCAGTGTATTCTCCCGGCGTAAGGGTCAGACTGCTTGCCAGCCCGGTAGCTGCTGCCTTTTCTGTCGATGGTGAGGAGTTCACATCAGCCGAGAGCCTCGATGTTTGGTTTGCCTACGGGACGGAGCATACAATCGGTGTTGCGGATACAACATTCCTTGGGGACTCTGCCGGAGTGTTTGACCACTGGTCGGATGGCGGTGAGATATTTCATACGGTCGGTCCGCTGTATGAGGACACATCGTTTGTCGCATACCTTGACAAGCATTACAAGGTTATGGTTGAGAAGGAGCCTGAAGAGGATACTTACGGCTCTATAACGATAGATGACAGGACATATTCTTCCGTGTCGTCTGTGTGTGAGTGGTGGCAGGATGGAACGGCGCATCATCTCTCCGTCTCAAGCCCGGATATGGTCGAAAGTGATGTAAGATACCTGTTTGCCTCCTGGTCTGATGGCGGAGCACGAACACACACAACATCCCCTGTGTCCGAGCCTGACACATTCGTAGCGAACTATACACTGCAGAACAAATGTAGCATCGAGAAGCAACCGAATGAACCTTACGGAACAATAACGGTCAACTCCACAGTTTATGAGGATGCATATTTCGTTGAGTTCTGGGTGGACAGCGGCTCAACCGCTACCATCGGCGTCTCATCACCAGATGCTAATATTGACACTGTCTGGACATTCGATAGCTGGTCGGATGGCGGTGATATTGTGCATACGACAGGTGAAATCGAGCTACCGACTGGATTCGTTGCGTATTATGTGGAGTCTGTTGTCCCGATCGACATCTCCTTCAATACCACATCCTGGAGTGCTGGTTCTGGTGAGCCGGGTGCAACGATTACAATGAACTCGAGGGATGTTATTGTCCTGACAAACAACGGAGGAACGGCTATCGACCTTGGATTGTATGTCGATACGACAGGTGCTATCTGGTTGCCTGGCTTTGTGAACGGTGAGGATACTTACATCCTTCGTGCCATATTCAACGAGTCTACAACGCCGCCAGTGCATTTTGAACCGGTAACCGATTGTGTCAGGGCGTCTCTTGCCTGGGCAACGGCGGATATATTCGGTCCCGAGGGGTTCGGTATAGCTCCGGATGGGTCCAACAATCTCTGGTTGCAGTTCGTTATGCCGACATATTCAAGCACAACAGAGGAACAGACAATCATCGTAAAGCTGAAGGCAAAGGTGCACCTGCCGTAGGTCTGCAGCAGGTTGATATGGAGATTTGAGCGAACCACACCTTTGATTGATGCTTTGGAAGGATGAAGAAGTTGCTTTCTCTACCGGGATTTAAGCGGGTTCGCCAGGGAGGCTCCAACCTGTTGAGTGACATTCCTTTTCCCTGAATCCTCTTTTTACAGATGGATTGAATAGGTCCCCACAGATGAGGAATGCGAATGTTCCAAAAGGAAGGTTATGGCTCGGGTCATCGTTATTGACCAGCCCCGTCAGGGCAACCTCAGGGAAAAGCACAATATCCAGCTTCTTTCAGCAAAACCTCTATACCGGACACAATGGCAGATAACCTTCTCGGACTTTGCAGGTTATCAAAGTAGGGTTGGTAGCGGGGGAAGGATTCGAACCTTCGACCTTTGGGTTATGAGCCCAACGAGCTTCCAACTGCTCCACCCCGCATTGTGCTATTAATATACAAATATCTTGCAGCTTGTCAAGTATTATTTCAGGAACAGTATCTTTGCCGATGTGGCTCTCTTGCCGTTATCTATCCTGACGATGTATATCCCTGTTGGGACAGATTCTCCATTGAAATTGCAGCCGTCCCAGACTGACTGTCCGTCCTCTATTTTGATCGATTGAACCATCTCACCCCGCAGGTTGTAAATCAATAACTTGCCTGCTTCGACGCTGGTATTTATCCTGATGCTGCTGTTGAACGGGTTCGGATACGCCCGCAGTTCAATTTTCTTTGACAGGATAATTTCCTCATCTATTCCCACAGAATTGGTTGTCCCGGGGGTGCCGTAGTCTATTTCGCTTGCCCTCCAGTTTGCGGGGTCGTTGTTATCGGATGATGGGTCGATGAGTTCGAGCGATGGTCCACCTCCGTTTGCTTCCTCCGGCCAGGGAGAGGTAGGTAGGTACGCTACGAGGTCGATGAGGTTCTCTTCCGGGTCGAATATCCTGACCCAATCACCGCCTGAGTTGTTCAGCCCGAATGCGAAATTTCCGATGACATTCGTTATCCCGAATCGAGCAGTAACAGCCGCTGTATCCTTGCAGACAACGATGAAACTATGCGGGGGTATTATCGTTCCCTCTGGAAAGACGAACTGGTGGCTATCATCGTTATCCTTCATCGTATATCCGGATATGTCAATGGGGGAATCCGTTCTGTTAAGGAGTTCTACCCATTCGGTGTCAGCGCCGATGGAGTTGTACATTATCTCGTTTATCACCACATCGCTCACAGTTGGAATGGGGCTTCGAACGATAAATGAGTAAAAATCGGTTGTATCCTCCTGGGAGTGATTATCTGTTCCGATTATCCGGAAGTATACGGTGTCTCCGAGCATATATGGTGGTATTCTCCCTCCGTAGAGATAGTCTCCTGCCTCGCCATCGCCGTGTGCTCCATCATCGAGCATCTCGGTTGCCGAAAGCGAGGTTGTGTCTGTGCCATGGTATAGGATCACAGATGCCACAAGCGAGTCATCGGTTACGGTTGCTGTAACCAGCACCTCATCGTCCGTGGTAACATATGTGGGGGAATAGGTAACATCGCTTATAACGGGTGGTAGGTCGCCTGCCGAACCGTGAATACTGTTCTCTGCTCCGGGTGTTCCGCCATCGACCGTGCTTGAGTTCCAGTTTTCAGGCGAGTTCGATGGTGCGGCTGGGTCGATCCTCTCAAGTGACGGACCATCACCATCGTGCGCACCATCCCCCCAGCTGTCGTGATATTTTACCGAGTCGATTGTAACACTGCCCTCCTTTAGAACAACCTCGTCGCTGGTATTGCTCAGCTGAATTCCGTGTCCTGTTGCGTCCACATCCGGGGTGAACGGAAAAGAACCGCCGGTGAGGACCTCTATCGTCAGATAGCCGCCGGCAGGAACGGTCACGCCTTCAAATGTGTATGTCCCTTCATTGTCGGTTAGTATCCAATCTGCGTCCAATATGATATCCGAGTCGGTCGTGTTGTAAAGTTCGACCCATTCCTCGTCACTGCCGATGGAGTTATACATAATCTCGTTCACGACGATATCCCCCGGCGATGCAGCGAACAGCATCGCTGGCAGAAGGAACAAAGTTGCCATAGCTATGTTTCTCATAACCCCTCCTTGTTTTGTATGATAATTATAAATCTCCAGAACGGTTTTGCAAGAGGAAAAATGAGAAACTGTTTGCAAAATGGTAAAATCTGTTTTAGCAAAAATTATACAGACTTGATTACTGGGGATTAGTGTTCAGGATTACCCTAATAGCCAACATTTCTGTTTGTCAGAATATTTCTTGCTAACTGTGCGTAATTTATATAAATTACCAATTCAAAAATTCTCGTTGAGTTGGTGCATTTTAGTAGGGGGATGAACAACTATGAAAGAAAGCAAAAGCAGTTTTGAGAATGACCGCTATTGCAGATTTGAGGGGTTGATTGATGGTAATTATTTAAAGGGCTTATTTCACTACAGGTTTGACGAAAAAGCTCCTTATAATTCGTATGGGGTTTTTATTCCCTATCCCAATTATGTTAATGAAAAGATTAAAGGGAAATCTATAGTAGAAGTAAAGAAAAGAAGACCCCTGAAGAATTTCCTTCAGCATATACTTATAAGGAGTTCAACATTTTGGGAGAGAAACTTGCATTTGAGCCAATGCTGGTTGGGGATTGGAGGGCTGGCGGTGAAAAGGTGACTGGATTTAGGAGTTCTTGGGAAGTTAAACCATCTAAGGATGATAGGAAAAAAATAATTAAGGTGAGAAAATATCAGCGAGAAATTGACTGGTTAAGGTCGTATTATCTTGGTGTTGTGGTTTCTCCTTATTGCATTGAGATACTCCATAAAAAGGATGTTGACGAAAATAAGGGAAGGTTTTTGGAGTTCCGGAGATATTACTGCAATATTAAGGAGTTTGCTTTCAAGCCTCAAGGTATCTGTCGCAACATAGTAGCTTCTGCTCGAGCAACTGTTGAAGCTATCCCGCGCTACTTCGCCTATGATGAACCTGTAAAGAAAGAGATAATGAGGGCAATTAGATACTATCTGCAAAGCAGAGATGCCAAAATCCTGGATACGCAGATATTATACGCTCAGCCGGCTCTTGAGCATGCGCTTAAAGCGATATCGAGAGTTGAGAAGTTTGGTGTCTCCCAAAGGGGTAGGATGTTTGAGAGACTTAAGCAGTTTAATTCTCTTAAAAACTGGCCTAATGAAATCGAAACGATTGAGACTGAAGACAGAACAAATGGGAGATGTTTACCGGTTGAATTTTATAGAAACATTGTTGGACACGAGGACTTCATTTCATCAGACGATGAGCTTCTAGAGAAAAGCAGTAAGGCATTAATGGAAACCTGGGAGTGGACAGAAGCGATTATTGATACGTTGTTGGTAGAAATTGACCGATATTTTCGGTTTGTCAAAACTAAAAGAAATTAGATGTTAGAGATGTTCACACAAAACTTAGAGGAGCCATTTTTGTCCACCGAAATCTATCTCATCAGACACGGCGAAACCGTTGCGAACAGAGAGGGGATATTCCGCGGTAGACTGGATTTCCCGCTCAATGAAAACGGCTTGATTCAGGCGGAAGCGCTGGCAGAGGAGCTAAAAAGGGTTGAATTTGCTGCCATATTTTCATCCCCGCTCACCCGTGCAGTCCAGACTGCAGAGGCGATTGCAAGAAGGCATAACCTCACACCTATAATAGACGATGGCTTCCAGAATATTAACCTCGGTATCTGGCAGGGGAAAGATAAAGGCGAGGTTAAAAGGGATTTCCCGGAACTCTGGAGGTTGTGGGATGAAGAGCCGGAGAACCTGCTTGTCCCAGGCGGTGAGCGGCTCGCCGATGTGCGGAGAAGAGCAAAACGCTCACTCGATAGAATAGTCGAAGACTACAAGGGTAAGAAGATCGCAGTGGTTTCCCACCGCTCGGTTCTGAAATGTCTGCTTGCGGAGATATTGAATATGAAGGAGAACTACTTCTGGAAGTTTCACTTCGACACCGCTTCATATAGCATACTGGAGCATAGCAGGGATTATACTATCTACCTTTTCAATGAGACGAAACACCTGAAGAATTTTATCCGCGAGGAGCGCTAAATTTTTTTGCACTACTGCAAAAATTCCCCGTGAAACGGTATAAAACACGCCATAATTTTTGCCTCTTTTTTTGTGGCACATTATTTGCAAGAGGTTTTTGGGGAGTAAATGAGCAAAGATTGAGAGGTATGATGTTAAGGCTCTGCAAGATTGAGCGCACCTGTGTGTTGAATTTCGCGGATAAGCGTTCCTATAGAGAGCACAGGAAGGGAGGCTCTGGTTTCTCATTTCTCATAGACGATTCTCGTTGCCCGGTTCTAATGGAGTATGACCTTCCTGCGGAGAGCTTTGTTTCCATAACCGTTCTGAATTCGGATGGCGCTCCTGTTCGACGGCTGCAATACGGTATGAAAGAGAAGGGACACCACACGCTTTCCTGGAATGGATGCGACATCGCGGGAATAAGGCTCCTGCCGGGCGAGTATTTCTGTCATATCGAGGTCAACGGCACAGTCCGCGATATACCTTTCCGCTTGAGATAGACTTTTTTCCTATCCTTCCAAAATATGTTTTGAAAAGACCAAATTTACTGTATATTAAAAAGTTATGGCGGTTCAGCAAGAGCAGGCGAAGAGCAAGTCTTCTATTTGTTCTATTCTTATTCGGGTCTCTGTGAGTGCTGTTCTCCTTCTTGTTATATTTCTGAGGATGGATGTCGGAAGTTTCCTCGAGCTTCTCCGGAATGTAGATAAAACGCTTCTCTTCTACACATTCCTGTTTTATCTTGGCACAATCTTCTGGGCTGGGTTCCGCTGGAAGGTGATGATACACCCTCTGGTGTCAGATGTTCGCCTGTGGGATACTGTCTCGTTCTACTTCGTTGGATTCTTTTTCAATAACTTCCTGCCCACGAGCGTCGGCGGTGATGTTATGCGTGCCTGGGGGGTAGGGGCGATTTATCGCAAGATGAAGGAGTCGTTTGCATCTGCGCTGATAGAAAGGTTGCTCGGGTTATATGCAACGCTTTTTGTCGCTATATGTGCTATTCCGTTTGCTGGGATAAACACAAACAGTATTATCATCACTGTCCTTGTTATGCTGTTCTTTGTTGTGCTCTTCATGGTGTTTCTATTCTCGAACCGTGCAGTAGGGTTTCTGCTAAGGATATTATATAAGATAAGGTTCCTCAGAAAGGTAAGCGACACGCTCGAATCGTTCGTGGAGACGGTTCGTGTCTATCGGAGCAGGCGCAAAACGGTGTTTTATGGGTTCTTGATTTCGGTCGTGTATCAGTTCCTCTTGATTCTTGAGGTATATCTTGTCAGTCTGTCGCTGGGTATGAATGTTCCGCTCATCGTTTATCTTTCGGTTGTCCCGATAGTGTGGGTTATATCTTTCATACCCGTTTCCCTGAACGGGCTTGGGCTGCGTGAGCTTGGTTTCAGTGTCACACTGACCCAGCTCGGTTATGCCTCGGAGAATGCGGTAGCTGTATCTCTTATGGTGTGGTTTGTCGGGCTGTGTGCATCGGTTATAGGTGCGGTCATCTTTGCCGTTAGAAAGATAAAAAAATAGGAGAAAAAGGGATGAACATAGCTGTTATTGGGGCAGGTTATGTCGGACTTGTAACTGGGGTTTCGTTTGCCAATCTCGGCAACGATGTCGTATGTGTCGAGAGCGACAGGGAGAAGCTCGCGCTCCTTCGGAAGGCGGTCCCTCCTTTTTATGAGCTCGGCCTGGCTGAGCTTTTGAAGAAGAATATCGATGCAGGGAGGCTACGGTTCTCGGATACCGTGTCTGATGGCATCCGGAATGCCGAAGCAATATTTATTGCTGTTGGAACTCCGTCTTTGCCTGATGGTTCCGCTGACCTATCAGCTGTTTGGTCTGTCGCAGAAGAGATTGCTGCCCACCTCGACCATAAGGCGCTTATTGTCACCAAGAGCACTGTCCCACCAGGGACGACA
>JAGGUN010000035.1 GCA_021158465.1 bacterium
ATTTGAACACGGATCTTACTGGTTTTGAGGATGTGAATCTTATGATGAGGGCGTTGGTGGTTGAGCCATCGGGTAGGCTTGCGAGGCTCTATCCAGATGGTAGGTTCGAGGAGCTGCATACATCCTCGGGAATAACCTTTTCACCGAGAAGGATAACCTCCTTTGTTTCTGGTCCGGCTCAGACGAAACCGATAAGAAGAGTTTTCTCTGTGTCTGATTACTCTTCTCCAAAAGCTGCTATGGCTCCCGAGGCGCTCGGCGGATACAATGTCTATCGCTCGATGACGCCTTTTGAGGATGTCTCCGATGCTGAACTTATTGCTTTTGTATCTGACCCGTCTGTTACTCATTATACTGATGACGATGCTGACCTTATCCCAGGGCTGGATTATTACTACCGTGTCACAGCGGTGTATGACGGGGGAGAATCCGAGCCGTCGAATCAGGCGACAGGTAGAGTATTCGCTGCAAGCGCCGATGCGCAGATACTCATCTATGACTACGACGATGGCGACCTTCTTGCCGACGGTGGAGATATGGCTGAGGATGAGTTCCTATACAACCTTATGCTTGGTGAACTTGGAATACCAATGGACAGTGTCATCGTCTCCGAGCAGAACGAACTCCTCGACCATTTTAACCTCTCTAACTTCGACCTGGTGATAATCATAAGTGGTTCTTATCCGCAGTCTGTCTTGTCCGACGACGAGTGCCAGATGATAATCGACTATCTCGATGGCGGTGGTCAGGTTTACTGGGAAGGTGTCGATGTCGGATATAACTATGGTGATGAGGAGTCTTCTTCGGAGACGAAGCTCGAACTATACAGTCATTTCCGCATCAACTGGGAGCATGACGGTGTCTTTGCCGATACCGGAAATGTTCGGTACCTAACGGCTAATCCGTCCTTCTTTGGGTGTGAGTTCGCGATAGATTATGATTTCCAGAGTTTGGCGGACAACTATGTCGATGAGATATCGTCCAACGGTGCTGTTATAATAATGAATTCGCAGGAGGCAGACCCGGCTCCCCAGGTCTCCGCAGGCAGGATGTCATACTATCACTCCGCCACTGTGGGATACACCACTGTTTTCTCTGGTGTCTATATCGGTGGGATGATAGACGACCTTTATCCTTCCACAAGGGCGCGGGTGCTCGGAAGCATACTGGAGCATTTTGGGATATCCAATACTGGTGTCTCCGAGGAGGCGGCTCTGCCAAAGGATGTGGTTCTCTCTCAGAACTATCCCAACCCGTTCAACCCTGCCACAAGCATAAGCTTTGCGATCCCGCGGGATGGTGAGGTCGAACTTGCTGTATATAATCTGCTTGGTGAGTGTGTAGAGACGCTTGTTTCAGGGAGTATGTCTGCCGGGTGGCATTCTGTTGTCTGGGATGCAACGGACGCCTCTTCCGGAGTCTATTTCTACAATCTGAGGTTTGAGAACAGGAGCATCACGAGCAAGATGCTTCTGGTGAAATAGAGTTTTTTAGATTTTTGCAACAGCCTTTAAGGAGGTGTGTTATGCACCGGGTAGCTATATTTGTGGGGTTGATAACGGTTTGTCTTCCAGTGGTTCTTTTCTCTGGTGGCTGGGATATGGGGCTTACGCTTGTCTCTGGGACATCGGAGTTCACGCTGACGCTTGGGATCGACGATGCGGCAACGAATGGGTACGACCCCGGAATCGATGAGGCAATCCCTGTTGCTCCTCCATCGGGTGCTTATGTCTACTTCCATCTCGACGACCCGGAGAACCCATATGTTACGATGCTTTCGAAGGATATTCGAGCCGCGGGAGAGGATGAATATCTCTGGGAAATAAGACCTGTTCGCTGGTCGGAGGAGGGAGTTATCTTTTGGGGAGGGCTACCTGCGGGAAGTTTTGAGATAACGGCTCTTTTCTTCGCTGGGGATTCTCTCACTGGCTGGGAGGATATGCGGGAGTTGGATTCACTTGTTTTCTTCAGCGGGCAGCGGATATATATCAAGGCAACTGATGTTCCTGTTGAGACAGGTGAGCCGCCGTATGTGCTCTCCTGGTCACCTTCGGACGGCTCCGTTGGTGTGCTCAATCCCCCTGTAATCACCTGTGTTGTTGCTGATGATGGTGCGGGAGTAGATATAGCCAGCGTTCGGTTTGTCGTGAATGAAGTGGATGTTACGGAGCATATTAGTATAACTGGAACACCAGAGGAATACCGTCTTGAGTATCGTCCGGATGAACCGTTTGCACCGTACGAGAATGTCGGTGTCACCTTGGATGTTTCTGACCTTGCCACACCTCCGAATTCAGCGTCTTACTCTATCTCCTTCACTGTAGGGGAGCCGATCCCATCTGTCGAGTATGAGCTTCCGCTTTCTGTCTGGAGTGTGGAGGGAACCGATACCTCATTCATTAGGCTTCTCCTTGCACTTGATGAGGCGGGGACGGATATGTTCGACCCGGGATACGATATTGTTATCCCAGCTATGCCTCCGGGGGACGATTTCTTCGCCTACTTCGGGCTTTCTGACCCTGATTATCCTGTATATACAATGCTCTATCGTGATGTGAGGGGTATAGATTCCTTCTCATCCGTCTGGCGGATAAACAGTCTGAACTGGGGTGAGGGTCTGGGAGTGAGGTGGAATCCGTCTGCAGTCCTTGAGGACAGGCTGCTCGAGATTACCGCTTATTCCCCCGGTGAGGCTGAGTTCGAGTGGATAGATATGTCAACGACAGATGAGATTTCGTTTCTTCCTGGGCAGACGGTGTATATAAGGACATCGCCGCTTCTTGATACGGACCCGCCGGAGATTACGAACATATTCCCGCCTGATGGAGCAGTGGATGTCCCGGTGAACACAAACATCTCGTTCACCATCCTTGACAGGATAAGTGGAGTGGATGTCTCGTCCCTTGTTGTTTTGGTTGATGGTGTCGATGTCACAGCTGATGTTGTTATAACCCCGGATGGAACAGGTTATGGTTTCAATATTCTGTATGATCCGCCGGCGGATTTCCCTTACCTTTCTACAGTCTCGGTGACGGTTGATGTTTCTGACCTCGCTGAGCCACCGAACGGTGCGGTCTTTGAATTCTCGTTTACTACGGGTATGCCTATACTTGAGCCGAGCTGGGTAGAGAGCCTTTTTGTCTGGTCGGTGCCGGAGGGTGCCGACTCGAGCTTTGTTCTTATCATTTTTGGTGCTGATGAGGCAGGAACGGACGGGTTCGACCTTGGGCTGGATTTCCCATATATTATGGAGCCGCCGTCTGGCCCCTACGCCTTTTTCCCTATTGAGCATGAGCTTTACACAATGCTTTGGCGAGACATACGCTCGAGCCTTGTCTACGATATAACCTGGGATGTTGAGATGAGGCGCTTTCCGAGCGGTAACAGAAATTATTTCTCCTGGCATCCCGAGATGCTTCCTGAAACGGGTAACTTCGCTATCGGGGTTATTCCGCCGGGAGGAGCGGAGGTTCTCGAATGGGTTGATATGAGAACGAACTCGCAGATAGAATTTTCTCCCGAATATTCGGCAAGGATACATTTCTGGGTGGAGGTGGTCGAGCATTACTGTATTGCGGGTACTGTCTCCTGCTCGGATGGAGGAAATCCTGCTGGGGCAGTGGTGTATATACCTGAGATACATTCATCCTTTGAGGTGGATGAAAGCGGAGCATTCGAGTTTTGCGGGCTGGAGGAGGGAGAATATACCCTCCAGGTTCATCTCAGTGGTTACTATGATGAATCCCTTGCTATTTATCTTGTCTCGGATACAATGGTTGATGTTGCTCTCGAGAGGATACCGCCGCCGACATACTCGATCTCCGGGAATGTGTATCTTGCCGGGGAGGATGACCATTCTGGGACAAGTATCTTCCTGAATGATGAGCTTGCATTCACCACAGGGGAGGATGGATATTTCTTACTGGAAGCCCTTGCCGAGGGTGAGTATCATATCCGCTTCGAGCATCCAGGGTACATACCGTTTGACACGACTATCTATCTTGAGGAGAATACCGAGCTGACGGTTACTCTCTATCCTGAAATAAACTACTGGGATATTCGGGTTAGTGTTAATCTCCCTGATCCACCTGGCTCGACATTTGTTATGGTCGTCCTCGATGGAACCGATACGATGTTTTTGGGATATCCGGCGGAGTTCCTCTTTGAGGATATTATCGAGGGAAGCCATTTCCTGGATATCCAGGCAGAGCTGTATGCTCCGTATCATCTCGATTTTGAGCTTATATCGGATACACTGTTTGAGGTAACACTTTCGCCGCTTTTTGGAACACTTTTCGGGACAGTCTATCTCGAGGATGAGGAGGATCTATCAGGCTCTATTGTCCGGGTCTTTGCCGAGGGGACGCTTCCGATGGAGTATTTCACTGATTCCACCGGCTACTACTCGTTTCCGCATCTTCCCTTTGGGGAGTATGAAATCTCTGTAGGGCATCCAGGGTTTGTCCCTCAGGACACGGTGATCAGCTTTACCGGTGATGCTGAGCTTAACTTCTATCTGTTGCGGGAGGTGCCTCTTCTCAACCCGCCGAGGAATTTAGATGCTATAAGCGAGCTGGACGCGAGGGTTCCGCTCTTCTGGGAGGAGCCGGAGCCTACGACTGCTCACCTTCGTGGGTATATTATCTACCGCTCGAACATCATTTCCACAGACAGCATAGGATATGTTCCGGCGACCGTAACGGCATATATAGATTTTGATGTGTATAATTTCCTTTACTACCAGTATTTTGTGGTTGCTGACTATGAGGAGGGTAGGAGTGAGGAGAGTAATCGTGTCTGGGCGAATCCTCGTCCACAGGGTGATGAGCCGCAGGTTCTCATCTATGACTTCGACAACGGTGCGACGGTCTGCTTTGACCAGACGACAGGCTCTGCCGAGGCGCTTGCAGCAACATTCGACAACCTCGATATTCCGTATGATATAACCGGGCAGGATGCGTCGCTTGAGGAGTACGACATCTTCCGGTATCGAGCGATGTTTATCTCCACCGGTATCAGGGACGCTGTCAATGACAAGATTCGCCCGGATGATATCGAAAGGATAAAGAGATTTATCCTCGCAGGAGGCGGAGTCTACTGGGAGGGTGCCGATGTCGGGCAGGACTATTTTGCAAACGGCTCGGAGGGAGAGCGAGAGCTGTTCGCTCTGTTCGGGGCAGAATTCGCTGACGATGGCAGAGGAAGGATGCAGGGTAATGTCCAGCTTCTCTACGGCGATGCCGATTTCTTCAGGGAGCCGATCAGCGTGGCATACGCTTACAGAACATTAGCTGATATGCGTCTTGATGAGTTCAACACCGTGAGCGGGTTCGACATTATGAACTCGCAGTCTGCTCCTGCTCCGAACGTTTCCACAATCAGGATGGTTAGCAGAGAAGCTCTAAACCTCAGAACCGTTCTCTCCTCCGTTTACATAGGAGGTATCTCGAACGGATCAGGTGTCAACACGAGGGAGTATATCCTGAACATCATTTACCAGTTCCTAACGCGTCAATATTCTGATGTCTCCGAAGAGCAGGCGGCGATAAGGGAGCTTGGCATATCTGCGTTCCCGAACCCGTTCAATTCTGCACTCAATATCGCCATCGATGTTCCGCAGAGTGGGTGCTATAGGTTGGATGTATTCGATGTCACGGGGGAAAAGGTCGCCTCATTGCTGGATTGGGAGAATCTTCCTGCTGGCTCATACAGTGTAATCTGGAATGCTGATGGGATGCCGTCGGGCTTCTACTTCATAAGCCTCCGGAGTGAGGCAGGGACAGGGAAAACAATGAAGGTCGTCTTCCTGAAGTAGGCATTTCCCATCCAAAATAGGGGGAGACAAGGCTCCCCCTATCTTCTCTTTATAGCAAGAAAACTGTTGATTTTCTTATCTTTTACCTTATAATTAAAGGTCTAAACCGAGGGAGGAAAAGATGTCAGTAACAGGTAAGTATATTTACAGGTTCGGAGGTGGTTCATCAGATGGTGACGCTTCTATGAAGGATCTTCTCGGAGGGAAGGGAGCGAACCTTGCTGAGATGGCGAGGATAGGGCTTCCTGTTCCACCAGGGTTCACCATAACCACAGAGATATGTACCTATTATTATCAGCATAATAAGAGCTACCCTGAGGGTTTCCGGCGGAATGTTATGGATGGAATGAGGCACATTGAAAAGATTGCAGGTAGGAGGTTCGGCGATGCTGATAATCCTCTTCTCGTTTCGGTGCGTTCTGGTGCGAGGGTCTCTATGCCGGGAATGATGGATACGATTCTGAACATCGGTTTGAATAATGAAACTGTTTATGGGCTTATCAGGGCGACGGGTGATGAGAGGTTTGCCTACGATAGTTACAGGCGACTTGTGCAGATGTATGGTGATGTGGTTCTTGGGGTGCCTCGTGAGCGGTTCGAGGAGGTTATATCCAAGAAGAAGATGGAGCGTGGGGTGACGGCGGACACGGAGCTGTCGTCTGGCGATTGGAAAGAGGTTGTTGCGAGGTATAAAGAGCTTATAAAGGAGGTCACTGGTACGGCGTTTCCTGAGGATCCTGAGGATCAGCTTATGGGTGCGATAGGGGCTGTATTTGAGTCTTGGAATACCAAGAGGGCAAGAGACTATCGGCGTGTCAACGATATTCCTGATGACTGGGGAACGGCAGTGAATGTTCAGATGATGGTGTTCGGTAATATGGGAGATGACTGTGCGACAGGTGTTGGGTTCACCAGAAACCCATCCACGGGTGAGAACAGGATATTTGGCGAGTACTTGAAGAACGCTCAGGGAGAGGATGTTGTTGCGGGCATAAGAACCCCGCAGGCTATATCGGTTGAGCAGAAGATAGCGTCAGGTTCCTCACTTCCTGCTCTTGAGGAGGAGTTCCCTGATCTCTACCATGAGTTACTCAAGGTGAAGGATATTTTGGAGAGCCACTACCGTGATGTTCAGGATTTCGAGTTCACCATAGAGAAGGGGCGTCTGTGGATGTTGCAGACGCGAACAGGGAAGAGAACTGCCCTCTCTGCGCTTAAGATAGCGGTTGATATGGCAGAGGAGGGGCTTATCGATAAGAAGACAGCGGTTTTGAGGGTTCAGCCGGACCAGCTTGACCAGCTTCTCCACCCTATGATAGACCCGTCAGAGAGGGTAAATGTTATAGCGAAGGGGCTTCCTGCCTCGCCTGGTGCAGCGACAGGTAAGGTAGTCTTTGATCCGGATGAGGCGGAGAGGCTTGCCGGAGATGGTGAAGATGTGCTTCTGGTCAGGCGTGAGACCTCTCCTGACGATTTCCACGGGATGGTTGTCTCTAAAGGGATTTTAACTGCTATGGGTGGGATGTCTTCGCATGCTGCAGTTGTGGCGAGGGGGATAGGTAAACCCTGTGTTGCAGGGTGCTCCGCAATCTCCATCGATTATGAGAAGGAGTTATTTACCGTAGGTGATGTTGTGGTTAAGAAGTTCGATTATGTTACCATCGATGGTGGCACAGGTCGGGTTATACTTGGGAAGGTGAAAACCGTTCCTCCGAAGCCATCAGGCGATTTTCGGAAGCTTATGAGCTGGGCTGACTCCTTCAGGAAGATGGGGGTTCGGGCGAATGCTGACACACCTGAGGATGCGGCTCGTGCAAGGGAGTTCGGAGCCGAGGGGATAGGTCTGTGCCGGACGGAGCATATGTTCTTCAAGGGAGATAGGATAATTGCTATGCGTGAGATGATCCTTGCCACCAGCAAGGAAGAGAGGCAGCATGCCCTTGAGAGGATTCTTCCGTATCAGAGGCAGGATTTCATCGAGATATTCCGTGTAATGGATGGACTGCCCGTGATTATTCGTACGCTTGACCCTCCGTTGCACGAGTTCCTTCCTCACAATGATGATGAGGTTCGTGAACTTGCCGAAAAGACTGGCATCCCCGATGAGAAGATAAAGAAGAAACTTCTTTCTATGGAGGAAGCGAATCCGATGTTGGGTTACCGTGGATGCCGGCTTGGGATTCAGTATCCTGAGATCACCGAGATGCAGGCAAGAGCCATATTTGAAGCGGCAGTGGAGGTCATAAAGGAGGGTAGGAAACCTATCCCGGAGGTAATGATACCTCTTGTCGGGTTTAAGGAGGAGTTGGAGCTCCAGAGGAGGATTGTTGAAAGGGTCGCCGATGAGGTGATGAAGGAGACTGGTATCAAGTTTGACTATATGGTTGGGACAATGATTGAGCTGCCCAGGGCTGCTCTGACCGCGGACAAGATCGCTGAGGTTGCTGATTTCTTCTCGTTCGGCACAAACGACCTCACACAGACAACGCTCGGGCTTTCCCGGGATGATGCTGCAAAGTTCCTGCCGCTTTACCTCGATGAGAAGATTATGAAGGATGAGCCGTTTCAGGTGCTTGACCAGGAGGGTGTTGGGCAGCTGGTAAAGCTGGGGATTGAGAGGGGTCGGAAGACGAAGCCAGACCTTGAGATCGGCATCTGCGGAGAGCATGGCGGTGAACCGAGCTCCGTTCACTTCTGCTTTAGGGTAGGTATGGACTATGTTTCCTGCTCACCGTTCAGGGTGCCTGTTGCAAGGCTCGCGGCGGCGCATGCGTCGATACTCGCGGAAAAAGCGACAAGTAACTAACCCGAACTTAGAAAGGATAGGCAATGGACAGAATTGAAAAACTACTAAAGGAGATCACAGAGATACCGGGACCGTCTGGGTTTGAGATGAAGGTAGCGGATTTTGTTGTCAGCAGGATGGAGGGGTACTACGACGAGCTTGTGCGCGACGGTCTGGGTTCTGTCATCCTGAAGAAGTGTGGCACATCCGATTCACCGAGGGTTATGATTGCTGGGCATATGGACGAGGTTGGCTTTATGGTCAAGGGGATTACCAAGCAAGGGTTTATCAAATTCAATCCGCTCGGTGGATGGTGGAGCCACACCTTGCTTGGACAGAGGGTGAAGATTATCACATCCGATGGGAAAGAGATACTCGGTGTGGTCGGTTCGAAGCCGCCTCATGCCCTTCAGCCTGATGAGAGGAAGAAGGTGATAGAGCTTGACCAGCTTTACATCGATATAGGGGTATCGGAGGCTGACCCGAAGCTGCCGGAGAAGGTGGGGATAAAGGTGGGAGATCCGATTGTTCCTCTCTCCGATTTCCAGATTATGGCGGATAAGAAGGTTTATCTTGCCAAGGCGTGGGATGATAGGATTGGGGTGGCTGTGATGATGGAGGTGATTAGATCCCTTAAGGGCAAGGAGCATCCCAATGTTGTCTTCGGTGTTGGAACTGTCCAGGAGGAGGTGGGGCTTCGTGGTGCAACAACTGCTGCTTATACTGTGGAGCCGGACATCGCCATCGCCGTCGATGTGACTCTTTGTAATGATACCCCAGGTATGCCTGATGCTGAGTATGCCGAGAAGATGGGCAAGGGACCATCTATCTCTGTTATGGATGGCTCGGTCATATCCAACCCATTCTTCAAGGAGCTCATTGTCGAGACGGCTGAGGAGTTGAAGATACCGTATCAGATGGGCTCGCTCACAAAAGGCGGAACGGATTCTGGAAGGATACATATCTCGAAACAGGGTGTCCCGTCAAACACGCTTTCTATTCCGACGAGATATATCCATTCCCACAATAGCATACTCCACAGGGACGATTTCGATAACCTTGTGAAGCTCATAGTCGGGGTTATTATGAAGCTCGATAAGGATACGGTTGAGAGGATTAGAACAAAGAGGAGATGAGGATGAAGGATAGGATAAGAGAAGCGCTCTCGAAGGTGAAGGATGCCTTTGTAGAGGTTAGGTTTGAGCAGAAGGAGTCCAGTCGGGTGGTATTCCGTGGGAAGGTGCTTGAATCGCTAACGGTTACCATCGATGGAGGGGGATTTGTCAGAGCTCTTGTCCCGAACAAGGGCTGGGGAATTGTAACCTTCAACAATATGGAGGAGCTGGATAAAAGGATTGAGCAGGCAATCTCTTGCTCGAGGATAGTTGTTCCTGATGAGCCTATAAAGCTCTCGGATGTTGAGCCTGCTGTTGTTGATATTCCTGCTGTTCTCAAGAGTGATTTCAGAGGGGTTCTTCTGAGCGAGAAGAAGAAGCTTATCGAGGGATACAACGATATCTTGCTCGGGTACGATAAGCGGATCATCAACACCGCCTCTTTCTATGTAGATGGGTTCACGAAGTGCTGGTATGCCAACACAAACGGGGCTTGCATTTACAAGGAGCGCGCTGATACGGTTGTGGCAATCACGGCGATAGCCTCCGACGGGAAAACTGTTCAACAAGCCCATGATTCCTGGGCGTCGCGCACCGACTATAGTGAGATGCTGGGGCGAGAGAAGGAGGTCGAGGATGTGGCACGGTTGTCCATCGAGATACTTGAGGCAAAGAGTATAGAGGGTGGGAGGTATACCGTGATCCTCGACCCGAGGTTGGCTGGAGTGTTTATCCACGAGGCGTTCGGGCATCTCTCTGAGGCAGACTTCGTATACGAGAATCCGAAGGCTCAGGAGATGATGGTCATCGGCAGAAGGTTCGGACCAGATTTCCTCAATGTCGCCGAGGACGGTTCCATACCGGACCTCAGAGGGAGCATATACTACGATGACGAGGGGACAAGGTGCAAGAAGAACTACCTCATAAAGAACGGCATTCTTGTTGGTAGGCTTCATTCGAGGGAAACGGCTGGCAGGATGGGGGAAGCCACAACAGGGAACGCACGAGCCCAGGATTATGCTCACCCTCCGATTGTCAGAATGACAAATACCTTCATCGAGAATGGCGAGACTGCTGTGGATGATATGTTCTCCGACATAGAGCTGGGGGTATACGCGGTGGATGCATACGGTGGGCAGACGATGCTTGAGAACTTCTCCTTCTCCGCTGGGTATGCGTATATGATTCGGAACGGTAAGAGAGCGGAGATGGTGAGGGATGTTGTCTTGCAGGGTAACCTGTTCCATACGCTTGCCAATATTGAAGCAGTGGGTAATGATTTCCAGTGGTCAAGGGGTGGAGGTTCTTGTGGAAAAGGAGGACAATCTGTGCCGGTCGGAATGGGAAGCCCTCACATAAGGATCAAGGATGTCTTGATAGGGGGGAAACGATGAAAATACTCGATAAGGTCAAGCAGTTCACTGACAGGTTTGAGCTCTACGAATTGGCTGAGGAGTCTTACAATGTCTCTTTTAAGGGGTGGAAACTGAACGAGTCCTGTATAAGTCAGGAAGCTGGAAAATCTGTTAGACTGATAGTTGATGGCAGGATTGGGTTTGCTGGTGCTAAGGGGGTGTTCGACGAGGAGAAGCTTGTGGAGAATGCGAGGGAATCTGCGAGGTTTGGTGATGAGGTTACGCTTGAGTTCCCGAAGGAAGCTGGCTCGGCGGATGTTGTGGTCTGGGATGATAAACTGGCACAGCTCTCTCTCGAGGAGATGATGAGGGTAGGGAAGTCCGCTATGGAGCGGTTTGAGGACCTGAAAGGTAGCTGTGATTTCGAGCTCTCTCTCTCTAAGTCTATCATTCATGAGAGGATAATAAACTCCTCTGGGTTGGATGTGTCGAAGAAGAAAACGGTTTTTTCCTTTGGCTTTGAGTTGAGAAGAGTGAGGGAAAACGATATTCTGTCGCTTTGGGAACAAGAATCGACCAGTGTATATCCTGATGATATAGCCTCGCTTATGAGCATCAAGGAGAAGAAGCTCCGTGAGAGGCTTGCACTTGCTGATAACCTATTGAGTGTCCCGAGGGGGAATATTCCTGTTGTGCTCAGTCCGAGGGGTGTTTTGGTTTTCCTCGTTCCACTCCTTTCTGGGATAAACGGAAAGAACATCTATACGAGGGTTTCGCCAGTGTGGAACAAGAAAGGGAAGCTCCTTTTTGACCCAAAGCTTTCTGTCGTAAACGATGGGATTATCTCTGGCAAGCCTTCTTCCGATACATACGATGATGAAGGTCTTCCGAAGAGGAGGACAAGCATTATAAGGAATGGAGTACTTGAGAATTTCGTTTTTGATCTGCTTTCTGCTGCCCGTGCGGACGAGCTCTCCACAGCTTCTGCCCGAAGGGGTGTCTTTTCCCAACCGTACCCCGACACCGATAACATCGTTATCGAGCCTGGGGATGTTTCCTACGAGGATATGCTCAAGGGTATAAAAGAGGGGATTTTGATTGAGGATGTTCTCGGACTGGGACAAGGGAATGTGCTATCGGGAGACTTTTCTAACCCTGTTGGGCTCGCTTTTAAGATAGAGAACGGCGAGCTTGTCGGAAGGGTTAAGGATGCAAGTGTTGCTGGGAACATCTATGATAATTTCACCGCCATCGAGGCTATCTCTTCGGAGCAGGAGTGGGGGTATCCCTCTACCTTAGCACCCTATATGCGTCTTGATACCCTCTCTGTGGTCGGGAAATAGCCCCGGTTAGCTTTTGGGTGGTTTACCCATTCTCTTTATAGCGTGCCACACTTTTACTGCCTTGGAGCGCAGCACAGGTAGGTCTCCGTTGTTCTTGATGACAAAGTTTACCCTTCTTTTGAGGATGCTGGCGAACTCCTTGTCGAAGCCCTCATTCTGAACGGATATTCTTGCTTCGATGTCCGAGCGGGAGTACCCACGCTCGAGTAATCTGTTTGTCCTCTGCCAGGTCGGGGCATCCACGAGGATGAGATAGTCTAGGAGTTCCATAATATCCTCCCACTTAGGCAGGAGTGCTGCGTCGATGACTGCGAGACCGGGGAAGCGGTGCGCCTCGAGGTTTGAGAGCTCCTCCTTTATCACTCGCCGGATGTAGGGATGGGTAATCTCTTCGAGATACTTGCGAGCCTCATCATCATGGAATACTATCTCTGCTATCTTCTCGGTTGATATACTACCGTCTTCTTCCAGTATCTCATCCCCGAACCGCTCGACCAGCTGCGACTTCGTATCGGGTTTCTCGAGAGCCTCTTTACCTATCCTGTCGGCATCCAGGAGCTGGGCCCCAAGGTCCTTGAAGGTGGCTGCCACTGTGCTTTTTCCTGTCCCTATCTTTCCTGTTATTCCGACGACTATCATATCTTTCTCTCTTATCTGATGAGGGTGATTGTCCCGTTACAGACTATCTCCCCTTCAACCTCTATAGCATATATGTATAACCCTTCTGGGACTGGTTTATTATGTTTGTCGCGTCCGTTCCAGCAGCGGTCAAGGAAGTTTGAGAACCCTGTCTGAGGCGGAACGGTGCATTCCCAAATAAGCATGTTACGGAGGTTATACACCCTGATCCTCCCCTCTTTACTGAACATAAACGGGTAGCTGAAAACCACAAATTCGTTGTAGCCATCGCCGTTTGGCGAGAACGGGTTGGGGTGAACCAGGCAAGATACCCTCGGTTCGATGGTGAAGAACCAGAAGTACTCATCGTTGTTTGGGTCGCAGTAGTCGGGGGTATCGTACACCGAGAGCTGGACTTCCACTGTGTCCCCAGAACCGAAGCTCACGCCGACAGCGGGAGGGTTGAATATCAGAAGACCACCAAGCGAATCGCTCGTTGGTTGGAAGTCGAAATCCGGATAGTGATATTCCCTGCCAGCCACATGAAGCACAAACTCCCCGACATCGGCGCCTGACATAAGGTCGTATACATATATCTCTATTCTCTGCTGATCGCTTCTGACCATCATCTCTGGTGTGGGAATTCGCATCTCCGCGTAGGGCGGAGTGAAGTCCGTATAGAACTGCCAGCAGACAGGAGCCCCTGTGAGCGGATTGCCAAGATTGTCGTCGGCATGGGTGAGACAGACCGAGATTGTCTCGTTGTCTGCGAATCCACCATCGGGATGGTAGATTAAGAGAGTATCTCCTATGAATGTTATCTGTGCATCTCCCACCCTAAATGTCGCACCGTTTACTGTAAGGACAACGGTTTCCGGGTTTACCCCGTCAGGGTCTCTCAGCACCACAGCTATCGACTCATCGATGCAGGCTGTGAATGTCTCATTCAAAGGTCTTATAACCGTTGCAACGGGTCCCCCAGGGGAGATTATGAACGAGTATATGGAGTCTAGGATGTTTGGACTGCAATAGTATGTTGTATCGAGAGTGTGTGGGTTGATATAGATTGTGTCGGGAGAATCTTCTGCCTGAACCTGAACCACAACCTCTGTTCCTCCGAACCACTCGACGCCAGCGGTGGCCGGGTCGAATGTTATGGTGTCACCTGATATACTGACCCCAGGGTCGTAGAGATGATAGGTTATTCCTCCTATTGTCAGGGTTACCGCTGATGTGTCGACGCCTGAGACAGAATCAGAGAGGACAAACCGTATTACCGGCTGAGTAGTTGATACGGTCTCGGCGGGGGCGGGCGAGGCATCGGTTATGTAAGGCGGCTCTATGTCTACAACGAACGACCAGCACAGGGGAGCTCCTGTGAGTGGATTGCCAAGGTTGTCCTCAGCTTCGATAAGGCAGACATCTACTGTCTCAGCCTCACCAAATGGCGGCTCAGGATGGAATACGAGTATGCTGTCATCTATAAAATCAAGCTCATCGTCAGATATTGTAAGATCTGTTCCTCTGACCTGAAGGATTATCGTTGACTCATCCACACCGTTCGGATCGACAATCGAGACGGCGACCGATTCGTCGGGGCACGAGGAGATTGCTCCATCGAACGGCCTGAGAATAGTCGGGATAGGTCCTCCGGGAGAGATATAGAACGCCCAGCAGGAGTCGAGGACATTCGGGTCACAATAGTCGGGTGTATCCTCGGAGTATATGCAAACAGGTATGGTGTCGCCTCCGACAAACGATGTTCCAACAACAGCCGGGTCAAAACAGATTGTTTCACCATCCCAGCTGATCCCTGCGTCGCCTATGTGGTAAGGATGTCCTGCAACGGTGAGTGTGATGCCCGCCTCATTAATCCCTGACAGGGAATCCGTTATCTGAACACAGATGATAGGCTCCCTCTCATCGATATAGCTTCCAGGCAGAGGCGATTGTATGAGTATCACGGGTGGAGTAAGGTCCATTACAAAGCTCCAGGAGACAACGGATGTCAGATGATTACCGAGCGAGTCGTCTGCTGCAATGAGTGCAACACAGACGGTCTCTGCGTCGACAAACGGCGGGTTAGGTTCAAAGCGAAGGTCAGGGTATGTGAAATCGAGCTCGGGGTCTGTTACCTCGTAGTAGGCGGTATCTCGACATCCGTTTCTCGCCACCATAAGTCGAATGGTCTCGTCGATGACCGAGTCCTCGTCCTCAATAGTCATCTCGATATGCTCGGTATCCTCGCAGGCAGAATACGCCCCATCGAACGGGCGAATAATCGTCCCGATAGGTCCGCCCGGTGAGATATAGAATGTCCAGCAGCTATCGGAGCTATTCGGGTCGCAGTAGTCGACAGAATCATACGCTACGACACACACATCAACCGTGTCGCCACCACCAAATACGATCCCTGCTATACCGCAGTCCACACTGAACAGGGTATCTTCGATAAGCGATACCCCCGGCGAGTCGAGAGCGAATGTATCGCCGTTTATTAGGAAGAACAACGAGTCGAGGTTCAGCCAGGAGATTGTCTCGTGGAGTATTACCGAGATGATAGGTCTCGTCGACACAACAACATCCTCCGGTGCAGGTGAAAGATCGGTTATCTCGGGTGGAATCCTGTCCATAACAAATGTCCAGGAGAGAGGCGTCTCGAGCGGATTTCCGAGGATGTCGTCGGCACTCACAAGCTCGACTGTCACCGTCTCTGCATCTCCGAAATACGGATCCGGGATGAAGATGAGTACACTATCCTCGTAGGTTAGTCTGGGGTCGAGGATGCCTATTGTGTCGTCGTTGACGACGAGGACTATGGTAGAGTCATTGACACCTGTTGGATCTGTCAGGTATATTACGATATGTTCATCCTCGCAGGCAGAATGTGCACCGTCGAACGGTCGAACGATGGTCGCAACAGGACCGCCCGGCTCGATATAGAATGTCCAGCAGCTATCGAGTAAGTTCGGTCCGCAGTAGTCAGGGGTATCATAGGCAGAAAGACATACATCGACTGTGTCTCCTCCTGTGAATAGAACACCTGCTGTCGTGGGGTCCCACACAAGAGCTGAATCTGTTAATGTGAGTGATGGGTCGGATAGTGTGTAGTCAGTTCCGTTAATTGTCAATATAATTCCTGTTATATCCAGTCCGGAGAGGTCATCCCATAGGTTCATCGAGATGGTTGGCGTTCTTGTGGCGACAACATCGCCGGGAGGTGGTGTAATATTCCATACTCGAGGCGGTGTCGTGTCCATCACAAAGCTCCAGCAGACAGGAGACGGGTCAAGCGGATTACCGATAATGTCCTCAGCATCCGTCAGGCAGACATAGATAGTCTCCGCATTGACGAAAGGCTCTGTCGGATAGTAGATCAGGTTCTCTCCATCGAATGAGAAGCCGGAGGTTGTATAGTCGATAAATGTGGTATCGGTCATATCGGTCGAACGCAACACCCACATCCGGATGGATGATGTCACGACGCCGTCCTCGTCGGATACTATCATCTCGATGTGCTCCGTGTCAATGCAGGCGGAGTATGCTCCATCGAACGGACGAACGATGGTAGCAACGGGACCACCCGGCTCGATATGGAATGTCCAGCAGCTGTCGAGATGGTTTGCAGGAAGGCAAATATCTGGTGAATCATCCGCTCGAATGCAGATTCTCACGCTGTCTCCGCCTGGGACATAAAGCCCGATAGAGTCTGCCCAGATGCAGAAGTGCGGAAAAGTTCCTGACAATCCTGGGGAGCCGGGGTAAAGAACAATTGTGTCATTCAGAACAACCTCTATTGTTGTTTCGTCAACGCCAGATAGATTGTCTGTCAAGTTGAAGCAGAGAACGGGTGTTGGCGTTGAGACGGTGTCGCCAGGACCGATTGTTGCATCAGAGACGACAGGCGGCGATAGGTCGACCCAGAAATCCCATGCAAGTGGTGTCTGAAGTGGGTTGCCGAGATTGTCGTCCGCTCGAACGAGCTCTACCTCGACCAGCTGGGAATCTAGCCATGCCCAGCCAGCCTCGTATGGATAGAAATAAAGTGTATCGCCGGAGAATCTGATTCCTAAATCATCCAGATGGAATGTCGAGCCGTTGATGATAACCTCGAGCGTCGTCGAGTCGACCCCGACATCGTCATCGGAAAGGGCGATAATTATTGCCTGGCTGTCACAGGCAGCAATCTGACCAGGTAGAGGGGTAACTATCTCAGCAACCGGTCCCCTCAGATGCACAAAGAAACGCCAGCAACTATCGAGTGTGTTCGGCCCGCAGTAGTCGGGGGAATCATCTGCCGTTACGCATACATCCACCGTATCCCAGTCGTTCCAGTAGATACCGAGAAGCTCTGGGTCGAATGTTATGCTGTCACCCCAGACTACTCCAGGACTTCCCGGCGTGAGAACAATTGTATCGTCGATTGTGATTGTAACCGACAAGGAATCCAATCCGGATATGGAATCTGCGATATGGAACGAGATGATGGCAAGAGAATCGTTTATGAGTGTGTCAGGGGATGGGAGTTCGTTCCAGATAACGGGTGGTGTCAGGTCGATGAGGAACCGCCAGCACAAGGGAGAACCCATCGGGTTGCCGAGGCTGTCTCGAGCATCCACAAGACAGACATAAACCGTCTCGCCATCTGTCCAATACTCACTCGGAATGAAGATGAGGGTGTCGTTGACAAAATCGAGCTCCCACGATGCAACTGTGAATGTGTCGTCCCCGACGGTGAAGATTATACTTGCCGGGTCGACCCCATCCGGGTCGATGATCGTCATAAAAAGGACCTGCTCCGTATCGACACAGGCAACGAAGCTCTCCGGCATATACTGGATAATGGTCGGGCGAGGCCCAGAAAGCGATACAACAAAGCTGAAGCAGAATTCCTCTGCTACATTCGGCTCGCAATATCCGGGTGTCGGAGAGTCCTGCGCATTGTGCACACAGACTACCACCGTGTCGCTATCTGCGAATACAAAACCAGCCTCTTCTGGATGCACAACGAGGTTCTCTCCGTCCCAGTCGACCCCCACATCCCCTATGTGGAATATGAGCGTGTCGTTTATCGTTATGTAGACCGAATCAGTGGAAAGCCCTGAGACAGAGTCTACAATACTTACTCCTATATCCGGCGTTGCATCCGGGACGATAGCACCGTCCGGTGGGAAGTTGCCATATATAGCGGGTGGGTGTGTGTCCACGAGGAAGCTCCAGGAAAGCGGGGTATCGGGCGAGATATTCCCCCAGACATCGGCGAGTGAATCGAGCGAAACAAGCACTACTTCGCTGTCCGAGAAGAAGCCGGCTGGCGGTTGGAATATAATGAGTGTATCCCCATCGAGTGTGAGATAGGGGCTGCTGATGGTGTATATAGTTCCGTTCACATTCAGTACGATTGATGATGAGTCTATCCCGGAAGCGTCGTAGACACGGATGATAATCTCCTGGTCATCGCAGGCGGATATAATGTCTGGCTCCGGTCGGACAATCTCGGCTGTCGGACCGATGAAGTTCACTGTGAAGCTCCAGCAGTATGGTTCGATCCTGTTGGAATCGCAGTAGTCGGGGGTATCCCATGCCTGCTGCACACAGACGGTCACTGTCTCACCGTCGGCGAAGGTTATGCCGTTGCGGACTGTCTCACAGATGTATTCCCCTGTTGTCGGGTCAAGCACAAATACGCTGTCCGAGAGCGTGAATGAGAGTGTGTCGTTTATCGTGAAGACAACGGATGGCTCGTAAAGCCCGGATATAGAATCGAAGATGCTGATATGTATAACAGGGTTTGGTGTGGTGACATTCGTATCTGCTGGGAACTCGCCCCAGATATCGGGTGGGTTAAGGTCAACGAGGAAGCACCAGGTCAGCGGGCAGTCGTCGGATGGGGTGTGATAGATGTCCTCTACATTGTTCACCGTTACGCAGACAGTATCCCCATTGTGCCAGGTGCCGGTGGGCGGCGTTATCGTTAGGATCGAATCATCATGGAAGGATACCCACCTCGGGTCGACCGTAAACGGCTCACCGTTCACCGTTATGGAGAAATCGATGCTGGATTCATCTATCGGCGCGGCGACCGGATGGATGAACAGTTCGATATACTGGTCATCGCATGCTGTTATGGAGTCGGGTTGCGGGATAACTATCTCGAGGGCAGGACCTGCAAGTGCAACATAGAATGTCCAGCAGAAGCTCGTGTCGTTCGGAGCGCAATAGTCATAGGTAGGCGAGTCCCAGGCATGAAGAATGCATACCTCCACTGTATCGCCATTGGAAAAGCTTACACCTGTTATCTCGATATGCATCCCATCGAATGTGAAGGAGTATCCGCTTATAACTGTTCCGTTCACCGACACCTGGATGTTGGAATCGACGATCGAGGATGGGTCGAGCCCGGAGATCGCATCGAATATATCAACGCCGATGACCGGTGTCGGTGTATGAACGACGGTATCCATAGGTGGGTAAGCGTTGTCGAATATAGGTGGTTCAATGTCTACCTGGAAGTTGCAGGTAACGATGTTTGCTACGCAGCCTGAGTCATCCTCTGCACTGATGAGAGAGAATGTGACCCAGGAGCCGTTTGTCCAAGGGGTGGAGGGGATAAAATGTAGTTCGGGTGGGCTCCAGGTGAGCTGTGGGTCGGATGTTGTGTAGTTTATCCCGTTCACCTGAAGGATTATGCTCGACTCGATAATAGGAGCCATTCCCGGGCTGATGTTTATTATTATGTCCTGGTATTCGCAGGAGGTTATTCCGCCGCAGGGGTCGGGACGAACCACCTCCGCCACAGGTGGAGACCCTTCGCAGTAAGGGATGTCGAAGCAGTAGTCTATCGAGTTGCCGTCGATATCAGGCGATGTTGTCGTCACATCGATGTGAATGCAGGTGTTTGTTCCCATACAGTCGCGGTTCAGCTCAAAACGCCAGGAAGCGCTCCCGACAGATGGGTCCAGGCAGAATGGGTCCTCCGAGGAACACAGGTCTCTTGGATCTGTATACTGCGGATTAGCTCCAGAGACGAGCGTCAGGCAGCTCGCATCATAGGTTATTGTCGCCTGGACATTGTAAGCCGTCTCATCATCGAACGGCCAGAGGGTGTAATATGTATTGCGGACGAGGAGCGTAACATCGATGGGATTTGGAGACAGCTCCCCGCAGCGAGCGCAGCTTATCATTATCGGGTTGAGGTTCAGCTCGAGTTCACCCTCGCTCGTTATCTCCGCACCGAGACCATAGTATGTCGCCTGTCGGAGAGTTCCACCTGGGGGAATGGAAACAGGATACCACCACAGGAGGACTGCGGAATCACCGTATGTTCCGAAGGTCGGTGTATAGTCCCAGACAACATTATAATAGGTGGGCCAGGAACCGAGGCAGATCCTGTCTGGTATCGTTGATTCAGGACCCAATATGTCACCCTGTGCTACCATACCTGAGAGGTCATCATTCTCCCATGCTCGCCAGTAGGAGGGTATGTCTGGAGCGAGGAACTCCTGCTCGTGGTCCTCGAAGCCATAGTATGTTGAAATCCTTGTCGCATCGTTCCCGTTTATCATCGTATCGAACTCTATCAGGAGCCCTACATTGTGCGATACTGTTCCGGTGTTCTCCATAAAATATTCGTAGAGGATAGTTGCTGAGCCAGGACCGGATATCTGGCGGGGGGAGAGTTTCTGTGTTATCCGTATGTCCCCTGCCTGCCAGACCGTCCAGATGGTGTCTCCAACAGAATAGGGAGGAGTTGTGAGTGTAGGGACGAATGTCCCTGTAAGCCCTCGGATGTTGTAGATCACCCCATCGATATTGAAGGCGACCCAGGAGCTCCATGGGCGCGGTGCCCCAGGGTCGACACCACCAACATCGTGACGGAAATCGTACAGGAGATCCCTGCCGGTTAGGTCTCCTTCAACGAAGTCGCCTATCCAGGTAGAGCCGCCGCCGGTGCCATCTGCATCGTCAGCTGTTGCCACACATACCCTCACATTCTGGGTAGGGTCACCACCGTTATAGTTGCTCTGGATACACACGCAAGGGGTCATAATATCCTTCGAAGAGGAAGGATGTCTTGCCGTTTTCCACGAACCACCCTCCTGTGCGAACAGGGACCAAGAGATCATTAACCCCAGAAACGCCAAAGCCAGCCACGATCTTTTCATCTTATTTTATCCCTCCCGAAACTCCTTTTATTGGTAAAAAGACCACAAATTCGCTTCCTGAGCCTGCCTTGCTGTGAACCTCTATAAGCCCCTTATGCTGGGTTGCTATCCTCTGTGCAATTGAAAGCCCAAGTCCTGTCCCCTTTGGTTTTGTCGAGAAGAACGGCTGGAATATCTTCAGCAGGTTCTTCTCGCTTATACCCACACCGTTATCCTTTATGGATATCCCGACAAGCGTTATGTTCCTGTCGAGGAGCCCTTCTCGCTGTCCATCAAGCGATATCCGTATCTCTGGTTTCTTTTCGTTCTTTACAGCCTCGACTGCATTTATCAGGAGGTTCAGAAACAGTTGCTTGAGGTGGTCCTCGCGCCCATATACGCTGAACTCCTTGCCCTCGAACTCATTTATCACTGTTATTCTGTCGTCCCAGCAGGAGTTTCTTTTCAATAGCTCTAATGTTTCTCTAAAAAGCTTGGAGATGTCTGTTTTCACGAACGGTAGCTGAGAGAGAGAGACATCCTCGATTCGAGCAAAGTTCAAGAACTCATCGAGTATCCCCTTCAGGCGATCGGTTTCCTTAACTATTAGGTCGAACAGTTCTCGTTTTTCGCTCTCTGTGGGGAAGAGTTCCTTGTTTAGAAGCTCGACCGAGCCACGGATCGAAGCTAACGGGTTTCTTATCTCGTGTGCTAGACCGGCAGACATCTCCCCGATAAGTGCCATCTTGTCCACATTCTTGAGATACTCGTCTACAAGCTTCTCCTGTGTTATGTCCTCGAAGACCGTTATCACCCCACGAACTATGCCGGCTACCTTAAGGGTGCTTGTCACAAGGAGGAGCGGGATCTCCTTCCCCTCATCCGATGTTATAATTATCTCACCACGAGAGTTCTCGTTTGTAGAACCGGAGAGTGCTCGCTCCAGCGTTTCTCGGAATGTGCGAAGCCGCTCTGGAAACACCTCTCGGAAATCTTTATCCCTTACTTCCGACTTGTTGAGCCCGAGTATCTTGCCTGCTGCCTCGTTGAAGTACTGTATCCTCCCAGTTGTATCCACCGTCACAAGCCCGTTGCGCATATACTCCAGTATCTCATCCGTGTCCATACGCGTCTGCATCAGCTGATAATAGAGGAGTTCGATCTCGTCGATGCGGGCTCGAAGCCTGTTGGAGATATACCCAGCAAGGAGCGCAACTATGTAGAAGAAGCAGACATAGATATAGGTTAGATAAAAAAGGTACTCTGATTGGGAGTAATACGATGCGTGGAAGAAGCCTGGTCTAAAGGGGAGGATATTTTTTGCCTCTAAGAAGACAAGAACGACGAGTGATGCCGAGGCAAATGTAGTTATCAGCAGGGTTCCGCCCATCTCGAGGAAGAACGAGGTGCTTATTATGGTGAAGAACAGGAGTATTACAAAGGGGGAGTTTATCCCACCGGAGTAGTGAATGATAGCCAATTCGGTCAGGATTTCCACTACGGAGTGGATAGTGCAGAGGAATTTCAGGCTTACCTTCTTATGGGTGAACCGCCAGAGGGAGAGGGCAAGAAAGAAGCCGAGGGTTGTTATACCGTACAGCAGCAGAAATTCGTATAGAAACTTCTCCGATGCGCCGAGGATAAAGGGAGCGGAGATGAAGATAAAAACGAATATAAACAACCTAAGGATTAAGAGCCAGTTGAGTCTCTTTTTTAGCTCTTCCTGCCTGGATTCCATAACTTGATTTAAGCCTTTATTTGACCTATGATATCAAACATAGGTAGATACATTGCTATCAAGAGCGCGCCAACTATCCCACCCAGAACTACAATTGTGATAGGCTCAATGAGGGACATAAGTGTGGTGACAGCTGCATCCACCTCCTCGTCGTAGAAGTCGGCGATTCGTGTCAGCATATCGTCTAAGTTACCTGTCTGTTCGCCGACAGCTATCATCTGCACGACCATTGGTGGAAACACCTTACTTTCCCTGAGAGGCGCAGTGATGGTTTCTCCCTCGGAGATACTCACCATAGAGCCGTGTATAGCCTTTTGGAGGACCACATTTCCGGCTGTTTTGGATGTGATGTTCAGCGCGTCGATGAGGTTGACACCGCTCGAGAGCAGGGTAGCTAAGGTTCTTGTAAAGCGGGCTATGGCGGTCTTACGGATGAGTGGACCGAATACTGGGAGCTTGAGTTTAGCAGAATCTATCCACCAGCGTCCTTGGCGTGTTCTCTGGAGTCCTGAGAAACCTAATATAATGCCGACAACAAAGAGGACGATCAGAATAGCATTATGTCTGAAGAAGCTGGAGATGCCGAGCACAATCAGGGTTGGTTTGGGGAGTTCAGCACCCAGCCCCTCGAACATGCCCGCAAAGACTGGGATAATAAAGGTCAACATTGCCCAGGTTATAAGGATAGTAAATGCGAAGATTGCAGTCGGGTAGGCCATAGCTCCTTTAATCTTGCGCCTTATCGAATCCATCTTTTCCCTGAACTCGGCGAGTCGTTTCAGGATGACCTCGAGGGCACCACCTGCCTCACCTGCTTCTACCATATTCACATACAGGTCGTCGAACACCTTCTTGTGTTTTGCGAGGGCGCTGGATAGGGTTGAGCCGCCGGAGACATCCGCTTTGACCTGTGATATAACATTGGCGAGATACTTGTTCTCTGTCTGTTCTGCAAGGATTGTCAGGCATTGAACGATGGGAAGTCCTGCCTCTACCATTGTGGCGAATTGGCGAGTGAACCTCGATATGTCAACGCTGGAGATCCCTGTTCCGAAGCGGATATTTATCTCCTTCTGTTTCTTCTTTACAGAGGAGATGATGATCCGCTGCTTCCGCAGGAAGAGTTTAAGTTCCTCGGCGTTTTTGGCTTCCAGCTCCCCCGATATAGGAGCGCCAGTCAATGTCCTTCCCTGATATTCAAATACAGGCATAATCTTTCCTCCTATTATGCTCCCCTACCAACTCTCTCCTTCCTCCGCATAATGAGGTCGTTGAGCTCTGCAGGGTCGGAAGAATGAGCATATGCCTCTTCCAGTGAGATTAGACCACGAAGGTAAAGGTCTGCTATGGACATATTCATTGTCTGCATACCGTATTTTTGTCCAGCTTGCATAGTTGAGTATACCTGATGAATTTTATCCTCCCTTATCTGGGCTCTGATTGCTGGCGTAACAATGAGTATCTCTGTCGCAACGATCCTTCCGCCGCCTATCATCGGGATAAGTTGCTGGGTGACGATTGCGCGGAGGACGAAGGAGAGCTGTACCCTTACCTGGGTCTGCTGGGCGGGTGGAAAGATATCTATAATTCGGTTTATTGTTTCTGCACAGGAATTGGTGTGGAGGGTTCCGAATGTTAAATGTCCTGTTTCGGCGATAGTGAGGGCTGCCCTAATTGTTTCGAGGTCTCGCATCTCACCTATCATAACAACATCCGGGTCCTCACGCATTGCGTATTTGAGAGCTGAGTCGAATGATTTGGTATCCGAATACACCTCGCGCTGGTTTACTATGGAGTTTTTGTGTTTGTGGACAAATTCTATCGGGTCCTCGACGGTGAGTATATGGACGTGTTTCTCCGTATTTATCTTATCGACGAGTGCTGCCAAGGTTGTGCTTTTACCTGTGCCGGTTGGACCGGTGATAAGGACGAGTCCTTTTGGGTAGTCAGTGAAGGAATTGATTATCTTGGGTAACCTCAGCTCTTCGATCCCCTTTATCACTGTTGGGACCCTGCGGAGAGCCATTGCAACGACTCCCTGCTGTAGGAATATGTTTGTCCGGAAGCGGCAGAGTCCTTCGATTCCGAATGAGAGGTCAATCTCCCAGTTCTCCTCGAACTTCTGTTTCTGTTTCTCGGTCATAATGCTGTAGGCAAGGCGCTTTGCTGTTTCTGGTGTTACAACCTCATATCTGCTTCTGACGAGCTTTCCATCTATTCTAAACATCGGGGGTGCGCCCGGGGTTATGTGTAGGTCACTTGCCTCTCTTTTCACAACCTCTGTAAGGAGTTCACGCATCGAAATCATAGAACTGCCTCCTCATCTATGAGATTGTAGTGGCTATTACCTGTTCAGCGGTTACTATGCCCTTCTTTAACTTCTCTATTGCCTCTGCTCGAAGGGTTGCCATCCCTTCCTTGCAGGCTTGCTCCTGGAGCTCCAAGGCAGATGCTCCCTCTATTATCATATGCTCGAGGGTTCTTGTTATGGGCATTACCTCAAATACTCCGGTTCGCCCTTTATACCCTGTCCCTCCGCAGGTGTCGCAACCTCTTCCTTTATAGAATTTGATATCCTTTGCCTCTTCGTCTGTTAGTCCGAGGAGTTCGAGCTCCTCTGGGGAGATTTCTGTTTCCTCTTTGCAGTTGGGGCAGATTGTCTTAAGGAGTCTCTGTGCTATAACGAGCTTGACGGATGATGCGACAAGGAACGGCTGGACCCCCATATCGACAAGTCTGATTATGGTTGATGGAGCATCATTTGTATGCAAGGTAGAGAAGACCAGGTGTCCTGTCAGTGCTGCCTTGATAGCGGTGTCTGCTGTCTCAAAGTCTCTTATCTCTCCGACCATTATGATGTCCGGGTCTTGGCGCAGGAATGAGCGAAGCGCTGCAGCGAATGTGAGCCCTATCTCAGGATGCACCTGCACTTGGTTTATTCCTTCGATGTTGAACTCGACAGGGTCCTCGGCGGTCATTATATTAACCATCGGGTTGTTAAGTGTAGATAAGGCTGAGTATAAGGTTGTGGTTTTACCTGATCCTGTGGGTCCTGTTACCAGTATCATTCCGTAAGGTAGGTGTATTGCCTGTCGGAACAGTTTGAGAGACCTCTCGGGGAATCCAAGTTTTGTCATATCGAGCATCAGCGTTTGTGGGTCTAGTATTCTCATAACGACCTTTTCCCCGAACATGCATGGTAGGACCGAGACACGGAGGTCGACTGGTCTACCACCTGCATTTATCTTGATTCTACCGTCCTGTGGTCGGCGCCTCTCCGATATATCGAGCCTCGACATAATCTTGATACGGGATACCACGGCGTGGCGGAGCTTGCTCGGTATAGGGGTCATCTCGTGAAGGACACCATCCACGCGGTACCGGACCCGAACGGACTTCTCATAAGGCTCGATGTGTATATCGGATGCCTTCTGGCGTATCGCCTCTAATATTATCCCGTCTACAAGGCGGACGAGCGGTTTCTCCTGAACAGCCTTTTCTATCTCCTGTTCTGTGAAATCTTCTGTTTCTTCCAGGACCTCTATCTCCTCGTAGTCTGCATTCATCTCTGAGATGATCTCATCGAGGGAGTGTTCCTCCTCGTAGTATTTATTTATCGCCTCCTGGATAGCGTTTTTCGATGAGACGAGCGGCTGGACATCAAGACCGGTAACAAACTTCAGCGTGTCGAGGACATAAACATTTGTCGGGTCACTGGTTGCAATGAAAAGGATCTTCCCTATCCTTAAGGTGGGTACCACGCCGAACTTCTTTGCTATTTCTGCAGGTATAAGAGAGATTATCTCCGAGTCCAGTTCCATATCCGAAAGCTTGACGGTGCCGATATTTAACTGCTTTGCCAGGAACTCCGAGATTACATTCTCGTCCTTGATAAATCCCAGCTCCAATAGTACCTGACCAAGTTTTTGCCCTGTCTCTTTCTGGCGTTCGAGGGCGATCTTCAACTCCTCCTCCGTTATCTTCCCCGCTTTCACGAGCATCTCGCCGATCTTTAGTGCCATCGTACCCCCTTGACAAGGAATACACTCATACCTGCTTCACTATCTATATAAATATACAACATTCTCTTTCAAAATTCAAATATTACCTACCGGTTATAGCGAATTCCACTTTGTGTGTTTTATCGGCAAATTTCAAGACTGCTGTATATACTCCTTTTGCCAGATTTCTACCGTCGAAGCTCATAGCAGAAGTTTTCTCTCTGTGGAACCCTGTATAGATGAGCTTCTCCTCGGCAGCCACGAGCTCGCCAGATGCTGTGAACACGGCGAGGCAGAGCTTTCCATCGTTTGGCACATAGTATGGGAAATAGACTACACCGTCCGTTGATGGGTTCGGGTAAGGTGCCCAGAAGACAGGTTTGTCTTTTGGAAGAGCGGTTTCTCCGCTGTATTCCCAATGGAATTCGTAGTTATAGACGCCCGAGGTATTGCGTGAAACGAACGGGATTACGATAAGCTTTTCATATTTATATAGAGAATCTATGAAGACCGTTTGGGGGAAAGAGCTTATTGTTTGGTAGAGGTTTTTGGCGTCCGTTCCCGGATTGGCGAGAAGGACGATGTTCATTCCCATACCTGGGGAGCAGTCTGTCTCAAGTGAGAGGTTCTTCCTATCTCGTCTCTGGTAGAACCAGAGGTATCTGGATGAGAGCTTGTATAGTCCTGATGAGGGAGAGAACAGTCCTGAGTCCTGGAATTCGTAATCGTTTATATCGTCTGTCGCTATCTCTGGATATAGTTCTGCTTCTCTATAAAACTTCCCGTAGGCGCAGTTTTCTCCTGTGAACAGGTTCCAGAGGGTAAAGTTTGCAAATACCTGATCGAAACCGAATCCTCTGTCGTTGCAGGCAGATTCGATTGCCTCGATGGAAGATACAAACGGTTCTGAGCAGTTCTCCCATACATTCCGAATGATGTTTATATCATCTGTGAACTCCCATAAGAAGCGAGGGAATATCACCGAGCCGTACAACAGGGCGCTTGATGTCAGGACTTCACCTGGATTATCGAAGAATATCGGGAGATAGAGGATATAATCGTTGACAGCGTCGAATATATAGTCCTCCATAAGGACTGCCGTTGCCTCCATCCACCAGATGTCCTCCATAGCATCGTAGGTGAACTGCACAAGATGGAACAGTTCGTGAGCACAGGTAACTGCCAGTGCATCGGTCTCATGGTCGGCGTACTCTGGGATATTTGCGTAGTCGTTGTCAATCACCGAGTATCCGGAGCGAAGCTGGATCTGCCCGACGGGATGTCTTTCATCGACCGTCCAGCCATAAGCGGTATTGTCGATATCGAGGATATAGAAGTCTATTCGATCGTCGCCGCCGACATCGGATGCATCAGGGAAGGTTGACGAATCAGGTAGTGGCCGGTTATAGCCAAGTGAACCAACATACATGGACAGTGAATACTCTAAGAGGTTTCCCGCTGTTTCGACCCAGTCAGGGACGCCGTTTGAGTTGGTGTCTGCTGTGGAGACAGCGGAATTACCCTCCGTCGTGTACCAGATCCTAAAGTTTGGGGTATCGTAGAAATACGGCAGTTCTGGTCTCTCCCTTTGCACATATTTCCCATCGCGAGTTGCCTGGAGGATGTAAGGCGTCAGGGATTTGACCGGGAGTTTCGTGCCTGCAGGGATGAGCTGGTCGATTGTTTCTCCTATCAGGGAACAGGCAGGAAGTAGAAGAAGGATAATCAATCTCTTTAGCATATCTTGGTTCCTGCGGGAATATCTTTGTCCACCGTAAGAAGGGAAAAATTGTCGTCTTTATCGCTTGCTGCTAATAGCATCCCTTCTGAGAGGATACCTCGAATCCTTGCTGGCTTGAGGTTACAGACAACAACGATCTTTTTCCCGACCATCTCATTGGGAGTTCGATAGGTAGCGATCCCGGCGACTATTGTTCGTGTCTCGTTGCCCACATCTATTGTGAGGCGGAGGAGCTTGTCGGTGCCGGGAACCCTCTCAGCGCTTTTCACCTCTGCAACCCTCATATCGATCTTTTTGAAAAGTTCGATGTCAATGATTTCTTCTTCCATTTCCTTCTCCTTTGGGAAAAGGTTATTAATATCCACCCTTGGGAAGAGGATAAACGGTTTTTCGACTGATACCCTTTCTGGCAGGGACTCCATATCTTTCAGACTGTCCATCGTTACCTCAGTTTTTGCTCCTATTGCCTTGAGTATGCGCGTGCTCGAGCTGGGTATCACAGGGTACATTAGCTTTGCTATCTTCTCGATTGTTATGGCAATTGCCCAGAATATCTGTTTGAGCGTCTGTATGTCGCCGTTTTTTGCGAGCCTCCATGGGGTGGTCACTTCGATGAACTGGTTCGCCGATGTGGCGAGTTCTATAACATCCGCTATGGCGAGATGGGGCTTGTTTTTTTCCATCTTTTCAAATACTGACTCGATTGTCGATGTCGCCTTATCGATAAGTGCTTTTGCGTTGGGGTGTGTTATTTCGACCTTCTCGAGTTCTCCGCCAAGGAATGAGTGTATCATATTCAGTACCCTGGAGAGGAGGTTTCCTATGTTGTTTGCGAGCTCGGAGTTCACGCAGGATACAACAGCTTCGAAGGAGAAATCTGCGTCCCGACCGACTGCCATCTTTCTTAAGAGAAAGTAGCGCAACGGGTCTTTGCCGAGTCTCTCCACGAGAAACTCCGGGTTCACAGCATTGCCAAGGGATTTCCCCATCTTGCTCTTATCAACGAGCCACCAGCCGTGTGCAAGTATGTGTCTGGGTAGTTCTATTCCCAGAGCGATGAGTAGTGTTGTCCAGTAGATGGAGTGTGTAGTCAGGATGTCTTTGCCGATTAGATGATAATCGGCAGGCCACAATTTGGTGAACATTTCCTCGTCTGTAGAGAAACCGACAGCAGATATGTAATTTATCAGTGCATCCACCCAGACATAGACGACATACTCTGGGTCGAACGGTAGTTCAATTCCCCAGGAGAGCCTTTTCTTCGGGCGGGAGATACAAAGGTCCCCGAGCGGCTTCTTCAGAAACCCGAGTACTTCGTTTTTTCTATATGGTGGCAGAATGAAATCAGGGTGGGATTTGATATGGTCGATCAGCTGGTGCTGGTATTTGCTCATTCTGAAGAAATAGTTTGTCTCTTTTATCTTCACGACATCCCTTCCACACAGGGGGCATCTACCGTTGACAAGGTCCTTTTCCAGCCAGAAGCGTTCGTCGGGGACACAATACCACCCCTCGTATTCGCTTTTGTAAATATCCCCGTTATCGTAGAGTCTCTCCAGGGCGTTTTTTACTACCCTTGTGTGTCGTTCTTCTGTTGTCCTAATGAAATCGTCATAGCTTATGTCGAGCTTCTTCCAGAGTGATTTGAACCGTTCAACAATTCTATTGCAGTGGACGATCGGCTCGACCCCCAAGCTCGCTGCAATATCTGCTATCTTTTGCCCGTGCTCGTCTGTCCCCGTGAGGAAATGAGTGCTAAGACCGCGGATTCTGGCAAAACGGGCAATGCAATCGGCGAGGATGGTTGTATAAGCGTGCCCGATGTGCGGCTCAGCGTTCACATAGTATAGTGGTGTGGTAATGTAGAACTTACCCATCGAGTTATCCCTTCAGCTCAAAGGTCTCACCGGGGTTGAGTATAACCCCTTCAACCCCCTTCGGCAGATTCTCGACGAACTTCCTCGGGTCAGCCTTTATCAGGTCGAATGTATTGTAGTGCATAGGGATGGCGTATTTTGGCTGGATGAGCTCTGCTGCCGTTGCTGCATCTATTTCATCCATTGTGAAGTTTCCGCCGATGGGTAGGAGCGCGACATCTACAGGGTGACGCCTGCCTACCAGCTTCATATCGGAGAATAGCCCTGTATCGCCGGCGTGATAGATATATTTCCCATCAATACCGATGAGAACACTTGTCGGCAGTCCGAGTGATAGAACCTGCTTGTTCTTGATAACTGCCGAGCCATGGAAGGCGGGGAAGAGTTTCACGAATAATCCGTCCGGGAAACTTACGCTTCCGCCTATATGCATCGGATGGTTCTTCACTCCGTTAAATCCGAAGAAGTTGGCTAACTCATTGTTGGCGACGATCGTTGCGGAGCATCTTCTCGCTATACTCTCCGCATCGCCTGTATGGTCGCTGTGGGCATGGGTTACTATTACATAATCGACAGAGAGCTCTTTGGCTGATAAGGGAGCCAGTGGGTTTCCTGTCAAAAACGGGTCGATGACTATCTTGACCTTTTCACCCTCGATGAACCAGGCAGCATGCCCAAGAAACCTTAGTCTTACCATATCTGCCTCCTATTTTAGGTAGATTACCTTCCCTGAAGCCTCACCTTCTCCAGAGAGACGGTAGAAATATACTCCAGATGCCAAATTTTCTTTCGGTTGCCAGGTAATATAGGTTTTGCCTGCTGGGATTATCCCGGAGAGCAGCTCTACCACGGGTTGACCGAGCATATTGTAGATGATGAGCCTTCCGTTGGTCGCCTTATCTGTCTCGATGGACAGGATAAGCTGCGAGTTGAACGGGTTCGGGAACGCAGATATAGAAAGTTCCTCTGGTATAATCCTCTTTTCATCGACACCCGGATGAACATCGAGGAAGTCCATTATCGAGCGGATGTAGCTTTCGCGTATCTGTGGATTTGTCGCCGAATGCATACCCCCTGTGTAGCAGGCGGAGAAGACGAGTTTTGCCCCATCGTGCTCGTAGGCAGATGCTCTACCCCTCGAGGAGATAGGCGATGGCTCCTCCTGACTTTGGAGTATTATCTCTGCTCCATCGCTTCTTATTTCGTCTATATACTGGTCTGCTGGTAGCATGAACTCATACTCTATTACAATATCCTCACCGAAGAACGAGCTTTCCCCATATAGCTCAAGGACGTTACCTTCCAACATGCTTCTGCCGTTGGCAGACCAGCTTATCCCGAAGCGGGAGAAAAGGTTCCTTCGGATTGGTGTGCCGCCTCCGTAGGCGTAGTAGTCGTATCCGAAGTCTGCTCCTTCCCAGTATATCTTTCCACCGCTATCAATATAGTCTATGAGCAGCTGGATGTCCTCATCGGGGATAACGGAACTTTCTCCACCCTGTGTTCCTGTGACAACAATCACAGCGTCGTAGACAGACAGATCGTATCCATAGGCGGTTAGAGATGCGTTTTGTGGTGTTATCTCGTATGAGTAGTCGAGGCTGGACAGAGCAAGGGCAATTGCTCGTTCTGCTCCTGTTCTACCGCTGTCGCAGGGGGTGTCACCATCATCGAAGTCGTATATTAGAACCTGGGCAGGGGTTGCTCGCTCGAGTGTGAAGTTTATCACCGTGTCAGTATATACCGTTATTGTTCTGGAGATAGGGATATAGAAGGTTTTTTCGGCTCTGATCTCATGTGAGCCCATTCCCACGCCGGAGATCGAGTAGAAGCCGTCCTCACCTGTTGTATCGGAGAGGGAAGAGTCGATTGAGACCACTACATTGCTTCTGTCGAGTGAGCCGTCCGAGAAGGTCACCACACCGGAGACGGTGTATGAGCCGATTACACTCCTGCTAAGGTAAAAATTGACTGTGGTATCGTGGAGTGTTACCACTGTTGTTTCCGCCGGTATATAACCTGCTCTGAATGCGAAAAGCGACTGCTCGGGTGAAAACATAGCGACTGGCAGCTTGTAGAATCCATCGATGTCGGTAGTATCCGCAGTGAGGGCTGTAATATTCATAACCATACTGCCCTCAAGGGTTGTCTCGGGTGGAGCATCAATGAGATACACATAACCGGATATGGTGGGTGTTCCGGTCGTCTCTCCCTCTGCAACATAAAAGTGTATCGAATCGGTGAAGCAGTTTGGGGGATAAGACAGGTCGCAGGCAGACACCACCACGCGGACGGGTCTATCGGTTGGATAAGGAAGAAGAGAGAAGGGAGTATATGTTAGCCGGTAGCCGTGAGGAATAGGGACCTTCATTGTGAAGAAGGAAACATCGAGCGTATCTACCACAAGACTGATCGATGCAGAATCGACCCCCGTAGAATCATCGACTATGTCGATCGTTATGGTAGCTGTGTCGGAATCGACCGTATCGCCGTCCTCTGGGTCCCAGTAGGAGACATAAGGAGGAAAACTGTCCGATGGCATCTCCACCTCGTGGATAAATTTTATCTGCGCCTCCTCGCTCAGCGAGAACTCTACAGAGGATACTGTGGATGTGGAAGCCCAACTGTCAGGCTCTTCGCCCATTGAACAGACACCGATATAAGCCTCACCGAACGGAGGAAATGCTCCCCAGCTCATTGTTACCGTTGCTGTTGTGGCATTGGCTACCCTTATCTTCCATACTTGAACGGTATCCAGAGCCGAGCGGATATCTGTCGAAAGCTCGGAAAGTAGACCTGTTGTGTCAAATTCATTGTAGGAATAGGCGTAGAATATAGGCATAGGAAGTGCAGGCATATCGAAAGATAGGTCGAACCCGTTTGTGGCAGAGGGGTCGATGCCTATTGTCACATCGCTTGATGAGGCTCCACTGTAGAGATGAAGAACATTGGTAAAGCTCTGCCCAAATAGAGGAGTTACAAGAAAAGAGACGAAAAGCAGGATTATGATGGCTGTATACCTCATGATTCTCCCCTTAAACTATTCGGTTTAAGCTATAATTATATTTATATACTGCGCAAAATCAAGCAAAATTAGGAATTAAAAAAGGGGGAATCTTTTCCCCCTTCTCTTTTTGTTCTTGATGGTTTTTTCTGTTTTACACGACGCCGTATTTCTTCCCAACCTTGATGAACGCATTGATTGCTCTATCGAGCATCTCTTTTGTGTGAGCTGCTGATATTTGGACACGGATTCTTGATTCTCCCCTTGGGACAACGGGGTAGTAGAAGCCGACGACATATATTCCCTCGTCGAGCAGGTCGGCGGCCATATCCTGTGACAATTTGGCGTCGTTGGGGAACTTGCCGAGCATAATCGGGACGATCGGATGCTCGCCTGGAATGATGTCGAAGCCAGCCTCACTCATCTTATTTCGGAAGTATTTTGTGTTTTCCATCAGGCGGTCTCGGAGTTGTGTTGTTTCCGAGAGCTTGTTGAAGACTGCTATTGCTGTTCCAACGACGACAGGGGGTAGGGTATTGCTAAAGAGGTATGGTCGTGAGCGTTGGCGATAGATGTCGATTAACTCCTGGTGTCCTGCGATGAACCCGCCGGATGCTCCGCCGAGTGCTTTACCGAGTGTACTTGTTATAAGGTCGACCTTATCAAGACAACCTCTGTATTCTGGGGAACCTCTTCCTGTTTTTCCGAGGAAGCCTGTTGCATGGGAATCGTCGACCATGACAAGCGCATCATACTTTTCCCCGAGTTCGCACATCTTGTCAACCTTTGCGATATCTCCATCCATTGAGAAGACACCGTCCGACACGATAATCCTGAACCGTGCTGATTGTGCCTCCTTCAGCTTCTCCTCGAGATCATCCATATCCATATGCTTATAGATAAACCTCTTTGCCTTTGTGAGCCTTATTCCATCGATAATCGAGGCGTGGTTCAGTCGATCGGTGAGGATTGCGTCTTCGGGACCGAATATCGGCTCGAAAACACCGCCGTTGGCATCCATACAGGCTGCAAACAGGATTGCATCATCCTTGCCAAGGAAATCTGCAATCTTTCGTTCGAGCTCCTTGTGTATCTCCTGTGTTCCGCAGATGAACCGCACGGAGCTCATTCCGTAGCCATATTTTTCCAGGACCTTTTTTGCCTCGTCGACCAGCCACTGTTGTCCGGCAAGTCCCAGGTAGTTGTTTGCACAGAAGTTTAGGACCTTTCTACCGTCTTTGAGCTCGACTTCTGGCCCCTGGCGGGAGACGATAACCCTCTCCTCCTTCCATAACCCTGCTTCCTTGATTGAGTTGAGCTCTTGCCTCATGAAATCTCGCATCTTTCCAAACGCCATCTTGATACCCCCGTTTCTTAAAGCTTCCCTTCTTTATGTTTTTTTGTCAATTTTTCGAGCATATCTTTTGCCATATTAGCCAAGTCGTAATCTGGTTGCCAGCCCCATTCTTCTCTTGCGGCGGAGTCATCGATTGTTTTGGGCCAGGAGTCAGCAATCTTCTGGCGGAAGTCCGGCTTGTATTCGCAGACAAACTCTGGTATGTGTTTCTTTATCTCTTCAGCCAGTTCACCTGCTGAGAAGCTCATTGCTGCGATGTTGAAGTTCGAATGGTGGACGAGACGGGATGCCTCAGCGTCCATTAGGTCGAGTGTTGCTTTTATCGCATCGGGCATATACATCATCGGCAAGACGGTCTCCTTGCTGACGAAGCATGTGTATCTTTTGTGTTTTATAGCCTCGTAAAATATCTCGACGGCATAATCTGTTGTTCCTCCACCTGGCGGTGTTTCACTGCTTATGATGCCTGGGTACCTGAGTCCGCGGACATCGACACCATACTTGAGGAAATAGTAGTCACAGAGGAGTTCGCCTGTTACCTTTGTCACGCCGTACATCGTTGTTGGAGCGAGGATGGTGTCTTGGGGTGTGTTGTCTCTTGGTGTTGTTGGTCCGAAGACGGCGATAGAGCTTGGATAAAACAGTCTTATCTTGTATTCCCTTGCCAACTCGAGAACATTATACAAGCTGTCCATATTCACATGCCAGGCGAGTTGAGGGTTCTCTTCACCTGTGGCTGACAGAACCGCTGCCATGTGATAGATTGTGCCTATGTTGTATTTCTTTATTGCCCGTTCGATATCGTCCCTGTTTGTTGCATCGAAGGTGATATATGGTCCGGTCTCGACGAGAGCCTTGCCCGGGGCACGTCTATGCCCGACGGCAACAACATTATCACCACCAAACTTCTCCCGAAGAGCAAGAGTCAGTTCCGAACCTATTTGACCCGTTGAACCCACGACCAGAATTCGCTTCATCTTACCCCCTTCCTTGCATTCGGGTTAGAGCCACTGTGAACCTAATCAAAATAACTTTTTCTGCCAGAAAATCAATAATATTTTTGCAAATCTGGTATGTCTAATTTATAATAAAAATACTAAGGCGAAAAAATCCGAGGAGGGGTGTGATGAAAGGCTATTTACTTATGATTTTATCTGTTGTTATCCTTGTCTCCTGTTCTAAGGGGAAGGTGCCAAACCCAGCGAAGGATCCGTTCTCGAAGCAGAATGTAGCAGGTAGTCTTGCCGATTCACTTGCATCCTTGCATAAGGTGCATGTCTTATCCGATTTCCGTTCCGTGATGTATGCGAATTCGATCGACTCTACATACTACATACATCTCGGGTATGCTGGGACGACAATAGGTGAGGAGATTCCGCTTGAGGAGTATGTAAAGGATGTGGTTGATGTGCTTACGCTCTATATGAGGCGTTTCTACTGGGCGCCGAAGGATAATATCTTTATCGAGGTGGAGTACAAGGATGTGCAGGCTATTCTCTCACTCGACGAGTGCATTAGACTTGACCTTATGGCGAAGGGTGGGCAGGAGGAGAAGCTGAAGCGGTTTATAGAGGAGCACTTCCTCCCTCGCACCTGATATTGGGGCTGTAACCCCGTTATTAGCGGATAAGAACGGTTTTCTCTAAGGTTCGTCTGTTTCCTTTTTCAAGCAGGATAAGATATATCCCCGATGGAAGCGAGCCTGCATCCCAGACGATCTCGTTTCCCATGGTATAGCCGTTGAATATCTCTGCGACCTCTTCCCCGAGGATATTGTAAGCGGACAGTTTTATCCTTTCGCTGTCGTTACCAGCGAGGATGATCTTCTGGGTGGAGTTGAACGGATTGGGGATGAGCCTTATGGAGAGCCTTTCCGGGGAGGCTCCTCTCTTTTGTATGCCGGTGAAGTGGTCTATGGATATGCCTGTGTGATACCTGTTTCCTCGTGCTGTTCCCCATAGGATCGCCCCATCGTATGCTTCTGATTCTGTTCGCCATAGGTAGAGTGCCCCGTCGAATGCGGATGCAGCTATCTCAAGGTATCCATCGTTGTCGAGGTCGGATACGACTGGTGTACCGAGCGACAGGTCGTTCATAAGGAGAGGGTAGCCGACGACAAGCTCGCCGTCGTCAGATGAGTATGCATATAGCCTTTCCCGCAGGAAGAAAAGGATGTCCTGGACACCGTCTCCATTTATGTCAGCGACGGCAGGTTCTACAGGGATGACCTCGGTCGCTGGCAGTGGCAAGGGGATGGATAGCAGCGTTTCGGCTGAGCCGTTCAGGACGATGAGCTGAGAGCAACCCACAACGATAATCTCATCTCTTCCATCGTTGTTCACATCGGCGCAGATAGGGGTCGATGTATAGCCGTATGTCCCCGCCGACGGCATCGGGAAGAGGTATGGGAAACCTGGTAGGAGCTCGCCTGTCGAGCTATAGGCGTATACCTTCTGATGGTAGGATGAGAATATGATTTCGAATGTTGACAGGTCGCCGTCTATGTCGCCGAGCGAGATAGAGGATGCCGGGTAATCTGCTTCTATCTCTATCGGGAAGCCGTCCGGCTCATTACCTTCAATGTCCCAGCAGTAGATGTGTCCTGTGTTGGTCGAGTCGTTGCGGTTTCCTGGGAAGATAATCTCCTTCACGCCGTCACCGTTTATATCGGCGACAGCTGGAGTGCCATAGTTGACGCCGTAGTTGTCAAGATATGTATAGGCAAACATCCCTGGAGACTCGGGGAAAAGCTCGGAGTATAGCTCTCCGTTCCAGCGCCATATATAGAACCTTCTGTATTCGTTGGCGACAATTATCTCGGTATATCCGTCGCCGTCTATATCCGAGGCAACGATATTTGTCAGAGCGGGTCCAATCATATGGGAGGGCCAGCCTGGTGTGTCTGTTCCGTCGATCTCCCACATATACACATTCCAGTCGATGTCTCGGGAGGCAACTGTTATCTCACTTTGCCCATCTTCGTCAAAATCCTCCACGACACCGGACGACCATATACCCTCTGTTGCGAGTGTTTCTATTGCTATCTCTGCGAACGGATTGATTGTGGCAGGGTTCCTGTCAATCACTTCTTCCCCTGAGAGATGGAAGCCGTATACGAGCCCCTTGATGCTCCCGGCGAACATTTCGTCTATTCCGTCTCCATCGATGTCGCCGAAGAACGGGGTCGTGGCGAACTTGTCCCCTCCTCCTATACGGATGGGCCAACCAGGGTAGGTGGCAAGTGATGTCCATGCGAATATAGCGTCGGAGAGTGCGCCTTCAACGAGGTCATGGCTGAGGGAACTGACCCTGTAGAAGAACCCACTGCCGCGCTCGAGCGGGGAATCGAGAAAGCTCGATATTCCGGCTATTGGGTAGTCGTTCACTCGAACATACTCACCGTCCAGCTCCTCTGAGCGATAGACATTGAAGGCATAGGCGTTGCTATCGCTTGCCGACCAGTTTACCTTTATCCAGTCAACGCCGTTTTCCATAAGGAGTGTCTCCGGAGGTAGCGGGATAACGAGCAAGCAGTTGAAAAGTTTCTCGTTGCCGAAGCTATCCACAAGAGAGAGGGAGAAAGGTATACCTCCTCCGTCATATGAAGCAGAGACGGAGAGATCAAAGCTAATGGATACCTCATCAAGGTGAGAGACCTCGCCCACAGGCATAGAGTCTTCAGCCACGGTAAGCAGGCTTCCTGGTATGAATACCATGTATCCTCCGGGGAAATCGCCGGTTCCGAGGTTCTTTAGCTCGGCTGTGAGCTGTGCTTCATCGAGCGGTTCGACCATATTGTCTCCGTCTGCGTCGTTCCAGAGGATGCGGAGGGTCTGCATATCGGGTGTGTCGACTCTGAGGTGAAGGGTCTCCTGTACAGTATGTTCTCCGGTCAGTTCCACAAGCACAGGCAAGACCCTGCTCCCTTTTAATGTATCTGATAGGAGGAGGGAGAATATATCCAAATAGACAGAGTCCGTGGCTGGGATGACTACAGTGGTGTCGTCGGGCGTATGAGTGAAATGTGGTGAGCTGGCGATACTGACCGTGGCAGTAGTTGTTTCTCTACCTGTATTTTCGACCCAAAAGGGGAACAGGATGTTTTCCCCAGGCTCATATGTAGAGTCGCTATCTCCTGTAAGTTCCACGGGTGTATCGGGGTAAATGACAAGATGTGCTGCCGAGGGGGGAGAAACAAATACTGTCTCTGCCACGGGGGCGATGTTATCACCTGTCACCCAGACAAAGAGCGTCTCCGATCTGCCGAAAGAGAACCGAAAGGAGATCCTTCCTGTCTCATCTGTAAACCCTATTGCGCTTCTGCCGTCTGGTGTGAAGCAGGAAACGGTTGCCGAATCGATTGGACTGCCTGTTGTATCGTTCACGGAGACGGTTACGAAGGTATCGGAGAGGGAGATAGAATCGGGTTCAACCTCGACCACGGGGAAGATGGGTGGAGCGGTAAAGAGTCTGAGCAAGGGGTACCCTTCAAGATGCGTTATGAATAGCAGGTATCTGTCGAAGCCAGCAGCATAGACATAGACTCCTCCCATAATATCGCCGAGGCAGTTCATTCCGTGTCGGGCTATCATCCTGTAGAACCTTTCCAGCGTTCCTTTGTGGTGTGTCCAGGCGGTTCTGGTGTTCCCTATAAATGCTACTCCACCACCGGCGGGCGCAAATAGCCAGTGCTCGGAGATACAGTCGAAGTCGACAGCGTTCACCGTGCAGGAAAAGGAGACAAGAACCGGGTAAAAAGGGGAGTTTGTTAGAGTGTCGAAGTCGGAGGAAAAGAACCCTCCTCCACCGCATTTAAACCCTGTTCCTATGAAATACTGTGAGGAATGACCGACATGGAAAAGGATCTGGTGTCCTCTGTTCAGCTCCCTATCGAAGTTCAGGTAGTTGAGTTCGTCTGCCTCGAAAGTTGAGCATTCCTCTGGGCGCGAGAATAGCCTTGTGAATCTTACATCCTCGGGAGGGGGTGATGTTATGACCATAGAATCGAGGAAAAAGGCTCCGATGCAGTCTGTACATCCGTTGGAGAGGGCTGCACCGGCGAGGAGCCAGTCGGTGTAGAACTGCTCGGAGGAGTCGGCGAGGAGACGGTCTTCGAGGGAGAATGTCCTGTACTTGGCGAGATAGAGCGTCGCTTCGGATATATCCTCGGCTGAGACTCGCCCCACTGACAGCTCCGGATAGGGGTCGTCCTCGACTGATTCCCCGAAGTGATAGTCGCCATTTGAGTTCCAGTTACCGTCGAGGCAGGTGTAGTACAGGTCTGTCGGGACATCAACATAGGAGGAGACAGCATCCCTTGCATACCCGTACCTCATCGGCACAAAGGTAGGGTCTCCTCCTATGAAAAGGCAGGATGCACCCCATATCCGGTAGGCGTCCTGCATAAATCTCCTTATCTTTTCGGGGAGATCCAGTCCGAAGTAGTTCTCATCTATTTCTTCCACTGTTATGGTGCGTGAGAATGAGCCGTATTTTATTCCGTCAAACTGCGAGAAGACAGGTGCAAGGCTGTCCGTTGTCAGTATAATTAGGTCAACAGGATCATCGCCTGGCGTAGGCGGAAAGCTCTCCTGTCGACCAGATATAACCTGTGTATACTCCTGGATGTTGTAGCAGACGGAGAATCTAGGAATGTCCTCCGGGTTGTCCACGAGGGACAGGAGGAGCTTCTTCCTGAAGAGAGCAGAGACTGGGGTCATAACCCTGGGGACAAAGACCTGTTCTTCTTGACCGAAGCGGAGGGTAATATCGATTCTTCTGTTGAGGATGAGCGTTCCTGTAACTGGAAGGTAAGAGACAGGATAGATGATAAGGGAGACGATGTGGTTTCCAGAGAGGTACCCTGAGCCTGCAATTTTCACGACCGTGTCGGGATAAGCCTCGCTTTTATAGGTCGCCTTCTGTGGTTCCCAGGCGCTCATATCTGGTCGAAGGTTCCCTATCGGGGCAAGGTCGAATCTCCCTTCGAGGGTGTCAGACAGAACGGTGTATTCTATCCCCAGGAGTGATTTGGGAGGCACTATTAGGTTGATGCTCTTTGCAGGCAGCGCGGGTGTGCCAACTTCACCCAAGATCTGGCAACCTTTCATACCGACAGCTACTCCAGCTTCCAAGTAGTTGAAGGAAATATCGTTTGGTGAGAACTCGAGGGAGTATCTCATTTCCGATGCATACAGGGGAAAAACGAGGATAAGTATGGCTGTAACTTTTATAATTAATCTCATTTCTCCCTCCATTCACCCAGTCCTTCGAGCATTCTTCTGACGACAGATACTGGGTTGTGATAACTTTCGACCCACCTGCGTCCGTTTTCGGCGATATGGGGTATCATCTCGGGGTGGTCGAAGAACTCTGCTATCCTGTCCACGATATTCCTCTCATTTATGGTTATGAACGGATGTTCTCCAAGTAGGCGTTCATAGTCAGGTTTTAGCTCGACGAGTGTTGGTATCCCCATAGATATAGCCTCGAGTGCTGATATTCCGTATCCCAGCTCGCCGAGCTGGTCAATGAATATATCGCAGGTCGACTTTTGCTCGATAGCCTCCTTGTATGGAACCCCCTCTATCAGCACAATCTCAATAGGATAAACTTTTTCCGCTTCCCGAAGTGCTGATAGTATCCTCTTTGTTCCTTTGGTGGCTCTGTGTGTGGGGCTGTGCCCCACGCGAAGCAAACCGTTCCCAGACCAGAACTTCTCCTTCATACGGAACCTGCTTGCATCGAACGGGAATGGTAGATGCTCAAGCCCGTTGCAGTAGTATATATGATCGAACTCGAACCCGTATATCTTGTCCGCTATCTTCTTTATATAAGGCATAAGCCCGACCCATCTGAGGTCGACTCCGTAATAGACTGCAGCGAGCTTTTTCCCGGAGAGGTCGAGCGATTGCAAAATCTTCCCCGAACGCAGAAACCCCTCTCCACCATCCAGGAATATTATATCGGCGTTCCTCACAATGTCTAAAGCGGTCGATGAAGAAAGGAGTTTTTCCCAGAGCCTATCACGGAGGGAGAAGAAGAGCTTATGCACCGGTGTTGCAGGTTTCCAGAGCCGCTCTCCGCTTTCTCGACGGAGATTGTCCACACGAACGGTCATCCACGGGAACAGCTTCTTGCCTGCCTTTGCGATAGGGTCATCTATCAAGGGGAGGGATAATGGTATATCTTCGCCGGGGAAGTTGGGGAGTGTGTGCCGGGTTATGAGTTGTGAGTGGTATCCGAGGTGTCTTTCCGTTTCTGCGAGAAGCGAGGGAAGACCAGCGAAGTTCACAGTTGCGAGATGAACTATGCTCTTCATTCGGGTTTCCTCGCAAGAAGGTAACTCCTTGGACCGCGCCGGAGAAACGCCCGCATAAGGTGATCTATCAGGAGAAGGCGTATGAGCCCGTATAGGATATTCAACGATATAATCATCATCTTGAAGAGTGCCCGCCTTAGATGGCATGGCTTATTGTGCCACATCCGTTCGAACAGCATACTGATTGCTGTCTGCCAGAAGCGCGTCTCCTTCTCGAATGTGCCCGATTCCACCAGCTCAAACCCTGCTTTCTCTGCCATACTGGCAAGCTCGGATGGTCTGTATGCGGTGTGAATATACCCTTCTGGGGATGCTACACCGAAGCTTTCGGGGATATCGTCGGAGAGGTATTTGGGCTTTATCCTGCCGTAGCTTGGACAGGTGATGAGAAGATAACCGCCTGGCTTTATAATCCGGAAGAAGGAGCGAATGACGCCCTCTGCATCTTCTACATGTTCGATGGACTCCGAGCAGAGGACGTTTTTGACCGAGTTATCCCGCAGGAAATCGAGCCGCTCCATATCCCCCTGAATGTAAAGGTTGTTGGGGTATCGGCTCTTTGCAATCCGGAGGGCTGGGAGCGCAATATCAACTCCGATGACCCTGCCCATCCTGTATCCGCTGGAGAGATACCCTCTATTGCAGCCAACATCAAGTAGAACGCCTTCGGGGATCAGACGCAACATCCTCCTCACAAAATTTGCTCGAAGCCTGCCGGAGGGAGTCCGATAGATAAACTCCTCCTCAGGGTAGCGCTCAGCAAGCCTGTTATAGAATTCTACAAGATCCACAGAGAAACAATCTATTTAAAACTACCCGATTAGTCAAGTTGTTCTATTTGGGCTTGACTTTTCCTGCATTACTTGTTAAAATTTGACCCATAAAACAAAGGAGCGGTAATATGAGGAGGGTTGTTATATCGATGATTTTTGTTTTTGCTTTTGTGGTCTCTGTTTTCCCTGCGGAGAGGATGCATCTTGTAGAGCTTTTCACTCGGCTCAGTTGCGGTTGCTGTTTCTCTGCCTCGCAGGAGGCAGCGCGGGCAGGAAGGGCATTTCCCGAGAATGTTGCTGTCATTCAGTATCACTACGACTCGGTTATTAGGATTGACCCGTATTATCTTGCTAACCCTTCGGAGGTGGATGAGAGAGCGTTCCATAGGAGTGCATCTCCACCGTCTGCGTTTCTTGACGGAGGGTCACTACCGCTGGATGAGTCGGAGGCTACGGAAATCATCTCGTCCCGGATCGGGGAAACTACCCCTGTTGAAATCGAGATAACGGAGTTCTCCGAAGGAACCGCATCCTTCACTGTAAGATGCGAAGAACCGCTGGCAGGTGAGTATAGGCTCTTTGTTGTCCTCACTGAATCGAATATCATCTATGAGGTTAACTTGTTGTCTTCCGTTTTCAGGAAGTTCCTCACGCCTGTGACGGGCGAACCTATTGTTCTCTCGGGGGAGCGGGATTTTGTCTATCCGTTCACAGTTGATGACAGCTGGAAAGAGGAGAATCTGAGAATCGTTGTTTTCATCGAGGATGCGGAGACTGGGGAGGTAATTCAGGCGGCGAAGGAGCCGGTGCATCTTCCTCCATCGTTCTGGCTCTCCACGCCTTTGAGGGCAGCGTTTGTGCATCCGGGCGAAGTGGAGACACTATCCGTCTATATTTACAACTATGGTGAGGAGACCGACAATTTCTACTTCTCGCTCGATCCTGGTATACCGGAGGACTGGGAGGTAACCGTTGTTGGGTATGATGAGTTCTCGTTTAGTATTCCTATACTGTCGGCGGATACGGGGCTCGTTAGATTTGTGGTAACTATCGGTGGGACGAGGGGGGAGGGAGACATAACGGTTCGGGTGTCGCCTGTTAGGGACACGACACAGGTCTACATCTTGCCCTTTGCGCTTCTGAACGATCCGGAGTATCTGGTAGTTGACGATGATACTGGTGAGAGGTTTGAGTCGCTGTATATCGAACCGATGGAGGAGTTGGAGAATGTATTTGCTGTATGGGATGTGTTCTGGTACGGTGCGCTTCTCTATCCTAACCTCCGTGATTTTGAGGGGGTTATTTGGTTTTGTGCATATGATACGGCGACATCGCTACGGTCGACGGATATAGTAAGGCTGAACAATTTTCTCTATGAGGGGAGGAAACTGCTTCTATTTGGTTCGGGGTTGGGGGTCGATGTTGGTGACGATGACCTGTTCGATGAGCTTGCAGGGAGCTTTGTTCGGGAGGATATAGATGCGACCGAGATTATCGGGACGGATGAGATACCCGAGTTGTCGGGGATCTCCTTTCCGTTCAACAATACAGCTCTGGGTTTCTGGGATGCAACGGCGCCGGACGCGAGGGTCATCCTCAGATACAATGACCCAGAGGAACATCCTGCTGCTATTGAGGTGGAAAATTTCTGGTTTCACTCGATCCTGTTTAACTTTGGGCTCGAGGATATAACGGATACAACGGCAGCTGAGGTTCTGTTTCGAACGGTTCTGGAGCATATTGGGATAACTGATGTGGAGGATGCACCGTCGTTGCCTGAGGGTATGAGCATTGATATATTCCCGAACCCGTTCAACGATAGGCTGAGGGTGGAACTCTCGCATCCTGCCGATGTCAATATATACAACATAGCAGGGGAGAGGATAGCGCAGTTCGACAGGGTAGAGAAGCTTGTCTGGGATGCAGGGGGAAACCCCTCGGGGGTTTATATTATCCAGGCAAGATCGAAAGGGTTTTCGGCAACTTCTAAGGCTATACTTATCCGCTGAGACAAAAGAAACCTGTTGACAAGTCTGATTTTTTGCTTTATTTTTTCAAACTTTGAAACGCCTGGTTGTTTGAGGAATTGATGAGGAGTGTAACAGTTATCATCCTTCTTTTTGCTACAGCATCCTTTGCCCAGGATTATTTCGAGGCGGTGGAGGAGATTCCAGAGGTTGATGGGACATTGCTCGAGCTTGAGTCTAGTCTTGTCTATTCCCCCGATGATCCGACTATCCTCTATAACCTTGCCCTTCGGTATCAGGAAGCTGGTGACTGGGAGAAGGCAAGGGGTATGCTTTACCGTTTGGAGGAGCTGAAGCCATCGTCTGCTTTTGTCGAGTATGCTGTTGGGGAGTTTTTCTCTGCAAAGGGGGAAACCGATTCTGCTGTCTACCATTACGAGAAGGCGCTTGAGCTACATTATGAATATCCTGTTGTTTGGGAGAAGCTTGTTCTGCTTGAGCCGAAGTATCTTTTCAACCTTGGGATGCTTTACAAGGAGAAGGCGGATAGTCTCTTAAGGGAGGATGTGGCGGAGAAGGCGATACAGTATCTTGAGGAGTATAAGGAGAAGAATCCAGGTGGGATGTATGTGGCTGATGCTGATGCTGCGATAGAGAGCTTAAGGCTTTTGGAGGGTGAGATAAAGGCGTCAGCGAGAAAAAGGGAACGAGAGGAGCAGAAGCGAGCGCTTTTGGTGGATGAGAGGAAAAGGCGTATTGAGGAGAGGAACCGTTTTTTGAGGGAGCGCCCTACTATTCTGGGTGGAGGACTGCGTTTCTGGACACCGGGAAATACCGAGCTCGAGTTCAAGGTAAAAGAGGGGGTGGAGGTTCCTGAGCCGATGGTTGTGGAGACAGGGGGCGATACCGTGGTCTTTACTCCCACGGAGGATCTGTCGGTGAAGAGGGTTATGAAATCTGCATCAGGGGTTGCACTTTCTGGTGGGCGGTTCTTTGGACCGCTCTGGGCTTGCTCATCTGTCTACTTCGGTGGTGCACACCCGGCATACTCCTATAAGAAAGGGATCGATACCACACTTGTCGGAACACCTTACGACCCGTATGTGCGTGGAACAATAAATACCGTCTCCGTTTTCGAATTGACAGGAGAGGCGAGATATAATATCTGTTATTACTCTCCTCTTGTTGTGTATATCGGAACGGGCGGTGGGCTTGTGTATATCTTACCACATGAGAAGACCCCATATTTCGACTCCGTTCTGTCGGGGGATATGTTCGCTTCGGTTGCACTCCTTTTCGGGTTTCACAACATTGTAGCCTGCTTGAGCTTTCGTAGGGGGTTTCTGGGAAGCTCGCAGGCAGGAGTTGTTGACCTGCTTGTATACTATAAAATTTTCTGAGGGTGTATAAAGATATGAGAAAGGCTGGAATCCTTTTGCTCTGTGCAACTGAGTTTTTTCTCGGTTCTGTTTCTCTTTTTGCTCAAGGTGTGGTGCCGCTTAGGTTTCAGGGAAAGGTAAAAGAAGAGAGATCTGCGAAGCTTGGTGTGAGAGTGAGGAGAGCAGAATTTGATAGGTTCGAGACGGAGGAGCTTCCAGAGGCGAGGGTGAGCACGGGTGGAGGTGGTGTTCCACAGGAGGGACCAGTTGATCCGAAAGCATATATCCTTGGACCGAATGATGTTCTGAAGCTCAAGGTTTGGGAATCCGAGGAGTATGAGCATGAGCTGACAGTAACGCCGGAGGGTGAGCTTGTTATTCCGCTTGTTGGCGTGGTTGACCTGCGCTGGAAGAGTCTTGAGGAAGCGAGAGCCATCGTCAAAGAGGCGTTGAAAAAGAGATTCAAGAATTTTACCTTCTCGCTGACATTAAAGCAATTGCGTCGGTTCAAGGCACATATCACAGGGCAGGTGGAATTCCCTGGCGCATATGATGTTACGGCGGCGGATAGACTCTCTACCCTTATATACATGGCAGGAGGTACCGCTAACTTCCCTGACATCCAAAACATCCTCATCATCCGAAGAAGCGGGACGGAGACATTGTCCGTTGACCTTTCGCGGTATTTCAGACTGGGGGATACAAGTCAGAACCCATACCTTCTCGACGGGGATATAGTGTATCTGCCGAGGCTCGATTTCAGGGCTAATGTTGTGGTTGTTGTGGGGGACGGTGTAACAGGGATATACACGATAGACGAGAATGAGTCGCTTGACGGTTTCCTGAAGAGGGTAGATGCGCTGTTCCATACATCCGATATCTCGCATATCGAGGTAGTGAGAGGGGACAGGGTTGATACGGTCAATTTTATCGATAAGGGAGGAGAGTATCTGCTTCTCCCTGGCGATACTGTGTATATTCCGACCATATCCGATTCGGTCTATGTGGTGGGGTTCGTCACATCTCCTGGAGCTGTTCCGTTCAACTCTGGGGAAAGCATTGAGGGGTATATTGCGCTTGCAGGTGGACCAAGCGAAGACGGAAGCATATCCCGTGTCAAGGTAAAGCGGCTCGGTAAGAGCTATTCGCTCTCGGAGATTGACAGGATAAGGCGAGGGGATGTTATAATTGTTGGGGAGCGCTTCTCTTCCCAGGTTGTAAGATACCTTACCCCTGTTGTGCAGATCGCCTCACTCATTCTAACCGGGTTTGCAGCGGGAGTGTTCTAAGTGGATAAATCGAGACTTATATCTTTCCTCGATTACATTGAATATCTCGTATCGCATGTGAGGATAATTATCCTTAACGGTGTTTTGGTGGCGGCTGTCGCGTTTGCTATAACAACTCTTCTTCCCAAGTGGTATGAGGGTAAGGTGGAAATAATGCCACCGCGATCTGCTGGCGGTGGGATTATGGGAATAGCGGCAAGCATTGCAGGAAGCTTTTCCCTTGCATCTGAGGGAGAATTCAAACTACCGTTTATGTCTACCCCCTCTGACCTTTACTCTGCTATGGTGAAGAGCAGGGCGGTCATAGACCCGATAATCGACAAATATAATTTGCAGAAGTACTACAAGAAGAAGGACATAGATGAGACGAGGAAGAAGTTTTTGAAGTATCTGACTGCAAGGGTCACGGGTGAGGGGATTGTTGAGGTAAAGTTTCTTGCGAAGCGTGACCCTGTTTTTTCTGCTGCCGTTGCGAACGATGTGGTTAAGCAGCTTGATAAGGTCAACAGGGAGCTTCTTTTGCAATCTGCGAGGAGCACGCGAGAGTTTGTTGGAAAGAGGCTTGCGGAGTGTAAAGAGAGGCTTGCAGAGGCAGAGCGTTCTCTTGCGGCGTTTCAGAAGGAGCATAAGGCGATATCCATTGAGGACCAGATGCGCATTATGCTTGAGCTCTCCGCTGGTATGCGGGCTGAGCTTATGGAGGCAGAGCTTGAGCGAGATTTTCTGAGGGAACATTACCTTCCAGATAACCCGCGTCTTCTGCAGGTAGAGGAGCGGATACAGGCAATTGAGAAGAAGGTAAAGTCGTTTGAGGAGGAAGGGAGCGAGTTTCGGGAAGCGCTGGTTTCTCTTCCTGACCTGTGGGTGGAGTATTCCAACCTTTTAAGGGAGGTCAAGGTCCAGGAGACGCTATATGAGTTCCTGTTGACCCAATATGAGCAGGCAAAGATACAGGAACAGAAAGATACGCCAGTCATTCAGGTCCTGTCCTGGGCGACTGTTCCGGAGCATAAGGTGAAGCCGAAGAGGGGTATTATATCCCTTGTGCTGGCTGTGGTGGCGGTGCTCTTGACGATACTTTATCTTCTGTGGCGAAGGTTTATTGAGAACCAGCGAACTCAGAACCCCCATCTGCATAGCAGGTGGATACAGTTCAAGAACAGTTGTATAAGAGTTTTTACATTTAGGATAGGAGAAAGATGAACGAGAGGACTAAACTTGTCCAGATAGGAGTGGGAGCATGGGGGAGGAACCTGCTCAGGAACTTTTCCTTACTGCCGGATGTAGAGGTTGTTGGGTTGTGTGATAAGAGTGAAGAGACACGGGAGGGGCTTAAGAAGCAGTTTCCTGCTCTGCCTGTGACTGCCGACTACCGCAAGCTGCTTGACAATCTGGAGGTAGATGCTGTTGTTATTGCTACACCGCCTGCGCATCATTACAAGATAGCGAAGGAAGCGCTTTCCCTTGGGAAGGATGTTTTCGTTGAGAAGCCGATGACCCTTGCTATCTCTGAGGCGGAGGAGCTTGTCCGGCTGGCAGAGGGAAGTAGGCGGATACTTATGGTTGGACATATTATGGAGTATCACCCAGCTGTGGTCAGGATGCGGGAGTATATAGAAGGCGGTGAGCTTGGTGATATCTATTATGTTTATTCCACGAGGGTGAACCTTGGGAAGGTTAGGGATGTGGAGAATGCGCTTTGGAGTTTTGCCCCGCATGATATTTCGATGATAATCTACCTTCTGAGGGAGAAGCCTGCGGCTGTTTCTGCTACAGGGGCTGCATATCTCAGAAAGGGTATAGAAGATGTGTCGTTTATCACCTTGTTCTTCGATTCTGGAACGATAGCGCACATACATACGAGCTGGCTTGACCCACACAAGGTCAGACGCTTGACCATTGTCGGAAGCAAGAAGATGGCTGTATTGGATGATGTTGAGCCACAGGAGAAGATACGGATATATGACAAGGGGGTAAATCTTCAGCAGGCGTATGACACATATGGCGAGTATCTATCACTCAGGACAGGTGATATTCTCATCCCTGCTGTGAAGGTACAGGAGCCACTGAAGATAGAGTGTCAGGAGTTTATTAAGGCGGTAAGGAGTCGAATTCCACCTATCACGGATGGCAAGGATGGGCTTGCTGTTCTGAGGGTGCTTCGGGCTGCCGATAAGTCGATGAAGGAGAACGGTACACCACACAAATGTTAACAAAGGAGCAACGATGGACAGATTTATCTCTTCAAGAGCAAAGGTAGGGAAGGGAACGACACTCGGGTATTTTGTTGTGATAGAGGATGATGTGGAGATAGGTGAAAATTGCGTTATCGGGCATAATGTAGTTATCCATCGTGGTAGCAGATTGGGTGATAACTGCCTTGTTGGAGATGGCAGTATAATCGGCAAGCTACCTATGAAGGCTGCCAGAAGTGCCACGACAAAGGAGCAGATGCTCCCTCCTGCTGTTCTTGGTAACGGCTGTATGGTTGGTGCAAACTGCGTCGTCTATGCGGGTAGTGTGATCGGGGAGAGGGTGCTCATCGCCGACCTGGCGACGGTCAGGGAGAACGTCACGATCGGCGACTATACTATCGTTGGCAGAGGTGTTGCTATTGAGAACGAGTGCAGAATAGGGAAAAAGACGAAGCTTGAGACCAATGTTTATATTACCGCATACTCCGATGTAGGAGATTATGTCTTTGTTGCGCCGGGGGTGAATACGAGCAATGACAACTTCATCGGCAGGACGGAGGAGCGGTTCAAGCATTTCAAGGGCGTAACGATAAAGAAAGCCGCTCGTGTCGGTGTTCAGGCAACGGTTCTTCCAGGGAAAACAATAGGAGAGGACGCGCTTGTTGCCGCTGGTGCGCTCGTTACGAAGGACATCCCGCCAAGGAAGATATATGCAGGCGTTCCGGCAAAATATTTCAGGGACGTTCCCGAGGAACAACTGCTCGAGAACCAGACATTTTACGATGGCGATTAGTCCACGGTTATGAGCGGTTTGAGGATCTTATAGGTTTTCTCACCTATTCCCTTCACATTTGTTATATCCTCTTTGCGTCGGAAGCCTCCGTGGGCTTTTCTGTATTCGATTATCCTTCCCGCCAGCACTTCCCCGATGCGTGGAAGAAGGGTGAGTTCATCCTTGCTTGCTGTATTTATGTTTATTGGGAACTTGCTGTCTTGAGTTGTGTCGGATGACCCTTTGTGGACCGATGTTGTGTCTGGCAGGAGTCCTTCGAACCCTCCGGGGTTTCTTGCGTTGAGGTATAGAAAGATGTTCCCAACGACGATGGCTGCTGCGATGAAGACGACTACCCTTTTGTCCGTTTTAGTAAGGAGGTCATCAACTCTTATCCTTTCCTCCTTTCCACTTGACCTTGAGTTCTTTGTTTGCCTTGAGTTCATCGAGTCGTCTGACGGGGGTGTGCATCGGAGATTTTCTGAGAAGCTCAGGTTTTTCTTTTGCCTCTTCGAGGATAGTGTTCATTGCACTGGCGAAATCCTCGAGGGTCTCCTTGCTTTCTGTTTCTGTTGGCTCTATCATCAAAGCCTCGTGGACAATGAGCGGGAAGTATATTGTTGGAGCGTGGAACCCCATGTCTAAGAGCCTTTTTGCTACATCGAGTGTCTTCACACCGTATTTTTTGAGGAACTCTCCAGAGAGGACGAATTCGTGCATCGGTGTCGATGGGTATGGGAGTTCCCACTTATCCTTCAATAGATGCAAAAGATAGTTCGAGTTCAATACAGCCATCTCGCTTGTATGTTTCACCCCATCGCTACCGAGCGATTTTATATAGGCGTACGCCTTGACCATGACGAGGAAGTTCCCCCAGAAGCATAGTATCTTCCCGATTGAGTGAGGGTTGTTCCAGTTGAGGGAGTATCTTCCGTCTTCTGTGCGGGTGACAATGGGGACAGGCAGGAAATCAGCAAGGTTAGATTTCACTGCTATTGGTCCACCGCCGGGACCGCCTCCACCGTGTGGGGTTGAGAAGGTCTTGTGAAGGTTGTAGTGCAATATGTCGACCCCCAGCTCACCTGGCCGGACTATTCCCATAATGGCGTTCAGATTCGCGCCGTCCATATACAGGATTCCACCAGCTGAGTGAATAAGTTCTGCGACCTTTGTTATCTCGCGCTCGAATATTCCCAGTGTATTAGGGTTTGTAACCATCATACCTGCAACCTCATCGGAGAGAGCAGATTCAAGCGCCTGAATGTCGATATTCCCATCTTCGTTTGATTTTATCTCAACCGGTTCAAACCCAGCCATAGCAATTGACGCAGGGTTTGTTCCATGTGAGGAATCGGGGATTATCACATATTTGCGCTGTTGGTGCTTTGCCTTAAAGTATGCTCGCATTATGAGAGTTCCTGTCAACTCGCCGTGTGCGCCTGCTGCTGGCTGTAGTGTGATGGCGTCCATTCCGCCTATATCTTTTAGCATCTCGCCTAACTCGTACATAAGCATAAGAGCGCCCTGGACGAACTCTTCTGGCAGAAGAGGATGGATAGATGTGAACCCTGGGAGGCGGGAGATGGTCTCGTTCACGACAGGGTTGTATTTCATCGTGCAGGAACCGAGCGGATAGAACCCCTTGAGGATATGGTGGTTCAGCGAGGATAGCCTGACGAAGTGTCGCAGTGTGTCTATTTCCGAAAGGCTCGGAAGGTCGAGCTCGCCTCTCAGAAGGGTTGGGTCGAGCATCTCGTCGATCGGACGCTCTGGAACATCAAGCTCGGGCAGATCTGCCCCTGTTCTACCTTCACAGGAAAGCTCGAATATAAGCTTTTCGCTCATATCAGTTCTCCCTACTTTTCACCTTAATCTTTCTAACGAACTCATCGATTGTTCCGCGGTACTCCTCGAAATTATCTATCGGAGCAAAGGCGTAGATAAAGTATTCTGTTCCGCCGTTAAGTATGGAGTAGGAGATGATGTGGACGGGGACTCCTTGCGCAGGTATACCGTTTGCTTCCCACTCGACGGCAGGGAATTCCCCGATATGGATAACCTTGATAGGGGATGTAACGGAATCCTGCTGGTATATGTTGAGGACCTGCGTTCGCCTTATCTTTCCAAGGGAATCGATCGGTAGGTTTATCTCCTCGTTGGATAGCTCAAACACGGTGAAGCCGATAGCCGCGGGTTCTCTACCTTTGATCTCTGGTGGTCGTCGTGTTAGGAGAAACAGGAAACCTGCCTTCTCTGATGCTTCGTGGTAGGATAGTTTTTCAACCTTCTTTGGGTCGACGCCTGGGACGGTATTTATGATGTATTCCTTTGCATCCTGCGGGTACCAGCCGTTGGGCACGAAGAGTTGCAACCCATACTCTGGAAATGAATAGTATGCCTCATCTGTTGTATTCCCTTTTGAGCAGGAGAGTGCTACAAACAGAAGGAACAGAACGCTTATCCGTTTTGCTCTCAAGGGATTACCTCTTTTATGCTCTCGGTGAAGTCGTCCATCTCGTCTTTTGTGCGTCTCTCAGTGACGGCAACGAGGAGCGAGTTTTCCTCGCCAGGGTAGAATTTGCCGAGGTCGAGCCCGGCGATGAACCCTTTCTCCTTCAGTTTTTCGATGACAAGCGATGCCGAGACAGGCAGAGAGACAGCGAATTCGTTGAAGAACGGAGCGGAGAACCTGAGTGATACTCCGTTGAGAGAGGTTAGCCGTTCCACCAGGTAGTGCGCTTTTTGGATATTCAGTTCAGCGAGCCTTTTCATACCGAGCTTGCCCATAAGCGTCATAAAGACTGTTGCTGCAAGTGCCACAAGCCCCTCGTTTGTGCAGATGTTTGATGTAGCACGGGCGCGTCTTATATGTTGTTCCCTTGTCTGGAGAGCCATAACGAATCCACGTTTTCCCTCGGCGTCGACGGTCTCCGCGACCATTCGACCAGGCATAGACCGGATGAACTCCTTGCGCGCAGCGAATATCCCGAGATATGGTCCGCCAAATCCCAGTGGGATTCCCAGGGGTTGCCCTTCTCCGACAGCGATATCGGCACCAAGTTCACCAGGAGGTTTTAACAAGCCGAGTGATATCGGGTTGAAAACGGAAACGAGCAGTGCACCAGACGAGTGGATGTGTGGTTCGAGCGATGCAATATTCTCGATAACGCCGAAGAAGTTTGGTGAGGCAACCACGACGCAGGCTGTGTCGTCATCAACGAGTGATGCGATGTTATGCATTCTGCCTGTGGGGTCGAAATCTGCCACAACAAAGTCAGCAGTGTGAGCCATATATGTTCTGACAGTCCTATCCCACAGCGGATGGAGTGAACGAGGGAGAATAACTTTTCTTCGTCGGGTTTTCTTCACGGCAAGATGGACAGCTTCTGCGAGTGCTGATGCGCCATCGTACATCGAGGCGTTGCAAACATCGAGTCCAACGAGGTGGGAGATAAGAGACTGGTACTCGAATATTGCTGTAAGTGTTCCTTGGCTTACCTCTGGCTGATATGGTGTGTATGCAGTGTAGAACTCTGGTCGTGAGACGATAGCGTCCACAGCGGCGGGGATGAAATGATCGTATGCGCCAGCACCGAGGAAGCTTGTGAACTCCTCGACGGTTATATTGAGTGAGGCAATATCCTGGAGGCGTCGTACGAGTTCATCCTCGGAGATACCCTTGCCGATTGAGAGAGAATGTCTCGTCAGGCTGTTCTTGCCGACTGCTGCCTCTACCAACTCATCGATTGAGTCGAAACCGAGGGCAGAGAGCATTCTTTCGATATCCTTCTCCGTATGGGGAGTATATTTCATCTTTACTCCTCGCCAATTAGTTGCCTATATTCTTTGGCGGAGAGCAGATTTTTTTTCTCCTCTGTGTTGGACATCTTTATCTTGGCGATCCATCCGTCTCCGTACGGGTCGCGGTTTATCGTTTCTGGTGATGATTCGAGGTCTCCGTTTACCTCGATGACCTCGCCTGATACGGGGGCAAAGACATCCGACACCGCCTTGACAGCCTCTATCGTGCAGAACGGCTTTCCCTGTTCAACTTTTGTCCCGACCTCGCAAATCTCGATAAAGACAATATCGCCCATCTCACCTTGAGCGTAGTCGGTGATGCCGACGACGGCAATATCGCCCTCACATCTTGCCCACTCATGGTCCTTCGTGTAGAGAAGCCCTTCCTTTACCATACCTTACCTCCTTGCGCGGTAAAAAGGTTTATTCTGGCGAAAATTGGAACAAAAATATAATGAAGGGGAATAAAAAAGCAATACATAAATCTGGTTACATTCGTGGGGTGGCGTTGAACTTCTTGCATAGGCTCTCAACCAGTCTAATGTGAACCTCGTTTGCCTGCTCTTTTGTTAGGGTTCCGTTGAACGAGCGGTAGGTTATCCTAAAAGCAAGGTTCTTCTTGCCTGATGGGATACCCTTTCCGGTGTAATGGTCGAAGAGATATGCGTTCTCGACGAGGGGTTCCGATTCCCCTATCGCGTGTAATATCTCCTCAGCGGAGGTGTCCTTGTCAACAATCAGAGCAACATCCCTGCGGATGGCGGGGAAGCGCGAGAACTCCTTGAATACCTTCTTTTTCCTCAGGGATTCTACGAACGGTGAGAGAGATAGTTCAAACGCGAACACAGGGCTTTCGATGTCGAATATGGAGCGGATCTTGCGTGAGATGAGTCCAAATGAGCCGACCGCCTTCCCCGAGATGATGAAGTCTGCGCATATCGAGAAGACATTGTCATCTCGAGGGAGGGAGTGAAACCGCTCCATATTGCAGAAGAGGGCGAGTGATTCAACCGCTCCTTTCACATCGAAGAAGTCGAACTCGCGGTGGGTGGTTTCCCAGAAGTCGGGGATGGACTCTCCGACAAGTGCACCAGCTATCCTCTTTTCCTCTATGTAGCTTCCCTGCTCTTTGCGGAAGGTTTTCCCTATCTCGAACAGCTTGAGGTTAGTGTTCTGGCGATGGAGATTGTATGAGACGACCTTTAATATCTCTGGCAAGAGAGAGGGGCGCATAACAGTGAAATCCTCGCTGATAGGGTTGATTATTTCGATGAGCGAACCGTCTTTCAGAAACGGGAGATAGTTGCTCTCTTTGCCTATCGAGTTTGTTATGATCTGTGAGAATCCCATACCGGTGAGCTGTTCTGCTACTATCTTTGTAAGCTCGAAGTCCTCTATTCCGCAGAGGATTGCACTGCCTGAGATGGTAGGGTCGTTCGGGATCTTCTCCAGACCGTATAGTCTGCCTATCTCCTCGACGATGTCGGCACTTCCATCCACATCTGGGCGAAAGCTGGGAACCTCAACCCTGAAGGTTCTCCCTCTCCTTTTCATTCGAAACCCTATACCTTCGAGGAGCGGGACAAATTTCTCCTCCGGGACAGATATTCCTAAGAGCTTTGGGATCTCCTCTGGGTCGAAATCGACGATGTTTTGGGGGATCTTCTTTGGGTATATGTCGAATATCTGAGAGAAGCTTCCACCAGATATGTCTTTTATCAGTTCTGTTGCTCTTTTGATAGCTCGGATGGTTGCCTCTGGGTCGGCTCCGCGCTCGAACCGTGCGGATGCTTCTGTAAAAAGCCCCAGGGACTTGCTTCCCTTTCTAACGACCCTCGGATTGAAGTAAGCTGACTCGAGCAGAACCGATTTTGTATCTTCTGTTACCTCTGTCTCCTTTCCGCCCATTATTCCAGCGATGGCAACGGGGTGATCAGTAGCTATGAGCATAATATCGGGAGACAGGGGACGTTCTTCGCCGTCTATCGTGACAATCCTTTCATTCTCTTTTGCCCTGCGAACGGTGATGCTGTCTGAGTTGAGCCTGTCAAGGTCGAATGCGTGCATCGGGTGTCCCATCTCGAGCATCACGAGATTCGTTATATCAACGATGTTATTTATTGGGCGGATACCGAGTCTGCTTAAAAGCGATAGAAGCCATGGTGGGGATTGGTCAACCTTTATATCCCGGATGATGGCGCAGGAATACCTTGGACAGTCGTCGAGGTTCTCTATCTTAATCCTGAAACTGTCTTGGTAGTCAGGCTTATACTCCTGGAGCTTATAGATATATTGTCTGCCGAGTAGAACCTGCAGCTCCCTTGCGATTCCGATATGTGACAAGCAGTCAGGTCTATTCGGCGTTATCTCCAGCTCGAAGACAGTGTCTTCATTCCTGGCGACCAGTTCCAGCGGCTTACCGACGAGATGCTCGGAGCGTAGGAAAAGTGGTTTACCCTTCTCCTCACAGAACCCCAGAGCCTCTGTGGAGAGGATTATCCCCTCGGATATGGCACCTGCAAATTCTGTCTTTCTCACTCTCTTGCCATAGGGGAGTGAGGCTCCGTCCTTTGCAAGCGGGATAATATCTCCTTTCCGGAAGCCAGGATAGCTGGAGATAACAGAATAGTTTTTCTTGCCGTCGGAGAGCGTTAGATGGTAGTATCCATCCTGTGGGCTGTTTGGGGTAATATCCTCTATTTTTGCGATAATAATCTTACTATCGAGCGGTGGATAACGGATAATTTTCTCCACCTCGCTTCCAGACATAGTAAGGAGCCCCGCCAGCTTTTCAGCTGATTCTTGTATCTCGATGAAGTGGCTTATGTATGATAGGCTTACCCTCATCTTCCGCGGAACTGGGATAGAAATCTTATATCGTTGTTATAGAAAAGGCGTATATCGTTTATCTGGTATTTTATCATGGCGAGTCTTTCGACTCCCATACCGAAGGCGTATCCGTGAAATCTTTTGGGGTCGATGCCGGAGTTCTGTAGCACCTTTGGGTGGACCATACCTGCGCCCGATATCTCGAGCCAGCCTGTGTTCTTGCACACTCTACATCCTTTTCCCCCACAGATGGTACAGGTTATATCGTACTCAACTGACGGTTCGGTGAACGGGAAGAAATGAGGACGAAATCGTATCTGTGTCTGCTTTCCTAAGAGGCGTCTGGCGAAGACGGATAACACCCCTTTTAACATCGCCATTGTGACATTACGGTCGATGTAGAGCCCCTCCACCTGGTGGAAGCAGATATAATGTGTTGGGTCGATGGCGTCCCGGCGGTAGCATCTGCCTGGTGATATCATCCTTATCGGGAGTGGATGCGTCTCCATCGTCCGAATCTGTACGGGTGAGGTTTGTGTTCTTAGGAGGTATCCTGGCGTAGCGAGGTAGAATGTATCCTGAATGTCTTTGGATGGGTGGTAATCTGGGGTGTTGAGTGCGTCGAAATTGTAATACTCTGTCTCGATGTCTGGTCCTTCTATCACCTCAAACCCCATAGAATAGAATATGTGGGTTATCTCCTCAATAATAGTGACGATCGGGTTTCTGGAGCCGAGGAACCCTTTTCTTCCTGGGAGAGAGGTGTCGAGCTTGGCAGCCTCCTGCGAGTTGAGTATAGCTTCTCTTTTTTCCTGAATAAGCCTCTCACAGAAGGATTTGAGGGAGTTGACTGCCGTTCCGAACGATCTTCTCTCGGATGCCGGGAGTGTAGGAATCTTCTTCAGGAGACCAGTTACAATACCCTTTTTGCCGAGATATTCTACCTTAAGGTTGTCGAGCTCGGCGAGTGTGGACACCTGTTTTATACGCTTCTCAAACCTTCCCTGGACATTCTTTATATCTTCGGGCATTACTGTGTTATGTGTGTCTTCGCCCTTTCAACGATTGCCTGAAAGCTCCTCGGTGACCTTACTGCAAGCTCGGCAAGGTTTTTCCTATCGATGTGGATGTTTGCCAGCTTGAGTGCGTGAATGAACTGAGAGTATTTGAGCCCGTTTTCCCTGACGGCTGCGTTGATTCGTGCTATCCACAGTCTGCGGAAGTCGCGTTTCTTTCTCTTGCGTCCGATATATGAGAATTGGAGGGCTCTCTCCGATACCTCGCGAGCTGTTCTGTAGAGTCTGTGCCTGCCGCCGTAGAACCCTTTGGCAGCTTTCAGCCATTTTTTCCTCTTTTTGCGTGCGTTGGGTTGTCCTGTTGCTTTTGCCATGCTTCTTCTCCTGATAATCGCGGGGTCTCACAGATAGGGAACTATCCGCTTCATTCTGGTCGTATCTGCTCTGGAGAGGACGGATTTTCTTTTCAGTCTTCTCGATCGACTTCCCGATTTTTTGCTGTTCTTGTGGGATTTACCGGCGCGGAACCGCATAATCTTTCCCGAGCCGGACAGCTTGAACCGCTTTGCCGCGCTCTTGTTTGTCTTGAGCTTTAACATATCTTTTCCATCCGTTTTCTCTTATGAACAAGCCTTTAATATTATATAAAATCTGGCTTATGTCAAACTATTTTTTGCTCCTGGGGATAAGGGTAAATTGGAAGCTTTCTCCCTCGAGTTTGATGAAGGTTGGATTATCCTCTGACCCACCGAATTTTGAGCGTTTTTCGACGGTAGCAAGCTCCTTTGTTTCATCCAGTATCCTCTCGATAATTGCCTCACCGAGTTCCAGGTGTGTTTTTTGCCTTCCGCGGAAGAACATTGTTATCTTTACATGGTTTCCCTTTTCGAGGAACTTTTTCACCTGCTTTATCTTGTAGCCGAAGTCGTGTTCGGATATCTTTGGGGAGAAGCGCATTTCTTTCACATGGATGGTGTGTTGTTTTTTTCTTGCGAGCTTCGCCTTACGGGAGAGCTCGTACATATACTTACCGTAGTCCATTATCTTACACACTGGTGGTCTGGCTGTTGGGGCTACCTCGACGAGATCAAGGTTGGCGTTCCTTGCTATTCTCAGTGCTTCATCCGTGGGGAGTATTCCCAATTGTTTGCCATCTTCCCCTATGAGTCTGACCTCTTTGACTTGGATCATCTGGTTAACTCGAACCTTTCTTTGTTTGATTATTACCCCTCCTTGTTTGAGATTTTCTCTTTCAGAAGCAGGATGAACTCGTCCTGGGTCATAGTTCCGAGTTCGCCCTGTTTATGTTTTCTGACCGATACGGTGCCGTCCTTTTCTTCTCTCTCGCCAACTATAACGATGTATGGTCTTTTCTTCAGTTCCGCGTCTCGAATCTTACGCCCAAGCTTTTCGTCCCTTTTATCCAGATAGGGTCTTATGTTGTTTTCTTCGAGTTTCTTTGCGACCGATGATGCGTAGTCGAGGAACTGCTGGGACACTGGCAATATTGCTACTTGGATGGGAGCGAGCCAGAGAGGGAACTCGCCGGCGTACTGTTCGATGAGTATTCCGAAGAACCGTTCGAGTGAGCCTAAGATTGCCCTATGGATTACTATTGGACGACGGAGTGTGCCGTCTTTGGTGCTGTATTCCAGACCAAACTTTTCTGGTAGGTTGAAGTCAACTTGGACGGTTGTGCATTGCCATACCCTGCCGATGGTATCCCGTACCTTTATGTCTATCTTTGGACCGTAGAATACGCCTTCGCCCGGGTCAACCTTGAACGGGATGTTCCGTTCTTTCAGTGCCTCGGTTAGGGATGATGTTGCCTTCTTCCACATCTGTTCTGTCCCTGCAAACTTCTCTGGACGTGTAGATAGGAATATGTCAAACTGCTTGAAGCCGAATGCAGCGAATATCTCGAATGTCAGGTCAAGCACCCCTATTATCTCATCTTTCAGGTTATCCTCTGTGCAGAATATATGAGCATCATCTTGAGTAAAGCCTCTGACACGTAGGAGTCCGTGCAGGACCCCTGAGCGTTCGTAGCGGTATACTGTTCCGAGTTCGGCGAGTCTCATTGGCAGGTCGCGATATGACCGCTTCTCTGAGCGAAAGTATGCCATATGGAAAGGGCAGTTCATCGGCTTGAGCTGATACTTCTGTCCCTCGACATCTATCGGCTGGAACATATTATCCGAGTAGAACTCTGTATGTCCGCTTGTTTCCCAGAGGCTTAGCCTTGCTATGTGTGGTGTATAAATATATTGATATCCCCGCTTCCGGTGAATGCTCTTCCAGTAGTCCTCTATTATCTCGCGGACAACCGCACCCTCGGGTTTCCATATAACGAGCCCGGGACCGATGGAGTCATCCATCATAAAGAGGTTGAGCTTGGCGCCGAGTATTCTATGGTCTCGCTTCTTTGCTTCTTCGAGTCTATGAAGATACTCTTTTAGCTCTTTTTTCTTCGGGAATGAGATGCCGTATATCCGCTGGAGCATCTTGTTTCTCTCGTCCCCTCGCCAGTAGGCGCCTGCGACGGATGTCAGCTTGAGGAATTTCACCCACCCTGTCGATGGTAGATGTGGTCCGCGGCAGAGGTCGACAAAATCCCCGTTACGGTATACGGAGACATTTTTCTCCTCTATATCAGAGAGAAGCTCGAGCTTATATTCTTCACCGAGTGACCGGAAGATATTCTCCGCTTCTTCTTTTGAGATCTCCTCGCGAACAAACGGGATATCCTCCTTGATTATCTTTGCCATCTCTTCTTCAATCCGTGCAATCTCCTCCTCTGTGAAAGGAGATTCTATATCGAAGTCGTAGTAGAACCCCTCCTCGATGGGGGGACCTATGGCGAGCTTAGCCTCTGGGAATAGCCTTTTCACCGCCTGAGCAAGGATATGTGATGTCGAGTGCCAGAAGACAGCCTTCCCCTCAGGGGAATCAAATGTTATAAACTCCAGGGTGGCGTCGGAGAATATAGCTTTCGTGAGGTCAGAGAGCTCTCCGTTTATCCGACATGCAACAGGGGTCAGTTTCCTTTCTTTTGCAATCTCGAGAGGGGTTATGCCTTCTGGATACTCGGAGACCGAACCATCAGAGAACGTGATATGAATAATGCACTTCCTCCTTTGGATAAGGGGCAGAGATAAAATATAATGGTGGGCGATACTGGACTCGAACCAGTGACCTCTTGCATGTCAAGCAAGCACTCTAACCACCTGAGCTAATCGCCCACTTCAAAATCTGTAAAGAATATATTGAAGACAGCTGTTTTGTCAACAAAAAATTTTCCAACAGTGGGTAGGGATACTTGTTTCGTAGGTTTGGTTCTTGTGTCAGACTGGCAGTCACTATTCTTTTTGCCTATCCCGCTGTCAGGTTGAGACCTGCTCTTTATCTTTCCTTTTGAAACGCTCGAAGACAGAGTATAGAACAGGGATGAACAGCAGGGTCAGGAATGTCGATGTTATGAGTCCACCGATGACCGAGCGAGCGATTGGTGCGCGGAGTTCTGCTCCCTCGCCTATACCGGCTGCCATCGGTATCATTGCTATGATGGTTGTGAGTGCCGTCATAAGGACAGGTCGTAGACGGCGTCTACCGCCTGTGATTATCGCTTCTCGGATGGGTAGCTTGTCCCGCCTGCGGAGGAGGTTTGTATAGTCAACGAGCAGGATTCCGTTGTTGACCACGATGCCGACCAGAAGCACTATTCCGATGATGGAAAGGACATTGAGCGATGTGCCTGTCCAGAAGAGCATCCAGAGAGCTCCTATGACAGCGAGCGGAATGGTGAACATTATTATGAACGGGTCCTTCAGTGACTCGAAGATGGAAGCCATAATCATATAGACGAGTGTGATGGCAGCGATGAATGCGATCCGGAGCCAGAAGAACGATTCTTTCTGGTCCTTTGCCTGACCGCCGACGCGGTAGTAGAACCCTTCTGGGAATTTGAGGCGCGCCAGTTCCTTCTCTATGTTAGAGACAACCTTTCCGAGGTCCTGTCCCTTGTGGTTGCAGGATACGGTGACCACACGGCTCTGTTCCTTCCGTTTTATGACCGTTGGGCTGGCGGTAACTGTAACATCGGCGATGTTTCCGAGCGATACCATTTTCCCTGCTAAGCTCTTTATTGGAAACCTTTTTACATCCTCGAGCGTCCTTCGGTCGGGTTCCTCCATCCTCAGGGAGATATCGTATTCGTTCCCGCCGATGCGGAGCTTGGAGATAGTGCTTCCTCTGGTATAGGTATAGACATCGGATGAGGCGATTGCAACAGGTAACCCGACAGCGCTCGATTTGTGTGGGTCTATATGGATAGAGTAGTTTGGCTTTGTCCCCTCAATACTGCTCGTTATGTCCACAGCTCCCGGCGTCCTGCGCATAATCGCCTCAACGGAGTCGGCAAGCTCTTTTGCGATATTCTGGTCAAACCCGTATATCTCCACTTCGATACTTGAACCACCGAATGGTCCGCCTTGCATTATCCCTTCTTGGAAATAGATCTTGGCACCTGGGAAGTTGTCGAGGATAGGTCGAACGGCATTTTCAATCTCTTTCTGGCTGCGTTTGCGCTTACTTGACGGGAGAAGTTTCACAGAGATATCTGCGATGTTATTGTCGGAGCCGACGCCGACCATTCCACCGCCACCGCTCTGGGAGTATATATTCATAGCCTCTGGGACACTTTCCTGTAGCTTAGGGAACAGCTCGTTGAGATAGCGGTTCGTCTCCTCTAAGCTCTTGCCCGGGGGAAGTTCCATTCGCATGCTTATAAGGCGAGTGTCCATTGATGGGGTAAATTCCGTTCCGATGAAGCGAAATGGAAAAACGAGCATAACACTTATCAAAAATAGGAAGACGACGCCGATGGTGAAGGTTGTCCTGTGTGAGAGGCACCACTTAAGCCAGCGTGTGTAAGTTGTATCGATATAATCGAAGAACCGCTTGAACACTCCAAATAATCCCCTTCCGTTTCCAGTATTCACCTTGACAGGGATAACCCTCGCGGCGAGAAGCGGAATGAGTGCGAAGGCAACGAAAAGTGATGTAATCAGGGATATTGTAACTGTTAGAGCCAGGTCGTGTGAGAGTATCCCGACAACACCGGGGATAAACATAACGGGCACGAATACGGAGAGGGTGGTTAGTGTCGATGCGACAACTGGTGATATTACCTCCTGCGTTCCGGTGAGAGCAGACTCTATTAGCTTTTTCCCGCCTTCCCTATGTCTGAAGATATTCTCCATAACGACAATAGAGTTATCGACGAGCATTCCGACAGCGAGCGCAAGTCCGCCCATAGACATAAGGTTCATCGTTATGCCCATTCCGTTCATCACGATGAATGTTGCGATGACCGAAATCGGGATAGCAAGTCCGACAATAATGGTGCTGCGGAAGTTCCGCAGGAATATAAGAAGCACGAGAATTGCGAGCAGGAACCCCTCAAGCAGGCTGTTTAAGACATTCTTCAAAGCCTTCTCGATGTATTCGGACATATCTATAATTGTTGTAAGCTTAATACCGGGTGGTAATATTTTTTCAAGCTCCTTCATCTCCTTGCGAACCCTCCGGGCGACCTCAACGGTCACGGCATCGGATTCCTTGGCGATCTGTATAACCACACCAGGCTTCCCATCGACGAGTATAGAGGAAACCTCCTCCTTGAATGTGTCTAAAACTGTTGCCACATCCTTCAGCAGAACGGGCGTCCCATCCTGCAAGACACTGACGGTTGTATTCTTTATCTCATCGACCGAGCTGTATTCTCCGACTGTCCTAACGATGAACTCCATACCTCCCTTTTTCACCGAGCCACCCGGCATACTCACATTTGCTGCCTGAACGGCGTTGGTAATCTCTCTCGGAGATATATTATAAGCGATAAGTTTATCCCTGTTGAGGTTTATCTGTATCTCTCGCTCGAGTCCTCCCCAGACCTCTGCTTGTGCGACACCATCGAGCCTTTCCAGGTGTGGGGCGATCTTTTCGTCGGTGATGTTGCGAAGCTGAAATAGGTCGTCTCTGCCGGATACTCCTATCACCATAATCGGCATTACCGATGGGTCGAACTTCATTGCAAGCGGCTTGGAGGCATCGGAGGGTAAAAACGCCTCCACAAGCCCAAGCTTGTCCCTTACATCCGTCACGGCGGCATCCATATCATAGCCCCAGTTAAACCTGACGAGGGTCATCACCTGACCTTCTCTTATTATCGATATAACATCCTTCATACCGCTAACGGTGGATAAAGCACCCTCTATCGGGCGGGCAATGATCTTCTCCACATCCTCCGGACCAACGCCCTGATATGTCGTTATCACCCCGACAACAGGGAAGTTTATGTCTGGGAACAGGTCGATATTCAGATTGATAAGCGAGACCAGCCCCAGGCAAACAATTATAAGGAACACCATTATGAAGGTTATTTTTCTGTTTATAGCGATCTTTGTGAGCCACATATTCTTGTATTCCCCTATTCTACGATTTCGACTGTTGCCCCATCGGATAAGTAGTAGTTTCCTCTGCTTACCACCAGGTCATCTGCAGATACGCCAGAGATGACCTCGACTGAATCCTCGTTTTCCAGTCCGAGCTTAAGCATCTTTTTATGTGCGATGTTGTTCTTCACGGTGAATGCATAGATCTCGCCTGTTTCGAGGTTCCTTACAACGGCGTTTTGAGGGAGGATAAGAACATTCTCCTTTGTCACGGTTGGGAGTGTTACCCTGGCAAACATACCAGGTTTCAGGAGGTAGTCTTTATTTCTCACCATGCATTCTACCTTGACCGAGCGGCTCATCGGGTCGACCACGGGTGAAATGTTCGTTATCCTCCCTATGAAGACTGTGTCCGGATAGGCGTCCACGCTGATATTTACCTGTTTTACTCCGTGTAGCTCCAAGATCTTCTTCTCTGGGACGGAGAAGCTTACCTTCACGATATTCATCTTGATCACTGATGCGACAGGAACCTGAGGAGCAACATAGCTGCCAGCGTCGAGGTTCAATTGAGCGATTATGCCTGTTATCGGGGATCTTAGCTTTGCTCGCTCATATTTCATTCCAGGGATATCCTTGCTAATGTAGGCTATTACCTCGTCCTTCACTACCAGCTCCCCCTCGTTGACTAAGAATTTCTCTATCTTCCCTGCCACCTCCGGATATACATTGACCTGCTTGTCTGGCAGAACATTTCCTGTGAAGTGCAGTTGATAGGAGAATTTCCCTTTCGTGGGATGGACAACCTTTACAGGGATAGCGGCTTTTTCTTCCTTTGCGAGTTTCTCCTTTAAGGAGACCTCCTCATAAACCCTGAAAGCAGTCAATCCAACGAGGAAGATGAGCAGGAGAACCAGAACTATCCTCTTCATGATTATATTCCTCCGTTTTTATTCTTCGTGCATTGCTCTCTTGAGCTTTGCTATTGCTGTATTGTACTGGACGAGCGCCTGAAGATAGTTTACCTTTGCTTGATTGTTTGCCATTTGTGCATCAGTGTATTCTGTTTGTGAGATGAGTCCGTTCTTGTACTGTTCCTCTGCGATTCGCAGAGCCTCCTGTGCCTGAGATAGGTTTGCCTCCTGCGATTCCAGAAGCTCCTGTGCCTCCTGGAAACTGAGGTAAGCCTGTCTTACCTCCAGTTTTATACCCTCACGTGTCTGCTTCATAGCGTAGTCTATTTGTTGGAGCTGTGAGCGAGCGCTCTTTACATCGGCAATGCGGGATAACCCATTGAATATGTCGAAATTCAGGATGAGCGATATGTTCCAATCTTTGCCCCATTTGTTCTGTTGCTGGTATGGTTTCTGATAGCTGTAGGAGAACTGTGTGACAAGCGTTGGCAGGAAGGCTCGCTTTGACATAACGAGCGCGAGGTGCGCCATCTCCCGTCTCTTTTCGAGCGATAGCAGCTCACACCTTCTTGAGAGCGCAGACTCTATTGCTTCCTCGAGGGTTATATCCCAATCGGGCTTGCTCAGGCTATCAACGAGTACAAACGGTGTGTCAAGAGGGAGACCGAGTAGCAGTTTCAGAGCGTCTTCTGCAAGACGGACACCGTTTTTTGCCCGTATGAGGTTCGGCTGGAAGTTCGCCTTTGCTACCCTTGCACGCAACAGGTCGAAATGAGACAGCATCCCCGCAGCATAAAGCGATTCCGCCTGCTCAAGATGCTTAAGAAGTTGAGCATAACCATCCTTGGTAACTTCAAGCATATCGTATGCCCAGAGCAGGTTGTAGTAGGTTTCCTCGACCTGAAGTATAAGGTCTGATTCAGCCTTTTTGTTATCATATTCTGTTGCCTGGAGGTTCAGGCGAGATAGTTTGTATGAGTTTATTATGTTTCCACCGGCGAAGAGCGGCTGGTTAACAGTTACCGAGTAGTTGTAATTGTTCTGTTCGCCCATTTCTATCTCGACGGTTTCCGAGAATGGAAGTCCCATCATCTCGCCCATATCTATTTTCATCTTTGGGACCTCGCCCAGCCTGGTATAGACGCCGGTGAAGCTTGCTTGCGGGAAGAATGCCGCCCTTGATTTCTCAACCTTCGCCCTTGCCTGCTCAACCGCCTCACCCGATGCAAGCAGTCCAGGGTTCCTACTACGGGCAATAGATTTAGCTTCCTCGAGCGTGAGCCGAAGCGTGTCCTGAGCGTGAAGCCCTTCAAGGAAAAGCAAGAGCAGGAGCAAAAACAAGAATCTCTTCATCCCTCACCTCATTTCTCTACACCATGAAGGATAAACTCATAAACAGGGTTTATGTAGGACTTAATATCTTCATCGGGTTCGAAGTACCACCACCTGACGATTATTCCACGGATCACCGAGAGCAGGAATGTCGAGAAGAGATGCGGCTCCATCTCACGAAATATCCCCTCCTCTTTCCCCTCATTGTAGATTCGAGCAAGTAGGGTATGACTCCTCTCAAAAGCAGAAAGTATCTTGTCCAAAATACCCTTCGAAAATGCCCGACTTGTTTTCTCATAGAAGAGGTGAGACTCCCTCGACAGAAACGCTGCCATGTCCTTGTCCTCGATTGCTTCTTCGAAGTTCATCCTTATGTACATAAGTATCTTCTCTTCTGGGAAGGTATCCGATGCCGCTATCTCCTCGAGCTGTTTGAGCCTATCGGTTATTATCGAGTCCAGAAGCTCGGAGACTAAAGCCTCCTTGCTTGGGAAATAGGAGTAGAGTGTGCTTTTGGCAAAGCCTGATTCCCTTGCAATCTCGTCCACAGTGACCTCGATTATGCTCCTCTTACCAAAGAGACGCTTGGCGGCATCAAGAATAAGCTTCTTATGAAGCTCCTGTTCCTTTTCCTTGCGAATCCTTCTTGGCTCTGTCATAAAAACTCCTTCGTTTGATAATCGAACTTTGAAGTTTAAAATATATACGAGGGAGTTTTTGTCAAGTAGTTTTTTGATTTTTTTGAGGAATACCAAAAATATCTTGACGGTATGATAAAAAACATTATATTCTGGAGAAATGTTCTTTGGAAAGTTGCCGTGCTAGGCGGGGAGGTAGCGGTTCCCTTTACCCGAAATCCGCTTTATGCGGGGCTGAACTCCCACAGGAGGGGATAGTTCGGTGAGATAAAGGGTTCTCTGGTATGTTGAGGTCTGGACCCCGCGCGACGGCAGCTCTCGAACCCCGTCAGGTCCGGAAGGAAGCAGCGGTAAGGGATGTTCTGTTCGTGCGCCGCGGGACTATCTGGGCTGAGTATCGGAGGATACCTGCTCGTCGGAGGATTCCTCGATTGTGGGTGCACGGCGTGATCTTTAGAAGGGTAAGATGGGGCATATATACACACCTGGTTTGAAGGTCACGGAGTTTTACCGGATAAGGAAGAAGCGCCTTCTTCCGCTTAAGGGTAAGACGCTTGTTCAGGTCGGGGATATGGTCGGTCCTGATGATATTGTGGCTAAGGCTGACCTTCCTGGCAGAGCGGAGCCTGTGAATGTGGCGAACCTGCTTGGGATACCTCCAGCGGAGCTTCCCTTGTTTATGAAGTATAAGGAGGGTGATGCTGTTGAGAAGGGGGCGATAATAGCGGAGAGCAAGGGGTTTTTGGGGTTGTTCAAGACACAGATTCGTTCTCCATTAAAGGGTACTATTGAAAATATCTCCGCGGTCACGGGGCAGGTGCTTGTCAGAAGTGAGCCGATTCCTGTGGAGGTAAAGGCTTACATTAGGGGAAAGGTGGTTGAGGTTCTTCCGGAAGAGGGTGCTGTTATTGAGGCTGTTGGACCATTCATTCAGGGGATATTTGGCATTGGTGGTGAGCGGCACGGCAGGATAACGGTGGTTGTTTCCTCCCCTGAGGAGGTTCTTGATGAGAGCAAGATCCGCCCGGAGCATCAGGGGGGAGTGCTTGTTGGTGGGTCAATGATTACTGCTTCTGCTATGCGGAAGGCTGAGGAATACGGCGTAGCGGGCATTGTGGTAGGCGGTATTGATGATAGGGACCTACGGGATTTCATCGGCTATGACATCGGGGTTGCAATCACTGGGGATGAGGATGTGAATACAACTCTCATCATCTCGGAGGGGTTTGGCAAGATGCCGATAGCAGAGAGGACATTTACCCTCCTAAGGAAGTATGAGGGTAAGGATGCCTCCGTTAGCGGAGCTACGCAGATAAGAGCAGGGGTTATCCGACCGGAGGTTGTCATTCCGTTGGAGGATGTGCCGGAGGAGAAGCTAAAAGAGATAGAGAAGAGGTCGGAGGAATTGCCTGTATTGAGTGTAGGGAGCTTGATGAGGGTGATCAGGGTGCCGTACTTTGGGAAGATCGGTAAGGTTGTTGCACTGCCGCCGGAGCTGGAGAAGCTTGAGAGCGAGACATCGGCAAGGGTGCTTGAGATTGAGTTTCTTGATGGCACCAGAGCGATTGTCCCGAGGGCGAATGTGGAGATTATTGAGGAATAATGTGAAGGGGATAATATGAAAGCAAGAGCTATTTTGGGTGCATTAGCACTGTTTTTTCTTTCCTGTGGAGGTGGTCCACCACGGGCACCGTTTGAGGTTATAGTTGAAGATTATCCGAACGATGCCGGACGCTCGGCTATTGTCAAGTGGGAGCATTTTGCTGGGAACGGTGTGAAGGCATACAAGATTATGCGCGGGACCACTCCAGACAATATGAGGGAGATATCTCAGATAAGCGTTGAGATACCGGCAACAAGAGACAAGTATGTTCCACCGGATACAACGGATTTCGTCGGTAAGTTTGGTTACTATCTTGTGCTTGAGGGAGAGAAGGAGCCGTTCACTGCTCATTTGGTAAGGGTGACTCCGGAGACGGAAGATTCTCTGAGGAAGATTGGCAAGAGGATAGAGAAGATTGAGACGGAGATAAAGGGTTACAATGAGGGGGTCAAGAAGACCATAATTGCTTACGGGAATTTTTATAAGCTCTACCTCGACAATGTAAAGGAAACAGAGCTTATTCCCGTGGAAGGGTACTCGCTTACTGAAGAGGCTGGGGTGCCGAGGATTGTGCCAAACGGCAGGACTCCCATTACCTTCGTTGCTGTGAAGAAGCCGGCAGAGGAGATAAGATTTATACATTCTGGTGAGAGGATGGCAGAGTTGACTCCTGATATAGAAGGGTTCTGCAAGAAATATGGGGAGCAGGTAAGGGGTGTTATCTTGGAGGATTCGGTCAGGGTGCTTGTCAATAAGGTAGAGCTTGAGTACTCGGATGAGGATTCGCTTTGTCCGGATTCGACATATTACTATAAGATTGTCTCTGTCGGTATAAACAGGAAAGAATCGGAGAGCGAGCCTGTCTCTATCAAGCCGATAGACGATGCACCAACGCCTCTTCCTTCGCTTTATGCTCTTCTCGATACCGTCACGAATGACCTCTTTCTTAACTGGAAGACGCAGGATGAGGATATACAGAAGTATGTAATATACATTTCTACAGCGGGTGATCTGGAACACAGGAAGGGCAGGAAGCTTCTGGAGGTAGCAGGCTCCTGGGCGTATGGGTATCCGGCAGTGGTAAGGCTTGAGGGGTTAGGAGCCTCTCTGGAGGATAGCATAATCTATGTGGCGTCGCTTGACACATCAGGTCAGGTGGCCTACACTGAGCTTAGCACGATAGTTCCTACGCATTTTGACAGTATGCCTCCGTTGCCAGAGGGGCTTGTTGTAGATGACCTTGAGAACGACAACGGTAAGAAGCTTGTTCTTCGTTGGGAGCCGCCGACGGTGTATCTTGGTTACCGTGTTAGAGACCCTATCTCTGAGGCGAAGAAGCTTGTTCCGAAGAGTGTGGATATCTCCTCTCTCGACTACTATCTGGTGACCGAGGGTGAAAGTCGAAAGATAGTGGAGTTTGAGAACCCAAACGATGTGCCAGAAGGGGCTAAGAAGATATACTGGCTTCAGACCCCAACGCTCCGAGAGGGGGATAAGGAGCTTGTGGTTCTCTACGATCTGTACGCTAACTCTGCACGGAAGCCTGGTTATGCTATGCTCAGGCTGGACGACGGGGAACCGGTGGTGGACGAGGATGGGGATGGGAGCTACATATTCAGCGGGGTCCCGATCGGAAAGCACAAGCTAACAGTAGATTTTCTTGACGAGAACCGAAGGGTTTTTGAGAACCCTGAGGCGCATGTGGAGATGGAGGTAAATGTTACCGCGGACAATCCTGAGGTCCCTATCGAATATCCGTCTGTGTATCTTGAGGTGGCGAGAACCTCGGACCTTGAGGAGACCAACATAATGATGTTCGACAGGGTAAGGTTTTTGCCTGGGATGCTCCGAGAATATACGGACCCAGTCGATACAACCAAGGAGGAGTTCAAGTATGCAGTGCTTGCTTGGGACCCTTCAGGCGGTATATCGGCGACACCTATTATCGGTCCTGTGAGGCGGGTTCCCAATGTATATCATACTGGCAAAACCACAGTTCTCATTGCTACGATAATCTTTGTTCTTGCTGCTCTTACTATGATAAGCTCTGCCAAGAAGGGGAAGCACCTATATATTCGCCCGATCGCTGGAATAAACCATGTGGACGAGGCGATAGGACGGGCAACAGAGATGGGTAGACCGATTCTCTATGTGCTTGGGTTGTCGACCATTTCGGATATAGCTACGCTGGCGGGGCTTACGATACTCTCGAGAGTGGCGAAGAAGGCAGCGGAATACCAAACCAGACTCATTGTCCCCTGCTATAACCCAATTGTTATGACAATAGCAAAGGAGACGGTTCGTTCTGCCTGTGCGGATGCAGGGAGACCGGATATGTTTAAGGAGAGGGATATATTCTTTGTCACGCAGAGCCAGTTTGCCTATGCTGCAGCGGTCAACGGTATTATGCTTCGAGAGAAGACCGCTACCAACTTCTATATGGGGATGTTCTTTGCTGAGTCGCTGCTTTTGACGGAGACGGGTTCAGCTGCCGGTTCTATTCAGATTGCTGGGACGGATGCCATTACCCAGTTGCCGTTCTTCATTACCACCTGCGATTATACCCTTATCGGTGAGGAGTTCTATGCGGCGAGTGCGTACCTATCGCAGAACCGTATCCAGATAGGGACACTCAAGGCTCAGGATGTTCTCAAGGCGATTATGATGGTGCTTATAATCATTGGGGGAATTTGTGCCACAGCAGGGATATGGAGGTTTGTCAACATATTCCATATTCAGGTTTGAGACTGACAATATCCAAGGGGGGGTAGATGTTTCTGAAACGGCAGTTACCGCTTTTGATAACGCTCGTCTGTGGTATAATTTGGGGGGTGCAGTATTTCATTCCCCATCCGGCCAGTGAGGCAGTGTATAGCTTTTATACCGACTGGGGGCTGGTTATAGGTCTTTTCGCATCGATTCTTGGGTTCGTTAGCATAATACGCTTGCACTATATGAAGGTAAGGCATCATGCCAAGAACTGGCAGTTCTCCGTGGTGACACTTTCTGCAATGCCTGTTATGATCGTTGCTGCTATCTTGACCGGCACGGAGTCTGGAGGTGCCTTTATGTGGCTTTACAACTATGTCGAGGTGCCGATCGAGGCTACGATGTTCTCGCTTCTTGCGTTTTACATAGCATCTGCTGCGTATAGGGCGTTCAGGGCGCGCTCTGCTCAGGCAGCTGCTTTGCTCGTTGCTGCCGCTATCGTTATGCTTGGAAGGGTTCCGGTGGGAGCACAGATTTCATTCTGGTCCCATCTTTTCCCTGGAACCTCTATCCCGCAGATTGCGAGCTGGATACTGAATGTCCCCAATATGGCGGCGAAGAGGGCAATCAACCTCGGTGTGGGGCTTGGTATGATGATGGTCTCTTTGAAGATCATACTCGGAATTGAGAGAACCTATCTCGGTGGTCAAGAGTAAGGAGATAATATGGATTTCTGGAAGAGGTTACTAAATATAGACAGAAGGATTATTTACCTTGTGATTGCTATTACTGTGATAGTGCCGTTTTTCCTCCCCACAGGCTGGCCCATAAATGTAACATATGAGGTGAAGAACATCTACGATTATATAGAGAATCTGGGTCCTGAGGGGGTTGTGCTTCTATCCGCTGACTACGACGCCTCTACCCTTGCTGAGCTTCAGCCTATGTTTGATGCTTGTCTTAGGCACTGCTTTGCTCGAGATGTGAAGGTGATAGTGATGTCGCTCTTTCCGCAGGGTGTCGGGCTTGCGGAGATCTCCCTAAAGCGTATTGCAAAGGAGTATAACAAGGTGAACGGAGTTGACTACTGCTTTCTCGGCTACAAGCCCGGCGGTAGCATCATTATTATGGGTATGGGCTCGAATATCAGGATCCCTTTCCCGAGCGACTACTATGGTACACCGCTGAAAGACATCCCTATGATGAAGGACATCAATAACTTCAGCGACATTGACTTAGTAATCAGCTTCTCCGGCACAGGGATTGTGGCGAGTTGGCTGTATTATGCTCATGAGCCTTACAATCAGGACATCGCCTGGGGTGTAACCGCCGTTATGGCATCCGATTACTACCCGTTCTTGCAGAGCCACCAGATAGTAGGTCTGATAGGCGGTATGAAAGGCGCCGCAGAATACGAAACTCTTATATCCAAGCCCAGCCTTGCTACAAGCGGTATGGATGCTCAAAGCTGGGCTCATATTATGATTATTGTATTTATCATCATAGGGAACATCGGATACCTTGCTATGAGGAAGAAAGAAAGGAGGATGTAGATGCACCTCTCGCCGAGTATAGGTGTCTGGGTTGCGGTATTCTTGACACTGTGCGTTCTCTCCTTCCTCTACAAAGACAACCCGTTTTACAAGTTCGCTGAGCATCTTGTGGTGGGTGTTTCTGTTGGCTACGGAATGGTGCTCTGGTATACGCAGGGGATACTTCCGAAGTTCATTACCCCGTTCTTCAAGGAAGGGAAGTATATCTACATTGTTCCAGCTATTCTGGGGATTATGATAACGATGCAGCTTGTGCGGAAATATGCTTGGCTTGCCCGTTTCCCGATGGCGTTCCTACTCGGGGCGAGCTCTGGTATCGGGCTACCGAGGACGATGCAGGCAGGCGTCATTAAACAGCTGGAAGCTACGATGGTCCCTATGGGGTTCTCGCGCCTCCAGTATATATGGAATATTGTTATATTTGTCGGGGTGCTCTCGGTGCTCATCTATTTCTTCTTCTCCAAGGAGCATAAGGGTGTGTTCGGCGGAATTGCAAACATCGGTATCTGGTATCTGATGATAGGCTTCGGAGCAACATTCGGATATACTGTTATGGCAAGGCTATCGCTGTTTATCGGGAGGGTGCTGTTCATCATCCAGACAGCACTCGGCATTCAGGTAGCAGGGTAGCTTTTAACTTGACAGAATAAAGGATTTTTATATACTGATAGTTCGAGGAATTAGAGCAAAAACAGATGGCAAAGAAACAGAAGAAGGTATCGAGGAAGCCTACGCTTCCATTTGGTCCGTTGAATTATTGGTTATTTCTGGTGGGAATAATTCTTGTAGTGATGGGGTTTGTCGTTCTGTCGCAAGGTTCGCTGACACTTGCACCGCTTCTTCTGGTGCTGGGGTATCTGGTCGTTTTGCCGTTATCCATACTTGTGAGGGGAAAGAAGCAGGGCGGTTAGCTCAGCTGGTCGAGAGCGCCTGCCTTACAAGCAGGAGGTCACTGGTTCGAATCCAGTATCGCCCAATGTAATAGAAGGATTTGCGGGACCGTAGTTCAGTTTTGGTTAGAACGCCGGCCTGTCAAGCCGGAGGTCGCGAGTTCGAGCCTCGTCGGTCCCGCTTTTTTACTGTCACTATATCGAAGGGGGGTGAAACAGCCTTTAAACTGCTTCAGAACTGCCTCAAAACGGCTCGAAAATTTCTGGCGGTTGGTTACATAAGAAAAATCTTTGAATGGAGTTGGGCAGGCTAAGAATTACCTCAAAAATTATTTCAG
>JAGGUN010000032.1 GCA_021158465.1 bacterium
AGTTTCTTTATCTTTAGTGGAGGTTCAGCGTGAGCCTCGCCCTCGATTGGGAACATAAGCTCGTATTCGACATCGTTTGGGTCGAACTCACCTTCGGTGATATATGCACTGATTCCCCAGCCGGAGACGGGTATTTCCTGATTATGAACCTCTCTGGCGAACCTCTGCCAGCTCTCCGGGGTCCGTGGTGTTGCTTCTTTGAAGTGCATTGCAACGACCCAACGCTCCTGCTCGTTATAGGTTATCGGCTGGCACATAATATACCCCTATGGCTTTAGATCCAACGACGAATCGTCTCTTTGTAATATAGGGTTAGTGAGATACGGATCAAGAAATTTCTGTTTTTGCCATTGTCAGGAAGAGTCTTAATAATATTCAAGTATAGGAGTGATGAGAGAAGATGTCAAAGGCTATCGTAGGCTGGCTTCTGGCATCTGCAGAAGAGACCTCAAAGAAGTAGAGCTCTTAATCTGATGGGCAGGTTGCTGTTTTTCTTCTATAACTCTTCGTTCGGTCTTATCTTATATTCCTCAATTTTGCGGTAGAGTGTTCTGAGTGATATTCCGAGAGCCTCTGCTACTTTCTTTTTGTTTCCCTTGAAGCGGATGAGAGCTTTTTCTATTGTTTGTCGCTCGAGCTCGGAAAGCGGAATGATATCAGGCTCTGTCGTGTTGCTCTCGTTTGATATCGAGGGGAGCTCTGTTATGTAGTCCTTGCTGGTGAATACCACCATCTCCTGGACGGTGTTTTTGAGTTCTCTGACATTTCCGTGCCAGGGCAGGTTCTGAAGCTTTTTCATGACCTCCGATGATACGCCTTTGATATCTTTGCCGAACCGCTTGGAGAACAGCTTGAGAAAATGTGAGACAAGGAGGGGTATATCTTCAGGATGCTCGCGGAGTGGCGGGACACTGAGCGTTATCACCCGGAGGCGATAGTACAGGTCTTCGCGGAATCGACCGTCTCGGACGAGCTTCGTCAGATTTCTGTTTGTTGCCGCAATTATCCGGACATCGACCCGCTTCGAGGTTGTCGAGCCGAGCGGCTCGATTGTCTTATCCTCAAGCACTCGGAGAAGTTTCGCCTGAACGGCTGGCGAGATCTCTGATATCTCATCCAAGAAGATTGTCCCTCCGTCGGCAAGCTCGAATTTCCCAGGCTTTCTTCTATCCGCGCCGGTGAACGCTCCCTTCTCATAGCCGAATAGTTCGCTCTCCAGCAGCGATTCGGGGAGTGCCGCGCAGTTCACTTTGATTAGTGGCTTCTCCTTTCTCGGCGAGAGCTTATGTAGAGCGTTAGCAACAAGCTCCTTACCACTCCCAGATTCACCGAGTATAAGAACGGTGCTATCCGTTGGAGCGACCATCCTGATGCGCTCAAACATCTTCTGCATCGGTTCGCTCTCACCTATGATACCCATAAAACCAGCCTTCTTGAAAAGCATCCCCTCGAGCTCTGCAACACGAGTTCTTGCCTGTTTTACCTCGAAAGCCTTCTCGATTAGGACGCGAAGACGCTTTATCTTTATCGGCTTGACAAGATAATCATACGCTCCCTTCTTCATCGCATCGATTGCTGTCTCAACCGTTGCATGACCTGTGATAAGAATGGTCTCTATCTGAGGATGAGCCCGTTTTATTTTTTCCATAAGCTCTATCCCGTTGATGCCGGGAAGGACAAGGTCGGTTATCATAAGGTCGAAGCTCTCTTTCTTGGAAAGCGCAAGAGCCTTCTCAGCTGAGAGAACAGGGAGTACATCGTAACCGGAGGATGCGAGCACTTCTGTAAGGGTATCAAGTTCAGCTTTGTTATCCTCAACAACGAGTATCTTTGGTCTCATTTGGGAAACTCCACAACAAATTTTGTTCCCTTGCCAGGAGTTGATTCGATCTGGATCTTTGCCGAATGCTCCTCTGCTATCCGCTTGACAATCGATAGACCAATACCTGTTCCACCTTGCTTTGTGGTGAAATACGGCTTGAAGATATCAGCCAACTTCTCCTTTGGGATGCCGCATCCTGTATCCTCTACAACCAGTCGTACCCCCTGCCTGGTTCTTTGTGTTGAGACCCTTATCTTGCCGCCTCTCTGGGTTGCATCCCTTGCATTGCTTAGGAGGTTCAGCAGCATCTGCTCAACCTGCTTGCTATCAAGAAATATCTTTGGTAAGCCGTCTGCGAGTGATAGCTCGATGGTAACCCCCTTTGAGATACATTCCGGCTGGAAGAAACGAACGGTTTTGTTCACCAGTTCGTTTATATCTGTTCTCTTGACAGATAGCTTTGGTGGGCGGGTGAATCGGAGGAAGCCGGATAGGATTGCATCAAGCCGCTCCAGCTCATCCTTGACCCTCTTGAACCGCTTCCTGAACCGCTCATCTGTCTCCTTCATCTCTTCCTCTATCAACTGGAGGTTCATATCTATCGTGTTGAGCGGATTCCTTATCTCATGTGCCAGCCCGCTTGCCACCTCGCCAAGATAGGCAAGGCGGTTCTTGCGCTCAACCTCTGACTCAAGCTGTCCAACCCTCTTCAGAAGCCAGAGTGTGTAGGCAAGCGAAAAGACTATAATGAGCGCCCCGATAAGAACGGGGATGAGGATGTCCCTCGCATGGACTGCAGTCTCTTCTCGAAGCCCCTCGAGAAACCCTATTCGTAAGTATCCTAAAAGGTGATTACCGTTCAGTATCGGAATGAGATAATCCCCATAAGAATCTCCCTTCTTTGGGTAGTCGATTTGAAGCGATTGATATGTTATTTCCAGTGCGTTCTCCGAGATTACAGGTGAAACCCTTTTGACATAAGGCGGTCCAGAGTGAAAGAGAAGTCTTACCTCAGGGTCAAGGAGTTGGTAGTAGGCAAGCTCAGACTGGAAAAACGGTGTGGAGAACAGCCTCCGGTTTTTCACAATCGATTCGATGTCTGTGATCTCGTTTTCCTCACAGAATCTTTTCAGGTCTTCCTTTATGCTTTCGGCGACCTTAAGCCTCTTTCTGACGAGGACACCCCTTCTTCTTGAAGCGGATGACTTCTCATTGAGCATCACGATGATATACCCTGCGAAGAGGAGGAGTATAATGAGGATTCCTGTCAGATATACCCTCTTTTCCCGCATATTAGACCCTTCCAAGTACGGCATAGGCGATGTAGGAGATGTGGAGATTTATCCTGTTGAGGTCGGCAAGGTAATCGAGGTGGATGGTGCTTGTCTCGAGTGATTCCTTGGTCCCCTTTTGTAGTCTTGCGATATGATTCCGTGAGAGCAGGCGCGCCTCCTGAACGATTGTCTTTGTATCGCTGATTATCTCTCTTGCGAACTGTCTGTTTCTCAGCGGGAACATATCCAGTGCCCTTTCGAGATGTTCGCCGACTCGCCTGTGAAAGGAAACTATCTCCCTGAAACCCTCCTCGGAGAAGTAGTAACCGAGCTGTATCTTTTTCTCGATATGCTGGGAGATGTTCTTGCTGACGACATCTGCTATATGTTCGAGCTCGCTGGTTATCGTTATCATCTCCACCACAAGTTGCGACTGCTCGCTGTTAAGGTCCTGCTCCGAGACGAGAGTGAGGAAACGTGTTATCTCCTCCTGTAACAGATCTACCTTGTCATCATCGGAAACGACCTTATTTAGGAGAAGGGCATCATTCCTCTCAAAGGCTCTGAGGATGTCGTTATACATCTTCTCGACTATATCGCCCATACGGACGAGTTCACGGAGAACCTGGCCGAGTGCAATGGATGGCGTTTCCACACCGGATGGAGAAAGATACATAGGTGCAAACTTCTCTTCGCTGACAGTAGGTGTAAGAAAGAGGACGACTTTTGTAATGAAGCTTCCCTTGATGGGTAGGAATAGTCCGGCTGCAACAAGGCTGAAAAGGGTGTGTGCATTTGCAATCTGCCTTGGGGCATCACCGCCTATTGCCTTGATGAGGGCAAGAATATAGGGATAGAAGATGATAAGTAGGATTGCAGTTGTTCCCCGGATGAAGAGCTCCGTCAGTGGAAATGAGATAAAGCGTCCTTTATGTTCCTTTGAGCCGAGAAGTGGCAGAGCAACGGTCCCGATGTTTGCACCGATTATTGCAGGAAGAGCGGATTCTATACCGAATTTTCCGCTGAATGCGAGTGCCAGAAGCATTCCCAGAACGGGCGCACTCCCCTGAAACAGAACAGCAAGAAGCAGTCCCAAGAGCCCTATCCAGAACGGGTATTCTCCCATCCCCTCGATTATCTGCATCGTTACATCGGATGAGGTGATAGCGGCTGTGTTGTCCGCCATAACCTTCAGCCCGAAGAATATCATTCCGATGGCAAAGATTGCCTGACCGGTGAGTTTTGTCTTGCCTGTTTGCTTGCTCCAGAAATCTATGAAGAACCCGATGACGAGAAGTATGGAAGCGAAGTTGTAGATCCTGAATGCGAATAGCTGGACGACGAGCGATGAGCCGACGCCTGCTCCGAGGATTATCCCCACAGACTCGGATAAGGCTACAAGCCCTGCCGATGCAAAGCTCATAAGAAGAAGCATTATTGCACCGCTCGACTGCAAACTAACGGCGGCAATCACACCGAGAAGGAATGATATGAGCTTGTTCCTTGTGAAGCGTGAAAGGAAGCTCTTGACCGATGCTCCAAAGAGCGACTCGAACCGACGGGACGCACGCCTTATCCCGAAGAGAAACAGAGCTAACCCGGCACAAACGCCGACAAAGTTCACAGGGTGCGGTATCATACAAAAAACAAAATATACACCAAAATCGGTTTTTGCAAGTAAAACAGTCGGATTGGCTATCTGATACTTGACTATTGAGAGAATTTGCCCTATATTTGGTAGATGATCGGGGTGATATATGAAAAATCTCCAATTAGCCTCTCTTGTCGAATGGTGGACAGAGGCAGCTATTATCCTTCTTCTGGTTTCTGGCGTTGCATCCGCCGTTGAGATAGCATACGGTCCCTATCTCTCCAACCTCACGCAGAATTCTGTCATTGTCAACTGGATAACCGATGTTCCCTGCTCATCGTATGTCGAATACGGAACGGATGAGGCTCTCGGCTTCTCCGCCCGTGATACGGCACTGGTATATGTCCATCACTTGAGGTTGATAAGGCTTCTTCCGTTCACAAGATACTATTACAGGGTCCACTACCCGGAGGATGAGTCGGACATCTTCAGTTTCAAGACGATGCCGACAGGCTCGACGCCTTTCAGTTTCATGGCGTTCGGGGATACGCGCACAGACCGTTTCAATAGATGCCGGGTTGCAATGCAGATGGAAACGGAAGAGGATGCGATATTTGTCCTGCACACAGGGGATATCGTTGAGGATGGAGGCGACAGCAGTCTGTGGCAGAACTATTTCGAGGATTATTGTGATGTTTCCCATCTTGCCTGCAACCATCCGATATTCTATGCACTCGGCAACCACGAGCATCACGGAAGCTACTATTTCGATTACCTCGACCAGCCGCACAACAACCCGGACAGCACGGAGACCTATTATTCATTCGATGCAGGCAGCAGGGTGCATTTCATCTGCCTCTCGACAGAGGATGACTACTCCGAGGGTAGCCCGCAATATGTCTGGCTCGACAACGACCTTGCAGCCTCCGAGGGGCGATACGACCACACGATTGTTTTCTTCCATAGACCGCCATACTCTGCCAACCTCGGGCACGGTAGCGAGATGGATGTCAGGGAGATAATCTGTCCACTGATGGAGGGCAGGGGTGTCGACCTTGTGTTCAACGGGCACAACCACTGGTATGAACGCAGCATCCCGATAAACGGCATAACATACATTGTCGCAGCCGGTGGTGGCGCACCACTCTCACCCATCTTCAACCCGTTCGAGTGGTTCTTGCTTACCTATGAAATCAATTTCCACTATGTCGTATGCCGTTATATGCTCGATGCCTCTATGCACTGCGAGGCAATCTCGGTGTCAGGTGAATTGATCGATAGCTTCAGCGTTTCGAGTGTCCTTAAAGTGATAGATGCAGTTCCTGAGCAGTTCGAGATGAATGCCTATCCCAATCCGTTCAATTCATCTGTCATAATTTCTGTAGGGGCATCGCCCGCAAATATCGAGATATTCGACCTGCTTGGCAATCGTGTATGGAGCAGAACCATCCCACGGTCAGCTCCAGCGGAACTGGTCTGGACACCAGAGAGAACCGTTCCAAGCGGGATTTATCTTGTCCGGGCAACGGTCGGTGAAAAAAGCCTCAGCAAGCGTGTCGTGTATTTGAAATAACTGCACCAATTCCAAAGCTCAAGTGCCAAAACGCACGTCAGAGAACAGCAGTAGCGAGCAACAGGTTAAAGTCAAACGGGAGCTTGACAAACCTCATAGCCAGCGTATATTCCCTTTGCTATGAAAAAAATACTAAGATTTTCGGCGAAGAAGCAGGCAGAGCTTCTGAAAAAAGGGGAGGTCTCCTCCCGTGAGCTTGTCGAGGCTTACCTCGAGCGAATCGAAGAAAGACGGGATATAAACGCCTTCATCACTATATCGGATGAGGCTCTATCCGAGGCGAAAAGAATGGATTCAGTCCGAGCCGGGGGGGAAAATGTCGGTCCACTTTCCGGGCTTCCCGTGGCAATCAAGGACAACATCGTAACGAAGGGGATACGAACTACCTGTGCCTCGAAGATGCTCGAGAAATTCGTTCCGCCGTTCGATGCGACGGTGGTAGAGAAGATAAAGGGCTCAGGTGGCATTGTGCTTGGCAAGACGAATATGGATGAGTTCGCAATGGGTTCATCCTCCGAGTGGAGTATATTCGGTGCAGTGAAGAACCCGCTCGATACGACGCTCACAGCAGGAGGCTCATCAGGAGGCTCGGCTGCCGCGGTTGCGGATTTTCAGGCACCGTTTGCGCTTGGCTCGGACACAGGAGGCTCGGCTCGCCTGCCGGCATCGTTCTGCTCCATTGTTGGGTTCAAACCGACATACGGTAGGGTCTCACGGTATGGACTCGTCGCATTCGCATCCTCGCTCGACCAGATAGCACCGCTTGCAAGGAATGTCGAGGATATAGCATTTTTATTTAACATAATTGCTGGACCGGATGAGAGGGACTCAACAAGTATAAAAGAGCCTTTTGTCCCTTTGGAGAATCTTGGGTTCGACATTTCGAAGGTGAAGCTTGGCATGGTAAAAGAGGGTTTGGGCGAGGGAGTGGAGAAGAGGGTCAGGGATGTTGTTGTCAGGGCGATAGAGATGCTTCCATCCGCTGTCGATGAGGTGTCGGTACCTGAGGTCAATTATTCCGTCCCGATATACTATGTAATATCCACTGCGGAGGCGTCGAGCAACCTCGCAAGATACGACGGTATCCGATATTCATATCGTGCGGACGGTTATTCCGACCTGAAGGATCTATACATCAAGACACGGACGGAGGGTTTCGGCGAGGAGGTCAAGCGGCGGATTATGATAGGCACTTTCGTGCTATCATCTGGCTACTACGAGGCTTATTTTCTCCGCGCCCAGAAAGCGAGAAGACTTATCAGGGACAGACTGGATACACTGTTCGAGCGGTTCGATTTCCTCGTTATGCCGACATCGCCGACTGTCCCATTCCGGCTTGGCGAGAAGCTGTCCGACCCGCTGGCAATGTATATGTCCGATATGCTGACCATCATTGCGAACCTCGGTGGGTATCCTGCAATATCGCTCCCCGCATCGAAGAAAGAATCCATAGGGCTTCAGATAATCGCACCCCGTATGGAGGATGACAGGCTGCTTCGCTTTGCATTCGAGGTCGAGAAAGCACTCTCTGCTATGTAAGGGTTTTTGTGTGGAAAAGCCTATTGAACAATGAGCAAAAATAGAGTAAATTAAAGTTGACAAAAAATAAAGCAGAGGGGTTACAAAATGAAAAATTTATTCTTTCTTCTTTTCATTCTTCTTCCCGTCTGTCTTTTTTCCTTTGAGATGACCTTATACTGGGAGGTGAGCCACCCTGAGATACCGGGCTTTGGCTATGACGCCGC
>JAGGUN010000041.1 GCA_021158465.1 bacterium
GCTGAGTTCTGGGACTCGCACGACCTCGCGGATTACAGTAGCTTTGCCACTGCTTGCTCGACCTCATCGACAGTGATGCTTCTCACACACTCGAAATTTAACCCGCTGCGGCAGGTGAGCGGGCGTGGAGAATAGTAAAAACAGGGTGAACAGGGTAGCTCCCTGCGGACGATAATGTGTGGACTCCTATATGGATGAACCCATTCTGGATGCGTTGGTCCGAATATGGCTACTGTAGGCGTCTGCATTGCCGCCGCTATGTGCATAAGCCCAGAATCACTCGAGACAAAGACAGAGCATTTCGCTATCAGGGCAGCAGCCTCAAGCACAGTCTCCGTGGCGACTGGTATCGTTCCATCGCCAGCCTCGGATGCTATGAACTGCTTTAGTCCTTTCTCCTCTGGACCGCCGAAAACGAGGACCCTTACATCCTGGTTTCTTGTGAGCCGTTTGGCAAGCTCTGCAAATTTCTCCGGTGCCCAGCGGCGACGAGCCTGATTCTTAAGAGTGGCTGTCCCTGGATGGAAGCCGACAAGTAGCTTCCCGGATAACCTGTTTTCCCTGATGTATCTTTCGGCAAAATTGAGCTCATCTTCTGTCAGATATATCTCCAACGGACCAGAATCCTCTGTGTTGCAGCCGAGGAGGTCAAGAAGGCGGAGGTTCTCCTCGACATTGTGGAGATTATCGTCCTCGACCAGGATCGGATGGTTGAGCCAGCTTGCATTGACAAGGTCCAGATGTCTGTATCTGTGCACTGGGCGGAAACGAGCGCCGACAAGGAAGTTTATCCCGTTGTATTCGAGCCTGTTAGCAGGATAGGCAGTTATGGCAAGATCGAAACGCTTCCTTCTAAGCGATAGAACAAACTTAAGCGAGCGAAATACACCCTCTTTCATAAAGTTGAAGTATACAAGTTCATCGATGTATGGGTTGTGCCTGACGACATCGTATGCGCCCTTCATCATCACGAGGAAGTAGATGTGTGCGTTTGGAAAGTGCCGTTTGACAATCGGTAATGCAGGAGTAAACAGGAGAGTATCCCCTATTCCTGGCAGGGCGAAAACGATTATACTCTTTATTTCCTCAGGGTTATCTATCCTTAGTTTCATCTTTCTGGTGCTGGACTAAAGGAGCCTGTCTGTGGTGCCTGCACCTCCTGTCGCCTTATCTCCTGGCGAAATGCGTCAAGATAGCTCTTAAGCTTTGTGTCCTCCGGATGACGAGCTGTGTATTCCTGCAAGATTGACACCCCCTCCGCAGGTTTCCCGGTAAGGTATAGATACATCGCATACTGCTTGACGATGTCGCCGTTGTCTGGCAGGTTCTCGTATCCTATTTTCATAACCTTAAGCGCCCTCTCTATCTCCTTTCCCAAGCGGAAGCTCTCACCTGCAATACGGTAGATGTTCGGCTCGTATTTATTGAAGAAGAGCGACCTCTGAAAGCTGTCCCAGAGCTTGTCGAGCTGGTGTGTCTTACGATACAGAGAGAAGAGATACACAAACCCCTGCCACTTTCTCGGGAGCTTGCTGGTGCAGTATTCCATTGTCTCTATTGCTTTCTCTATGCTATCGTGCTCCTCATAGTACATCGCCAGCGTCAGAAAGGCTGTGATATAGTTCTGTATAAGCTTTGATGTGGTCTCGTCGAGATACAGTGTTGTATCATCCCAGCAACGGAATTTGTAGACCTCGAAGAGGTTCTTTTTCATAACATCTGGAAGAATAGCCCTCTGTTTCTCCGATTTCTCCGTTACGACCTTGTAAGCGAGCCCGTTCATACGGAGGTAAGGGTCGAAGTTAACCTTGTTCTCTGGTGCGACAGTGACGGCAAAGAATATCGGTGGGTCGAGGTAATATGTAGAATCTGCCCTCATAACCACATCCGCATTCCTTATTATGTGGTCAACCATTATGTCCTGCACACGGAGGATGCCCTCCCTTGTTCTCACAGGCTGAAGCATCTTTATCTTCTGGTCAGAAAGCGATATGGGGACATCCATATTATGCTTCAACTGCCTTATATACCATGGGGTATTTAGGAGAGAAAGGTTTGCTACCCTAACATCTGTTCTTACAGAGTCAATCGCCTGAATGCACCAGAGAGGAAATGTGTCATTGTCCCCGTTGGTGAAGATGACAGCGTTCTTTTCGCAGGAATTGAGGATATTGTATGCGTAGTCCCAGGGTATCCAATTGCGTGAGCGGTCGTGAGTGAAGTAGTTGGTTGAGAGCGGAACAATCGGCGTTGCCAGTACAGTGGGAAGCAAGAGGAACAACGGAACAGTGAGGGAACTGATCTTCCTCCTCATTTCGTAGAGCGACCAGAGCAGCCCTCCCAATCCGAGTCCCATAATAAGCCCCCAATGGGCAAACCCTGGGGTGTAGAAATAATCCCTGTCCCTTACCTCCAGTTGAACCCCTCGTGTCCCGTCGGAGAAATTCATATAGACAAGAAGCCCCACGGTCCCTACTAACACCACCAGAAAGATGAACATCCCCCAGCGTTTATCCCTCTGAAACGCAAATATTATTCCCAGAATTCCGATGGTAAATGGTATAACCCCGTTTGCTCCTGCCTTGATACTCGTCCACTGCTTGCGGAAGAAGCCCCAGAACCCCATCCTGCGGTGGGTGCCAAACTGATTCTTCCAGCTTCCCTTCCTGTGGAATAGCATCGCATGCCACATAGATTCCTGACCATACTGCTTCCTGTCAAGATAATCGATAAAAGATTTGAGTGTCTCTGGGTCGTTCTCATCTATCGATGGGTCGAGCCTCGAGCGGATGGGCGCATACAGCTGTGGTGTGTAGGCTATCGCTGCCATAAACAGCGTAATGAATGCAAGAGCCCATCTCCTTGCTGTGTCACCGTGTGTGGCAAGAGAAAGGATGAGCGTCACGATAACCCCGCTTGCCATAATCACTACAAACATCGAGAACTCCGTTGCTACCGAGAATAGGGCTGCCCAGGTAATCCAGAATATCGGGTCCAGACGCTTCTTCGGATCGACGAGGATGATGAAAAGGAATATAGGAGGCAGAACTATCATCGATGTCATATGAATCCCGATCCCCAGATACAACAGGAACGGTATAAACACGAGCAGTTTCTCACTCGACGGCTCGTTCCGCCTCTCTGCCCAGACGAGTGTTAGATATATTGCGAGATTGATTACAACCATAACCACCCCATAAACTTCTGCCTCAACAGCGTTGTTCCAACATGTGCTTCCGAAACCGCTAAGGAGCGAACCGGCTATCCCAGAAACTATCATGATGAGATTAGGCAGGGTCTTGTTCGGCTTCTCGAACCAGTGCTTCATTATCTGGATTATGATAAAGTAGATGAGCATGACCGATACAGCGGATGCAAACGATGAGAGGAGGTTTACCCTGTGAGCGATGTTGTTCCCGAAAGGGAGGATTGAAACGAGCCTGCCGAGCCATAGAAGTATCGGTGCACCAGGAGGGTGTGGAACGCCGAGCGTGTACGAGCAAGCTATGAACTCCCCGCAGTCCCAAAACGGAATGGTTATCTGGGCTGTCTTGGCATACACGATAAAGGAGATGAGAAAAGAAGCCAATCCACCCAGAACCCTTGTGAACTTCCAGTGTCCCTTCTCTGCGTCTGCCATCGAACTCTCCTTTACATTCCCTTAAAGATTCTTGTAGCAAAAGATTCCGGCAGACCAGCTGAGATTATCTTTTCTGCCGATTTCTCCACATCGTATTCCACTCGAAAGAACTCGATCGTCGTGTCCGCATCGTCAAATATAGCGAACGATGCACGCCAATCACCGTCCCTTGGTTGACCGACACTCCCGGGGTTTATAAGCGCTTTGCCAGTAATGGGTATCTTCTCGCTTCCAACAGGGGACTTCCAACCGCCGTTCTCAGTGAAAACGGATGGTATGTGTGTGTGCCCAAAGAAAAATACCTCCTGCTCGAGCTTTGGGATATAAAACTTCGCCTGATGCGGGGCAGTTATATAGACGCTAAAATCGAGCGGGTTTACGAAGTTTGAATGAGAGAACACAAACCTGGTGTTCTTCATTATTCGAGGCAGGCTTGTCAGGTATTGAATGCTGCTTTTTGGCAGGTTTTCTCTCGTCCAGAGTGTTCCCTGCTGGGCGTAAGGGTTAAACGACGCAAGCTCATCATCTGAGATAAGAGCCCACTCGTGGTTGCCCAGTAAGATGGTTTCACAGAGCTCCTTTGCCCTTTCTGTGCATTCTTCCGGGTTGGCACCGTATCCGACAACATCTCCGAGGCAGATGAGCTTGTCCCACGAAAGGGATAGCAGCTTCTCTATCACCGCCTCAAACGCCTCTATGTTCCCATGGATGTCTGATATCAGCGCAATCCTCATCCTTTTTTGTCCTTTGCAGAACGGCGTCAAGTATCCCGTTTATGAACTTCCAGGAATCCTCGCTGGAAAACTCCCTCGATAACTCTATCATTTCGTTTATCGTCACCTTCGGCGGTATATCGTCGAGATAGAGTATCTCTGTGATCCCCAGCCGCAGAATAGAACGGTCTACCCTCGCGATCCGGTTGAATTCCCACTTCTCCGATAACTCCCGCATCAGGGAATCGACCAACTCTATATGTTCAAGGCATTCCTTGACAAGCTTCTTAGAAAAGGTTTCTGCATCCTGCTCGAGGGATACATGCTCATCTATGCTTCTCTTAAGCAACTCCTCCGGTTGCTCTCTGTTCATATCGAGGGCATAGACTGCCATAAGGGCAGCCCGCCTCGCTTCTCTCCTTTTGCCCATGGGTTATTGATTATTCTTTTTCGCTCGCGGTGTGCAACCTCTCCTTTAATAGCTTATGGAGGTTGCACATCTCAAGAGCGCTCATTGCCGCTTCCCAGCCACGGTTTCCTTGCTTTAGTCCAGCTCGCTGTTGAGCCTGTTCCGCCGTGTCTGTGGTCAAGATGCCGTAGATTACCGGCAGATCAAAATCAAGAGTAATCCTCGCAACCCCTTTGCTGACCTCACTTGCTACAAAGTTGAAATGGGGAGTATCACCTCTTATCACCGCTCCAAGGCAGATTATCGCATCCACATCGGAGTACTCAGCCAGCTTTTGCGCTGCGAGCGGTATCTCGAAGGAGCCAGGAACATACACTACATCAATATTCCTATCATCAACTCCATGCCTATGCAGACAATCAAGCGCACCGTCTAACAGCTTCTCTGTAATCCTGCTGTTGAACCGTGAAACGACTATCCCTATCCTTAAATCCTGCCCCTCGAATGTCCCTTTGAGCAAATTTGGCATAACTCCCCCTTTGTTGTAAAGCTAACCTTAGCTCAACAAATATATAAGCGCAACAACGCTCTGTCAATCAAAATAAAACTTGTTTGTTGACTTTTCGACCGCTTATCGATAAATTTATGATTGGAAACAACCTTAGTATTCACTGGTAAAAGGTGGCACTTTTTATAGGAACATCTGGCTTTGGATACAACCACTGGGTGGGTAAATTCTACCCGGAGGAGCTCCCAAAAGACAAGTGGCTTTCCTTCTATGCACAGCATTTCAGCTCGGTGGAGATAAACTACAGCTTTTATCATATCCCGCGGGAGACAACACTCGAGAAGTGGTATAACGAGGCGCCTGAAGGATTTGTATACACCCTCAAAGGCTCACGGCTCATTACCCACAGGTCGGATAAGAGACAAGCACAGTTTATGCTTGCTAAGTTCCTTAAGCTCTCACATATACTCAAGGAGAAGATGGGTGTTGTCCTGCTTCAGTTTCCACCGTATGTGAAGGACATAGATTTTATCCGCTCGCTCGCAGACATTCCATACCCAGAGGAGCGCGTCGCCTTCGAGTTCAGAAACGAGCTACTCTTCACGGACGAGGTTATGGATATTCTGAGGGAGAGGAAGATCGCCTTCGTCTTTGCCTCCTCGACAAGGTTTGAGCCTCTCTTTGTCCGAACGGCAGATTTTGTCTATTTCCGATTTCACGGGAACCGCAGGCTGTATGCCTCATCATACTCCGATGGTGAGCTTGAATACTTTGCTGAAAAGATAAAGGAGTATCTCTCACTCGGACTCGATGTCTATGCCTATTTCAACAACGATGCCCAGGGGTTCGCTGTCGATAACGCACTGACACTCAAAAGGCTTGTTAGCCGATAGCTCCACTCACGACATCCCTGACAGGGTTTTCTGCTTGAAAATGAGGCTAATCTGTATATAATATATTTTTAGAGGCAATAAGATGTTTCTCTCTCACCTGAGATATTCTCCTTATCTCCGCAAGTGCGGGGGGGGGTATGCCCTCACTTCATAAGAGGACCGTAGATTCTCCTTCTCGTATGGCTGGTTTTTGATAACCTTGAACCATATTTAAGAGGGAGAGTAAAAATGAAAAAGCTGGCATTTGTTTTAGCGATAATCCTCGGTATAACACCCCTCGCCTTCGGGCAGTATGAGGATGAGGCGACAAGAGATTCCCTGCGGCTTATGGAGGAGATGGGAATAAGAGGTGAGGGAGAAACACCGGGTGCGGACCTGGAGGTTCCTGGTCTCGGCGCCCTCGATGGCAGAACCTATGGTGAATACCGGTTCAAAAGTGGCTATGCCTCCGAGGTGGCGCTCAGCAGTTATCTGACTTTTGTTGCCAATGTCTATAGCCTCGAGGTCTTGAGTATTGCAGACCCTGAGAAACCGAAGTATTTGACATCTGTTTCGACACCCTGGTCGATTGGCGTTGCATCGCACGGGAGCTATGTATTCGTTACGGACAAATACCGCGGGCTGGACATCTACTACTACGATGCCGAGAAAAACCAACTCCAGCATATTTCGAACTTCCACCACTCCAGCGGCGTGGAATACAGGTTCATACAGGTTCAGGGGTGCTATGCCTACATTTCCTGCAAATACGGACTCGAGGTTGTGGACATCTCCGACCTTGCCAACCCGCAGCACGAGATTTA
>JAGGUN010000042.1 GCA_021158465.1 bacterium
GAGTATGTGCAGGAGAAAGGAGCAGAAACGGTGGCACTGGTTATTACAAGGTCAGCTCCTCCCGTGTTGGAGATTATTATCTCGACGCTGTCCGTTGTTCCCACCTCGACAAATCCGATATCGAATGTGTCCTGCGAGATGACAATCTGAGGGGTAGTCGGTATCTCCTCGATGGTTATATCGTCGATAATCGCCTTGCATCCATACAATGATTCAAAGTTAAACCCTATATATACTGTATCTGAATAAGCAGAAAGACTTATTGTGAACGGCTGGAACTCATCCGTCCAATCGGTGTAGATGTTAGCCCAGCTCTCGATGACCGTCGAGTCGGACATATCTGCATTCTCGGAAACGACAACATTGAACTCTCCACTGGGTGAAGAATAGTGTCTTCCCCAGAATGTAAGCCTATAGTCCCCGCCTGAAAGGTCGATTGCAGGTGTTATAAGCCAGTTGCCGGCTGTCCAGTTGCACATAGCAGATGCATCCCCCGTGTGGTAGTATGATGTTGTCCTATCCCAGCCGGTGCCCATTGTGCTCCAGTGTGCAGGTGGGAATGTCTCATCCTCGAACCCCTCTGTCCAGGGGAATGTGTTCACAACGAAAGGATTAACCAGTAGATACCCTGAGACATATGTTGTTCCATCCCAGAAACCGCCGCCTCCAGCACTGTATCCACCGTAGGTATATGGTCCATCGTTCAGCCTGAATCGGCTTGCATAGTAGTAAGCCCCAGGGGAAAGGATAGCACCGAGATTTGCCTTATACTCGTCGTTGTTGTCGACATCGGTATTGTATGTTCCCGGTTCCCAGTTTGTCCACGAATTGGGAGCAATATCGGCATCACTCCAGCCGATCCAGGACTCGATTCCGGTGCCCGGTCCCGGGTAATTGGTGACCCCATCCTCCCAGCACTGGGCATAGACCCAGAAATCGTCGCCCTCGGTGATGGTATCGGATGGTGGCCACTGAAGGTTGCACCAGTCGACCGAATCGGTTGAGACATAAAGCTCAGGTCCAGCAAAGTCATCAATATAAAGGTAATATGAAAAATTGGAGTGGTAGTGCACTGCTACATATTTTGTCCCGACAGGGAGGTCGGTTTTCGTATACTGCTGCCAATCTGTTGTAGCGTCTGTTATATCTTCTGTCCAGGTGAAGTCTGTCGAGACATCCGTCCCTGTGGATGACCAGCCGACATTGAAAACCTCGGTGCCAGAGCTATATTTCTTATACCAAAAAGAGATTGTCTGGTCACCCGAGGTTACATCGAGCCGTGGGGTGATGATATATTCGTCATAGCCATCTCCACAGGAATAATAAGAGGAAAACCTCAGCGAGTATGTCCCCGTATGAGCCTCATCGCTCGTCTGGATGATGTCGTTTGTCGGTGAGCAGGGACCCTGAATGATTGTCCAGCCATCCGGTGGGAATGTCCCCTCGAACCCCTCGGACAACGGCTCTGCCAAAGTGGATACAGAAAAAAGCAAAACAAAAGATAGTGCAAAAACCAATCCCCTTCTCATCATACCCTCCTATAGGTTAAGGTGTGCTTTATCTCAACTATTATAAAAATATATGCCTCTAAATATAAAAGTCAAGATTATTTGTGAAAACGACCGGAGTTGCTTTTGCCTGGGAATTTTTTCTGTTGACAAGATAGGCTATTTTGTTTATATTTTAGAATCAAGCGGGAGTAGCTCAGGTGGTAGAGCGCTACCTTGCCAAGGTAGTTGTCGCGGGTTCAAGTCCCGTCTCCCGCTTAAGGATTTATTTTATGGCGGCATAGCCAAGTGGTAAGGCGGCGGTCTGCAAAACCGCTATTCACCGGTTCAAATCCGGTTGCCGCCTTTTGTCTTATCAGAGTTATCCCTGTGTATTGATGGGTTTCCCGCGCTTATATCTTATTTGGGTGCGGTTTTGGAAGTGGCTACAGCACAGTTTCCTTATGTCTTGCGGCGTGGCAGTTGATATTCACTGCTACAGGGAATGTGGCGATATGTCGCGGGTAGAACTCTATATGGACATCGAGCATTGTCACTTTGCCGCCGAGTCCCATAGGTCCGACGCCTGTTTTGTTCACCAGTTCGAGGATCTCCTCCTCGAGGGCGGCGTAATACGGGTCGGGGTTGCGTGAGCCGACAGGACGGAGCAGTGCCTTCTTGGCGAGGTATGCGACATACTCGAATGTTCCACCTATTCCGATGCCGACAATACCTGGTGGACAGGGGTTACCACCTGCCTGTGTTACCCAGTCGACGACGAACTTTTTTATCCCCTCGACACCATCTGCTGGGGTCATCATACGCACTGTTGACATATTCTCGCTTCCACCGCCCTTCGGGGCAACGACTATCTTCACTTTGTCCCCTGGAACGATGCGGGTGTGAATGACAGCAGGCGTATTGTCGTTTGTGTTCCCACCTCGAATAGGGTCTTTTAGTATGGATTTCCTGAGATAACCGTCAATATACCCCTGTCGGACCCCCTCATTTATTGCGTCCTCGAGAGCGCCGCCCGTTATATGTACCTCTTGACCAACCTCAACGAACACGACAGCGAATCCTGTATCCTGGCAGATGGCAATCTGCTCATTTTTGGCTATCTCGGCGTTTTCGAGAATCTGCTTAAGAACAGCCTTCCCGTATGGGGATTGCTCTTCCCTGTATGCTTTTTGCAGTGCCGTAAGCTCCGGCTCATTCAGGTAGTAGTTTGCCTCTATACAGAGCCTTTTGACGGTGTCTGTGATACATTGAGCTGGAACCTCTCTCATCTTTGCACGCTCCTTGTGATTTTCTTTGCCTTTGCGAGTGCATCGACAATCGTTTCTATTCCGTGTGCTCCCCTAACTACGCTCCCTGACAGATCGATCCCAGGGGTGGAGAATACACCGTTCTCCTCATCGTAGACGACTTCCCAGTTGTTGACCTTGACGAAGGTTGCTCCTTTTTTCTCCAGCTTTGACAACATCTCCAGCTCATTTGGTAGGGCGAGGATTAGGGGAGCCAATTTACAGAGTGTGTACCCTGCAAGGAGGATACCGTGTCCGATAGCGCCTATGGGTTTGCCGCGCAGAAACATTGATCGGATAAGCCTTGCGACCGGTGGATAGACCGACTCTTGATCTGTTATGTAGTGCTTGACAGTTCCCAGTCCACCGGGGATGATGAGAAAGCTTGCTGACTCAGACTTAATCCCGGATATTGGCAGGACCTCACCCCTGACGATGTGAGAAGATTCAGCGAGTATATTCCTCTTGCCTATCTTGAAGGGCGGGTTCTTTGTGTAATCGTGTGCGGTGTAGGTAAGCTCATCGGGAGCTGTCGGCTGAGCGATGACTCCAAGCCTCTCCAGCTGGGAGATAATGAATGCGATCTCCCATGGATTAGTCCCCTCGTGGTAGCCACAGCCGGAAAGCAGAATTACTGCCTTCTTCATCTCACCTCGAGGATGTTGACGAAGGTCTTACCGCCTTTCTTCTCAAATTTGACAAGTCCGGACTTCAAAGCGAACAATGTATCATCACTGCCTCTACCAACATTTCTTCCAGGATGCCATTTTGTGCCACGCTGACGGACGATTATGGCACCGCAATTGACATACTCTCCACCGAAAGCCTTTATCCCGAGCCTCCTGCCGATGGAGTCCCGACCATTCTTTGCGCTTCCTCCGCCCTTCTTGTGCGCCATAGCAAACCTCCTAAACCAGAGTTTGTTTGACTATAATATAACTTCTTTAAGATAAAATCAAGAAGATTTTTCCGATAAAGGTTGTTTTTACTTGAAATGATACCTAATTTCGATTATTTTTTAATAAGGTCGAAGAAATAAAAAGGGGTGTTAGTGCCAATGCGAGGCTTTATGTATGGTTTCCTCCTTCTCATCATTGTGTTTGTTGTTTCGGGTTCACTTTTTGCCAAGTATGAAGCAGAATTCTTGGACCTTGGTGCGGGAGCGAGGGCACTTGCACTGGGAGGGGCGTTCTCCGCCATCTGTGATGACCCGACTGCTTCTCTCTACAATCCAGCAGGGCTCGTTCAAACACGCTTCCTCTCATTCAACCTGATGCATACATCGCTTTATTCTGACACTTATAAGTATGAGTCATTCTCGTTTGGAAAGAGGTTGGGCTTCGGGGCAATTGGAGCTGTTCTACAGTATCTCAGCACAGATAATATCCCGTTCACGACAGGACGCTTCTATGACTGGGGAGTCGATATGCTTCCTGGAACAGCCGATGCAGGCGAAGGGAACGGTATCTGGGACCCCGGTGAGAGGGCGATATACGATGTCGTGATGAAGAAGGATACCGATATTGCAGGCGGGGTATCCTTTGCCCACAGGTTTGGCAGATTATCTTTCGGCACAACAGGAAAATATCTCCATCAGGATATAGGTGGATACACAGCGAGTGGTTTCGGTGCAGACATTGGAGCATTATACGATATATCGGACAGAGGCAGATTAGCTTTTGTGCTAAAGGATGCCTTCGGAACGCGCATCTTCTGGAGCACCGGACACAGGGAGATAAAGTCACCGGTTGCCCGGCTTGCCGGGGCATACAAAATCCCTGTGGAGAAAATTCACGGTGAGGCAACGGTTGCAGTCGACCTCGAGACGCATTTCACAAATATTCCCGATGCCCCCATAAGAAGCAACATCCTCTCTGTCGAGCCGCACATAGGGGCAGAACTTGCCCTGTTTGATATATTCTTCATACGAGGAGGACTGGATAGAAGATATCCGACAGCAGGTGCAGGGCTCAGATTCTTTATATTCGAGGTAGATTACGCTTTCGGAGGGCATAGCCTCGGAAATACGCATAGGGTCTCTCTCACAGTGGATTTGGACGAGCCGAAGAGAGAGAAGGTCGAAGAGGTTCCTGCACCGGTCGAGACGGTTGCTGTTGCACCAGAGACAACGAGGGCGGAGGTTGAGGAGATTGTCGAGCCAGAACCTGAGATTTTACTCCCGCTCGGTGAGAGAATAGGGCTTCTTCATTTCGAGACGGCTGTCGTCGAGTGTGATATACCGGATACATTGGTTGAGTGTATTAAGAATTTCCTTTCTCATTGCCCCGAATGTTTCATCGAGATACAGGGGCATGCAGACGATAGGAAACCGAAACCGACGGTTCCTTTCAAGGATAATCTTGAGCTGTCCATAGCCAGAGCAGAGTGGGTGAAGGGATATTTGGCTGAGAAGACAGGTTTCCCTGCAGACCGTTTTCACACGAGAGGTTTTGGGGACACGAAGCCCGCGGTGCCTGGCAAGACAGAGGAAGCGAGGGCGGAAAACCGCCGAGTAGAGATTTATCTGAGGAAATAGCATTTTATTAAAGGAGTGAAAGATGAAAAGCTGGCTGCTTGTTTTTCTGGTATCGATAGTTGTTGTTTCCCCAGCTTTTGGTGATGTGGCTGTTATCCCGACGGATGAGGGGCAGGATAATCTCCTGTCGGCGTACAGATTTGCAACGACAAAGGGGCTTGACTCCTGGGTTAGATATGGTGCAGTCGACTCTGCATTCGCTAACCTGTACGGTGAGGTGCCTATCCTGTGGTCGGCGGAGGGTGCAACGAGGGGAAGTTTCATCTATCCAGCTGAGGTCTCCGGGGATTTTGACTTCTCGTCCGCCTCAATCAGACCTGAAGAGCTTGGTAACGGGTATTCCATTAGTCTATTATCGGGAACACGCTTTGCTGTTTACAGAAGCGCTGTCACAGACTTCTTTGGTCAGTCTGCTACCTGGGAATTCTCTTACTTCTATGACCTTCTGGACAACTATATCGATTTCGCTGGCTACACGGTTTTCGACGAGACGACATTTGCTGATATCCCATCCTCGGTGAAGATAATTATCATCCCGGCGTTCGAGATAGGTGATTCTGCGACCGAGTACTTCGACCGTGTGGCAGAGGAATTCCCGGAGTTCGGAGAAGCTCTTGCAGGGTTTTTATCGAGCGGGAAGACCATCTATGCCGAGGGGAACGGATGCTATCTGCTCGAGAAATTCGGATTGCTCGCACCTGGGAGCGTGGATTTATCCGACCCTGTCGATGGCGGCGGAGAGCGTATGATAGCCGGCGTGGAGGCAGTTGACCCGTCCGTTCCGATGGGGTTTCCGCTGAAGGGGAGTGGAATTTACACGGTCTTCGGTCCGACACTTTCTGCGAGGCTGCCTGCTGTTGTCCGTTTTACATCGACATTAGATGCGGCAGATTCTGGCAAGACGGCGATCGCTCTGCTCGAGGGTGAGGATGCTTTCGGTGGCAGGATAATCCTCTCTGCCGGAATGCCAACAGCAGGAATTGTCCTCGCTCCGGGGGAGTATCAATGGCAGGTTGTCGCAAATGCTCTGCTCTATCCGTTCTGCTATCGGGTGAATAGCTCGAGACGCGTCTACACAGGAGTCGACATCGATTCCGTTGATGTAGCAAATTTTGCGCTCCCTGTCGATGACTGCGATACATTCACGATAACTGTCCGCATCAGAAATCTCTGGGATATACCTGTCTCGGATATAACCATCGAGGAAAATTTTAAGTCATATTTCGATTTTGTCGATGCTGTGGGAGCTGGGTATTCGGTCTCCGGGAACAGGATAACATTTAGCATTCCGAGTATCCCTGCACACTCCGAGCTGGTGATTGGATACAGGCTCGCAACACCGCCGGAGGGAGATGAGCGGAGGGAGAATATCAATTCATATCTCGACTATTATGAGTATATGCATCCGTCGAACTCGACATTGGAATACACCGACCCGGTGAACTTGCTTGCCTATTCATTCTATCGGAACTCGCTCTGGACGCTTATGCTGTTCGAGGCAAACATTGTCGCTGACACCGACCTCAACTGGAAGAATATCCTCGGTGAGTATTTCCAGCCGTTCAAGATATTCGTAATAATGGAGAACAAGGAGCGCACATCGGCGGTCAGGACACGCTATGAACAATATATTCCACTGGATGTTCCGGTCTTGTGGGTCGACCCGATGAGCATTCCGATAATCCGAACACCAGGTGGTGAATTTGTCGACCTTCTGCGGGGAAGTGCCGATAGAAACCTGAACGGTGTTCTCGACCCCGGCGAGCTGGAATACGATATGGATGCCGATGGCGACCCCGATGCCTGGGTGGATTTCTCTACATTCTACCCATACCCCGATACGATTGAACTCGACACGATATACTGGTTCAATCCGTGGAAAGGAGGATATGAGGATATTGATGGAGATGGTCTGATTGCCCGCGATGACGATGGCGACGGTGTATTCGAGGTCGAGGACCCGGATGATAGAATTCGTGCATACAGATGCGTCTGGAATATAGACGAGGTGCCGGGTTATCAGTTCTACGACCCGTATGCCTCCTGGGAGATATGGATTGACCCGCCACCGCTTGTCGATATGGCGATTGGTGCACCTGACACCCTCGGATATGACGGACCAGACACGGGTGGATTTTACTATCCCGGCTGGACAAACTGGATGGCAAAAGATGATGGCGATAACATTATATTCCGAAGGCTTGTTTATCAGACAATCGATTCATACGAGGGGTTTGCATTTGTCGATTCAGACTATGTTCTCCGTCCCGGTGATACAGACTACGGCTGGGTGCCGTATCCGAGGCGGGAGTATATCTGCGTTCTGAATCTTGGTGGCGAGGAGCCGACGATGACATCGCCAACACCGGATTCCTCGAAATATGCAAATATCTATTATAAGACAATCTGGGGAAAAGAGAAAATAACTCCCATCAGAACGACATATACATACTATGCTCCTTTGCCGAACCCGCTTCAGTTCGAGTATATCTCCACATCGTACAAGATAGAGGACCCAGGGACAGGCAGGGAACTTCGAAAGCTTCCTGGGTCGGAGACGGCGAATCTGCAGTTCAAGATAACGGCGTCAACAGAATACTCCTACTACTGGATAGCGCTTGCCGGTCAGGACTGGGGAACATACCGCTACGATGCTGACGGGAACTGGGTTCAGGTGTCAGCTGAGAAGGATACGCTCGGTGATGGCGTCTTTGGGTATATCATACTGAACATACCAAAGGGGCTTGGTGGATACGAGATAGACCTACCGAGGGATGCTGAAGGGGAGTTCGATATAAGCGCAATCTGCCCTGATTTTGTTCCGTTCGTCTTCGATGACCCGGAGATAGGAACGGAGGTCGAGGTCTGGGAATTCCCATTTTATTATTCGATTTATATCCCACAGGTCCTTATACCGCCTGCGTTAGACGATGATAACCACGATGGAGTTGACGACTGGCTCGATGATAAAGGTGATAGATTTGAAAGTGAAACAGGGTATCTTCACGATTTCTTCCCGCCGATGACGGGTGAAGAGGCGGAAGCAGTCTACGGGGTCGGTTGGTATGAGGGAGAGGATGGGGAGCGTGGAGATGACGATGTTGAGAAACTTGGTAGCACGAGTTTTACCGTGAACGCTATCTTTCGCGGACATGGCAGGGAGGGGATATTGAAGATAAACGACGGTGCCTGGCTGGTCAACGAGGAGATATTCGGCGGCTCACCTTGGGTGCAGTTCTCACACGCACAGAGTGCAGAGGCGATTGCAAACAACATTGCGCTCACACGCAAGGTCACGCCGACTATGGTATCGCTGCAGAGGGATACTCTGCTTCTGAAGTACCGTATATACGACTGGAACGAGCCGCACACATTCAACGAGCAGTTTGACCCGTATGTTGCATCGTATGGTTATGGAGATGTAACAATTTCAACACATACAGGTGGGAAGGAGGCTCTGTCGCTTTTGACACCTGACATAGTCACGAGGGCGAGGATAGACCCGACAATCGATGAGGTGACCGTCACCGCCATACCGGGTGCTGCCGGAAACGATACGCTTCTTGCAAGAGGCTATCCGAAAACGGAGACAGGGGCGTTCCTCTTCACACTCGTTGAGATAGATAACGGAACGGATAATCACTTGGTGGATGTTCGTGTCAGACCGGATTTATCCGGGCTTGGCGCGACCGAGGAGTTCTTGTGGTATGCCTGTTACCCGAGACCGCTTGTTCCCGCTCACTACAATCCTGAGACGGGGGAGTGGGAAGCTGGTGATACCCCGGGTTCGTTCATCGCAGGATGGCGGTTCAACCCATCAGCGAATGAGGTCTGGACAAAGATAGGTGATCCCGACGGCACTGCATCCATACCTGAGATACTTGCATCGAGAAGGGGATACTTCGTCTTCGTCTTCAAGATTGACCCATCACTCCCTGTGGGGGTATATGAGATACCGTTCGAGCTTACGGCAGGGGAGATGTATTACACAGATGAGGTTCCGACCCCTGTTTCCTACGAGATACCACCCGCAAAATTCGCAATCGTGAGAAAGAACAGATCCGGGATAACAACCACACCAGCGTATTTTGTTATAGGAGATGCAGAGCTGTCTGAGCTCGAGACTCAGCTTGAGGATTATGTGACTCTCCCTGATGCAACAAGCTGTGTCCGCTACTCCATCTCCGAGCCGAGGCTCGAGGAGTTCGATACATACTCTCCGCTTCCAGCCTCCGTTCTTCCTGGGAACATACTGTCTACTTCGCTTCCGTATTCCTCTGCGTTTCCACCTGCACCGACGCTCACCTCGTTCTGGGTATCGGCGTTCGTTGAGACCGAAGCACCGTATGGAACGGATAACCTGTTAATCGATAACGGCGCTCACATAAGATTTACCGACTATTTCGGGATTGCACGGGAGCGCTCGACATCCGCCATCAGGGTCGTAGCAAGGGGGGCGGATGTGAAAGTGGATAAGCTCGTCTCCGAGGTGAACGGCGAGCCAGTCGGTAGGGATGGATACTATCAGCTGGCAGAGGGAGAGAACTGTATGACTGTCCTCCTGCTTATGCAGAATGTCGGGAACGACATAGCCGCATCACCATCGCTCTATGTGCAGCTGCTCGATGATGAGGTAACATTCGACAGCTCGGCTGTTTATCCCGCAAGGTATGTCCCTGAAGAGAGGAGAGTTTACTGGGATGCAATCCCGGACATTGCTCCAGGTGAGAGGAGGACCATTCCCGTTTACCTCAGCATAAACAAGTCTGAGGGGATACTGCATATTCTCTCGACATTCTCAGCCGAGTATGGGTTATATCGTGCTGCAAGCAACGATACAATCGCATACAGCCTGGATTTGGCGGTCTCAGACGATGATATTTCCATCTATCCAGAAGAGCTGACGGCAGGACAGAACGGTATCGTGTCGGCAGTGGTGCATCACAGCGGGCTGGTCAACGCAAAAAATGTCCCTGTCAGGATTTATCTTGGCGATCCCGAGGTAGAATCGAACCTGCTCGGTGAAGAGATTATCCCGAACCTTGATGTGAGAGATTCTGTTGCAACGGTCTCGGTCGAATTCACTGTGCCGGAGGTGTCAAGTGTGCTTGAATTCTATGTCCTCGTCGACCCAACAGACCTATTCCTCGAGGAGAACGAGAAGAACAATACCGCCTACGCTGTTCTCTCCATTGCAGGTAGAGAACCGATTGTGGAGGTTGTTAACTATCCGAACCCGTTCGATGGCTATACCGAGTTCACCTACACGATAACCTGCCCGGTGGATGAGGTAACCATCAAGGTGTACACATCCAGGGGTCGACTCGTGAAGAAGTTCGAGAATGCACCAGCATCGGTTGGCTACAATCGACTCCCCTGGGATGGAAGAGACGATGCGGGGGACCAGATAGCGAACGGAACATACACTTATACCATCACGGCAAAGGGTGAGGGAGTCAACTACACGGTGAAGGAAAAACTGGTCAGGATGAGATAAGAGCCGATAGGCGCTATGCCGCTCCGCTACTACCTCATATACACAACCTTCGTGCAGAAGTTTCCTTTGTCTGTTTTCAGTCTAACGAGATAAATTCCCGACGGAAGATTGCGGGCTGTCCAAAGTGCAGTTTTACTCCTGGCAAGGTTCCCGCTTGAGACCATATCGCCCGAAAGATTGTATACCTCAAACCTGCCTGATATAGCCTCGTTGAACGAGAGCATCACGGATGAGTTGAACGGATTGGGATAAACCAAGATAGAGAATCTCTCCGGCGTTTTCTCTTCAATCCGTGTTAAAGGTGAGATGTGGACAATATTGCTTCTTTGGGTCTCAACGCCGGCGTCAAGGAAGGCAGTGACAAAGTAGTAGTTGTCCGCACTGCGGTCGACCGTTGTGTCGGACGCCACTGTGTCATACCGGGTTACAGTGATGATTCTTCTCCAGTCGAGGCAGGTGGAATCGGAGCATCGGTAGATGTTGTACCCTGCAATGTCAACTGCAGGATGCTTTGTCCAGTGCAGCTCCACCGATGTTGTGCAGTCGAAGGCGAAGAATGTGTCCACAGGCTCTGCCCGGAAGAAGCCTGTGTTCCAGTTGTCAAAATGACAAGTTCCCCAAGGGATAAGCCCCGGCTGGTACCTCCACGGAAGGCTCCAGAGATGTAGAATGTAGTTCATATCCAGATAGACGATATCCACATAGCCGTCGTTGTTGATGTCGGCAATGGCAGGGGCAGTTAGTGCCGCTCCCGAGTTGACCGATATAGGGAAAGAATCGGCAGGGACCCCAGTGTATGTGTAAGCCGCAAGCAGCCCAGGTGATACATTTGTCCCGAATAGTAGCTCGAGATGCCCATCGGAGTTTATATCACCGATGACTATACTCCCTTCGCAGTTGGTGAAGCCTGTATATACAGGATATGGAGAAGCTTCTGTCCCATCGTGGTCGTAGCCATAGATGTAGCTTCGGTGAGAGAGAAAATATAACTCATATTCTCCGTCCTCGTCCACATCGCCAACCGCAGGTGTGGAGTAGACCCAAGAACCCGTTCCAGAGATAACTACAGGCCAGCCGGATGATGGAACTCCGTCATGCTCCCACATACCTACCTTCCCTGCCCAGTCTCCGCCACCAGATTCATGATAACCCGCCACGATCTCATAACAGCCATCCCCATCAAAATCGACAAGGACAGGAGCGGAGTATGAGAAACCATCGTACTCACCTGTGAGAGCAGACCTCCATTCTACTTCACCATCCTCGCGGAAGCAGTAGAGTGTATCCCATCCCTCAACTATCATATCGAACAGCCCATCGGAGTTTATATCACCGACAGCTGGGGTCGAACAGACCCCGACGGGTGTATTAAAGTGAAATTCGGAGATGACGCTTCCATTTCCACGAAAGGCGACGACCGTTGTGTCGATTGCCATAACGATATCGCATTTCTTGTCACCGTCGACATCGAATAGAACAGGTGAGTTGAAATCGTTTGAATGATATGGGTCATGCGGGATGAAACACGGAAACCCTGGTTCCTCCGTGCCCTCGACGCTAAAGACATGGATGTAACCATCTGTGGTATGGACCACAATCTCGAGAAGCGAATCCTGGTCGATGCTCCCGACAGCAACTGCCGAGCGACATGGAGAGGAAAGGTGAATGGGCCAGCCGTCCAGATCTGTCCCATCGTAATGCTTGACGAATAGAGTATCGAATGCGGCAACGATTATCTCGCGCTCTCCATCCAGGTCAATGTCGGCAACCTTCGGACCACCTGCCTGACCATAAGGCGTGGATGGGTCATAAAGTGTGTCGGGAAAACCAGGAACCTCCGGTATTTCCATTATATCCGCTATGGAAAAAACTGTACCAGAAAATGATGTTGGCATGATGCCTTTCGCATCCGGCGTAGCAGATACAGGAACTACAAGGGAAAGCAGAAGAAGTCCTACGAGAAATATTCTAATCATCTTTCTCCTCCTCGGATTTTGTTTTGGCAAGGAATATAGCCCCCTTGACTACCGCCTGCTCAGAGTGTTTAACGAGTCTGAACTTGATGCGCCGTCGTGGTGAGGATATGTAACCTCGCGTAACCTCGAATACCCTCCTGTAAAACTCAGGATACTGACTCAAAAACCCTCCCCCTATGAATATATATTCAGGGTCAAATATTTCCACCATATTTGCTATACCGATTGCAAGAGCCTTCTGCGAGATGGAGATGGCAGTGTTGAAAGCCTCGTGTCTATCCTTCAGTCGGTATATCTCATCGGGGTAGAAGTGGAAATCATAAGGGAGGGGTTCTCTTGTCCGTTTAAGCTGTTTCTTGGCAATCTTCTCGAGAGCAAGCCCTCCAACATAAGCCTCGAGACAGCCTCTCTTACCACACCCGCAGGGTTCGCCATCCATATGGATTATTATGTGACCGGGTTCACCTGCAAACCCCTTTGTACCGATATACACCTTCCCGTCCAGGATTATTCCGCCTCCAATACCGCTCCCAAGGACGAAGCAAACAGCGTTTGTACGCATAAGCTTCAGCTCGTGAAATAACACATATAAAGCGAACAGATTCGCATCATTTTCGATGTAAGCGGGCATACCTGTTTCATGTGAAAGAACAGTTGTTGGGGCGATGCCTTGCCAACCTGTGAGATTGGTAAGTCGGATAATCTTCCCTGTCGTTCTATTGAAGAAGCCGGGAACACCGATACCTATTGCTCCTCTGTCGTTTGAACAAAGATCTTCCCGAAGCTCCCGTATCTGTTTCCCAATTTTCCTCAAAAGTGTCCGGGGAGAGAGTTTTCCTGTCTCGAACCTATCGGATATATACCGGTTGCCCTCGGTGTATAAGGCGAGTTTGGTGAAGCTTGCGCCTATGTCGATACCAAAAAAACAGGGCAAGGCAACTCCTTATCTTGTTGTTTCTCTCTGAAGGTGGATATAGACACAGCGTGAAAGCACGCTCTTTTCGGGGGAGTCGGGCTCGAAGCAAGCCGAAGGAATAGCCTGGGAGACCTCGAATGTTATACCTTTTGAGATAAGCCAGCTGTCGAATTCGAGCGGGTCTTCCTTCCCTGAGAAGAACATAAGGTAGTTCCTCACGCACTCAACGAACCCATCTGCTCGCTTCCTCCAGAGCTTGTCTGGTTCCTCGTCCGACTGAGACCCTTCAATTGTTACAATCTGCCTCATCCCTTTCACACGGGAGCCATCGTAGAGCTTCTTTGCCACCTCGAAACAACCAGTCTTGATGATATTTGAGGAGGCGATGTATTCCCCTGGTTTCCAGAGCCCAGCAACCGTTCTTTCCTCCTCGCTTAGCACCCCTCTGAAAGAGAAGCTGACTGTACTCGACGAAATGGTGGCAAGCTGGCTGTCGGGCGAGAGATATCGTAGTCTCAAGCGATATTCCTCTCTTGGGTCGACGAGGGCGCCTTTGTAATCCCTCAAATTCCAGGAAACTGCCTCCGGAAGAGTATCGCCCTCATATAGGTTGATGATGAACCTGCCGTTCGTATCCTCAATCGATGCGGAAACCCTTCTTAGGTTATTCTTCTTCTTTAACCTGAAGGTAACGGATGTATCTATTATCTCAGCCCTCTTCACAACGGGTTCTCTGTTGGGGTGGAAAAGGATTCTGTCGGTGCAGGGGCTTATCTCGATCTTCCTGTCGCGGGTGTTGCCTGATCGAATGACGGAAACCTTTATCCTGTTGGACAGCTTTTTTCCTAATCCTTTGCAGAGCTTTTTGTATATCTTATTTACCATCTTAAGAGAGAAGACGGTGTTTGTGTCGAGGTTGTATCCTGTGAGGAGTATATCCACATCCGGGTTTGAGCATAGGATTTCTCGTATCTCATCTAAGGCGCTCTCAATGACCGCGTCGGCATTGGCACGCCATTTTCCCCTCTTCTCCGATGCATATATCACCCTCGGGTTAAACTGGACGAGGGTTGGCACAAGCTCGACCCTGCAGTTTTCATCTCCCAGGAATGGCTGATACCCGAAGTCATATCCCGACTCGATAACAGAGCTTTTAAGGGAAAACCTTTTCTCCCGGAGAAAATCGTTCACAGCGTTCGCACGGGCAACAGCAAGAGCCCTGCCCTCAGAGATGGAGAAAACAGGCTCAACATCGGGTGAATAGTACCCATAGAGCCTGAGCGTGAGAAATGGGTTCTCAAAGATCCTACCAACAAAAAGCTCCAGTCTATCGAAGAATCTTACAGGAAGACGGGAACTCCCAGGTTCGAAGAATACATAAGGGGAAATAGGGCAGGGGGTGTCCTGAACGGAGACGCTCCCAAGCCGAATGCGCTCTGGTGACACGGATATCGAAACCTCACCAGCAAGAAGCGTCCCAACGAGTGGAAAAAGCACTAAAAGCACTATTTGATATACAAAAGCTTCTTTGATAGGAAGAAAGAATTTCCTTCTACCGTGCATATATACACTCCCGATGAGCTTCCCTGAGGTTCAAAAATGCACTCCCCAGAGGGAAAGGAAAGCTTTTGTTCGTATATCTTCGCTCCATAAAGGTTGAATATCTTGAGAGTTGCCTCTGAACGAGGCAGAGAATACACTATCTTCACCTGGGAATTGAACGGGTTCGGGAAAGATTCGAGTGATGCTATTTGGGGAAAGGGCTGTTCTTCACCTATGCCGACATAGCGTAGACCGACATCGAGCTTCACAGGGGAATCTCCTATATGTACGGAGATTGTGTCCACTGCAAAGTGCCGTGCAGAGACAACCACAGTATAATCCCCTGGAGCAAGCAGTCTATAGTGTGCGCCGAATGTAGAGTCGGTCGTCCTTGGAGAGAGTAGTTCATCGTCGTAGATCTCAAGCACACGGATGATAGCATGTACTGGCTCACCGCTGGAATCGTTGTATGTATGGATCCACAGACCTGGTCCAAGGCTGCGCTCGAGCAGATACTTTATACCGGCGAGCTGGTTCTCACATACCGAGTTCACACGCCATCCCTCGGGACGCAGGCAGGTATCCACCTCAACTATAAACGGAATCGTCCCGATCTCGCTATACTGCCAGTCATTGGCGTTCCCTGTTCTGGATGTCGAATGTCTCGGATTATAGCTTCCACCGTCGTGAGCAACCAACCTTTCTGCGAACTCGTACGCTATATCCCGTATCGTCTCATAATCAGGTGAGTAAACAGGACCTGACCAGCGCCAGGGATATATCACCCACTCGTTGTATGTTCCATATGCAGATGAATGATAGAAGACCGATGTAACAAACCTCTCCCGCCTGCATAGAGAGATAATAGCCTTCGTCTCCGACTCGCTTCCCGGTCGAGGACCTCGATAGGTCGTAGCATCCCAGTTAGGGTTGCCGAACTCCCAGTTGTAAGGAAAGTTTCGATTTATGTCGACACCATCGGTATCGCCGCCATCACCCGGAGTAAAGTCAAATATCCCGTTTCCGTTGTTGTCATGCTTGTTCTTCCGGAAATACTCGTCCAGTCCGTCGGTAACAACCTTATGCCCATCGGGGTTGACAATCGGTATAATCCAGACCTTAAGTGAATCAAGGTATCGGGTAACCGCAGGGTCCTCTCCATAATCTTCAAGAAGTGAGCGCGCCGCAAAGAGTACAATCTCCGTGCCAATCAACTCCTCAGCGTGGATTGAACCGGTGAAAAGAACGGATGGTTTGTCAACCTCTTCTTCTGCGTTGCTTGTAATCTTTAGCCCCCATATGATCCTCTTGTCTACCTCGGACACACCAAGTGATTCCTTTACGCACAGACCAGGGAACTCCTCCACAAGAGAATCAAGTGCTGCACATACCTCCTCATAGGTGTGATACCTCGAGTCGATGGAGGCAAAAGCACTGCCCACAAGGAGAATAGAAAACAGCGATATGAGAACTATTTCCCTCATCTTTCTCCTTCACTTCAGGAGGAGCAGTTTTGTCGTGGCTGCTCTCCCTGATGCCTTAAGTTTTGTCAGGTAGACCCCGGATGGGAGTGAGCTGGCATCCCAAACAGTTCTGTATGTCCCAGCCGGCAGGAAATTGTCGAGGATTGTAGCGACTATCTCACCACGGATGTTGTAGACTGAAACCGTTACCATCCCCGACCTTGGAACGAAGAGCTGGATAGATGTCTTCGTGTTGAACGGGTTCGGATATGCATGGATGCTTATCTTGTCTGGAAGGCTGAGCTCTTCCTCGACACCGGCGAGCCTGCTTTGGACAGTTATACAGTCGATGTACCACCCCTCATCGGTAACATGTGCATCACTGCCGAATCGGAAGCGGAACTTAACATCACCGGGATGCCCTGTCACAAGGAATGTTTCATATCCCCAGCCGGGTGATGTGCCGCCGAAACAGGGGGTATGTGGGTCAAACGGTGAGGCTTCGTTCGGCTCAATCTGAAGCGGGTAACCATCCGTCGGGAATATCTGCTCCCAACTTATCCCCATATCGGTGGAGAGTTCAACTATGCCGCCATCCCAGGTGTGTGTCGGGTCGTCTCTGACCATCTCCGTTAAGATATACGAGTAGAACTGTAGGGTGGCTGTCTCACCTATTGTCAGAAGTGGTGTCTCCAATGCACAATCAAGGAGGTCGTCATAGTTTCCTCCTTCTGAAACCGAACCACATTTCCACGAGTATTCCCCATCAGGGTAGCTTCTGTAGTCGCAGATATGCCAGTTGTCACCATAGCCTCCGGTTATCGTATAGTGCCGGTATTCTGTTCTACCGTGGTCGAAATCCTCGATGTAGCGCTCGGTTATCGGGAAATTGTAAAATCCCTCCTCAGGCAGTATCGTGCTATTCAGGGCAGGTGAGCTGTCTACCACAATTATCCTGTAAAGGATTGTATCACCCACCTCAATTGGGAAGTTCATTGTTCCCTCGTAAACCTCATACCGCTCCTCATCGTCTGTGTGCACCATCTCCAGATGGTCAATTAGCCTACCATCTCGGTAGAATTCGACAGATGCAGAGGAGATACCTGTATTGTCCAAAGCCTTCAGATATATTTTCCTGGGCCAGTATATCGGGGACTGCTCGAGAAGCGGAGTGAACTCAACAATCGGTGGATCAGCATCAGGCTGAACGAAGAAGGTGAAGAAGCTGTCTGGAGCACCGTCAGGGAGGGTGTCAGAGAGCCCAAAAAGGTCACTACCTGTGATGTAGTAGTCTATCCGCGTTTCAAGAGGTTGCGCTGGTATGAAGCCTGAATACCCTGTAAATCCACCCCCTACGCAGGTGACATCCGTCCAGCTACCGCCATCTATACGGTAGTGAAGCACAATCCCACCAGAGGCAACATCGAATGTATGTTCAGCATCCACAACGACCCTGTATGAGTGAACCGTATCCATTGTGTTCATAAGCGGGGTATGTATTAATTCAAATCGGATTCCTGGTCCTATCGTGTGGTTGTAGAAACCGGTGTATATCCCCACAGCATTTGGCGTTCCGTTTCCGATATAACCATCATTGTCATCCACATCGAGCATCGCATAAAGGAACTCCTCGAACTCGTTCGGATACCCGTCGAAGCGAGCAAGGTGAACAAGTGAATCGCACCTCGGTTGTCCAATTAGCTCCCTTGTATCCCAGAAGGCACCTCCTATTATCCTGCCATCAGCGTGAGCCTCACCACTCATGTCGTCAGGGTAGCAAAGGTGATTATCTATCGTTCTGAACATACCAGGATAGTAAAGGTATATTCCATCGGCAACCCTTGGGTCATCGGTTAAGGAACAGGCAAAATAATCCGAAAGAGCCTCATCGATCGCTCCAGGCTCACCAGAGTATGGAAGCTGGTAGTCGGGATATATATGGTGCGTCACGCCGTGGGTGTACTCGTGATAGATTATCTCGGCGAAAAGGGCAAAACTATACATCGTTGCCCCTCCATCACCGAAGTTTACCCCCCGACCGTCCCAGTAGGCGTTGTCGTAGTTCTCTATGAGAACCGTAACAGGCATCTGATAATCCATTGCGTTGTAACCAAGAAAATATTTGACATACTGATGGATGAAGTTTGTGTGATAGTATGCATTTATCTCATCAATTTCGGCATAGGCTCTTGTGAAATGTGCCGAGTATGGGGAGTCTGCCAGTGTTACCGAGCTGTGGTATGCTCCGTCCTCTCCGGATGCGTTGTCCACATCGGCGTATATCCCCTTGAGATGTGCCTGAAGGGAGAACGATGAACCCGAAACAGAAGAGAATTCAAAACTACCAGCTTCATCGGCGTAGATGCCAGAGCTACCAAGCCATACCTCGATGTATGGAAGCGGGGCAATTGCTATCTCGTCGAGTGCGTTGTACGGGTAAACCTCGCCGTCGAAGCTACCGCTGAAGGTGTCAAAACGGCAGAGAGAAAACAGGGCAAGCAATTCACCAGTCTTGGCGTCGACTAAAGCCTCTGCCCGAACCCCATCAAATGATACAACAAAGTCGAATGCAAGATGTGTTCTACCAGACTTTTTCAGTATCACCTGCCGTATCTCAGAGTCGATGGCAACCTCTCTGCCAAGATACCCCTCAACAGAGGATTTTACCTCCTCCTGCCCGATTGCAGGAACAGTCGGTATCTCCTCAACTGTCTTTATGTGTGAGGTTATAGAATACAGCCTCCCTCTTTCCGTTATCATAGCCGTTATGTATCCGTCATATACAGGGATATGATGGATTTCCTCCCTGTAGGTCAGAATGTATTTGTTCTCGAAATGAACCTCCTTATATGGCGAAAGTGTTGCCTTGCCCAGTCCGAGTGCATCCGAGTTGTTAATGAGAAAGGAAAGGACCCTTTCCTGATGATCGCTTGTTATTCCCGTCTCGATATAGCCTCCCCTCGCTCGGCGAAGGATACCTGTCTTAGGGTCGATGAATATCTGCCAGTTTCCACCACCACCTGCGAGAAACTCAGGGATATTACCTGCCCTGACCATCTTTTCAGCCTCGAGCCCTATCTCGGGGAAGTCCGTATCCTGCGGAACAAAAGCAAACAGTGGCAAAGCAATCACGAGCACAAGAACAGATATAGGAAGTAGCCTTTTCATAATTTACTCCTGTTATTTTAACATAGCTATCATAAAGATAACAATTATTATCACTATTGCAACCAAAACCCATTTCAGCCAGAAGAACCTTGGATAGTGTGAGCGGTCAGGTCTTGGGACAGAAACATATTTCCCGCTTTTTGAGTGTCTGAATCTTACCATTTTACACCCCCGCAAATATCTTCGTGAAGAAACCGACAAAAGGGTATATCAGGGCGGAAAGTATCGGCAGACCGGAGAGCTCCGAGAATATTATCAATCCGATGAGTAAAAATGGTCCCATCATTTCCAGCTGGTAAAACATCCTGTCGTATTCTCTGGGCAGAAGCCCGAACAGTATCTTCGAACCATCGAGCGGCGGAATCGGTATCAGATTGAAGACGGCAAGTATCAGATTTATTCGAACGGTGACAAGAAGCATCGCTGCGAGGATGTGGAGCGTGCTGCCATCGATATAGATACCGGGAGGAAACAGATTAACCCATAATCGGTAGAGCAGCCCGAACAAGAATGCAAGCAGCATATTCGATGCAGGACCCGCAACGGATGTGAGAAGTATTCCTCTTTTTGGGTTTTTGAAATTTCGCGGGTCTATCGGGACAGGCTTTGCCCAGCCTATGTGGGCGAATAGGAGCATGATAGTCCCCAGCGGGTCGAGATGGCGCAGGGGGTTGAGGCTCAACCTCCCAGCATAAGCCGCGGTCGGGTCACCGAGCAGATAGGCGGCATAACCGTGCGAGAACTCATGAAATGTTATAGCAAGAAGTATCGGTGGAACCCAGATAAGAAAAGATCCAATACCGGTCATCCTCTTCCTTTGGCACTATTTACAAGATACTCGAAAAGAGCGAGGGCATTCCTGTCTTCCATCTCCTCCGGGTGCCACTGAACGGCAATTAGCTTACCATCCTCTGTTTCCACCCCCTCTGGCACTCCATCATCGGCGTAAGCACTTACCTTGAGCACATCGGGAACATCCTTTGCTATCTGATGATGAGAAGAATTGACTGTGATTCTATCGCTACCCAGAATCTTATACAGTATGCTGCCTCGAACGATGGAAACAGAGTGATTTACCATCTTCTTCGTCTTGGAAGAGCGGGTGTGCTTACCTGTATGTTCCCTTTCGGAGACATCCTGATAGAGTGTGCCCCCCATGGCAACGACAACCATCTGGAAACCGCGACATATCCCGAGAACAGGAAGCCCTATCTTAACTGCTGCGATAACTATCCTCCGCTCAAACTCATCACGCCTATATGAAGCAGGTCGAACGGCGTCAGAGGTCTTCTCTTCTCCATACAAGGACGGAGCGACATCGAGCCCGCCTGTTAGAATCAGACCATCGAGGCAAGCAAGATAATCATCCACATTCTCCGGAATATTGGGCAAAAGAAGGGGCAATCCACCAGCTGATCTTACACTCTCAATATATGACTCCTTGAGGTAATCGAAGGATTCCCCGTATAAGAAGCTTATCTTGTTGGGAGCTTGATACCCAACAGTTAACCCTATCTTGGGAGTGGCTACCATTCGAAGCCGTAATACCTAAAAAACCCTGTGTTAAGAACGGTTTCCTCAGCTGTGGAAATGTCCATACAGCAGATTGAGTAGGAATAAGTTCCACCGGAAGATACTCCCTTTATGTAGGCAATCTTCTCGTTGTCAGAGGGAGAAAACTTAAGCGAGGTATATGTGATGTTCGGGTTCACACGGAAATTGCTCGTCAGAGGATGAATATTTGTGGCGTCGGCATCAAGTGTATAGATGTCGTTGTAGAAGTATCCACCATCCTGTCTTATGTGGACGAGGGCAACGCTCCCCCCGTTGGGGGAGAAGTCTATTCCCTTGCAGACACCATCAAAATCGGTAATCGAGGCAAATGTGTCGTTCGCTATATCGGCAAAAAGCAGTCCGTAGCTTGTTCCAACATAACAGAAAAGCCCAAGTGGGGAGAAGGCGAAATCAGAAGCGAGGTTCGGGAAACCAAGAATTGTTTCCTCTACACCATCAGACAGGCGAACGGTGTGAAACAGTTTCTGAACCCCAGAAGAATAATACCCTATCCGGGAGTCGTCATAGCTCCACTCGAGGTCTGAGACTATGTTCCGACCACTTATGAGAACTTGCTCATTCCCTGTGGATACCTGGTAAATCACGATAGAATAAACCGAGCCTGACGGGGAATCGGCACGCAAGAAAGCGATCCTATCCCCAGACGACGAGAAAGCTGGTGATTTCTCCTCGTCAGGTGTACTCGTTATCTGGACTACATCTGTTCCATCATAGCTCACGGTGTATATGTCACCCCAGCTGGCATAGACGATCTTCGCTCTGTCAGGTGAAACAGATAACTCCGATACATTCACACCGGATACCACCGTGTCAACCTTACCTGTTGCGGCGTCCAGGGAGTATATCCACTTCTCACCCATGGATTCTGTCGATGCCGAAAATATTATCCTGTTCGGTGGCATAGAGTTGCTGTTATTGTTGCTACTCGTCGGGTTTTTGGAACATCCTGTCAATACAAGGAGAACGAGCAAAAAAGCAAACAGGTTCCTCATCTCTTCCCCCTCTCACTTAGTAACTATTTTGCAACTTATAATATAGTTTATAAAAAATTTTTCAAGAGATTTTTCTCTATTGTGTAGAATATCCTTTGTGGGGTAATGCTCTTCATACAGAGGAAGTGCCCCTTGGGGCAGTGCATACCACCGTGAGGAGCGCAAGGACGACAGGGAAGGTTTTTCGGTTGGACAATAATATTTTTCTCTCCGACGGGTGCAAATCCGAATTCAGGCACGGTTGGACCGAAGATCGAGACTACAGGTATACCAGCGGCAGATGCTATGTGCCCCGGTGCGGAATCGTTTGAAACGAGAAAAAGCAGGTTTTTCATCAGTGCAAATGTTGCAAGTATTGAACCAGCTTTGGCAAAAACAAAAGCGCTCTTGCCTATTCCACTTGCAATCCTCTGACATAGGGAGTAATCCCCTTCACCGCCCACAATAACCAACGCGTCGACAAGAGGTTTCCTGATAAGCAGTCTGCCAAGCTCAATGTAGCCCTCTTCAGGATACCTCTTCGTCCTCCAGACTGAACCAGGTGCAAACCCTGCAATTCGCTTTCCAGAAAGGGAGTGCGCTTGCATAAAATTCTGTGCAATAGATATATCCTTGTCTGAGGGGAACAGCTCAGGCGAGGGAGGGGTATCTGTTTCCAGTCCGAACACAGACAGAAGCTGCATTATACGGAGGATTTCGTGTTTACGGGGATCTCTTTTTACCTTTCTTGTGTAGAATATTGAACCGGGAGCGGGTTTGTATCCTATTCTTTCGGGAATGCCGGCCAGGTAGGCGAGTAGACCGGAGCGGAAGGAGCGGTGTGGCAGGAAAGCGATATTGAACCTCTTCTTCCTGATCTGCTTTGCGATAGAAAGTAGGCTTGTTATTCCTTTGTCCTTGCCGTGTTTGTCGAATATTATGTATTCGTCTATATTGGGGTTGTTGGCGAGTGCTTCCGCTCCAACGGGTGTCGTAAGATAGGCGAGGAAGGAGTCTGGGGAATTTTTCTTGACTGCTCTGATGAACGGGGTGGTGAGTATCTGGTCGCCTAAGAATGCCGTCTGGACAATGAGCAGTTTCATAGTTCTTGAAAGATAACTTTGGATGACCAGATTTACAAGATAAAAGAAGCGACGGCGTGGAATGTTTTTCTGTGGATTGGTGATGGACCGAGCCTTCTTATTGCTTCTTTATGTTCCTTTGTTGGGTATCCTTTGTGGTTAGCGAAACCGTATCCTGGGTACTCCTTGTCGTAGCGGAGCATAATCCTATCTCGGATTACCTTTGCAACAATCGAGGCAGCGGAGATGGCAAGTATCTTATCATCACCGGAGATGATCGGATGTTGTTTTATTGGGAGGGCTGGAATAGCGTCTCTGCCGTCGACAAGAACCACTTCGGGTGGGATAGAAAGTCGTTCCACTGCTTTTCTCATTGCCAGAAGCGATGCGTTGCGGATGTTAAGTCTATCTATTTCCTCTGGTGAAACGATTGCGACGCCGATGGAGGCAGCGTTTTCGCGGATATAGTCGAAGAGAATCTCTCTTCTCTTCTCGGATAGTTTTTTGGAGTCTTTTATCCCTGGGTTGAGGATAGAGTAATCCCAGACCACGGCGGCAGAGACAACAGGACCTGCTAATGGTCCCCTTCCTGCCTCATCGACGCCAGCTATGACAATCTTTTGCGAGGAAAGTTTTTCTTCTATGCGGGAAAAAGTCTCCATACTTGCTACTTGCTGATTTTTTTCTTCTCCTTTATCCTAGCTGACTTGCCGACCTTCCCGCGGATGTAGTATATCTTTGCTCGTCTGACTTTACCCTCGCGAACAACCTCAACTTGTTTAACAAGAGGGGAATGCAAAGGGAATGTCTTTTCGACGCCTATTCCCTGGGAGACCTTCCTAACGGTGAAGTTGCGGTTCACTCCTCTGCCGCGTATGGAGATAACGATCCCCTGGAATATCTGGACCCGTTCTTTGTCGCCCTCATTGGTTTTGAGATGCACCTTGACGGTATCCCCGGGACCGAACTTATCCGGCTCCTTTTTTAGGTAAGGAGCTTCTACCATTCTGATTATCTGGTCTAACATCTATTCCCCCTTTTTTATCCTTTATCATTTTGAGGAGTTCCTTCTCCTCCTCTGTGAGCTTTTTCTCTTCGACGAGTTCGGGGCGGTATTTTAGGGTATCTGCGAGCCCCTTCATCTTCTTCCACCGCAGGACCCTTTTATGGTCACCTGAGATAAGCACATCTGGGACCTTGAGTCCCCTGAATACCCTCGGTCTGGTATAGACAGGTGCGCCGAGATGCCACTTGCCGTAAAACGAGTCAAGCTCTGCCGACTGAAAATTTCCGAGGACATTGGGTAAGAGTCGAACTATGGCATCTATCATAACAAGTGCTGGCAGCTCTCCGCCCGTTAGGACATAGTCACCGATGGAGTAGCGAACGGCACCCGTCAGCTCGAACACCCGTTCGTCTATCCCTTTGTAGTGAGGACAGATGAAGGTTATGGCTTTCTCTTTTGAGAGGGCAGCGGCGTCCTCCTGGCGGAACAGCCTCCCTCTTGGTGTCGGTATGATGACCTTTGCCCTCGCCTCCTCTGGCAGCGAATCGAAGGCATCCATAACCACCTCCGGGAGTATCACCATGCCACCGAACCCGCCATAGGGAGCATCATCCACAGCCCGATGCTTGTTTGTTGCAAAATCACGAATGTTTATGACCTCGAACTGGGTCCTACTTCTGCCTATCACACCGCAAGAGAGGACGGAGGAGAATATCTCAGGAAATATTGTCAGGATATATATCTTCATAGCTTGAGCAGATCCTCACCCAACGGACTGATTTTCATTTTTCTTTTTTCGAGGTCGAGCTCGGAGATAAATATCCCGTATGAAGGGATAAGGTACTCCTTCCCTTTGTGTAGGACGGCGAAGTAATCCTCACCGTGGATACGCTCTACCCTGAGAACTATTCCAAGAAGGTTTCCATCGCTCGATTCCAGATCGAGCCCCTCAACCTCCTGGAAATAGAACTCACCCTCCTCTAACGGGGCGAGCATATCTTCTGTTACCTCGAGAAATCTGCCAGAGTATTTTCTCACCTCCTCGGGGGAGTCGATCCCCTTAAGTTTTACAAAGGCGAACTTCCCCTTTACCTTTATTTTCTCGACTTCGAACGGGCTCTCGACACCTGAGATATAAAGTCTCTTCAGCTCCTCGAGGTAGGCAGGGGAATCTGTTATTATTCTGGCACGGAAGGTACCAGAGATACCGAAGGTTCTGCCTATTCTTGCTACAATGAATCTGCTCAACTATCTCGAGGAGAGTCCCTCTGTTCCGCTTGATGGGGACGGCTCAACTATTTCAAGGACAGCCCTTTTGCCGTGCTTAGCGGAGACAGCGGTCAGGAGTGTCCTCATAGAGCGGGCAGTCTGTCCTCCTCTGCCTATAACCTTGCCCAGGTCCCCTTCTCCTACTGTGAGCTCGTAAACTGTTGTTTTCTCCCCTTCAATCTCTTTTACAGAAACGAGCTCTGGATGGTCCACAAGTGCTTTGGCGATGAACTCGATGAACTCCTTCATTTCACTGTACCTCCTGCTGTTGAGTTTCAGCTTGCTTCTTCAGTCCCGTAAGATATTTATGTTTCTTAAGGAGACTCCTGACGGTCGCGGTCATCTGGGCACCCTTGTTGAGCCAGAATGTTAGCCGTTCAGATTTTGCCTTTACCTCCTCGGGCTCGGTTAGGGGGTTATAGTAGCCGAGCTTCTCTATATACTTCCCGTCCCGTGGGGCTCTATCGTCGGCTACCACTATTCTGTAAAACGGTTGCTTCTTCTTCCCAAAGCGGGTGAGCCTGATACGTAACACTACCTTTCCCTCCTTTTTAATCTTGCAATTTATCAAGATTTTTTATTAATGCAACGGAAATCCTCGAATTTTTGGCATTTTGGGGATGGTTTTCATCATTTTTTTCATTATCTTGAAATCTTTCAGGAGCTTGTTAACCATCTGGACGGATGTTCCAGAACCCTTTGCAATCCTTTTCCTTCTGCTGCCGTCGATTATTTCCAAGCATCGGCGCTCCTTCGGTGTCATTGAGTTTATTATCGCCTCGATGTGAGCAAGCTCCTTTTCATCGAATGTTACTCCCTTAAGCTTCTTGCTCATACCGGGTATCATAGCAAGGAGTTCGTCGATTGTTCCCATCTCTTTTATCTTTTTTATCTGGAAGAGGAAGTCCTCAAGGGTAAATTCCTGCCGACGGAGCTTCCTTTCCAGTCTTTTTGCTTCTTTCTCATCGTAAGATTTCTGTGCCTTTTCAACCAGTGTAACAACATCTCCCATACCGAGGATGCGGTTTGCCATCCTGTCGGGATAGAACGGTTCGAACCTGTCCAGTTTTTCACCCGTTCCGACGAAGAATATCGGTTTACCAACCACCTCTCTGATGGAGAGTGCTGCTCCTCCCCTGGCATCGCCATCGAGTTTGGTGAGAACAAACCCGTCAACATTTAGTGCTTCATCAAACATCTCAGCGACGGAAACTGCCTCCTGTCCTGTCATTGCGTCGAGTACGAGAACAGTCTTTGTGGGTGAAAACTGCTTCTTGAGCTGTTTTATCTCGTCCATCATCTCGGCATCTATCTGGAGTCTACCTGCAGTATCAAGAAGCACAACATCGTAGCCGTTTTTCTTTGCAAGGTCGAACCCCCTTTTTGTTACCTGAAGTGCGGTTTCGTCTTTCTCTGGCATAACCGTCGGAAGATTAAGCATCTCTCCGAGCTTTGCAAGCTGCTTTGGGGCTGCTGGTCTGTGGACATCTGCTGCTACAAGAAGAGGATTATATCCTTTCTGTTTTAGAAAAAGAGCGAGTTTTCCCGCTACGGTTGTCTTCCCAGAGCCTTGGAGTCCAGCGAGCATGACGGAGAGCGGGAGTTTGCCGTGAAGTTCAAATCTGGCAGGTTCGCCGCCGAGGAGCTCAACGAGCTTATCGTGTACGATCTTCACGAACTGCTGGCTCGGTGTAATGGACTCTATTACCTTCTCGCCGAGAGCCTCTTCCTCTACAGACCTTACGAAATGTCGCGCGACCTTGTAGTTGACATCCGATTCGAGCAGTGCCCGGCGGACATCTCTTAGAGCATCCCGGATGTTGCTATGGGTCAGTTTCCCTCTACCAGCAAGCTTGCGGAATATGGTTGTTATCCTGTCTGTCAGCTCCTCAAACACTCCTACCTCCTACGCCAAGAGTAAATTATACCCGATGAAACAGGAAAATCAAGTATTTTCTTCCTTTTCCTTTAGTTCCCTGTAAAGCTTCTTGAGTATTGGAGAATTCTTAAGAACCTTTGTCATTCCTGGTTCGGTCATCCTTTTGACAACAAACCTTATAACCTCTCTTTTTTCCTCGTTGGAGAAGTCCGCTGGGAAGAGGAGAGCTGGGAGTTTTTCGGGAGTGTGTAGGTAGCTTGGCTGAGGTTCCTGGTAGTCTTCTTTTAAAAGGAACCGATAGTAGTTCTCGAAGGCGAGCTGGGTTGTTTCTGCAAATATGATAGCATCGGGGTATTTTTCTGCCAGACGTTTTATACCATCAGCGATGGTGGACGCGAGGCTGGGGCTCATCCGGATGATGATTATGTTGAATTTCTTCTCACGGAGTTTATCGAACAGCTCCCGTAGCGAGCTTGCGTAGTCAACATCGGCAAGCCCGAGCCCCTTTATCCCTTCGGCAAATAATTTCGCCTTCTCGCGGTCATAATTGAGGTAGATCACTGATGCCATCGTTCCCGATAGTTATGTAGATACAAGGGTTTGTCAACTTCTGAACCGTTCCTCCTCGCTAAAGACACAGCCGCAGTATTTCTGTCGATACATTCCTTCTGCTTTTGCAAGCTCGACACCCTTTCTATACCCATCTCGGAAGTCTCTGTATAGGAAGCCAACTCCGGATGTTCTCGAGATCTGTTCACCGAGTTGTTTTATCATCTTATGGTTCTGGAAGACGCTATAGAGTAATGTTGTGGTGAAGAGATGGTATCCGTTTTTCTTTGCCACTTGTGCAGTTTTCTCGAGGCGGCAGAAATAGCAGAAATTGCATCGGACGCCGAAGAGTGTATTCGAAGAGACATTCGCAAGGAAGTACCTCAGCCCATAGAAATCTTTTTCTATTGTTGGAAGGTTGTGTCGGGTAGCGAACTCCCTGAAGGCAAGAAGCCTATTCTTATACTCAGTGAACGGATGGATGTTTGGGTTATACCAAAAGAGGGTGGGTGAGTATCCGAGTTCGAGTAGAGCTTGGACGGTGTAGGTTGCGCAGGGTGCACAGCAGGTATGGAGGAGTATCCTTTTACGCACCGCCTATATCCTCCGTGGTGTAGCTATCGTCTCCTGGGGTATAGTTTTCAAATGAGCCGTATTCTTTCAGGAATGTGAGTTTGAACGATGTCAGCGGTCCGTTTCTCTGTTTGGCGATGATAATCTCCGGTGTAGAGCTTTTTTTGTTTGCCTCTTCTCTGGCTTTTGGGTCATGGATGAACATAACGAGGTCGGCATCCTGTTCAATAGCTCCGGACTCTCTTAGGTCGGACAGGCGTGGTCGTCTCTCTTTTGTCGGACGCTTTTCCACATCACGGGAAAGCTGTGATAGAGCCACGATTGGGACGGAAAGCTCCCTTGCCAGTGCCTTGAGTGAGCGTGATATGAGGGATATCTCTTGCTGGCGGCTCTCTATTCTTTTGCCTGCCGACATAAGCTGGAGATAATCAACAAAGATAACCTCTACACCTTCTGCCCTTTTAAGTCGTCTTGCTTTTGCCCGCAGTTCGAGAGGGGTAAGAGAGGGGGTATCGTCAATAAATAATGGAGCCCTTGCAATGGTCGGTGCTTTGCTCACAACCTTCTCGATCTCCCGTTCGGAGAGATACCCTTTCCTCATCCTATCGTGGTTTACCTTAGCAACACTTGTTAAGAGCCGCTCCACCACCTGCTCCTTGGACATCTCGAGTGAGAAGAGCGCACTGGGTCTGCCGTGTTCCACAGAGATATAGCGCATAATGCTGAGTGCGAGGGTCGATTTCCCCATTCCAGGACGCCCTCCGATGACGATGAATTCTGAGTTGTGAAACCCGCCTGTTGCCTCGTCCAGCTTTTCAAACCCTGTGGGAATACCAAGCACAGCACCGCCACGAGTGTGGTATTCCTGTATCACCCTGACACGGTCATGAACAATCTCGCCAACCTGAACAAAGTCTCCTTTTAGTCGTTCCTCCGCTATAGAGAATATCTCCTTCTCTACCCAGTCGAGCAACTCCTGCACCTCTGTGGACTCGTCATAAGATCTATCTATTATCTCGGTTGCGATGGTTATAAGCTTGCGCAGGATGGATTTATCCCTAACTATCTCAGCGTGATATTCGAGGTTCGCTGGGGTGGTGACGGTCTCGCAAAGCTTACGGATGTATGAACTCCCACCGACTGCTTTCAACTTTTTCTTCTTCTTGAGAGCGTCGACAACCGTATAGTAGTCTATCTGTTTTCCCTCCTCATACATCCAGGCCAGTGTTCCGAATATCTCACGATTGGCTGTACTGTAGAAGGATGAATCTTTGAGGATACTAAACACCTTGTCGGAGAAGTTGGGTGCGATAATCATCGCACCGAGGATTGCCTTCTCCAACTCGATTGCCTGCGGTGGTAGTCTACCAGGTATTGCCATAGTTACGTGCCTTCCTTCAAAATCCTCATCACCTTCTGCATATCTTCCCAGAGTGGTCGTTTTAGTGCTGGATTCCTCAAGAGTGCCGCAGGGTGATATGTGACGATAGCGGGGATGCTTCCTTTCCAGCGGTAGATATTACCCCTCATAAGTTTCATCGGTAGTTTCAACCGTAGGAGATACAGTGCGGATATCCTTCCGAGACAGCAGATAATATCAGGTGCGATTATTTCAATCTGTTGCTCGAGGTATGGTAAGCACTTTGCTACCTCCTGTTGGAGTGGGTCGCGGTTGCTCGGAGGACGGCACTTAAGGATATTGGCAATATATACATCCTCACGAGAAAGGCTCATCGCTGCGAGTATCCTGTCCAGCAGTTTCCCTGCCCTTCCGACGAAGGGAACGCCTGTTCTGTCTTCCTCATATCCTGGAGCTTCTCCGATGAACATAATGGATGCGTTTGGGTTGCCTGCACCGAAGACAAGGTTGGTTCTTGTCGCACCAAGCGGACATCTCCGACATCCCTTTATGCGGTTGTAAAGCTGTGAGAGCAGCTCAGCCTTCGATTGCTGACGGGTTTTCTCCGTGGCTGGCGCTTTTGGGAGGATTAGCTCCTCTTCGCCCGTATCCATAAGAAACCTTAAATATTCTCTAAAAAGATTTCTCATCGCAAAAGCTTACATATCCTGTCCACAAGGAGCGTGGCAAACTCCGACTTTTTCATCCTCGATACGGGAATAGCTTCCTTTCCTCTCTCGATTATAACCCCTTCCGTCTCATCGGAGGAGATGCTATTGGGGCTGTTTGCGTATACGATGTCCATACCCTTTTCCTCAAGCTTTTTCTCGGCGTTTTCTTTCAGATTTTCCGTCTCGAGGGCGAACCCGACAACGATCTTACCTGTTCTCTTCTTCAGGCTCGCAAGGATGTCCCTATTTGGCAGGAGCTGAAGGGTTAAACCTTCCTTTTGTTTTATCTTAGCATCGGATTTCTTCGGTAGAAAATCTGAGACAGCAGCAGCCATCACGAGGATATCTGTTTCTGGAAGCTTCTGGGTGAGTAACCTAAAAAGCTCCTCTGAGTTCGTGAATCTGATAATTCTAACCCCAGGTGGAGGGGAGAGTTCCGTTTTCCCCGATATGAGCAGAACATCTGCATACCTTCTCCAGCACTCTCTTGCAACCGCATACCCTGTCTTCCCGGAGGAGAGGTTCCCGATAACCCTTACAGGGTCGATATTCTCGAATGTTGGACCAGCTGTTACGATGACACATTTCCCCTTGAGGTCCGGCTTGTTATACAGGATGCGATCAACAGAAGCGATGATATACTCCACAGGTGGAAACCGCCCCTTTCCAGTGGTACCACAGGCAAGCTCACCTGTGTCTGGCTCTAAGATATTCCATCCGGATAGTCTGAGATTTCCTATATTCCGCTGTGTTGCAGGTGAGTTAAACATCCTCTCGTTCATTGCAGGGACAAAGAGTGCGGGCGAATCGGCGGCAAGGATGATAGTTGAAAGCAAGTCGTCTGCAATACCCGATGCCACCTTCGCTATAATATTTGCCGTTGCTGGAGCAACCAAGATGATATCTGCCCAGTTGGTAAGCCTAATATGAGGAAGCCCATCGAACATCTCCGTATATACATCCTCAGAAGATAGGACAGAAAATGTGAGCGGAGAGACGAACTTTTTTGCATTCTCAGTCATAACGACCCGCACAGAGGCTCCGTTCTGCACAAGACGACGCACAAGCTCACAGCTCTTGTATACAGCTATGCTACCCGAGATGCCAAGAAGAATCTTCTTCCCAGAAAGGCTCATAATACTTCCATTAAATTGATATGAATTGATGATCAAACATTATAATAAACAGAAGGGCATATGTCAATTGAATAAGTTCTTGACTTACGGCATCCCTTAGATAATATAGTAGCAATAGCCACTGGTAAAGGAGGGGGAGATGGAGAAGTCAAGGGGCGTTAGGGCACCGAACCCCAAGGTAGAGGCGACACTTAGAAAGATAAAGTACGAGATACTCATCATAAGCGGTAAGGGGGGAGTTGGTAAGAGCACCCTTGCAGTGAACCTTGCGTATTCCCTTGCTGCAAAGAGGAGGAAAGTTGGACTTCTGGATGTTGACATTCACGGTCCGTCTATCGGCAAGATGACGGGGATTGAGGGGATGCGTCTCGCGGTGAACGAGGATAAAAAGATAGAGCCTGTGGTAAAAGGCGGGGTGAAGATTGTGACGATGGCATCGCTTTTGCAGTCCCCGGATGCCCCTGTTATCTGGCGTGGGCCGTTGAAGATGAAGGCAATCGAGCAGTTTTTGGGGGATATTAACTGGGGGGAACTGGACTATCTTATAATCGATGCCCCCCCTGGAACAGGTGATGAGCCGCTTTCGATATGTCAGCTGATACCGAAGCTCACAGGCTCAGTCATTATCACCACACCGCAGGATGTTGCCCTACTTGATGCCAGAAAGACGGTCGGCTTCTCCAGGGCGCTTGGAGTTCCTGTTATCGGTGTCGTCGAAAATATGAGCGGTTTTACCTGTCCATACTGTGGGAAGGAGATCGACATATTTAAGACCGGCGGTGCAATGAAGGCGGCGAGGCAGATGAACCTGAATTTCTTGGGTGATGTGCCGCTTGACCCGGAGATCGTTGACTCAGGCGATGACGGCAGACCGTTTATCACGACCGTGAAGAATAATCCAAACGCAAAGAAGCTCGAGCAGATTGCAGAGAATATTATGGAGATCGTTGAGAAAGGCGAAAAAGCTTGACATAGAGAAGATATTATTTTACTTTAGTTAAAATGAAAAAATATTCTATACTGATAGTTCCGACCGTTGGGAAGCCTTACCGGTGCGAGATAAGTAAGCGAAGGTTGATACTCTTCTCCTCTATTGCGGCTTTTGTAATTTTTTCCCTTGTTCTATGCAGTGTTCTTTTTTTCGTCCAGAGGAAGAATGTTTGGACAGATAGGAGTTTGCGGGAAAGGAACAGGCGTTTATCTGCGGAGGTTTCTCAGATAAAGGAGCGTTTTGATTCGCTTCAGGTTGCCTTCGGTGAGATGCGGAAGCTCGTAGATGTATTTATGGAGATTGCTGACCTTTCTCCCCCTGATGAGGCAGTTCGTTTACTGGGGTATGGTGGGACGGAACTGGAGAGGCATACTACCCCCGTTGATTCGCTTTATGCCTCTGTTAATATGCTCCTTGAGATGGCGCGGTTTGAGAGAAGGAATCTTGAGGCTGCCTGCTCCTCATATGTAAAGAAGAAGAGGATATTTCAGCACACGCCGAGTGTGATGCCGATGAGAGGGTACATCACATCGAGGTTTGGACCGAGAAGGGACCCTTTTACTGGTGAGATTAAGATGCATGAGGGGATAGATATTGCTAACAGGCGTGGGACACCGGTTCGTGCCACTGCCGATGGCAGGGTGAGGTTTGCTGGTTGGTATCACGGCTACGGTAAGATGGTTATGATAAACCATATCTATTATGAAACCCGCTACGGTCATCTGGATAAGATAAAGGTAAAGCCCGGGCAATATGTAAAGCGTGGTGATATTATCGGTACCTGTGGAAGAAGTGGCAGAACTACTGGCTCTCATCTGCACTACGAGGTGAGGGTTGGCGGTAAACCCGTCGACCCGATGAACTATATCCTGCCGAAGAGAATAGTCCTCAGCTGATGCTATGGAACAGACGGCTGTTCGATAGATTTTATCCAGCCTTTTACCTCTTTTACTCTCCTTCCGCCGAGATTGAGATATTTCCTGTATTCCTCCACGGCAAGTTCGGGCTCATCTAACCTCTCGTATATTATCCCAAGGTTCAGATGGACCTCGGGGTTTTCTGGTAGTATCTTTTCTGCTTGTTTGAAAGACCTCATAGCATCGCCTATTCTCTCGGCACCAAAGTATATGAGCCCGATGTTGAAGTAGCCCCAGAAATCCTCTCGGCTTTTGAGAATGGTATATGCGGAATCGTATTCCCCTGTGAGCTGGTAGCTAATCGCTTCCAACATGCTGTAGTCAGAGATAGCTTCTCGGTACGGTGCAAGCCTCTGGGCAATGACAGGGAGGGAGTCGTATTCACCTGCACAATACAGACTATCAAAGAGGAGAAGGTTCTCGACAATGAGATGCAGCTTATCTTGGGGAATGCCCTTCACATCGAGTGGGAAATTCGGAATAGTATCCTCTTTCCGAGCGGATGAGAAAAAATCCTCCATATACTTTGCGATCTTATCCCTCGGGCTGATACCGAATGCCGAGTAGGCAACCAGAAAAAGGGAATCAGCCAGCTCTGGCGTTTTCACCGAATACTTTGGCATTGACCTTGTAGTTATGGATGTTTCCCCCTCCGCAATGTATTCCACCTCGAGAAGCAGATTGTAATTCCGCAGGGCAAAATCCGTGTTGAGCAGTTGTTTTGTGGTATCTGTATCGATTACGAACGCAAACTCTGGTGAGAATATCTCCTTCTCTGGTGGAAGGAATGCAGTGCCTAATATATCGGTTATCTCATCTATGTCTATGTCTCCACAGGGAATCCTCTGGCCGTCCGAAAGGACTGTTATAAAGTGAATGTTCCACACTATAAGGTTTCTATCTCCGCGATTTATGAGATCAAGCCCGAAGGTAATAGCCCCATCCGTGTCGGGACCACGAACGGAGAAGAGTTCGGCATCGAGGACGAATGACCCTTCGGGTGCGTGAGGAACATCGTAGAACGAGCGGTAAAGCGAGAACGCCTTGTCGAATTTACTCGGGTTTCCAGAAAGGATAGCTTCTTTCACAAACATATTTGCCTCTAAGTTGTTGAGGAGCCTCTGGGTAAGGGGGAGTTCCTTAAACCGTTTCTTTGCTTTCTTTATTATTTTTCTGGCAGATGAAAAATCTCCTGTCTGTTCCTTTATTCGTGCCGCCAGTATAGAATAATCTGGCAGTGCATCACGAGATTTCAAAGCCTTATTGATGTATTGTTCGGCATCTTTGTTGAGTCCCAGCTTGAACAGGCAGAGCGCAATGTTGTAAAAGAGCGGAGGAGAGTATCCATCCAGTTCCCCAAATGTTGTATAGCATCCGAGGGCATAGGCAAAGTTTCCGTTGTGAAAGAGTGAATCGGCGACGGATAGGAAATCGATACCTGTATCGCCTGTGGATATCGAGAGAGTGGCGAAGCTTTTGGCGACCTCATCTGTTCTCGGTTCGAGAATGCCCTCTCTGTCAACTGTTTGTAAGAACTCACGAGCGAGTTCACGGGCAGATAGAGGGTCGGTTTTCTTTTGGAGATTGATCTGGAAATAGAGGTAATCTGTACGGCTTACCCTGGTATGAGCTGGGGATAAGGTAGCACAAACAAGTATGAACAACATTGGGGGGATAACTCCCCCCAGAGTAGCTCTCTTTAACATCGATAGTTCCCACATCTATTGTGGGATATAGGTGTTATCCCAGCTTGCCTTGTAGAACGAGACGCCGGCTTCTCCTGATACGAAGAGCGTTGCATCAGGTCCCTCTCCTATCATAGTGATTCCTCTCGGAGAAACGGCATCTGTGGCTGCCGGTGGGAGTGGAGTCATATCTGGGGCGAACATATAGACAGTGTCGGATAAGATATCGCAGGTGAAGATGAACCCGCTTTTGCTTATATAGATGCCGACGGGATAACCACCTATTTCGTACTTCTTCACAAACTCGCCTGCTGGAGTATATACCTTTACGGAGCCGTCGCCCCAGTCGGTAACATAGATGTTACCATCCACAGGGTTGATAGCGACTCCGTATGGCTGGATAAGCTCATTACTGCCGAAGTTATCGCGGTAGCTTGTTCCCTCGAACTTGAGAATTCTCTTATTTCCGCTATCGACTATGTAGAGGAGTCCGTTCTCCTCGTCAAAGGCGACACCTGTTGGTTTATTCAGCGGAGCCTCACCATACTCTTCACCAGGGTATACCATAGCCTCTTGCATCTCGGCATTCACATCTGTTCTTATCACACGGTTTCGCCTCGAATCGACAACGATAAGATTCTCCCCGTCGATGGCAAGCTCTGTCCCGTAGCCGAGCTTGAGAGTATCATATCCAATGGCAGATTTATAGGAGCCTGACTTATCGATAATAGCGATCTTGTGCTGGAGATTGTCGAGGACAAACAGCTCCTCGCCGGTTGTGACAACCCCTGCACACTCCTTACCGAGATGTTCCACTTCACCCGCCTTCGCGAACCTGACTGCCTTGGCAAGAGTAATCGTCTCCGTCTCAGCTTTGGACACTTTGACCTGACCCTTCCAGGTATAGAATCCCCTCACCTTGACTGTAACAGTGTGCCTGCCACGGGTGACATCAGCCTTGTAGACGCACCCTTCACTCTTCTTCGCCAGGGCTGTGTCACCATCGATTGCAACGCTCGCGCCAACGCAGACAGGCTCAACCAGAAGGGTGAGTGTAACATTTGTCTTTGGTGGTTTATCGGTGATCACCTTATCGAGCTCGATTATCGGATTGAAGCTTGAGATCTTCTGCCAGAGGAATTTACATTCCTTCTTCTTTCTTGCCTGGTCAGCCTTCTTATCGACCAGGTTCTCGTATGTCATAGGTGCGTCCTTTAAGCCGGATGGGATACTTATTGGGCTTGCAGTGGACCTACAGGCGAGCTTGGCAAGCTCCAACTCAGCAGATTGGTACCACCAATCGGAGCGGTCCTTGATGACATTTTTGATCCCCATAAATATCCCTGCCTGGGTGTTGCAGTCTCCACGGGAGCAGAGTGCATAGTAGAAAGCTGCTCGAACATGTCCCTTCGCTTTTAGGGTAGAGAATATCGCCTTCGCATCCGAGTAGTTATTCTCGATAAAGTAGGACATTCCCTTCACATATTTTGCCTCGTTTGTGTAAGGCGCACGACATTGGTCAAGCACAGCCCTGGCGCGCTCAGCGATCTCAGCCTGCTCTGCGCCCTCATATAGGGTCGAGAGCTTGACGATTGTTACCCCCTTCAGGAACCGGGCAACATTCTTTGTATCCTCATCTACGCCACCGGAGGCAATGACGAGGTCAAACGCTTTCTGCGCAAAGCTCAGAGCATCAGCCCGCTCCTCCTTGGCAGTGTTTATACCCTTCTCGAGGAAGTATCTCCCCGTCTCGATGTAGGTATCTGCATCACCAGGGAGCTTGATGTCGTTCATCTCCATGGCAGCCTTAAGCATCTCGGGGTTCTTTTCACCCGACAGTGTAGTTTCAATCTGGATGAGGAAGTTCCGCAGGTTTGCGATGCTTATCTGCTTGCTGGTCAAGTAATTGAAGTATACACCCTTTGGATTTGCGAGAGATTTGTATATTGTAGAAGCCTGGGACAGCAATGTTAGATTGTTCTCCTTGACCCCTTTCCAGAACATACATTCAGCCTGTCGAAGCTTTGCATCTGCTTCCATGTACTTAAATCGGATTTCACCCTTCGGTAGATGGGCAAGGAAGGAGTTAAAGTTAGAGAGGGCGTTGTCGAACTCTCCAAGGGAGAAGTATGCCCATCCAAGCCAGTATTTCCCTTCAGGGAATTTGGAGGATACACGGCTGTATGTTGTAGAGACGCTGTTTACGCTTCCCTCGAAGATAAGGAACTGTAGGAGTTGGGCATCTGCGATTCTCAGGGCAGCGAAATCACCATAGCTCTTACTGCCTTTCAACTCCAGGAGGGCAGAGAGGGCGTCGTTTACCGAGGATTTATCGCCTATAGAACCGAGTGCTACCCTGTAGCTGTTGATGTTTAGCTTGGCGAGCCTCTGGATGTCCTTGTATCCGCTCGATTTCGGGACAACCTTCTGCATCGTTTCGATAGCGGATGTAAGTTCCTCTTCTATGGCGTCGGGGCGGGCTTTTTTCGAGAGTTTTGCTTCCTTCCATCCTTTGTCATCCACCTGCATATATAGCCTGGCGATCATATAATGGAGCTCAGCCTCTAAGAACTGGGATGCGATGGCGATTATCTCCGTCGATGCCTTCTCGAGTGCACTGAACTCGTCGAGGGCTTCGGAAAACATCGTCTTAGCATCGTGGAACCCGGACTTGTTGTCCATCTTGAGGGAGCCGATCTTGTATTTACAGAATGCCTTGAGAAACTTTGCGTTCTCAATGATGTCGATTAGGTCCTCTTCTCTCCCCTCCAGTTGCTCGTCGGAGAGAAAATCCTCAAAGTCCCCGATTGCACCTTCGAGGAATCTTATCTGGCTTCTCGTCCCGCGTTCTGTCTGGTACTGACGGAAGGAGCAAAGTCCCCTCATATACTTTGAGCGGAGGTATTCTTCGCCGAGTAGGTCTATCGCTTTGAACCCCTGGATAGCCTTTTGGAAATCTTCTGATGCCTCGGAAAACAGCTCCTTCTGTTTCTTTATCCTGCCGAGGTAGTACTTTGCTGTGGCAAGGTAATAGTTGGAGTAAGCCTTGTCCTCCTGCGGTATCACCCCCTCCAATATGGTGGCAAAGGAGGTGGCTGCTGACTCGAACTTCTCGGTAGCTTCCTCCATCTTGTCTTCTTGGTAGAACCCTATGCCTGCATTCAGGACATCGATAGCGTCCTTCATTCCCACTTGGGAGAGGGCTCCTATACTGCAGAGAAGTACCAGGAAGATTGCTATTCCTACCCTTTTTAACATAGCCTCATCACCCCTTGTTTGCTGTTTTGTTAGATCGAGATCTTGCCGGCGACTATCGAGAAACCGTTTATCTTGACAAGGGAGCGGGTTGGACCGATAGTTGGCTCCGGTCTACCTGGCTCCTGTGGATTAAGCCTGATGCTCGATGCGTCGACAGTCGCCTTCCTCTTGGGAACATCTATCTTTACCCTCATAAGTCCTCTGCCACAGTTGTCGTATCCCCAGGTCCTTATGGCGTTGAGGACATATGTGTCGAACTTGGCGTTCCCGGACCTCTGAGATATGTATGCCGACATAACAGCGACATCCACAAGGTATTCAACGATGCACGGTTTGTCCGGGATACCTATATCTCGCTGTATCTTATCGAAATCTATTGCTTCCGAATAGTTCACTACAGCAAAGACAGGCGGTGGTGGTGGCACATAACGGATAGTGATGAGTCCGTATCCAGGCTTCAGGAGCAGGTCTTTGTCTTCTATCTCTGGTGGCAGGTCTATAATTGTTTCACCCGTCCCGCCGCAGGAAAGGAGGAAAGGTATCAACATCAGGCAGATAAAAAGAATATCCCTCATAATCTTCTCACCTTCTTCTTTATAATCTTTGCCTTCAGGTCTGCCAGTGTTCCGCCGACCCAGCCGTATTTAGTGATGCCCAGTTCCTGTAGCCAGCTTGCTATCTTTACAACCTCTTCGTAAGGTATCTTTCTGTCAGCACGAATGAGAACCTTTGGCTTTGTGTATTTGAGCTGGTCGAGTAAGACCCTCAGCCCGGTCTCGTCGTAAAGGACGTTGTATACCCTTGCACGGTTGCGGAATAGTGGGCTTGTGGTGAAATTTCTACCTGTTTTGTCGAGAAACTCGTAGAACTCACCAGAGCTATCGTTCCCCTGGAGAACATAGTAATCCATTCCTCCTTCGGGTGACCTCTGAAGCTGGATTACCAGTGAAACCTCCGTCCCCCCTGGTATTGGGGTTGCAAGCGTTACCCCTCCCTCTACCTGTGGAGCACTCTTCACCGATGGCATAATCGACATCGTTACGAGGAAGAATATCATCAACTGGAATGTTATATCGACCATAGAGGTTAACGGCATCTTCTCCAGTGCCTCAACCCTTCTTTTCATCCCTTATTCTCCTTTCTTCCACGACAGGCGAAACTTAACCGCTTCCACCGAGTCCTCCCTGGCGTAGTTCATTACATCGAGTATGAAACCGAACTGGGTATCCTTGTGAGCTCTTATCTCTACAGCTGGCATCTCTTCTCCCATATAGAAGATATCATCCAGTCTCCGCTTAAACCTCTTTTTAGTCTCCTTCAGTGGCCACGGACCGTGGGTGTGCAAGGTATCCTTTTTAGCCTCCTCGATGGATGGGACCATCTGATCAAGGATATAACCTACCAGTTTCCCTGCGTACTTTCCTTCCTTCTCAATCTCTGTATGAAGAAGGAGCCCTGCGGGAAGATTTTCAACCTCCGAGAGCTTCTCCATCTCAGGGAGTGCCGGCAGATTCTCTTCCATCTCTCCCTTCACCCTCTGAGTAGCCCTTGTCTCCATTGTTCCCAGAGACATTGTTACCATAAAGAATATCAAAAGTTGAAATATGATATCGATCAAGGAAGTCCATTCCATCTCCGGTAGAGGTTCTTCTATCCTTTGTGCCATCGATTCTCCCGTTTAAGCCTTGTTGGTAATATCTATAAGTATGTTCTCCCAGCATGAATATATCCAGTCGATCTTGCCGCGATAATAGTAGTATATAAGCATAAACGGAATCCCGATAAGGAGCCCTGTGATCGTGGTAATAAGTGCGATCTGAATACCCTTCGCCAGCTGGGGGACAATCTTCGTCGTCTGAATATCAGGATTTTTCTCAATCTGTTCCTGTATTTGCATAAAAGCCATCCTGATGCCGACCACTGTCCCGAATAGTCCGAGCATCGGCTCGACCGAACCGACAGCCCATAGGGCTGTAATAGACCAGCCCTTAAGAGCATCTATCTCCTTGACGGATGTATTTTCCGTTGCTCTGTCAACCTCCTGCGATGTCCACCATTCGTTCGTATTGTTCCGAATATTCTCGAGTGCAGCGAGAAATATCCTTGTTATCGGGTACTCATCCACGCGCTTGGGATACTTCATTCCGGGAACACCGTTTTTGCAGACAGCAATTGCCTTATCGATATTGGGGAGTCCGATCTCGAGCCACATCTTCTTCTTTGTGATTTCTACCTCGTCTCGGGTCGCTTTCAGAAATTCCTCGGTAGACTTGAACTTATCCACATTTGTCCCCATGGATTTCAGAGCTGCTATCCAGTATTTGGCGACTTCCTTCATAAATATATTTCCGTTTTCGCCAAGCCCTGTTTTTCCTTCTCTATCGATAGGTAAGGCTCCATACCAGAAGCTGCATTTGTTCGGCGGGAAGATATTTGCAAGGCGGAGGCGCCACCAGGTTGTCGGTATAACCACGAGAAGCCCAAATAGAGCAAGTATGTACATAGGTATAAGTATCCGTGGACCGCCCATCTTGGTAAAGGCAACGAACCGCGAGAATATATTCTTTTTCCCTTTTTCTCCTGCTGCGCTGATAGCCCTTTTTGCCACCCTTACATGGGCGGAATCGCTCCTCGAAGGGAGTGTGGCGTTCACAGGCTCAACCCGAATCCAGTAGTCTACATCAAAATCGAGTCCCATTAGCATGTAGTTCATTTCCGCGGTCTCAGGGCTTTCCTTAACGAGCTGGGTAAGAGCGGAATCAGCATAGACCTTGACCTTGTAAGTCAATGACTCGTCCCTGAACTCCTTGGGAGATGTGTACTTCCCGGTCTTCTTGTAGAAAGAACTCTTGTAAAGGATCCAGGAGACATTCAGGGTCAATTTCCCGCCTTCCTTGCCCTCCTTTATGTTGTCTATGTGCACAAGCAAGGAATCGGGCATCTTCTGTGCAAGAACGAGCTCTGCTCCGCTGAGCAGGAAAATTGCTACAACAGACACCGCGACCAGAAGCAAGAAGTTCCTCATCGTTTCTCCTTTTCTTTTTATATTTTGCTAGCCTTCTCCCTTAATCTGCTTGCCATGTCGGGCATACCAAGTTCCTCAAAACAGGTAGCAGCACCCTCGAGAGCCTGTTTTAGGTTCTCGACCGATAGGTCAGGATAGAGCAGATATAGCTTCATATATTCTGCTAAGGCTTCTCTGGTGGCTTTCTCGCCACCGAAGGAGTGCTTAATCTCTGCTATCATAAGCTGTGCATCATCCGCTATAGTGTTATCCTTGAACTTCTTTGGAAACATCGGGTAGGAGATCCGTCCAAGCTCTTCATTGTAAAAGCCCATCTGATACTCGGATGTAATCTTCTCGAGGTATTCCAGAGCCTCCTCCTTCTCCTCATCGGAGCCGTCTTTGAGCATCTCTGCCATAATGAAAAGCGCGCAAGGACGCTCTCTCGTATTGTCCTCGTCGGCTATTATCTTCTTAAATATCGCTTTTGCAGAGTCCAGTTCACCGAGTTGGTAAAGGGTATAAGCCAGGTCGAACTGCAGTCTAACATCGTACTGGACGCTATCGCCGCCAACGAATATCAGGTCCTCTATGAGCTGGCGCGTCTCAGGGGTATAGCCTTTCTTGTGCATATAGCTCTCTGCATACATGTAGTGAGTTTTCTGGCTGAAGTATGACATCGCCTCAGGGATTGTGAGTAGCTCATTCTTCCAGTTGTCGCCGAACTTTCCCTGGTAGGCTTGACTGAAGTAATAGCAAGCGTCAGAGAATGACGGATTGGCGGAGAACGGTGCTTCCAACCACTGGTATCGGAACGAGCAGTACCCAAAGATGAGGTTTGCCCTTGCTCCAGTTAGCCAGTCTTTGTCGAGCAGGAGCTCAAAATCGGACAGTCGCGTGCAGGGGTCGGAGACTGTGTCAAGCTCCGCAAAATACTCTGGCTCGGTTCCCCTAACAGCGAAGGAGACCCTTGCGTAATCGTTTCCAGCGGGGTTCATAAGACCGACCGCGTAGTCAACCGTTGTTTGCTTTCCCTTGAGGTCCAGCTTGCCGAAACGGTCGAAAGCAAAACCAACCCCAGCTGAGAGCTCGTTCCCGTCATACCCTGCCCGAAGACGCAAAGACCTCGAGAACTTATACTCCGCACCGAATCGCGGAAATATCGAGCGCCCAGTGATGATGTCAATATCGGATGTTAGCCTTAGCCTCTTGAACAGAAGATAGCTTAAGCCAGTTCTTATCCCTATGGGAATCTTCTCTCCCTGGATCTCGGATGCCCCAAGATTAAATACGCTGAGAGCAAGTCGCACCCCAGATATATCTTTTGTGATGATTCCAAGGTCGACTCCTCCCCAGCCGGATGCGGACTCATTGTTCATATTCTCGAGCAGGAACTTCGTTGAGAAGCCGACCCGTAGCCGCTTATGCCAGAGGTACCTCCCATATCCTACATATATCGCCTGTTTCATCAGGGAAAATTTGCCGGTAGGGAGGTTATACTCATCGCGCCCGTCGAAATCGCTCATCCCAAGGTTCGTGTATCCGAGAGCAAACACTCCCAGCTTCTTCGTCGGATAGGCAAACGATGCGAAGTTGTAGCGTGAGTCGACATAGAGCATCGAATGCATAAAGGAAAGCTCCCAGCGTTCTGTGGAAGCGAGTCCCGCGGGGTTCCAGACGAGGGCGTCTCCGCCCGAGGTTATGCAGGAATACGCCCTACCCATACCGAGAGCCCTCGCTCCAACGCCCCATCGAAGGAACTCACCCGGCTGTCCAGCACTTCCCTCACCACAATATCCATAGGAGGGCAGAAGCAGTGCCGCCAGGAGTGTCAGCGTCAGGAGTTTTACAGATTTTATCATATCTATACCCCTTAGGTTTTTGTGGCTACTCTGTTCTCTTCCAGACAGCTATCTTATGCCTGTAAACTTTGTTCCCTATCTTCACGACACAGATATATCCACCGTTGCCGACGGTCTTGCCTTTGTCATTCTTGCCGTCCCATACAATGTCGGTCAAACGCTCAGAGAGGGTTATCTCTTTTGACCAAACAAGGTTCCCGAATGCATCGAAGAGCTTCACATCTGCCTTCTCTCCGGGAGAACCTGCTTTTATCCTTATTGTTGCTGTTTCGGTGTTCGGGTCAAACGGATTGGGAAAGTTGGATACCTCTGCCTTCTCCACATCGACAATGATCTCGTCTGTCACAGTTCCGGATGGGTTCTCGGCTCTGTCAAGCACACGGGCATATATCGTCCTCTTGTCCCCCAATGTTCCTCCAGATTCCGGTATATATTTTTGTTCCTGGCAGGTGTAGTAAACTGTTGGGTCGTCGAGGGTGAAAGGCAGAATCTGGCGGTTCACAGAGAAGTCCTCGCTCTCCGAGACGAGCAATGATGCAACCTCTCCTGGTGGGACATCTGCTGCGCCTTCAACGACTATCTTCACACGGTAGTCATCTGACCAGTTCTCGTCATCGGTTGTGGCGTCCATAACCCGGATTCCATCGACTGTTGGCGGGATCGTATCGAGAATTATCGTTGCGCTGTCTATCCCGCTTGGATAGGCACCTTGCATTATCTGGCAATACACTGTCTTCGGCTCGTTTACTGGAGTGGCAAAGGTATATGTTGAGTCTGAGTAACTGAACGGTACCCATCTGACACCTCTGAAGCGCCTATCCTCGCTTATCCTCATCGAGTCAGGAACGGCATCGAGGTCGCTGAATATCACAACCCTTACCGTCTGGTTGTTCGTGAACTCTGAATCGGTTGTATCAACCATATCGAAGAGTACAAAATTGTATGAGAGCGTCTCGGGGACAACCCACATCTTCAGCGTGTCGATATTCGATGGGTTCCCGGCGGAGTCGACGGCAAGCGCATAGATGTGGTATAATCTATCAGGTGTTACAAGGTCGTGCAGTCCGAACGGAACATTAACTATTTCACTTCCTGCCCAGGTTGAGTCAGCACGGATAAGGACGGTATCGGGCAGCTCATCTGCCCAGAAATATACCCTCGATATAAAGCCGGGAGCAGGTCTGTCGAGCATACGGATCTCGACGGTCGGTGGATTCACCGTTACAATGGAGTCGATGCTCTCACCATCCTGCGTGAAGTCTATAACCGGCGGAAGCATATCAAGCTTCATATCAGCAACGATGAGTGAGTTGAAGTCAAGATTGTTCCCCCAGTTGTCCGCTGAGTCTCTCGCTGCAATCCCGACAGGACGAGACACTTCGGTTGTATCGTACATAAGAATGAGGTTTATTGTATCGATTGCAGGGTCATAGTCGAACGAGAGGGTATCACCGTTCACGGTGAACTCCAGTTCCTGATGCCAGAGGGAATCCTCGATACTTCCCCAGAAGCGGAGCGAGTCAACGCCGGAGAGGTTATCCTCGATATCGCCGAACACTGCCCAGATATAAGGCGAATTCGACCATGAAGTGTCGGCAAAGAATATATCAGGGAAATGCTCAACGGTAGTCGTATCGACACAGACAAACCCTGATGCAAGCTCAGGCGCGGTCTTGTCCAGCACAATACTTGCACTCTCAGGTGGGGATACTTCTCCTGATACCGATTTTACCCAACCGTATACAAGCTTCTCTCCTTCGGAGACATCGGAGAATGTGTATGTAGTCTCCCCGTCCGCAGGGAAAGGAATCCACCACTCGATCGTGTCTATATCCTCGACGAAGCTCTCAGAAAGGTAATAATACCCAGGTGGAGGAGCGGAAGGTGGAATGTTGAACTGCACCTCTACAACATTGTTGTTGGCATAGATTGAGTCCGGTACAGGAGAATCGTAATCGAACAGTGTGAACTTGAAGCGAGCGCCTCTTAGATAAACAATGGATGAGGAATCGAGCAGACTTATGTTTCCTGCTCTATCCTTCAGTGCGGCATACACTATCTTTTCTCCAGGTGTTGCGGTGTCCTCGAGTGTATAATCGAGGCTCGTCGAGTAATCACGCCAGATGTCGGACAGCTCGGCAGGGTAAGCGGACCTTCTCTCGAATATCGCAATGTACGCAGGAGTAAGCTCTCCGTCCTCGCCAGCTATCTCGACGATGATGTCAGGTGAATCGGTGTAGTCGTACGAGCCACTTGTTGCATCCTTCAGCTGCACCGATATAATGGATGGGTCGTGGGTATCGAGTGTAATGATCGATGTAGCTCCCTCATCGAACGGGCTTGACCAGTTCCCCGCGGAGTCCTGTACCCAGCCCTGGACATACTTGGCTCCGTCACCTGCTGGTAGGTCAAAATGGACGAACGGGGAATACTCTCCCTCCTCCTCGGTAGACTCACAGCGAAGTTTATACCAATAAATTCCGGAACCTGCAATGTCTGTCGGGTCGTTGAAATACACCTTTATATGCTCATCGTTTGTCCAGCCAGCATCTGCAACCTCGGATGTGTCGGCGTATGAGAATTCGGTCGTTACATCCCTTGTCGATATGCTCGGAAGGCGGGGATTAGTCAGGTCGAGGAATATACTCAGGCTATCCCAGGCGGTTGGATGAAGCGGGTCGCCGGTATCAAGACCGCGAACGCTTATCCACCTGTCACGATTGTCTGCCTCGGGATGCGATATCTCATACTCAAATACTATCGTTGTCTCGGGAAGGGTTATATACGGCAGGCGTACCCTCACCGTATCGGCTGAGCGGTCATCGGTGATGAACATAGAGTCGATGTCGTTCCCGTATCTTATGGTGAGTTCCACGAGCACGCTGTCTGTGAAGCGACCTGTGGTGTCGGGACCGTCTATATCCCGAATTCCCAGGAGAGCTATTTCCTTATGGTCGGCAGGGTCATAATAGACGGAATCAACGACGATATTGGACAGACTGCCTGCGCTATCCTTCACGACACAGTAGATTTTAAGCCAGCTGTTTGGAGTTGAGGCATCGTCGAAATCGAATGTTGTTGTGAGTGAGAAATCGAGCCAGGCGTCATCCGGGATCGAGCCGATAGAGGTTGAATCCTCGGTTAGATACATCTTGTAAGGTGCGCCAACGGTTCCATCGGGGACTATGTTGACGAGGTTTGCAGCGGTGAAAGCGGTTGTATCCGCCCCAAATGGGCTGGTAACGGAAACGGATAGCAATGCTGGTGGCTGGGTGTCGAGGTATATTGCTGAATGGTGAACATCGCTCATATTCCCTGCAGAATCCTTTATAGCCGTGTAGGTATCCTTTAGCCCATCACCCTCGGGGAGCGTGTAGGGATAGTCCACATCCCCTATGTAGTCGAGTCGAGCTACATTCTCCGTGAGAGCCTCATCTGTTGCAATTATGACAGAATCTATACCGGAGGCGAAGTACTCGCCGTTTATCGGGTCGCAGGGGTCGACAAGGTCGATATGTATCTCCTCGGTGTTGGTATACCCTGGCTCAGCCACAGCCTCCGTCCAGGACGGGGTGTCGGTCATATCTTGTGCTACGGTATGCATCATCTCGGGAGCTCTCGTATCCACATAGAAGGATGCGTCATAATCGGCAATCAACTCAATGTTCCCTGCCGAATCCACAGCCATCGTGTATATACGATACTCTCCGTCCCCTCTCGGCGGGACGAAACGCATAGAATCAGAAACCTCTGTTGCACCCTCGTAACGCTTGATATTGTAAACCGTGTCTTCCTCGCCATGGTAACTGTACATAAGCTTCAGTGTGTCGATGCCGGACGGAAGTGAACCGGTATCTGAGCCTGTGTAGTATATAGGGATGTCGATATCGGTGTAGTACAGCGGGACGGAGTCTGCTATAACAGAGGATACCGGTTCCACCGTGTCAAACCGAGTCCAGAGCTGGGCCTCATCCAGCTCAGGGTCGGGTTCCCACTCATTGCCGAGTGAATCCGTGCCGGCAAGGAAGAACTCGTAGTAAGTGTCACCGGAAATATCCGAGGAGTTGAAGACAATAAAGCCTTCAATAGGTGAGGTAACAGACGGGACATCGTATGTAGCATAGTAATTCCAGTCTTCTCCTGTGGTGAGACGGTAGTAAAGCTTGACGGTGGAGACACCGGAGCAGACGGCATCCTCAGCTGTAAAGTTTATAGTAAGGGATGCCCTGTTTGTCCATACCGAGATCTCATCTGGAGAGACCAGAGGTGGCGAGTTATCCTGTGTGGAGCAGACGGTGTCCGACCAGGGGCTAAAGCCATATTCTCCGGTGCCTGTGACATATCTGTATCGGATGCGGTAGCAGTACTCGACGCCATCACGGAGTGGGTCATCTGCTGGCACTCCGTCGAGCAGATCCACCCCTACCTCGAAGCAGTTGTCGGTAACATCGGAAGCGGGTATGGGCCATATGGAGAAGTTCGGATCGGTCGAATCGGGGAATTCTCCGGTAGATGAGACCTGTAGCTCATAAGCACTTATCGTTGGATGCCCCTCGGGAATTGTCCAACAGATAGTGTTGGTTGTTCCCTCTGTGTACTCAGGCTCCGGCAGTAGTGTCGGAGCAGGTTGAGCAGAAACCGATACACTAACTGCCAGAGCAATAAGCGTAACCAAAGGTATTCCTCTTGTTATCTTCATTCTACCCCTCTTTATTTATTTGACAAGTACCATCTTCCTGGTTTCGCTAATGTCATCAGCTACTACTCTATAAAGGTAGACACCGCTTCCCACGGGTGCCCCGAGGTCGTCGCAACCGTCCCAAATGACCCAATTCTCGCCCGGAGGAAATACTGACGAAACGAGATTTCTGATGAGCTTGCCGTCGATTGTGTATATCGATATTAGGACCATCTTCTCCTCTGGCAGAACGAAGCCGAGCCTCGTCTCGAGGTTGAACGGATTGGGAACATTCCCCAAAACCGTCATACGACGGGGAAGAGCCTTCTTGTAATAAATCGCTATCTCCCCTGAAAGCGAAGCAGAGGTTATGTCCCTCATATCGTATCTGTTCCCTTCGGCATCCTCGAGGATAAATTGCCCGTTGATATCAGGCAGGGACCAAGATACCTGCATCCTGTGAGGAAGGGCAATCTTGAATGTTGCTTCATTACCGGTTTCTGCAATATCCCTTAGGAGTCCACCGTTGAATGAAACATATTGCATCCCAGGAGTAGCGGGGGGCATGGGTAGGTCAAACCTATCGCCGTTTTCTGCCATACCGAACTCGAGCCTTGTTCCGCTCTGCTCGGTACCAAGCAAGATCCCTGCAAGCCATTCTGGTGAAAAGGTCTCGAACTGCTTATCCTCGGCAGGTAAGATAATATCTCCCTCTTCTCTGGCAAGGACCCAGTACCCGTACCCCGGGTGAGCAGAGGTATGTGTATCGTATCTTCCCTCCCAAGGGTTATACCAGAAAAGATATGGTGAGATGAGTAGCCCGGCAGGGTCGGTGGAGAAACCTGACTCCTCGGATATCGAGCCTACGAGGTTCCAACCACGATACAAATGACGCGTCATAGAGTGGGAGGGCATTCCTTTTACCCAGTATGTTCTGCTTTCAAGAGAGAGAACAAAATATCCCCTTCCCGTTTCAAGTATATCCTCGGAAACAAAGATTCTGTCCACGGGGTCCCACCAGAAGCAGGTGTCTGCCCCTGGGAAGAGGATGTTGAAATGTCTGTTCCTTGGATACACAGGAACGGAGACCATATTCCAGCCCTCTGCCAGGTCGATCCTCACGGAGTCCATCTCGACCCCCTCCAGTTCGTAATAGTATGGGTGGGAGAATCCGCTCTCATTCCCTGACAGGTCGATGGCAACAAGTGAGAAGTACATATCGGGTGAGCCAGAAAATATCTCGATCGGAAGGACCATTCTTGTTGCGGCGACAGGTTCTTCCTGATAGAATAGGAGCGGGTCACCAAGCCATATCCAGCTCTCTTCCTGGGCATAATATAGTGAATACCTGTTTCCGAAGGGCGAACCGTAACCAGGAGGTGTCGTATCCTGAAGCTCGATTATAATGTTCTCCCTTAGAGGAGAAATATACACAGTGTCGATAACTGGAACTGCAGGAGGTGTTCCATCCCAGAGTGAGATTTGGGTACCTGTTGAGTTCTCCTGACCGAAGCTGTCAACGGCAGATACCGTATAGTAGTTGTCATGGAAATAGTTACCCGGGTTCGGCGAGTAATCTGTCCAGACAAATGGGCAGGAAGATGCAGGGAAGCTTGCAACCTCCTCGCCGAGGGTTCCTGGTGTATCTGAACGGTAAACTATGTAACGGGATACGCCTATTCCGTAGTCGAACGATGGTTTCCATCCGATCGTCAGGTTGACTGTCTCGACACTGTCTGCCTGAGAATAGATTGTGTCGATGTGAACAGCATTAGGAGGGGAGTTGTCGAGCCTGGTGTGGACAACATTCGACCACTCAGATACATTGCCGAGGGCGTCGATCCCCTGAACCCTGATATAGTAGCGCGTCTCCATAAGTCCGCTGATTGTAAATGTCAGTGTATCGATGTCCTCATCGTCGAAATCCTCAGGGTTGGAGAAGACTGGATCGTGGACCGAGCGCCAGATGCTCGATGTCGCTGTATGGAAATCGGGGAAAACATCGTGTTCTATAATTATGGAATCGGCGTCGCCATGTGATGTATCGATGATTGTCAAGGTAATGCTGTTCCCTGGTGTCCAAAGCGGTAGAGCATCAAGTACGAAAGCAGGACAACTGTTATCAACACAAGCTTCCGCATAGTCCCTCGGGTAGGGAGATAACCTACCAAGCCTGTCCTCAGGCACGACGGTGTAGATATAGCATTCGCCATCTGTGAGGTCAGCATCTATGTAGTGGAAGAACCTTTCTTCTCCAGTTGTTGGATAAAAGTAGCGAACGAGGTAAATATCATCTTCAGGACCGATTGTCTCGAGTGCGTCCAGTTCATCTGGGGTCACACGATATAGCCTGTATCTCATAAGTCCGACACCGCAGTCCATCGAATCAGGGTGATCCGCCCAGAACTCAATCTCAATCCTGCCATCATCAAGGGGCTCAGCGTGTATGGAATCTATCGCCTTTGGACCCTCCAGGTCGAACCTTGTAAAGACAGGCACAGACCAGGAAGAGGTCAACCAACCGACATCCTGAGCCTGAGCTTCATAACCGTACCTCTCACAGTTCGACCCATAGAATGTGTATTCTGGAAGATCACTCCAGCCAGTGGAGTCGATATATACTCTCGTGCTGTCGTCGTAAACGATAAACCTGCGGAACCTATAAAGCCTCGTGTAATACCCACAGCTCGGGCATTCATCGAGGTTCACCCGAACGGTTACGAACGGTGTAGTAGTTATAGAGTCAATAGATAGAAGATTTGCGCAGGGGGGGAAACACGGATAATGACGAGTACACTCTCTGATAACAATATTCCCTCTGTTGGGGAAGTGTCCTACCCTGTCGACAGGAACAACGGTGTAATAGTAGCAGGTATTACTGTCGAGGTCGATTATGTGGTCTTCCGGACCATCATCTGTGAAGAAGAATCTCTCTCTGCCGTCATCGGTAACGGTGGCGACAAGGTAGTCCCTATCATCGATTATGTTGAGCTCGCTTTCTATCTCCGAACGGTAAATTCTGTAGTACCCAACACCGCTTGCGGAATCGTGCGTCCTGCGCCACTGAATCTGTATCTGATTCCCTGGTAGTGCGGATGCATCGACACACTCGACAGGGTCCGGGTCATAGATATCCTGCATTGTAATCTGTGGACTCGACCAGGCAGTTGTATCTCCAGCAGAATTCATTCCCTGAACATAGTAGGCGTAAATCTCGGCATCAAGCATATCGTGGAATATGTAATCTATCGTGGGGAACCAGTCAGTAACCTCGTTTAACTCGGGTCTGCCAGATATTGCTTCCCTCTTGAAACGGAACATAACATCATCGGCTGGCGTGATGGTCGTATCCACCACAAGATGAACGGATGTTCCCGCGGTGTACGCTGGGAGTGGCTCAAGCTCAGCTACAAAGGGTGGTGGTGGAGAGTCCGCAAAAACACCACTTGTCAAGGCGAGTATAAAAACTCCCAGGAACCCAAAGGAATATAGTATTTTATTCACCATCGAGGATTCCCCCTTCTTGGTTTATTTATATTCCCAGATACAAGGTTTCTCAATAAATCAACTTTCCAGTTCAAAGTCAAGAAAAAAGTTCTATATCACCTCATCAAAGAGCATTTTCGCAAGGCGCGTTTTTGTTGCAAAGTCATCACGGTATTTCCTCGGTATAGGTGGTCCAGGCGGTGCAACATACTTTAGAGGGTTGACATTCTTGCCGTTGATCCTTATCCGATAGTCAAGATGGGGACCGGTCGCATACCCTGTGTGCCCAACGAAGCCGATGACCTGCCCCTGATTAACCCTTTTCCCTCTTTTTATCCCCCTGGCAAACCTGGACAGATGCCCGTAGCAGGTGACGATCTTGCCTCTGTTGTGACTTATCTCAATGTAGTTTCCAAACCCCTTCTTCCAGCCAGCAAATATAACCTTGCCGCTTCCTGCGGCAACGACTGGAGTTCCCTCCGGAGCCGCCAGGTCCACCCCGAGATGCGGGCGATAGACCTTGAATATCGGATGAAGTCTCCGGTGAGAAAAATAGGAAGAAATCCTCGAGTAGTTCAATGGAGATCTCAAGAGTGTGCGCTTCAGAGCCTGCCCATTGCTGTTATAATACCCCTTCTTCCCAGAGGGGTCCTCGTAGTAAAACGCCCAGAACGCTCTGTTCTCTGTTATATACTCTGCTGCAACGATATTCCCAATCCTGACAGGTTTGTTCTTGTATAGATACTCCTCATACAGCACCTTGAACTTCTGACCGTTGCGTGTCTCAGTCAGAAAGTCTATGTCGTATGAGAAGACATCGGAAAGCTTAGCGACAAGAACAGGTGGAATCTTCTGGTTTATCATCGACTCCCAGAGTGTATTTTTTACCTCTCCCTTCAGGAACCTCAGGCATTTTCCGAGTGGGACGCTGTCTCTCCTGGCGATATAAGTGTCACCTACTCTCTTCACATTGAACCCGTTCCATGGATGCCTCTCGTATCGGAATTCTTTGACCTTTCCGTTATGAGAGAAACGAGCGAAGAATCTGTCTCCCGGGCGGAGTGAGCGCATGTCGAGCAGGTTGGACAGTGCCGAGACTATCTCAAACGCATCCTTGTAGGGTAAACCAGAAAGGATGAGAGCCTCCGAAAGTGTTTCACCTTCCTGAATTGAGCCCGACACCTCGCAGGTAAGGGAGAAACGGTCATCGGAGGAGATAACGGTTCTCCCAGAGAGGCGGGATACATAGTTCACGCAGATAGCTATATATATGGTGAGTGCGAGGAGGAAGTATAGCCTGATCAAGAGGTTATTCCTTGACCTCGATAACCTGGAATTTAAACAGTTGCGCATCACCATCCTCAAAACAGGAAGAAGGAAGCCCTGCCTTCATACAGGTCCTTCTGACAAAGGTTAGTGGTCTCCACCCGTTTTTCACTGCAACATCGGGGAGGTTTGCACCAAGCTTGTCCAACCTTTTGGCTATGAGTCCGTCACGACCGATTTCTATCTCGTCGATGCTGTTTACCTCTTCGATATTCACAAGCAAGATAACCTTTACGCTAATGTGAGATAGATCCGATGCCTGAACTGGGTTGTGCATCGGGTCGCATGTAGCCGCATTTGCTGCAACCCTAACAAGCGTCTTGTACAGCGGCCTTCTGGGTAAGAGTTCGGAAGCGACGCCGTAGATAACCTCACCGTTCGAGAGCTCGACAATAACCCCTGCTTGCCTGTTCATAACGGGGTAAGCCGAACCTCTGACTACTGGACGCTCTCCGTTAAGTGTAAGCTGTATTGCTTCCTTCGCTGTGTTAAGAATGTATTTCTTCTCATCATCTGAGATAGAGAAGGATGTTGAAGCTCTCTCTTTTTCACTCGTGATAGCGGCAGCTATATACCCTGTATGCGGCTGATTCCGCCCAAGTATCTGTGATGAGCTGGAGTAATTAAGCAGCTCCAAAGAAGCCCCCACTTCTTTGGGAAACGCACAGGAGAGAGCGAATAGAACCCCTTTCCCCGTGACGAAGTAGTTTGGTGAGAATATTCTGGCGACTGATGTGGGGGAGAACTCTTTGAGGATTGAGATGACCTCTCCGTCATTTCTGCTGCCGCTTTCAGTGGATAGCCCTTCACCCAAGAGAACACTTGCAACTATGAGCGGCTTTCCAATCGTTGCCTCTTGCCTTATGAATTTTCCGATCAGTCTTGCCCTGCTCGAATCTTCTGGCACGAGGATTGCGAGGTATTCGACATTGCCGAGCCTCTCCTGAATGAACGGTAGTTGAGCAAGCACCCCTGGCTCCTGAGAGCAAGACGCTGTGTTGCAATACCTTTTGGCTCTCTTTGCGGCAGCCAGGTCGAGCCGGACAATTCCTATCGGGGTATTGAAGAACTCCTCCTCGCAGACAACTGGCCGAGATATAGGGTTTACCTTTGGTGGTGCAAGAATTATTACCCTGTTAAAGTCGTATGGATTGATGAATCTATAGGCGCAAGCAGCGACTCCCCCAGAGAAGAGTATCTTGTCGAAAGGAACTATTATGGCATCAGCTACTCCACCAGATTCGGGACTCTTCTCTAAAAGCTCGTCTATAAAGCCGGAAAGCTCACTAAGGCTACCGGAGTAACCGGTTATGGAAGAGAAATCCGCTTCCTCACCCAAAAGCGGATAGCAAATAATCATTGAAAAAGAAAGCGTAAGCAGCAGAATCAACCAGGATGTCAACACACTGTTCATTAACGGGAATCTCTCATCCTTTTGCAAACCTACTGTTTATTTTCCCCTTTCGCACCTCCTTATTTGAAGTTTCTACATAAAGTAAACCAGGGAAGTAGGGTTGTCAACTATTTTTTGCAACTCCTTTCAGAAAGGTAATTTTCTGCCATAGCCAGTTGCTCCGGGGAGTTTATGCCCAGGACCTCCATCGGTTCGGAGGCAGGGTAAACAAAAGTTCGTCTTCCTGCTGCCTTCAGGATACCGATCATGTCGGTCAGATATTTCTCACCCTGTGCGTTCCTTGTATCAACATCGTCTATGTGAGCGAATAGGTCTTCCTTTTTGAATATTATAACGCCTGAGTTAATCTCTCTAACTGCTCGCTCATCCTCCGTTGCATCCTTGAATTCGACTATCCGCTCCAGTTCCCCTGATGGGCTTTTTATTATTCTTCCGTATTCCTTTGCATCAGGCAGAACAGCGGATAGAACCGTTGCGGAAGCTCCGTTTTCCCTATGGAAACGGACCAACTCCCTTATGGTTTTCTCACGGATGAACGGGACATCCCCGCAGAGAACAAGTATGTCCCCGTTGAACTCTGAGAGGATTTCCTTCGTTCTCAAGACAGCGTCTCCCGTGCCGAGCAGTTTGTCCTGATAGGCAAACTCAATACCGTGGAAACGCGAGAGGTATTGTTTGACCTTGTCGTGCATAAATCCGACGACAACGATGAGCCTTTCCGGGGCGAGTGCATACACCGTTTCGAGTAGATAGTATATTATCGGCTTGCCCTTTATTTGGAAGAGAACCTTTGGATACTCCCCCCCCATCCGTTTTCCCTTGCCGGCTGCAAGGATAACGACAGCGAGCTCTTTCATCTCTTGATTATATTGTTATTGTCGTCCAGTTCCACAACGGTTGGGGCTGAGAACTCCTCCGGCTTACCTATGCCGTATGCAACAATCATTACTTTGTCGCCGACACTTCCTTTTCTTGCTGCAGGTCCGTTCAGGATAATCTCCCTCGAGCCGGCTTTACCGGGGATAATGTAGGTTTCGAGGCGTTCACCGTTGTTCAGATTAAGCACTTGAACCCTCTCGTACGGATACATCCCGACGGCATCGAGTATCTCCGTATCGATGGTGATGCTGCCGGAGTACTGGAGCTCTGTCCCTGTGATTGTTGCTTTATGTATCTTAGCTATGCAGAAAACCCTTAGCATATCTCTTTAATTTAGGTTAGCTTTTTAGTCTCCTGATTTCTCCAAGCCTCTTCAATGCACAGTATTCACCACACATTGTGCAGACATCCTCGTCGGTTGGCGGAGCTGCTGAGCGCAGTTTGGATGCTCTTTTGGGGTCTATTGCGAGTGAAAGCATCTTCTCCCAGTCGAGGGCATGGCGGGCTTTTGACATCTCGAGGTCCTGCTCATATGCTCCTTTAACACCCTTTGCTATATCTCCTGCGTGTGCTGCAATCCTTGCTGCTATAACCCCCTCTCTGACCGCATCGACATCTGGCAGTGAGAGATGCTCTGTTCTTGTGACATAACATAGGAAGTCGGCACCTGCTGCCGCCGCTATTGCTCCTCCGATGGCTGCGGTGATGTGGTCATATCCTGCGGCGATGTCTGTTACAAGAGGACCCAAGACATAGAACGGTGCATTGTGGCAGAGCTTCTTCTCGAGCTTGACATTCATTTCTATCTCGTTGATCGGGATGTGTCCCGGTCCCTCGATTATCGCCTGAACGCCCTTTTCCCTTGCCTTCTTTACCAGTTCTCCGAGAAAGATCATCTCCTGCACCTGTGGTCGGTCGGTGGCGTCTGGTAACCCTCCTGGTCTCAACCCATCCCCAAGCGATAGCGTGACATCGTATCTGTGGGCGATTTCAAGCAGTCTGTCGAAGTATTCATATAGTGGGTTTTCCCTCTTGTTGTAATACATCCACATAATTAGGAATGCTCCTCCCCGGCTGACGACATCGACTATCCTGCCCGATTTCTCCAGTCTCTCAACGGTGGAGCGTGTAACACCGCAGTGGACGGTCATAAAGTCGACGCCTTGCTCTGCCTGTGCCTCGATAGTATCGAATATCTCGTCGGGGGTCATCCGTATCATCCCCTCGCCACTGCGGAACTTGTTGACAGATACCTCGTATATCGGGACGGTCCCGACAGCCACGGGTGAGTTTTTGATAATCTGCTCGCGGATACTTCTCAGGTCACCTCCCGTCGATAGGTCCATCACAGCGTCAGCTTTCGCATCAACCGCTGCTTTAAGTTTCTCAAGTTCCAGTTTTACATCGGCAATGTCTTCCGATGTCCCGATGTTTGCGTTGACCTTTGTTCTTAACCCCTCGCCGACTGCGAGCGGCTTGATTTCCCTTTTGTTGTTCTTGATGATAGCGATCGTCCCCGAGGCGACCCCTTTCCTTATGAACTCGGGGGAAAGGTTCTCCTCTTCTGCTACGAGACGCATCTGCTCTGTTATAATCCCTTTCTGGGCTTTCTCGATGATGGTCATCTTTCCTTCTTTGTAAGTGTTATCGATTCAAAGTTTGCGAAGTCTGCTTTGTTAACGATTATCGCTTCCGGTGTTCTTCTTCTCCCGTCCCCCTCTTTCGCGTGTGTTGCAATGATATGTATCACCTCGAGCGGCAAACCGAACTCTCTTGCCAATGCGGAGCCGCTGAACGGGTGTCGATACATCCTCCCAAGCCGTGTGAACCTATATCCATCCTTTGTTTTCTCGTATTCTAACATCTTCCCGACATCGTGCAGGATAGCGCCGGATATAAGATGATCGAGATTTATCGGTAGCTTATCCTTATAGACCTCCTGCATTGCTTTTGCGATACCGAGTGAGCTTTTAACGACCGCCTGTGTATGCTCGAGTAGGCTGATATCCGTTTCCACAAGCAGTGTGAACGGGACAGAGAGAAGCGACTCATATGTGAACCCGCCGCGACGCATCGCCTCTTCCCAGCAGACGCGGGTTAATTCCCTGAGACCTTCGTCGGTTATCTTGTTTGCTTCCGGAAATGCAGTGTAGAAGTCCATCTTTTTCTCTATATATCAAGTTTTTCTGGTATGTTTCCAATGAGAGGTATCTTCCAGGTCTTCCCACGCAGAACATTCACGACACCTGCGATTGCGGCGATAGCAACTAAGAACAGTGCTACCTTCCAGAATAAGGCGCTGATAACAGCGATAATCTCGATAAGGAAGAGTATCACTCCCTGTCGCGCATGCTGGTATGCAAAGCGGTTCTCTTCCTTCCCTTGGAGGTACGGGATGAGACAAAGGAACGGAACATAGGCGAGAATTGCTAACCCCTTGCCTTCCTCTACATCGTCGGACGATATATCCTCTTCTTCGCTCCCCAATTCTTCGTCGGAGAAGAACTTGTCTATGATCCGTCTGCGGTGATACCCCTTGAACGGCTCGAAGTCCTTTTCTCTCGGCATTATCAACCACCCCGGGTGATTAGTTCCTGATAAGCGAGCTTGGCGTCGTAGCCGATATCTGTCTCGCCAAAGCCGTCGATAACCTTTCTGTAAAACTCCTTTGCCTTCTCCGTGTCTCCGGAAAGTTTATACGCCTCTGCGGTGTAGTAGAGGAGTTCTGCCTGTTTGAAGCTGTTCGGATATTTTTCCATTGTCTCCACAAACTTCTTTGCAGCTTCCTTTGCCTCTCCCTTCTCCATAAGACAGACACCGATTCCCTCCATAGCATTAAGCCTCATTTCGTCGTCTCCGGCGTCGGTGGCGAGGAATTTCTCGAAGTTCTCGATTGCTACATCGTTTGCGCCTGTCAGGAAGTTCAGATAGCCGATATAGTAATAGCCAAGTTTTGCCGCCTTCTGCCCCTTAAAGTTCTCTGTGAGATAAGTGAGGCTGTCCATAGATGCCTGGAAATTGCCGAGCTTGAAATCGAGCAGTGCCTTCCCGAGCAATGTATAGGCGTCTTCTGCCTCCCTCTTGTTTGCCTGGGAAACCCCCAAAACAGCGATAACCGCTATGATAATAGCAACCGCCCCCGCAGCGAAATACTGCCAGTGCCTCTGGATATAGATGTAGACTCGGGTGATGCCGGTAATGAGCTTGTCCTCCTTCATCTCGCGCTTGGTAATACGCCTTTTTGCCACTTCTGCCTCCTGGCAAGTACCTTGCCCCAGACCTGACTCGAACAGGTGACCTACGGTTTAGGAAACCGTTGCTCTATCCATCTGAGCTACTGGGGCGGATGTAATTCAATTCCCAAAA
>JAGGUN010000050.1 GCA_021158465.1 bacterium
ATTTTCCTCATTTTGTCCAGATATGCATAATAACTCTCAAATAAATCTGGATAATCAAAAGGGGCATTGAAATATGGAGGTGAAGTAACCACCAGATGAACGCTCCCATCCTCTAACTCTTTCATATTTTCTGCATCGCCAAAGATTAATTTATGGTGCGTCTTCATTGTTTTATTCATTTTGGTTTGCCTCTATTTATTTTCTCATTTTTCGCATATCCTCACTTATTGTTCTGTTATTTACAATTAAAGCAAAGATTCTCGTTTTACCAAGTGAAATCTTAACTATATACCGGCAAGTATCTCGTCGAGCCTCCAGTCAACTGTAGGGGCTTGTTTGAGCCAGTTTATCACGGATGTGAGTTCCTCTCTTGAGTAGAACACCTTTTTCAATAGAAGCCCCTCTGGTGGCAATGTTCTGAAATGGTATAACCTCTTTCCCTTTCTGAGCATCTCTGATATGTTCTCCGGTAAGATGTTGCCCTCCAGGCAGGCGAGAGCGGCTCCTACCATTCCCCTTACCATATATTGCAAGAAACTCTCTCCGATAACGATGAAGTGAATCAGCTTTCCCCGTGGAACTATATCGAAATGGAATACCAGGCAGAGACCATCCTTTTCGATAGAGGAGCTCTTTGAGAATGCGCTGAAGTTATGCTTGCCGATGAAGGAACGCCTTATCTTGGGAATAAGCGATAGGTTTAATTTATTAGTTAATCTGATGGGTTGCACCACTGGGTTGAGCGGCATCCTGTGGCTTGCAACAGTGTAAATATACAGCTTCCCATATGCGGAGAACCTCGCAGAAAAGCTGTCCGGAACAACGACGGCATCTGCTATATGGATATCCTGTGGTAGAAGCGATTCAAGCGCGAGAGATAGCCTTTTGGGTGTAAAGTCACCTCTCGGTATTGAGAAGCTGGCTACCTGTCCTTCTGCTGATACGCCAGCATCTGTCCTCGAGGCACCTACAGCCTTTATTCGTGAATTGAATAACCTCTCCAGTGATGATTCCAGCTCGCCTTGAACGGTCCTCAGTTTCGGTTGCTTCTGCCAGCCATGGAAGCTCCTCCCGAGGTAGACGAGTTTGATGGCAAACTTTGGCATACTTACCTATGCTCTCGTAATCAACGCCCTAACTGTTTCTTGTATATCTTCGTTAGCTTGGAGCCGAGGTTCATTACACGGAGTCGAGCAAGCTCCAAGGTATCCCTTTCGAGTTTTTTCTTGATTTTTCTGTCCGTATCGAAGGAGTAGACACACATCGAGCGAAGCGCGAGGAAAGAGAAAGGGAGCATTCCCTTTGCAATGGAAAAGCCCACCCTGTACCCCGTTTCGCTTGCAATATCGATAACACGCTCATCCCAGTCGCCGAACGGATACGAAATCGCCTCAACGGGTTTCCCTGTTATATCTTCCAGGAGTTTTTTGGAGTAGCTAAGTTCATTCCGTATCTCATGCGCAGAGAGTGAGGAAAGAGCCCTATGGCTCCTCGTGTGTGAGCCTATGATAATCCCCGAATTCGACAGAGAAAGGATAGATGCCCGTCCCAGGTGGGGGAACCCCCTCAGGCTCGGCAGGTCCCAGGAATTCTGTTTACCGATAAAATCCGTTATAACAAAGAGGAAAGCCCGATACCCGAACTCGTCGAGAACCGGGTAAGCGTAATGTTCAAAATCCTCGTAGGCGTCATCGAATAGAAGCGCTACCTTCCCCTTTGCAAACGGGTTCTCAATGAGTTCATCCACGGAGGAGACAGAAAGATGGCATCTTCTATTTACAATCTCGAGCGTTCTTTTGAAGCGCTGGGGTGATAGCCTCGTGAAACCAAATCGCTCGGCTTTTGGGTCTATCTTGTGGTATGTCAGTATAGGAAGAAGCCTATCTCCCTGTGTGTCCGAGCCCACCTTTCCCCCTCGGACTGTCTGGTAGACTCTCTGTTACCTCGAATGTGGCATCCTCGCACCCTGAGAATACCATCTGTGCAACCCTCTCACCAGGATGGACAACGAACCCCTCTTTCCCTGTGTTGAAAAGTATAATGAAGACCTCTCCTCGGTAGTCAGAATCGATTGTCCCTGGCGAATTTAATATCCCTATTCCGTATTTTGCAGCAAGCCCACTTCTGGGTCGAATCTGCGCCTCGAATCCCCGCGGTATCTCTAAGGCAAATCCTGTCGGAACAACTGCATACCCGCCTGGTGGAACAACAATCGGTTCGGTGCTTCCGGATGCAATATCGTATCCTGACGAGCCGCCTGTTGCCCTCACAGGAACAGACGCCTCGGAGCGGAGAAGCTTTATCTTAACATTTATCCCCATAATCAGGCTATCTCCTCCAGTTTGAAGCCGTCTATAGGAGCAGGTTTTGCCCCCCATACGAGCATCATAAGATGTTCGGGAGACAAGAATTCACTGGCGATGCTGATTATATCCTCCGGTGTGACCGAGCCGAGCATCTCAAGGGTCTCCGACAGCGGGACCACCCTTCTAAGCATCAGCTCGTTCTCCAGCAGTCTTGCTATACGAAAAGATGGATTTTCCATCTCCAGCATAAGCCTTCCTTTTATCTTTTGCTTGGCTATCCCGACAACATTGGCAGGAAACGGCTTCCTCGACGCAGACTCAAGCTCGTTGAGTATAAGCGATATTGTTCTGTCTGTATTCTCTGGACTGACTCCGGCGTAGGCGAGGAAAAACCCTGTATCGGTAAAGAACTCGGCATAAGAATAGACCGAGTAGGCAAGCCCCTCCTCCTCGCGGACCCTCTGGAATAGGATGCTCGTGCTACCGCCGCCAAATATCTCGTTGAAGAGAGCCACTGCATAGCGTCTCTTATCGTTGTAGGCAAAAAGCGGGGCACCGAGGAATATATGCACCTGTTGATTTTTCTGTGGCTTGTAGAAAACGGTTCCTGTATTGAGAAGATCAGGTTTTTCCCTTCTTCTTCTTTTCCCCGTTGGTGTGATGTGAAGGTTCCTCTGGATAAAGTGCAAGATAAACTCATGCTCGACATCACCGACAGCAGCAACGACGAGATTATCCGCGGTGTAGTGCGAACTAACGAATCTGAGCAACTCTTCCCTCGTTATAGCCTCAATATCCTCCCTCTTGCCGAGTATCTCATCCCCGAGAGGGTTCTTCTCGTACAGCCTCTCGAGAAAGAACATTGCTCCCACCTGCGACGGAACATCAAGCAGTTCGTCCACCTCTTCAAGTATGACTTTTCTCTCCAGCTCCATCTGTGATGGCTCGAAGACAGAGTTGGTGAACATATCTGTCAGGATATCCAAGGTTGTAGCAATGTATTCCCCGAGTATCACTCCGGAGTAAGAGACACTCTCCCTCGTTGTGTAAGCCTCGAGACTGCCACCAAGGTTCTCTACCTCAGCGGAGAGTTCGCGAGCGCTTCTGGTTTTCGTCCCCTTGAAGAGCATATGCTCGACGAAGTGTGATGCCCCTCGCATACCCGGTGGGTCATCGCGAGAACCAGAACAGACGAGAAAGCGGATATATGCCCCCTTAAATCCAGCGATAGGCTCGGTTATAAGCCTCAATCCACTGGGTAGTACGCTCTTTTTGAACATACGCTTACCCCCGACAGGTTGAAGAAAATAATATCAAGGAGAAAAAATGCAAGCGGAAAGATTAACCCGAATAGAGGTAACCGAGCAGAGTAGAGATAGTCTTTTTAAGCTTGTTTCTGGGGACAATGATATCAACGAACCCATGCTCAAGGAAGAACTCCGATGACTGGAACCCCTCTGGCAGTTCTTCTCCTATCGTCTGCTGGATAACCCTCGGTCCGGCAAATCCCAGAAGCGCCTTCGGCTCGGCAATAACTATATCACCCAACGATGCATAAGATGCCATAACACCAGCGGTCGTCGGATTTGTGAGAACGGATATATACGGAAGCCCTGCTTCTTTCAGCTTGGTGAGGGCACAGGCAGTCTTTGCCATCTGCATAAGAGAAAGTATCCCCTCCTGCATCCTTGCGCCGCCAGAAGCAGAGACAATGACGAGCGAAATCCTCCTCTCTATCGCACGCTCTATCGAGCGGGTTACCTTCTCACCGACAACGGACCCCATGCTCCCACCTATGAAACGAAAATCCATAACAGCAAGGGAGACAGGAAACTTGTCTATCTCCCCTATCCCACAAACAACAGCCTCATTTAGCCCTGACTTTTCCTGAGCGTTCCTTAGACGAACGGGATACGGCTTGGAATCACAAAACCCGAGCGGGTCCTCCGGAAGAATCCCCGTGTCAAGCTCCTGAAAACTCCCATCATCACAAAGAATAGATATATAGTCCCAGCTTGTTATCTTTAAGTGATGTCCACACTTCGAACAGACGAATAGGTTCTTCTCAAGCTCCTTACGGTAAACAATCTCCCCACATCCAGGACACTTCAGCCACAGCCCGTCAGGGATATCCTTCTTCTTCGCATTCTTGTTGAGACCACCTATACGAATGTTATCATACCAAGGCATAGCTCCACCTCTTAATAAGATAAATTTAATCTAATTTCGAGAAAAGTCAAGAAAAAAGAAAGGATCAGGCTATGCTCTTCATTATCTTGAGTAGAACCTTGAGGTTGAAGGTGGATATCCTCTTCAGCATGTCGAAGAACTGGTACTGCTCGAGGAGCTTGAGTTTTTCGGTAGATATTTCTGTATAAAGATTCCTGATGAATGAGAAGCTTTTGTCCTTCTTGAGTTGTTCTATAATCTGGTTGGCAACGGCGGTCGAGCGAGCATTCTCCCCTAGCTCTTTGCCTGCTATAAGGTAGTCGGTCGTGGTGCCGAAAAACTTCGCCATCCTGAACACAACATCGATGCTTGGGCGGTTTTTATCCCGCTCCACGAAGGAAATAAGCCCCGGTGAGACATTTACAGCCTTTGCCAGTGCACGCTGGCTGATGCCTTTCTTTCTGCGAAGCCGCCTGATACGCTCTCCAAAACTTTCCATAATTTATCCCCCTTGCAAAATTTAATATATAAAATTCTCACCAAAAATCAACTTTTGACGGCATTTTCTATGTTGATTTTATACATTAGGAAGCTATATTTAATTTGAAGTTAAACTAAATAAAAGGAGGCAGGGTGAAGCTTGGGATACTTGGAGGTGGTCCAGCTGGGTATTCTGCGGCGTTTGCGGCGGCTGGGGCGGGTTGCGAGGTTGCGATCATTGAGAGGAGGGAACGGCTCGGTGGTGTCTGCCTGAACGAGGGGTGTATTCCGACCAAGGCGTATGTGAGAACAGCAAGGATTAGAAAACTGTTCAACAGAGCAGCTGAGTTCGGGTTTGAGGTAGCCTCCCCGGATATAAGCTGGGAGAGGGTTCTTGCAAGAAAAGAAAGGGTGGTCAAGCTACTTACGGCTGGGGTTGAGCTGCTTGCCAGGAGGAGGAAGGTAGCGGTCTATCACGGAGAGGGGAAGCTTCTTCCACCTGCAAACATCCTTCTCAACGGGGAAAACCTCTCGTTCGACAAGGTGATAATAGCGACAGGAACAGAGGCATCTGTTCCGCCAATACCAGGGCTTTCTGAAGCAGGCTACTGGACAAACAGAGAAGCTCTGAGTGCAAGGTCTCTCCCGCGGTCCGTTGCAATAATTGGGGCGGGTGTTGTCGGTGTGGAGTTTGCCCATATATTCAGCGCGTTTGGGGTGCCTGTAACGGTATTCGAGGTTATGCCCAGCATCCTCCCCGGTATAGACAAGGAGATAAGCTCAGGGCTTGAAACTGCGCTACGGAAGGATGGAGTAAGGATTTACACATCCTGCCAGATCACTCGTGTGGAGAAGAATGAGCTTTTCAAGCTGTATTTCAAGGTTGGGGATGGAGAGGAGAGCTCTTTGTCGTTTGAGCGGTTGCTTGTTGCAACGGGCAGAAGAGCGAGCTTCCCTGAGGGTATGGAGGCGCTCGGAATAGAGCATGAGAAGAACAGGATTCTGGTCAATGACTATCTTGCCACGAGTAATCCTCGCTTCTTTGCTGCAGGGGACATCATTGGCGGGGCGCTGCTTGCACATGTAGCGTATTATGAGGGTGAGCTTGCCGTCAGGAATGCCCTGGGTGCGAATGAAGCAGTGGACTATACAGGTGTTCCTTCTGCCATATTCTCTGCCCTCGAAATAGGAACTGTAGGGTTATCGGAGGAGAGGGCAAGGGAGGTTGTGGGTGATAGGATAAGGGTTGGTCGCTTCCCGTATTCGGCACTTGGCAGGGCGATGGCAGAGGGGAAGAGGGAAGGGTTTGTCAAGCTGATAGCGGATAAGAACGAGACCATACTGGGAATACACGCGATAGGGGAAGGAGCCAGTGAGATGCTGGCAGCGTTCTCTGTTGCCGTTCGGAACAGGATGAAACTCACATCTGTTCAGGAGACGATATTTGCTCATCCGACCTACTCGGAGGCACTGGGTGAGGCAGCTCTTGCTGTGGATGGTAAGGCTCGGCACATCTGAAACCGTAATATGACCTTCGGTAGATACATAAATGCAGATTCTCCTGTCCATCGCATCGACCCGAGAGCAAAGCTCGCCCTTCTTCTGGCAACGAGCATCGTTGTCGTCTCGAGCAAAGGGATTGTAGTAAATGTACTGTTTCTTCTACTTCTTTTCCTCGTTTCATCCTGCGCCAGGATAGGCTTAAGGCAGACTGTAAAGACCCTATTGGGGTTTTCCTTCTTTTTCCTCCTGACCGTTCTCTTTCATCTGGTTTTTACAAGGGAGGGGGCAGTTATCGACTTCTGGATATTCCATCTTGGTATCACTGGATTTGTGAGGGGGGTAATCTATTCTGTCCGGCTTGCCAATCTTGTTCTTGCATCCACAGTGTTCATTCTGACGACCTCCCCTGTCGAGCTCGCCGATGGTGTCGAGAACCTTCTCTCTCCGCTTACAAGGGTTGGATTGCCCGTGCGTGACTTCTCGCTTATGCTTATGATAGCGATGCGCTTTGTTCCGACGATGCTTGAGGATGGCAGGCGCGTCTACAACGCCCAGCTCTGTCGTGGTGCTCGTTTCCATGGTGGGATAGTGAAGCGGGCTGGAATGCTCACATCTGTGATTGTTCCGCTGATTGTGATGAGCTTCTACCATGCCGAAACATTATCTTACGCAATAGTTGCAAGGGGGTACAGAACGTTCGGGAAGAGGACACACCTCTGCCGTCCCTCCTTCGGAAGAGCTGATACTCTGGCTGTTGCTTTATCGATCACTCTTATTATACTTACAATCTGAGAATACTGTCATTGCGAGGAGCATAACTACTCGATAGACGAAAGGAGCTTTATGAAGAAGGTTGAATTGAGGTCGCTCGATGTGTTATCCGTTATGAAGGTTGTATTTATCATCTACATTGTAGTTGGTATTATCCTCGGTATCCTGTATGGGCTTTTCTTCGGCTGGATACTGGGGATACTTGGGCTCAGTGGAGGGGAGGAATTGCCGTTTTTGCCCATGCTCGGTTTCGGTGTTGGTGCGTATGGTGGGCTCTTGCTCGGCATCCTGTACGGGATTTTCTACGCCATCTGGATGACGATTGTGACTGCCATCGGAGCCTTACTGTTCAATCTTGTGGCGAGTTTGGTCGGCGGTGTGCATATAAAGGTAAAACTGTCCGATTAGACCAGGTCGTCGAACCAGAGTGCATCGTCTTTTCTTGGCACGGTCAGAACACGGTAGTGGTTCTCGGGATTTGCTGCTCTATGGTATTTGAGGTATATCTGCTTTTCGTCGCAGCCTACTATTTCGATCTTGCCGGTTGTGTGGGACATAGCGTAGATTATTCTCCCGGCGAGACCTGATATACCTCGTTTTGCCTCCCTTATTATCCTTATCCCATCCGGTATCGGGACAGAGAAGTGACGGTTGCCGAGAACAGGTCTGTTCTGGAATATATAGTATGGGCTTATACCGATTTTTACAAGGGAGACAAAAAGCTCTCTCAGTGTGTCGGGGTCATCGTTTATACCCCTTAAAAGCGGTGTCTGGTTGAGAAGGATTGCTCCCCAGGACAAAAGTTTCCTTACCGCCTCCTTTGCCTCGTCGGTTAGTTCCCTCGGATGGTTGAACTGTGTTACGATATACATCCCCTTGCCCGATTTCTTGGGTATGGAGACCACCTTCTCAAGCTCAGGGTCATCTGTTATTCTGAAAGGGTTGAATGCTGGTGCTTTTGTTCCGATGCGGATGAAACGCAGATGCTCAATCTCCGATAGGGCAGATACCAGCTCAACGAGCTTTCTTGTTGATAGGATGAGCGGGTCTCCACCAGATAGCAGAACATTGGTTATCTCTGGGTGTAAGCGGATATAGTTTATCCTATCCTTTATTTTGAGCGTTACCTCACTACTCCCCTTAATGAACAATCTCTTCCTGAAGCAGAACCTGCAGTATGAGCCGCAGACCTGGCTTGTTAAGAACAATGCTGTATCTGGATACTTGTGTTCGAGACCTTGCTGAACGGTATACCGTTTCTCATTGGAGGCATCAAGTTTCCCCCATTCTTCGAGCTCATCGAGGGTAGGGATTATAATCCGCCTTATCGGGTCGGTTGGGTCATCCCATCTGATGAGGCGAAGATAATAATCGTTTGCCCGGAACGCAAAACGGTTCTCTACCTTCAGTAGCCTTTCCTTTTCTTCTTCTGTAAGATATGGAACCTGCGCTATCTTTGAGTAGTATTTTACCATAGCTGTTTACCCCTCCTTTTCACTTTTCATTGAGCAATGAGGCATGCCTCCTCTATAACGAGGAGCAACGAGAAAAAGCTTAAGATAGTAAGGATAGGTAGCCAGATAAAGAGGGGCTCCCGTGTTTAGCGAGAACCCCTCAGAAAGATTGGATGCTACTTCATAAGAAGCATCTTGCGGGAGACAGAACCGCCAGTATCACTACTTATCTTGCAGAAATACAGACCGGATGGACAGCGATTTCCGCTGTTATCTGTGCCGTCCCAGGTGACCGTATAGCTACCTGTCCTCTTGAATCCAGTTGCCAGCGTCTTAACCCTTTTACCAAGGATGTCATAAACAGCAAGCTCAATCTCGGATGGGCTGTTCACATCGAATCTGATCTCTGTCGCCGGATTGAACGGGTTCGGGACATTCGGATAGAGTGTGAAGGAGGTCGGTTTCGCGGTTTCCTCCTCCTCGATACCTTCTATAACCGTCCTCGTGGAGACGACATGGCAGATAACCGGGTTCAGTGTAGGCTCTCCAACATCAAGGATAGTTACCCCCGCATCCTTGTCGAGGATATAGAAGATATAGAGTGAATCGTTGGTTGCATATTTTGCTGCCGATACATCGAGCTCGGATAGACATTCACCGGGCAGGCATCCAGGAGAATGAGAATCCGTGAGGTTCAGCGGCTCAGACCAGGTTGCACCGTTATCTGTCGAGTATGCCACATATACCTCGTTGTTTGGGATACCTCCTGCCTCCCAGCCATCGCCAGAGTAGTCCTCATAGAGTGTATCCTCGAAAGCACCATACTGATACCAAACACAATACAGGGTTCCATCATCGCCGAGTGTCAGGTTTGGCTTGTGGAAAAGCCCTGCATCCCTCATTCCCCCCTCGTCTCTTATCCCTGGTGTGAAGTACCAACCAGGGGGAGTGACCTGAGTAACACCTGTTTCCTCAGACCAGTGATAGATATGGTTATACAGATAGTATGAGAACCCTGCTGTGTCTGATGTATCGAGTGCCTCGGCAGCCCAGGTAATAGTTGTATAGACAATATGGAGGTTGTCATCGTTATCGAATATAGCGGCTGGGTCAGTCCAGGGTCTCGGAACAACGACAACGGTATCGATGCCGCCCAGTGTATCCTCAAAGAATATGGTATCCGTTTCCTCGAGGGTGTATCTCTCATACCCGGTTGCATTTACCCTTTCTCCCCAGGTCTCGCCACCATCTGTCGATATGTGATAGTAGACATTGAAATACTCGGGCCAGTGATGCCCGTAATCCGGCTCGCCGTGGGTTGTATAGACGATAGCTATCTTGTTGGAAACATGGGAGCAGGCTATAGCTCTATTTACGCCGTAGACGAAATACGGCACATTCACGGATTCGGGCGGTTCGGAGGTTACACCCATATCGGCATAGTGGCAGCGGTAGTAGTAGAGCGCTCCACTACCGGCAAAAGCCTGACTTAACATATGGATAGTATCATCGATGCCGACATCGACAAACGGCCAGATAGCCTCCATATCGACGATTTCGCCGCCGCCGGAATCGCCCATTGCTGCCTCCATCTCTGTGGCAACGAAGACGCCCCTTGTTCCGATATCTGGACCAATGTCGGCTGCCAAGACCGAATGTGTTGCGCCGGATGGCGTGGTCTGGTGGTATCCGATGAACGGAATTCCGGCTGAGTTCACAGCGATTGTTGTGTAGCCTGCTCTCGGAGAAGAATCCACACGCATACCTGTTCCAGGCCACTCCCAGACCCCCTCAGGGGAACGGTAGTTGTAATAGACATGACGGGATGTTGAAGCCTCATCCTCGCCGTTCATCCAGGAGATATGCACTCCACCGTTCAGATCAGTGGCTATGTTCGTTCCGTTGCCGTTGTGCTGCATGTCATAATATGTTGTTCCGATGGTATCGATATGCCCGACAAGCTCCTTCCTCCCTTCGCTGGCGGCTCTTGGATACCAGTTGCCAAGCACCTTCCCAGATGGATAGATAGGCGTTATCTTCCCGGGAAGATCGCTTACAGCATCCTCAAGAGCGAATGCAGTTGCCACGAGAAGAAACAACATACCAACGACAAGAATGCCTTTCCTCATCTGTTCCTCCTTACTTTTTGGATTCAATTGCTCATTACCCTGATATTATCTGAAATTTATGTAATTTTTAGCTCAAGTCAAGAGTTTTTTATTCAAACTATGTTGACTTTTGGGGAATTTCTTCATATTTTATAATCAAACAAAGGAGGGTATGATGAAACAGATTTTGGTTTTCTCACTACTTCTCGTTGTTTCGGTGCCTCTTCTCGCCCGGACAGGCGGTCCGGATGATTATGGTTATATGTTCACCGACGAGGTAGAGTTTTCCTGGATAGACGAGGAGGGTGCGGTTGCTATCGGGCTTTCTGGAGATGATGACTTTCTCCAGATTCCGCTCCCGTTCTCGTTTGGCTTCTATGGTGAAAGGTACGACAGCATCTTCTGCGGAACAAACGGACTTCTCTCATTCTTCGAGGAGGAGGCAGATGCATACTGGAACGAGCCTATTCCTGCAACTTCCACTCCCAATGGGATAATCGCACCTTTCTGGGATGACTGCAATGTAAGGGATGAATCGGAGGTACTTGTTAAGACGGTTGATTCGGTATTTGTCATAATATACAAGAATGTCTTCTGTCCCTTCTCCTCGATGACGAACCCTTTGACCTTTGAGGTGCTATTGATAAACCATCCGGAAGGTGATGGTGATATTGTTTTTCAGTATCTTGATGCAGAGGTAGACGATGTAACCCATACCCACGGTGGGGGTGCTACTGTCGGGATTGAGAACGAGGATGGAACAGTTGGATTGCAGTATTCTTATGACGAGGCGGTCGTGGACAGCGGACTTGCCATCAGGTTCTTCTTCTCTGGAGGAATAAATAATGTCTCGGCTATGGAGATACTTTCTCCTGCAGGTGTTGTTATTGGAGGAGAGGAGATTACACCGAAGGCTGTTTTCAGGAACTGTTCGGATAGTTCTGTCGACTTTACTGCATTCTTCAGGATACAGGATACAACGGGAGCTCTTGTTTATATAGACTCTTTTGATGTCTCATCGCTTGGAGCGGGGGAAAGGGATACTGTTGAGTTTGCTCCCTGGATGCCTGAGATGGGAGATTTTATCGCTACTGCCTGGCACAACTTCGGGGGAGATGAGCTACCGGCTGATGATACGACAACTGCTGAATTCAGTGTCTATGAACATATCTCGTCCGGTGGACCCGACGATTTTGGCTACACCTGGCGAGATTCCTACCACCCCGGTGGACCGACCCCATTGCCTATCGATATAGAGGGCGCAACGAGGATAGATATTTCCGGGGATGATGTGACAGCAGAAATTCCTCTCCCGTTTGAGTTCCCGTTCTATGGTAGTGAGTATTCCTCTGTCTGGGTCTCATCCAATGGGTTTTTGTCGTTTGAGTCGCTGACAAGGTCATATATGCTCAACGACAGTATCCCGTGCGCCGATGACCCGAATGCAATCCTTGCGTTATACTGGGATGACTCGGATATCGATACATACTCTGACCCTGAGGCAGGGATTTATGTCAAGCGACCCGCGGATGATGAGTTCCATATCATATTCTGGCATATATTCTTACCTTACTCCTCCGCAACGGATAATGTTACATACGAGGCGATACTTTATGAATCGGGCAGGATTATCTTCAATTATGCCCAAACGGAGACACCAACATACCCCGAGCGCTCTATGGGACGCTCCGCTACCGTGGGGATAGAATCCCCCGATGGAATAACAGGACTCCTCTACGAATACAACGGTGAGCCCCCTGCCAATCTTATATACCCTGATTTTGCGATTGAGTTCTCCTCAGAACCCGTTGTGGATACGATACCGCCTGCTATCTCACATACACCGCCTGCTGTTTTGTATAGCACAGAGGAGAATTTTATTGTTCAAGCTACCATAACCGACATATCGGGTGTGATTGCCGATACGCTTTTCTTCAGTGTCACGGGGCTTTTCACCCCTGTTTCACACGATAGTGTGGTCGGTTCGAACTACTACTACACCCTGCCGGTTCCGCCTGCGGGGATGAGCATCTGCTACAGGTTCTTGGCAGTCGATGGTGCAGAGGGTCATAATGTCGGCTATCTCCCAGGTGGGGATTCTTCATTCTGTATCACTGTTGTAGACCCGCACTTTGGTGGTCCGGATGAGGATGGATTCTACTTCGCCGATTCCGATGCTCCGGATTCGATCGAGTATAAGCCAGTGTTCGATTGGGTTGAACTCGACCCTGCACTCGGTGGGGAGGGCGAGGTTCTACCGGTGAGAGATGATTGTCTCTCCGATATCATAACGCTCCCGCTTCCGTCCGTGTTCTATGGTGTGGATGCAACAGCCCTTGTCATCTCCTCGAACGGGTTTGTCTCTTTCGATACGACACTTACTTTTTCCTACGCGTATAACAGACCGCTCCCATCTGAGGAGGCACCATCCCCTATTATTGCACCGCTGTGGCTTGACCTCGTTCCACCGGAAGATAGCACAGGTCTCTTCTTCTGGGTGGATGAATCAGGAGGGAGGCTCATTATCGAATGGAAAGATTTCCATGAGTATGCCGATACTGTCCCTATGACATTCGAGGCAGCAGTCTATTTTGGTCTCGAATACCCGTATATCAAGTTCCAGTATCTTGAACTGCCGGAGGAGCTGGGAGCAACTGTTGGCATCCAGAATTGGGATGGGACAAGTGGAGTGCAATATTTCTATGATGGAGTGCCTGGTTGTCTCTTGCACGATTCGCTCGCTGTTATCTTCTCGACGAACCCGACATATGTTCCAGAGGTAAAAAGCGTTCCGCAGAAACTTGCCCTCCATCTGCCTTATCCGAACCCGTTCAACTCGGTGGTGCAGATAAGGTTTGATGTCCCAGAGGGAGAGAGTGCCTCCGTTGAACTTTACAACATCCTTGGAGAGAGGGTCGAGGTGCCTGTTAGGGAGGCTGGACCTGGAAGATATACCGTATCGTATAGGGCTGATAATCTGCCCTCCGGTGTATATATGATTCTGCTCCGTGGAAGAGATACCTCTCTTTCCAGGAAGCTCTTGTATCTAAAGTAGTTGATGGGTGGTTTTGTGGGTGTGAGGCTCCTCCTTTTCCCCCTTGTTCCTGTCTTCTGGATAGGAGTAACCGTTAGGGGTATGCTCCATCCCCTTTTGGGAGAGGAGATATTCCTGCCTGGAGCTATCAATGTTGGCAGTGTTCTTATCGGTGGCACAGGTAAGACGGCTATCGTGAAGATGCTCGCCCACCATTTTCTTTCGAGGGGAGAGAAGGTTGCTGTTTTGTCTCTGGGGTATGGGCGACGGAGCAGAAGAGAGAAGGTTGTTCTCCCTGGTGAGAAGACAAGCTGCGATGAGGTCGGAGATGAGCCGCTCGAGATATCTTCATCCTCCGGTGTTGCCCTTGGAGTTGGCAAAAGGCGAGAAAGGTTGTATGAGTTCCTTGTTCATCGAGGATACAACAGGATAATACTCGATGACGCTTTTCAGTATATGAAGGTTCGCGCCAGTGTGAACATAATCACCCTAACAGATGCTCCGTTTCTCCCGTTTCCTGCGGGTGAACTCAGGGACAGGGTGTCTCGTATAAGGGAGGCAGATTTTGTGCTTGTGAAGGGGAAAAGGACGGAGAGGCTCTCCCGCATCATCCGTCGCTTCAATAAACAGGATAGAACATTCGATTTCTGGTACACTCTATCGGGTATATACAGTCTTGCCACGGGAACAGAGGTCTCTCTTCCCACTGAGAACGAATTCCTTGCGTTTTCTGGCGTTGCTCATCCGGATGACTTTTTTGATATGCTGAGAAGCGAAGGGATACCCCTTTCCGGGAGCAGAGCTTTTCCTGACCACCACCGGTTCAGTGAGAAAGAGGTCAGCTCCCTTGCTGAAACGGGTTGTCCACTTTTGACGACAGAGAAGGATAGAAGTCGACTTGAATTTTTAACTGGCAATCTGCGCGAAAAGGTTTATATTGCAAAGGTGAAAGTCGTTCTGGGTGAGACGGACAGGTTTTTCCGACTGCTGGAGGAGAAGTTATATGGGATACAATGATTATCTCTCTATGTCCGACGATGAGCTTGCATCGCTTATTATCGAAGAGAAGAAGAAAAAGGGTATAGTTATCCTTGCTCATAACTACCAGCGTTTGGAGATACAGAAGCTTGCCGACTATGTCGGAGATTCGCTCGAGCTTTCCCGAATTGCGGCGAAGGTTCCTGCTCAAACGATCGTCTTTGCAGGTGTTATGTTTATGGCTGAGACGGCTAAGATTCTTGCGCCCGAGAAGAAGATTCTTATACCAGACAAGGAAGCCGGTTGCCCACTTGCTGAGAGCATAACCGCAGACCAGCTACGGGAATTGAGGACGAAATACCCCAACAGGGTTGTGGTATCCTATGTCAACACGACGGCGGATATAAAGTCTTTATCCGATGTTGTCTGCACATCTGCCAACGCTGTTAAGGTGGTTGAGCATCTTGATGGGGAGAAGATAATATTTGTTCCCGATAGAAACCTTGGCGACTGGGTGAAGAGATGCACGGGCGCCGATATGATAATCTGGCAGGGGTCATGCTATGTGCATGAGCGGTTCACCGTGGAGGATGTGGAGCGGGCGAAGAAGCTCCACCCTGATGCCGCCGTTCTCGTTCACCCGGAGGCACCACCGGATGTTGTCGCTCTCGCTGACCTCGTGGCATCGACAAGCGGAATGTATAAATTTGTCCAGGAGAAAAGGGTTCCTGCTATAATCGGCACAGAAGTAGGGCTTATGGAAAGGATAAGACACGAGATACAGGATAGTAAGGTTTATCCCCTGAAAGATGATGCCATCTGCAAGACGATGAAATATACCACACTACCAAAGCTTGCAAGAAGTGTGAGAGAAGAGCTTTTTGAGGTCACCGTTCCTGAGGATGTAAGGGAGAGGGCTGTTTCGGCTGTCCGCAGAATGACGGAGATGGTGTAATGGAAAAGCGGTATGACATTCTCGTTATAGGTAGCGGAGTTGCAGGGCTATTCTTTGCACTCAAGCTTGCGGATCGCTTCAAGATTCTCGTTGTCACAAAGGGGCAGGCAACAGTCTCCAATACATACTATGCTCAGGGTGGTATAGCTGCCCCTATCGGTGAGGACGATTCGGTGGAGCTGCACATTCAGGATACCCTCGATGCAGGTAGAGGGTTATCGAAGGAGCCCGTCGTTCGAAGGATTATCTCATACGCCGCGCAGGGAATAAAGGAACTTATTGATATGGGTGTTCAGTTTACTGAAGCAGACTCAAACCTGGAGCTTGGCAAGGAAGGTGGGCATTCGAGGAAACGGATAGTCCATGTTGGGGATTTCACGGGCAAAGTCATCGAGGAGAAGATGGTTGAGCTTGCCCGCAACCACCCCAATATAGATATATTCGAGAATTCATTCGCCGTTGACCTCATTACCCAGCATCATCTGCGTATCCCCGAGTCGAGGAAGAGGAAGGAGCCTATCCGCTGTTTCGGTGCCTATGTGCTTGACACCAAAGCGGGAGAGATAAACACTGTCCTTGCCCAGTACACGCTGCTTGCCTCAGGAGGTTGTGGTAGGGTATATTTCCACACGACAAACCCGCCTGTTGCCACAGGGGATGGCGTCGCAATGGCTTTTCGCGCGGGTGCAAGGGTGGCTAATATGGAGTTCATCCAGTTCCATCCGACCAAGCTCTACAACCCTTCTGACCCTGTTCCGTTTCTCATATCGGAGACTGTTAGGGGAGAAGGAGGAGTTTTGCGCAGAAAGGATGGCTCCACTTTTATGGAGATGTATAACCCGAAGCGTGAGCTTGCGCCGAGGGACATCGTTGCCAGAGCGATAGACCATGAGCTGAAATCAACGGGGGATCCTTGTGTCTATCTGGATGTAACGCATCTTGACAAGGATTTTGTCAGAAAACGGTTTCCAGCTATCTACGAGCATTGCCTGTCCATCGGGATAGATATAACAAAGGACTGGATACCTGTTGTTCCAGCGGCGCACTATATGTGTGGCGGTGTTATGGTCGATGAGAACGGGAGAACAGATATTGAGAACCTCTACGCATCTGGTGAGGTTGCATATACAGGGTTGCACGGGGCGAACAGGCTTGCTTCAAATTCCCTTCTCGAGGCACTCGCACTCTCTCACTTCGCTGCAGAGGATATAAAGCAGAGGTTCGGTTCTGTCGAGGGTTTCCCTCCTGTTCCGTCGTGGGACACATCGGGGGTGTTCGATTCGCACGAATGGGTGGTTATCTCGCATGACAGGCTGGAGCTGGAGCATATTATGTGGGACTATGTCGGAATAGTCCGCTCGGATAAACGGCTGAATATGGCCAGGGAGCGGGTAGAGAAGATATCGAGCGAGGTGCGTGATTTCTATGCCAAAAACCCTGTCAGACAGGAACTCGCTGAGCTGAGGAACCTCGTCTCCGTTGCAGAGCTTATTATCCTCTCGGCACTGGCACGAAAAGAGTCGAGGGGACTGCACTACAATGTCAACTACCCCTACCAAAGCGAGAAGTTCAAGAAAGAGACAATACTGAAAGCATTTTGAGGAAGACTGATACCGTGTCCTGGGAAAGGGTCGTCATTTTTGATTTTGGCTCACAATATACCCAGCTTATCGCCCGCAGGATAAGAGAAAATAAGGTGTTTGCCGAAATAGTGCCGTACAATACACCGATAGAGGCGATAGACAGAAAGCATCTTATTGGGATAATACTTTCCGGTGGTCCTGCGACCGTTTTGAGAGAGGATAGTCCAAAGATCGGGAAAGAGGTTTTTGCTCTCGGTCTCCCTGTGCTCGGAATATGCTATGGGATGCAGCTTATGGCATATCTGCTTGGTGGAAGGCTCACCTCGTCCATAACAAGGGAATATGGCAGGGCTCGATTTCGCATCAAGAGAAGCTCTTCTCTCTTTGAGGGGGTGCCAGATAGTTCCATCGTGTGGATGAGTCACGGCGACAGTGTCGAGACCGTTCCCGATGGCTTTGTCGTCACAGGTGAAACAGATACTCTCCCTGTCGCTTCGTTTGAGGAACCAGAAAGGTTGCTCTTTGGGCTTCAGTTCCATCCGGAGGTCGCCCATACCGAGTTCGGAAGCAGGATCATCGAGAACTTCCTTGTTCGTATCTGCCACGCCAAGCAGGATTATACCCCCGAATCGTTTGTCGAGCGCACGGTCGATAGGATAAGAGAAGAGGTAGGGGACAGGAAGCTGATTATGGCTGTTTCTGGTGGAGTTGATTCCACCGTGGCTGCTGTTCTTATCCATAAGGCAATCGGCGAGCGACTTGTTCCTCTCTTCGTTGACAACGGACTCCTCCGTGAGGGTGAGGCTACCGATGTCTTGGATACATTCCGTAGCACACTGTCTATTCCGGTGAAGTTTATCGATGCGTCCGATAGGTTTCTTACCAATCTGTCCGGTATCTGTGACCCTGAGGAGAAGCGGAAGGTTATCGGGCGCACATTCATCGAGGTTTTTGAGGAGGTGGCAAGCTCTATACCTGGCGTTTGCTGTCTCGGGCAGGGGACACTGTATCCCGACCTGATAGAATCTGTCTCATTCCGTGGACCGTCGGCAACGATCAAGAGCCACCACAATGTCGGTGGACTGCCGGAGCGTATGAAGCTTAAGCTCGTCGAGCCTCTGAGAGAGCTTTTTAAGGATGAGGTGCGCGCGGTGGGGAGAAGCCTCGGAATACCGAGAGCTGTTCTTATGCGTCATCCGTTCCCGGGTCCTGGGTTAGCCGTGAGGATAATCGGAGAGGTCACCAAAGATAGACTTGACATTCTGAGGAAGGTTGATAATATATTTATCCAAGCCCTGAAGGATGATGGGCTATATGACGAGGTTTGGCAGGCTTTTGCTGTTCTCTTGCCCGTTTGCTCTGTCGGAGTGATGGGGGATAAGAGGAGCTATGGAAACTCTGTGGTTCTGCGGGCTGTTGTGAGTCAGGACGGAATGACAGCGGACTGGGCGCATCTCCCGTACGACTTCTTGGCGATGGTCTCTGGGAAGATAATCAACAGCGTGAAGGAGGTGAATAGGGTAGTATACGATATCAGTTCTAAACCACCAAGCACGATAGAGTGGGAATAAGGAGGCAGGTTATGATACCCGACAGTGCAAACTCCGATGAGATGTTATCCGATTCCGCCAGATACTCAAATTTTATGTATCAGCTCATCGAGCAGGATATCCCGTTTAAGGTATGGGAGAGCATCATTGTTTATGTCCTGAAAGACCGTTCGCCTATCAACATCGAGGATCTCTACGATGAGATAACAGACCGTTTTAAGTTGAAGCAGGAATTTTTCCGACTGCAGTTCGATAGGGCGCTCGCAAGCCTCGAGAAGTCGGGCGTTGTTGAGTTCTCTGGTGCGAAGGCGCTCAAGGAGGTCTCGCTTGTCGAGACAGAGGTGGGTGTCCACAAAGGGATAGATGTGGTAGGAAGGCTCTCGCATCTCACCGAAAGGATCATTAGGATAGTTGGGAAATATGTTCCGGACATAGCGGATAAGGAGGAGCTGCGGGATGCTGTTATGCTTATGTGGTTCAATCTGTTCAGAAACTACGGAGCGATCATAGCCAGATATTTCAGCAAGGACGGTTTGACGGATGAAGAGCAGAACAGGTTCGGTAGCCTGAGCGACCTTCTCCGTAGCTGTGTGCAAATAGATGACCGTAGGGTCTCCTCCCATATTCGGGAGATTGCATCGGATGTAGCCGATTCCTTGAATGAACAGGATGTTGAGCTTATATTTGAACTGCTCAAAGGCTACACATTGTATACCTTATTCGGCTACTCTGATGTGGCTGATAATGTTGTGAAAGAGCGTGTTGAAGGGGGGAGACTCCTCCTCGACACAAATATCCTTTTCCCGCTTGTGCTTGAATATCATCGGAAGCATCCGTTTGTAAAGGGGCTTTTGGATGTCTGTTCACGCTATAATATAAAGGTCTTTGTGCTTGAGGAAACGGTGAACGAGCTTTCGAGGGCTATGCGCCGTCGGATGCGCTATCGCAATATCTCTCCCGATGTGGATTTCAAGATTATATACGAGCGCCGTGTCGACGATGATATGATAGACTCCTACTACAACTATGTTCAGCAGGAGGAATCGCCGTTTTCCTGGGAGGAGTATCTCCGCTGGTATATGGAGAACGCCGAGAGGTTTCTGTCCGACTACGGTGTCGAGATTATAAAAGAGATGCCAGAGGATTTTTGTGTCAAGTTCACTTGTGAGGTTGCATCCGCGACGAAGAGGCGGGGGAGGCTTGTTAGAGGTGTGTGGATCGAGCGCCCCAAGGCAAAGGATGAGGTGGACCACGACGCAAAGCTGCTATCATTGATCGACTACTGGCGGAGAAAGGAACGCGGAAACTCCGGTAAGTACTGGCTTATCACCTGGGACAAGTATCTTTTAAAGGGCGACGATATCATATTTGACCGATGGTTCCATTTTCGTGGTCGCAGGATGGCTATCCGTCCGGAGGACTGGATTGCCTACTTCTCTATCCCGCAGGCTCCGACAGCGGAAGGGAAAAAGGCGTTCCTCGATTTCCTCTCATCCGAACTGTTCGAGGTGACAAGGCAGTCTATCCCTGCTACATTTATAAATGCTCTATCTCGCCCGACTGTTCTCAGATTGTCTAAGGAAGAGCCAGAAGCCGTGATAGCATTTACCGAAAACTACCTGACAGACCATATCATACGAAAGGAGATATTCGAGCTATCCACAGAGAATGGTATGGAGGAAAAGATAGAGCAGATACTCACCCGCTTCATCGATAAGGTGAAGAAACAGAAGATATTTGAGGAACGCTCCCCCTCCGGGGATAGAAATCTCCTGCACTTCGCAGGCAAAACATATCCGATCCCCAGAGGTTCTAATGCGAAGCTTGTAGGACTCGGTGTAGGGATAGGGGTTGCAATAGGGATAGCGATAGGACTAATCTTGACCCTAATATAGATGAAAAAAAATCATCTCTTTCCTTTTTTGCCCTTTGGATTAAGTCCGTTCGTTGGTTGTTCATTCAATCACCGATTGTTAGCTCTCTTTCTCTTTTTATTGAGCCTCTCTTGTGCTGCAACTCGTCCGCCGAAGAAGGAGGAAAGGCATCCACCAAGCACCGAGCGGATAAGCTTTATATGGAGCGAGGACTTCCCTGATTCCGTCTCTATTACACTCCCGCTTTCCTCTCCGCTTACAGGGGATATTTGCCTCTTTGACTCCAGTGTCGAGCAACGGATAAAGTTCTCCTACTTCGAGCAAAAGAACCCCAATATCCTTATCCTCCAGGACTGTTCAGCGAGCGGCAGGGAGTCTCTTCCAAAGAGCAACAGGATAATAGAAGCAATTGCAAGTGAGCTCTCTTTCAGGAAGATCGGACTTATACGCTTTGCGAAGGATATAGTCGTTATCTCGCCCCTGACATCGAATAGGGAAGAGTTCTTAGCCAAACTCCCAAAGGGGAAGTATCCTTCTCCCGATGGGACAGAGATAAAGCAAGCAGTTGGGTATGCAATCGGTTTGCTCGAGAAGGAGAGGTCTGGCGAGAGGATAATCCTGCTTTTCTCCGATGGAAACCAGAGACCAGACCAAGATTTCACACCAGAGTTATCCCGTGCAAACGAGACGGGGGTAAGGCTCTTCGTGATAGGGGTCGGTCCGACACAAACAGCTATTCTGTTTCCGCTTGCCACCTTGTCTGATGGCTTTTTCGTGGAGACAAGGTCGCTTGTTCCTGAGCTTGCCGCAAGGATTATCAAGAACGGTATCCGACGGTTCGTATATATCCAATACACACCGACCAATCAGGATAGGGGGCTGCATACGGTTCTGATCGAGCAGAGGGATTCAACGGACCGGGTTGTTAGGAAGTATGTCGGCTCATACATACCGCCTGAAGTAGAACAGGTTGCAGGGGCGAAGCCGTTTTCCTTCCAGCCGTCGCGCTTTGTTATCCCGTTTGTTGAGCGGGATAACTACGAGATACTTCGTATTGCTATCCCTATCCTCGATAGCATAGTTGCACTTATCAACTCGTCCCCAGAGAGCATTCTGGTCGAATGCGAGTTCGATGGTTACACCTGTGACCTCGGAACTGATGAGCATAATCTCTGGTTGTCAGAGATGCGGGCGAACTCTGTCAAGCGGTATATAGAAGAGCATACATCGGTAGGGATTGTATCTGTTGTTCATTCCTGGGGAGAGAAGTTCCCGCTTGTTGAGAATTCAGATGAGGAGAGCCGTAGAAAGAACCGCCGTGTCGAGGTAAAACTGTCCGCATTGAGGTGAGATTTGG
>JAGGUN010000012.1 GCA_021158465.1 bacterium
CTGCCGTTTATATCATATATCTCAATTGTTGCACCAGCAGGTGCCTCTATCCTGAGCGAAGAGTTGAACGGATTGGGATACATGGAAAGGCTCAACCTTTCTGGCACGGGCGGTCTCTCCTCGACAGCTGTTGTATCCTCGCAGAGTTTCACATTAGCCGAGACGAGCGGGGTATTTGCGACGGCGTCTTCGTTCGTAAAGACAAGATACCAAACCCCAGAGTATGGCAGATGCACCACCAACTCACCATCGGTTGTCTTCCTATGTAACATGATACCTTCGAACGGTTCTCCTGATTCATATAGCGAGAAGTTCGTCGCATCGCACACAAAAAGCGTTATATACCCTGGCGAGGAACGCAATGTGAATGTGCCGTACTGACTATCTCTATAGTTTATACCGTGTATAACCTCCTCGGGGGATTCCCAGGAGATCTGTATCATCCTATCCGAAGTGGAGTCCGCTGAGATGGGATAACACCGTACTTCCGGCATTGAGGCAGGGAAGGTACAGCTTCTGTTGTACCTTCTTCCGGCGGTGGTCGACGCAACGAGCGTTCTTGCGCCCTCATCCGGAACCGTACCGAGCGAATCGGAGATAGCGTTATACCAGAACGGCTGGTTATCTCCGAGGAGAAATGTAGCGTGTCCATTTCCCTTCGTCACCGCCTGATAACCGAGATACACCATCCCAGGCTCTCCACCTGTTATATCGGAGAAGATGTTCACCAAAACACCATCAACAGGGTCACCGCCAGTGTTATCCCGACAATAGACATCGACGGTGCAAACAGCAGAATACGACTCTATCCGGTTGACAGGATAAGTATCCCCCCGATAGAACCACACGGTAGACAGGTCTTTCGATCCGCCTCTCTCGGTATCGTATCCACCCCAGGCAGGGTCGATGTATGTATGTCCTTCGTAATCCCAGCGGTTCACCTGTGTGTATATCCACGGTGTGTTGTGATACCATAGTGTCGTGTCATATCCACCATCGTAGAACTCGTTCCAGACATGGTCCTCGAGTATATTCACCGTGCAGATATTGGGAATAAGACAAGCTCGAGCACCAGCAGCGAACAGGTCTTGTATCTCGCCACAGTTCCCACCATGTAGATACGCTATCTGATTCGGCTGTATCGGTCGAACCGCCCCCGGCGCATTTGGAACAACCCGAAATGTCCAGTTACCCAGAACATTCAGAGCATCATCTTCTGGTGCGAACTCCCTCATACCTTCATACATTGTGTCCTGCCTGCTCCAGAGGACTTGAGGAACCTTCATAACATCGATGAGCTTCGGATAGCCACCCTCGGTGTAGCTGTGTGCTGGATCAGGGTCATACAGAAGATACTCACGCCAGAAATACCCGTATGTCATCTCCGCCTCGTCCGTGCTGGCATCGCGCTTCTTCACTGCCTCGTCGGATAGCTTCGGATGAACGATATACCAGTAGTAAATATCCCGCGGGAGCTCATACCAGACGGTATCCGCTCCATCGAGTATACGATATCTGGTCGTCGTGTAGTATGTTCTGGCACCGAAATCACCACGCTCAACAAGGAAAACATAAGAGAGCGAATCCGCCACCTGATAGATACTTCTCGCATTCTCCACGAGCAGGCTCGGGTCGAAGCGTGAATCGAGCAGCGACTGAGGCGACATATGGGCAACACAGAAAGCCACCTCATCGGTTAAGGGCGGTCCAGCACTGTAGACAAGATTTGCGAAGGTCTCAGCAGAACCAGGAGAATACTCCTCAAGATGTTGAAACGATAAAAGAAGGTCACGGCGAAGCCAGATAGGCACCCTATCAAGAGCCTCAGCCCAGCTCGACGGAATCTCCGTCGTGGTATCGGATACAAGCTCTAACATATCGTGCCTTACTCGTATGGCAACACTATTACCCGGAGGGATATACTTCTCGAACGAAATCGAGTCAATGACCGACTCCGCACCACATTTGGAAAGCACTCCACCCACCGAGTTGTAGAGAAAACCCTGCTCTCCCTCTTCTGCCTCACCAGGAACAACAGGAACAGACACCCTATCAGTGGAATAGACAGAAATGGGCAGAACCAAAATTGCAACCGCCAGAAATAATGCAAAGTTCCTCATATCTTTGCCTCCTTAGGTTTATTATCCTTCCCTCAATACATTTATCTGTGAGGCAGGCTTAAGAGAAAAGGTCCACTGGCTCAGCTTCGGTATTATCTCTGTATAGCATTTTCAAGCACTCCTTATCCAAGGCTGTTTTTTACCAAGCGCCACCGCCACCACCACCGAATCCACCACCGGAGAACCCTCCACCACCGCCCGATGACGAGCCTGATGGCCGGGAAGATATAGCGTTCCCGATGCCCGATACCGCTCCTCCAAGGTTGGAAACAAAGGCATGTGTTGAGAAATGGGGTCCATATCCACAATACCAGTTCGGTCTCTGCACCTCTATCCCTTCGAACACTTCAGCCCATTCATCTGCAACGCCGAGCGCCATCGCAAACGGAAGAAGACGCTCAAATACCGTCGGGTCATCGGTCGCCATGCGCTTTATCCTGTCCTTCTCAACACGCTCGATAAACTCCTTGAAACCAGCAATATGTCTCGCTGCAAATACCCCTTTCCGTGTCTTCCTTGGCATAAAGCCGGAAAAGATAAGAACTATCGCTCCGGATACGAGTATCGAAATTGGTCCGAAAAGCCCGATGGTCTCGCCTAAGGGACCTACAAAAAAGAACCCGACAAACATAACCATAAAACCCAGAATCCTCCATTTGTTCCTGACCTTTTCCGGGTTCGACACGAAATATTTATCCTTCGTGAGGGTGCGATAGAGCTGCTTCTTTAGACTGTCTAAGTCTTTGTAAAACTTATTCTTCAACCCAGATATAGAAACAGTAGGTTTCCCTTTTATCTCATCCAGAACATCCGGAGGGACCTCTATCTCCTCCAATGGAAGAGACTTAAGCCTATATTTCCTTGAGAAAAGGCTTCTCATCAATTTCCGCTCAAACGGCTTGAGCGCCTCATCCGGCTCCCTCATCTGGGTCAAGAGATAGTCCTTTTTCGAGAAGAAAATAAGCCTCTTCGAGTTCACCTCTGTAATTCTTATATATCCCCTAACAGCGAGGTCGATGATTGTTGCCGATATATCTGCCACATCCACACGCTCGTCGATTATCGTCCCGACCTCAGCAGGCGTCAGACCCTCCGGCGGCTCATACTCCGGCATAATAGCAAGCCCCTTCCCAACATCTATGCCGTATCTTCTCCAGATGCAGAACATAACAATAAAAACAGCAACAGGAATAAACAGAAACCAATTATCGGCGAAAAAGTATCCAAGAGTTTCTGTCGCCGGCGGCCTCCTGATAGAACCAACAGGAAGAAGCGTGATAAATGTGACACCAGAAGATGGGTAAACATTATCCGTTTCAACGGAAAAGCCCGTATTCGTCGGAACAACCTTAAGCCTATCTCTCGAACCAATAGGACCTGTGTAGCAGTGAACTTTTGATATATCGAACCCAGAGCCCTCGAAGAAATATACATTTGCGGAGAAATGCCTGATCGGTGCCTTCCACTCGTTCCCCGTCAGATTCCAATATATCTCCACGCCATCCCTCTTGAAATTCACAGCCCGCCTGACGACATAATCGATAATGTATGTCTGCTTCCCCGTTACATACAGCTTCGGATTCCCGATGCGAATGTTCAGCATCCTTCCCCGTCGGGTAATCTTAACCATGCGTGGCTTATGCTCCTCATTATACACCTTAATATCGGACAGGCGAACCTTGTACACCGTTCCATACTCGGTATATTTAACCGGTATCTCCCTGTATATCCCGTGGTGCCGCTCGCCGTCGAAATCGACTGCTATCTTCTCCTGCAGGTGGAACGACCCATCCTTGCGAACAAACATATCCAGATGGAAATCCTCTATCTCCCAGGCAAGCACAGGAGAGGCAAGAAAAATCAGAAGCAAAAGAGTAATAACCCGTTTCATAACATTCCCTTTCGCTTGAGGTTGTTATAAAGATAAAACCTTAGGTTGTGATTTGCAACGAAAAAATCGGTCGGTGTAGAGGGAAGCTATGCTACTTGAGCACTATTTCAGACACATCGCTTTCCTTGTTACCGTCTGTTTCCCGGCTTTCATCCTGACAAAATATAGACCGGACGGTAGATTCTCCGGCGCCCACTGGATAGTGTAATTACCTGCTGTCTTGCGCTCATCGACAAGCGTTGCAACCTTCTGCCCTGCCGAGCTATATATTTCAAGCAACACATCGGATGTTGAGCCGAGGGAGTAGGTAACGGAAACGGATGCGTTGAACGGATTGGGATAGGCAGATAAACTCACCCTCCCCGGGGTTGCAATATCCTCCTCAATCCCCGAGCGGATGGTTGGTATTCGTATTGTCACAGGCTCATTCAATACTGTTCCTATGGAATCTGTCAGGCTGACAAATGTCACTATAACCATACTGTCGAGATTATAGGGAGCAGGAGGCGTAAATGTCAGGAGAGAATCCTCCGGGTTCCAGAGAAGGGCAGACGATGGATATCTGTATTCCCTCCCGTTGACCAGCAGGTTTATGCTATTGGGGTCGAGTGGAGCAAATTTTGTGCGAACGACAAACGAGAGAGCCTCGAGCGAATCGGTGACAACAGAATCAGGTGAAACAAGAACAGGTTGCGGACGACGGTTGGAAAAGATGAAGACCTCAAATGTTGAATCCTGGTCGGTGAAATCTGAGAAATACTCTGAACGCATCATCAGTGTAAAGAGAAGGTCAACCAGACCATCCTCGTTGAGGTCGTTC
>JAGGUN010000054.1 GCA_021158465.1 bacterium
AACGATGTTCGTTTCCGCGGCACAATGCACATGGGTGATGGAACAAGCGATAGGAAATATTTTCAGGGAGAGTTCTACCCGGAAACACAGTCGGATAGCCACCGATACCTCGGGGCGCGAACAACCTCGTCTTATGGATACGGCTATTGCGGGACATCGAGCAAATGGTTCTGGAAAACCTATACCCATTACGAATATCGTAAATACGAGTATTCATTCGATACTTACGACGACCTGGCTCTGCTCGATAAGATAGTTGAGAATGCGGATACATTGTGGGACCCGATTCTTCAGCACCACTTCATAAGAATAAAAGAGGAGAATATCCCGCAATGTATCACGAACTACGGAGAGCGCGCCGTAAACCCTGATGCTCCTTTGTTTGTCGATGCAGGTCGCGTCCAGGGATTACTCGAAGGCGCCATCCGTCAACTTAACCGCGAAACTAAAGCCCGCGACAAGCGTCTCGTTGCCCGCACCGACATACTCGCAGATGCTGTCGGCGTGAATTTCAGCGCAAATCAAAAAGGCAACATTACGAGGAAGATATTCGATTTCGGCGCTTCAAAGATAAATAATACCGAGGTTTGGGTAGAGTTCACGAGTGATTTCGCATCCCAGCTCGATGAGGGCGTTGTTCCCGTCGTAACGATTACGCCCACTTCGCCGAATGCCGATTTTTATGTTGCCGAAAAGAACAACCGAGGATTTAAGGTCGTCAGAACGTCGGGTGATGGCGAATTCTCATTCGACTGGAGCGCTTTCGCAAGGGTCGAGGCGGAGGTTGCCGGTTCGGATGTCGACCACATCGACGATGTATTCTATCGCAAGCCGTTCGATCTGCCACGCGGCGGTTATAAGGAGTTCGTCGCTTACATCGGCGAGCTGAAGGATACGATAACGACTTACGACCCTGACAAGGTTTATCCGGTCGATATGGCGCAAATCCTTAAAGATAACGAGGAACGCCGGCAACAGGAGGAAATCATCCGAAAGGAATCGATTACCCCGGCGGATACATGTGGGAGTGAGATTAGCGGCGGAGAACCTGTGTCTCCGGTAGATAATTACATTCCGGCACAGGCACCGGTTTCGTCCGATGCTGCCCCCGGTTCGCTTCCATCGAACGAGTTGCCGGAAAATGAGCAATCCGTCCCAGACGCCACACCAGAGCAGAAATAGTGATGTACTGAATCTGCGATTGCCTTGTGAGGGCTACCCTGGGATGAGCGGGAGCAGGCTTTCCCCACAGCCTGTGCTATCTATACCGAGGATATCCGCTATCGTTGCTCCGAGGTCGCAGAAATGATGTGTCCCAAGGGCTTTCCCCTTTTTCCCGCGAGAGAACACAAGAAGCGGCACCTCTTCCCGTGAATGGTCGGTCGAGGGTGTCGTCGGGTCGTTGCCATGGTCTGCCGTGATGAAGAGATAATCGTTCTCTTTTATCGTAGCCATTATATCTGGCAGATATCTGTCGAATTCTTCCAGTGCCTCTGCCATACCGGATGGATCGTTCCTGTGCCCGTATAGCTGGTCGAAATCGATTAGGTTGGCGAATATTATCCCGTTTCGATGTTCACCTGCTATCTCGATTATCTTCTCTATTCCCTCCGGATTGCGGTGCGTGTGATACGATTCTGTAAGCCCTCTGAATGCGAACAGGTCCTCGATTTTTCCGATTCCGACAACATCGAACCCTGAGCTTTTTGCTATGTCGAGGACCGTATCCCTTGGGGGAGGTAGCGAGAAGTCCTTTCTCTCGGCAGTTCTTGTAAAATTTCCTGGCTCACCGACGAACGGGCGTGCAATCACCCTTGCAACGGCGTTGTCACCTGTCAGGATCTCGCGGGCTATCCTGCACCACTCATACAGCGTTTCGAGCGGAACGATCTCCTTGTGTGCTGCGATCTGGAATACACTGTCGGCAGAGGTATATACAATCGGATAGCCGGTTCTTATATGCTCTTTCCCCAGTTGCTCGATTATCACCGTCCCGGAGGCAGGAATATTGCCGAGGATGTCTCTTCCTATTCTCTTTTTGAACTCATCTATCACATCTGGCGGGAAGCCGTTGGGGTATGTCGGGAAAGGTCGCTTGGTTATAATTCCCATAAGTTCCCAGTGTCCGACGGTGGACCCCTTGCCGTTTGAGAGCTCCCTCAATCTACCGAACGAACCGACAGGAGCGTCGATTGGAACAACCCCCTCGATTTTGTCGAGGTTGCCGAGTCCGAGGGCTTGAAGGTTTGGTATGTGTAATCCACCTACCGCACCTGCTGTATTAACAAGGGTATTGCTACCCTCATCACCAAACAGAGCGGCATCTGGAGCATTCCCGATGCCGACCCCATCGAGGACTATAACTACTACCTGCATAAGAGGCTTATGCTTCTTCCAGCTTCTCAAAGAACGGTTTAATGAGGTCGATAGGTAGCGGGAAGATGATAGTCGAGTTGTTCTCCATAGCGATGTCGTTCAGGGTTTGGAGGTATCGCAGTTGGACCGCTGCTGGATGAACCATAAGAACAGCAGCAGCCTCTTTGAGCTTCTCTGCAGCCTGGAACTCACCCATTGCGTTTATGACCTTTGCGCGCCTTATTCTTTCTGCCTCCGCCTGACGAGCCATTGCACGCTGGAGCTCCTCAGGTAGGTCGACATGCTTCACCTCGACGAGGGATACCTTTATACCCCATGGGTCGGTTTGGCGGTCGATTATCTCCTGGAGAGCCTTGTTTATCTTTTCCCTCCGGGCGAGCAGGTCATCGAGCTCGAACTCCCCCAGAACGGAGCGGAGTGTTGTCTGAGCGAGCTGGCTTGTTGCATAATGGTAGTTCTCGACCTCGATTATAGCCTTCACGGGGTTCATCACGCGGAAGTAGACCACCGCATTCACCTTGACAGAAACGTTGTCCTTGGTTATCACATCCTGGGATGGAACATCAAGCACAACCGTCCTGAGGCTTACCCTGATGAGCTTATCGACTATCGGGATGATGATGACGAGCCCGGGTCCCTTCGCTCCTATCACGCGCCCAAGGCGGAAAACAACTCCTCGTTCGTACTCTCTTAATACCTTTATAGCCGAAGAAAGAATGAAGATAGCTATTATACCGAGAGTAATCCAGGTTGTCATAAACCCTCCTTTTTATTTTGGTTTCACAGTAAGCGTCATTCCGGAGACATCCGTCACGATGACCTCACTTCCTTTCTTTATTATGTCGAGGGAGTTGGCGTGCCAGTATTCCCCGTGAACGAATACCTTCCCTTTGCCGTCGACGAAATCATCCACCGCATACCCTGTCTCACCGATGAGACCTTTCATACCTGTCCTAACTTGGCGCTTTTGTGCAAGGAGAGCGGCTGCAATCACGAAGATGAAGAATGCCGCCACGAATATCACGGTGGGAAGAATAGTCCTCCAGCTTATGCGGAGGAACTCCTCGTTCCCGCTGGTCAGAAGGAATGAACCTATAAGAAGTGACACGATCCCTCCTAAGGATAAGAGTCCGTACGATGGAACCTTAATATCTATTATGAATAGCACTATACCGAACAGTATAAGGAATATTCCGGCATAGTTAATGGGTAATATCTGGAATGCGTACAGTGCAAGGAGGAGTGATATCCCTCCGACGACGCCAGGGAAGATTGCCCCTGGATGTGAGAGTTCGAAGAATATTCCGAGGATTCCGAGCATCATCAAAAGGTATGCAACATTCGGGTCGAGGATACGGAAGAGGAACTTTTCCCTTGGGTTCATCACTCGTTTGTAGATATTGAGTCCAGATGTTGAAAGGGCTATCCTTTCACCGTTTATGTCGATCTCTTTCCCATCCAGGCTGTCTAATAGTTCGGATAAGTTATTGGAGATAATATCGATGATGTTGGAATCGAGAGCCTCTGTTTCTGTCAGTGAGATGGATTCCAGGACAAATCTTTCTGCCAGATCAGCGTTCCTGCCTCTCAGATTCGCAAGCGAGCGGATGTTAGCAACAGCGTCGTTTGTTATCTTGTGAGCCATCTCCTCCGGCATTGCGCCTTTGTTGTCCCCTGTCGGGATAGGTTGAATGGCGACAGGGTGTGCTGCTCCTATATGTGTCCCCGGGGACATCGCTGCGATGTGGGAAGCCATCATTATAAATGCTCCGGCAGATGCTGCACGAGCGCCCCTCGGATAGACATAGGTTGCGATAGGGATGTGGGAGTTCAGAAAAGCCCTTGTTATCTCGTCCATTGAGGAGGCAAGTCCACCTGGGGTATCGAGCAGAAGGACAAATAGCTCTGCTTTCTCCTGGGCATCGGAGAGAGCCCGAACGATGTAGCCAGCCGAGACTGGATTAATTGTTCCGGAAAGCTCTGCTACATAGACCGTGCCAGCGGCGAGAGCAGAAGAGCAAAGAAAAAACAAGAAGAGAATAACCGGTAACCATCTTCTCATAAATCTACCTCTTTATCCAGTTGCTGGAAACCACTTCCTGACCTTAATTATAACAAGCTGGTCCATATATGTCAAATAAATTTGTGGAAAGCTTACTTCGAGAGGAAGAACAATGTAGAGAGAAGGATAGCTGCAGTCGTGGACAGGAACAGCTCGCGATAATAGAACGAAGGGGAGAACCTTTTTATCTCCGGTGTAAAGATGGAGTTTGGTTCTCCCTCAAGCTCAGAGCGGATGGAGTAAGGGATAGTATCTGTGAGGGCAAATTTTACCTCCTGTGTGCGGAGGAGGCTATTGCCGGATTCAACCGTGTAGAAAACGCGGATGTAGACCTTTCGTTCGAGCAGCTTCTGCCCGAAGATATGCCGGCAGTATGCTCTCGGATAGCTGAAGAGCAGCTCCTTCAAACCGACGGTTACCACATTCCCAGAACCCTTAGCGACCGTTTTCCCGGAGGATATGAGATGGGAGCAAAGGGAGGTGAAAAGCATATCCTCTATCTCGGGGTAGGAGGACTGGACATCGATGGAGAGAGTGTCTATCTCCGGGGGGATGGGGAACCGAGCGACAAGGGAATCCACAGCGTATCCAACAAATTCTCTGTTCGTTGGGAACTCTTCTCCTGCGAGAGTAGTCGAGAGGATAGAGAAGAATATGATGACAAGCAGTTTTCTCACTTCTCATCCGTAAGGTTTTTTAGTTCTTCCGCCCCCTTTCTTGCGACCGAGAGGTCAGGGTAGAAGGAGATAACCTGGACGAGGTAATATCTGGCAAGTTCGATTTCCCCCATCTCTTTGTAGCATAGACCTATCTTTAGTATAGCATCTGGCGTTTTGTTGCTATTGGGGAAGTCGAGCACCTTCAGGAATTCATCTTTTGCTCTGGCGAACTGGAGCTTAGAGTAGTAGCATTCGCCAAGCCAGTATTGGGCGTTGTCGGATAAAGGGTGAGTTCTTGATTCCGAGAGTATCTGCTCGAACTTCTCGATCGCCTCATCATAGTTCTCTGCCTGCAGGAGAGAGATGCCTTCCTTGTAGACTGTTTCTATCTGCCCTGAGTATGCTGCTCCAAACAAGAGGGAAAAAACAGCGACTACCACAAGAGCCTTTTTCATCCCTGCTCCTTTACCCTTTCGCCGATATATCGGTTATCAGCAAAATCCTTTATCCTAACAGTAATAAAAGAGCCGAGATGTGGTTTGTCAAGGAGTTCTATCTCGCGGTCAACATCGGGGGCATCGAAATATGCTCTGGCGAAGACAACCCCCTCTGTCTCTCTGTCGGGAAGGGCGGAAAAGAGCTTCCCGCATCTGCTTCTGGCAATCTTTGTGAATTGCTCCTCCTGCAGGAGGGAGAGCACCTCCTCACGAAATTCTGCGGTTTGTTTATCTACCTTCTTCGGTAGCAGGAACGCAGGAGTGCCTTCCTCCGCCGAGTATCTGAATATCCCGATATGCTCGAAATGCCCGAGGGAGACGAGGTTAATCAATTTCTCGAAATCTCGCTCCGTTTCTCCAGGGAAGCCAACGATTAAGGAGGTTCGCAGTGTGACATCTGGGATCTTGGATTTTATCCTGTCGATGAGGCGGTAGATCTCGCGGGATGTCGTTTTTCTGTTCATGGCGGACAAAATCCTGTCGGATATATGCTGGATCGGTATGTCGAGATAAGGGATTATCTTCGGCTCGTTTGAGATGACATCCAGAATTTTGTCGGTTATATGAGCGGGGTGAAGATACATAACCCTTATCCAGAAGTCATAGGAGAGCGATGCTATGTCGGACAGTAGAAGGTGCAGTGAGGGTTCACCATAGATATCGACCCCATAGAGTGCCGTGTCCTGTGCAACGATGATTATCTCCTTTATACCAGTTTGGAGCAGAGCTCGAGTGTGTTCGACAAGTTTCTCCCTTGGTGCGCTGCGGAACCGTCCTCGGATACCAGGGATTGCGCAGTAGGAGCAACGGTTGTCGCATCCATCGGCAACCTTCAGATAGGCGAACGGGTGGGCAGCTCTTTGTTTCTCGGCTCTGACGAGCCAGCTGATACCCTCATCAGGCAGGAAAACGGTTTGTTTTTTCTCCCTTTTTTCGACCAGCGGGATAATCTTCTCTATGTCGTTCGTCCCGACTATGAGGTTTGCCTCGGGCAACTCCTGTGAGAGTTCCTCTGGGTATCTCTGTGCGAGGCAGCCTGCGACGACAAAATAGGAGTTTGGCGCCTCTTTGAGTGTGGAGAATATCGCCTCGACCGATTCCCTTCTTGCCGCCTCTATGAACGAGCAGGTATTGACGATGACAACATCGGCAGCATCAGGCGAGGAGACCGCTTTATGTCCACGGAGCAGGAGATGTCCCTCGATTGCAAGCGAATCTACCTCGTTCTTGGGACAGCCAACTGTTCGTATGTAAAACCTCATCTATTCCTCTATTATCTCCACATTCCGGTGAAATATGAACTCATCTGGTGACGGCTTTTTTGCAGAACCCTCGATTATCCTGCCCGAGATTGTCCTGCTATGTGAGAAGACGGTGAACTCGAGTGGTGTCCCATCGGCATCGAATAAAACATTCAGGCTGTCGAACCTCTCGTTATCGGGGAAATTTATCCTGACTGCGAAGCTTCGGTTTTCCCGCTTGACTGTGAGATTTCCCTTCTCTTGAAGCGCCGGGAGCAGGCTGTCCGGGTCAAAATCGGGTAGGGGGTTATCAGCTGACCTCAGGGCGGCGTCATCCCCATAGAAATAGGAGTAGAAATATTCCCCATCGAACAGATACTCCTCCTCGCTCGAGTGGAGGAGAAATTTTGGTGACAGGATGGCAAAATGCAGGGTATCGGATGAGCCTGCCTCCGCATCGGTCATGATGTAATCTGCCGAGAAGGAACCGAACCGCTCCTTCACAAGCGATGATAGAATCTCGACATCGGTTTCGGCGAACAGAGGAGCAAATAGAAGAAGAATGAACGGCAGTATAATTGCTTGTTTCATCTTACTATCCCCTCTTTTTTGCTTTCTGGTTGAAGCAGTCGCTTTCGATTTCGCAGTCCGGATGGGACATTGCAAACTCCTCGAGCCTTATGCAGGTTTTTTTGTCCAGTGGATTATGCACAAGACGAACCGTTTTTAGTTCCGGCAAGGAGGAAAGAGGCGATATGTCCAGATGAGTAAGGTTATTAAATGCAAGGTTAAGATAGTTAAGTTTTCTGCACGATGAAAGTGGAGATAGGTCGATTGAGCTAAGGCTATCAACCAATAAGCTGAGTCTTTCAAGCTCTTTACACGATGCAAGGGGCGAGATATCGATAGAATCGAGGGGAGCGTTGTATATGCTCAGCCAGAGGAGCACGGGGCACGACGAAACAGGTGATAGGTCAATGGAACGGAATCTTCCGCTGAGTGAAAGAGCCGTAAGGCTTTTGCAGAAAGAGAATGGCAGCAGATTGATAGAATCGAGCTCGGTTGAGTAGAGGGTGAAATCTACAAGTTCCTTGCACGATGCAAGCGGGGTGAGGTCAACCGACCGTAAATTTGGTGCCTCTATCCAAATATCATAGAGATTTGCTGAGCTTCTCTTAATCTCTCTGAGGCAGTCTGGTCCGATGTTGTTACCCTCGAGCTTGATACTGACAAGCCTGCCCCATCTGTCCATTTCCAGATGCTCGTCGTAGGTGAGCTTTGCCCCACCAACCTTCAGAGGGACAATAAAATGATTATAGTTCCGCCAGACTATTGCGAGGAAGATAGCAAAGATAGAATAGAATATCAGTCTGATGATGCTCTTGCGAATCTTCATCTTGCCACACCGACCGTCACCTTGCGGAATCTGGCTGCCGATGCCCCGTGAGACATCTCTGCTCTTTGACCTGGCTGACCTTTGCCGCAATTGGGAACACCCCATAGAACCCAGCTCTTTTCATCCGCTATTGCGTCACAGGAGTTCCAGAACTCTGGGGTTATCCCTTGATATGTCGGGTTCTTGACGATTCCAGTTATCTTCCCGTGCTTGACTAAATAGCCTATCTCGCATCCGAACTGGAAGTTGAGCCGCCTCTGGTCAATCGACCAGGATTTTGTCGTTGCCATAACGATGCCGTCCTCCGTGTCGGCGATGATGTCGTCGTAGGGAACATTACCAGGCAGAAGCGAGATGTTTGTCATCCGTATCATAGGGAGGGAACTGTATCCATCTGCTCTGTTTGCACCACGGGAACGTTCTTCACCTATGGTGCCTGCAAGTTCACGGTTCGTCAGATACCCTGAGAATATCCCATCCTTGACGAGGAACCATCTCTGTGCTCTGACACCGTCATCGTCGTAGCCGACGGTGGCGAGTCCATTGGGGACAGTGCCATCTGCGACGATGTTCACAATATCGCTTCCATACTTGAACTTGCCGAGTTTCTCGGTGGTCAAAAACGATGTCCCCGCGTAGTTTGCCTCCATACCAAGCACCCTGTCAAGCTCCGATGGATGCCCGAGGGATTCGTGTATCTGCAGCGCAAGCTGGCTTCCCTCGAGTATAAGGTCAAGTTTCCCCTCGGGACACTGCGGAGCAGTCAAAAGCGCTATCGCCTCTTCTCTTACCCTTTCGGCGTTTTCGAGCAGCCTCAATGCAGGTATGAGCTCGTATCCGAGCTGCATATATTGACCGCCCATCATCGGGTAGCTCCTTGTCTGGAGTTCAGACCCATCCCTTGCCTGTGCCTGGTAGCCTGCGCCCGAGCGAAGGATTGTCTGCTCAATAACAGAGCCATCTGTCGATGCGAAGAACTGATGCTCACGCCAGAAGCTCATATGCCCTTCCGCTACAACAATCTTCTTATCCTTGCGCAGGATGGAGTCTATCTTGAACAGCAGGTCGAGTTTTTCCTCGAGCGGGACGGTGAACGGGTCGATTATGTAATTCGATGTCCATTTATCCGTGTGGGCGGGTTCAGGGACAAGCTCGACAGGTTTCTTTGATAGGGTTGCCGATGCCTTCGCAATTCTTGCGGCGAGTGTTGCTACCCTTTGGATTTCCTCTTTTGTCAGGGTGGATGATGAAGCGAATCCCCATGCACCATCTTTTATCACGCGGACACCAAAGCCCAAGGAGTTCGAGCAGTTGATCCTTCCGATTTTCCCGTTCTTTACTGCGATATCCTCGCTCTTATCGTCGATTATCCTTATATCGGCGTAAGTTGCGCCCTCGTGCTTTGCTGTGTCGAGAGCGAGTTCCAAGAACTGTTTCATTTTTCTCCTTTCTGCTCTAAAAATCTGTTGTGCTGGTGAAGCGGAAGTTGTTTATCTTCATCGCCGGGACGACCATACTTCCACCGAAGAAGGCAGAGACGGTCTTCTGGTCCCGCGAGATGGAGACGACATTGTTCAGTGCGTCTATCATCGACTGTGTGAACCGTAGGTTCTTCACTGGATAGGCGATCTTTCCATCCTCAACGAGGAAAGTGCCGTCGCGGGTCATACCTGTCACTATCATCCTCATCGGGTCGATGATATTTGTGTAGTGGAAATGTGTAACGAGTATCCCGCGCTCGGTCGTTTTTATCATTTCATCAAGAGTAGAATCTCCGGCTGATATGACGAGGTTCCTCGGGATTGGTCCGTACGGATTTGGCTGCGGTAGAGCGTGTCCTGTGGATTCTGTCCCGAACTCCTTTGCTGTCAGCCTGTCGTGGACGAACCCTTTAACGACGCCGTTTTCGATAAGGTTTGCCTTCGCTGTTGGATGTCCCTCATAGTCGAACGGTACCCCAAGCGATAGCGGGTGGTATACGTCATCGGTTATTGTGATGCGTTCATCGAACACCTTCTTACCCACCTTATCCCTTAGGAAGCTTGTTCCTTCGATGACTGCCCTTGCACCGAAAGCCATCCATGCCATATAGATGAATATCTCAGGCACAGCGGAATGCTCGAGGATAACGGTGTATTCTCCGGCATTGATCTCGCGGGGTTTCTGGTTCAGGATAGCTTTCTCTATCGAGCGGGCGGAGACCTCATCGAAGTTGAGCTTCTCCACATCTGGGGAGACATCTTCTGCCCATCCGGAGGTGTTGCCGTTGCTTGTGGTTGCTGAGAATTTTGCCTGTGTTCCCCGATGATATGCAAAGAGCCCCGATGTGTTGGCGACGGCGATGATGTTCTCGTCGTTAGAGAGTATCCCGGCGGAGGAAAGTTCCTTCTCCTTGCAACGCTCTATATGCCGTTTGACAATCTCGGCACGCTCCTCTGGGGATAGGTCCGCTGTCTTCTGGAAGAAGTTGTTAAGCTCTCTATATTCTTGCGGTTGGAGGACCGGTAGCCAGTCTGGGTTCTCCGGGGAGGATTTTGCAAGTTCATACGCCTTATCGAGGGCAAACCGAAGCCCCTCCTCTGTCAGGATATTTGTCGAGAACCGTCCCTGTCGCTTGCCGACATCCACACGCACCGAGATGGCAAGACCTCTGTCTGATACATTCTGGTGGATGATGTTGTTGGCGAAGCGGGTCAGGGCACTCTCACCACCGTGTATCAAAAGCTCTGCCTGGTCTCCCTTGGCATCGTCGAGAACCTTGCGAACAATGCCCTCGATATGCTCCCTTGAAAAAGCCCTCTCCTTTTCCTCTTCCTCTTTCCATATCTTCTCAATGAGGGGGGCAAGGTTTTGAATATACTTCCTTTTGTGATGTTCTCCCATCATTTCCTCCTATTATTTGTTCTTTTGCTGCCGGTGGGGAGTCGCTACTCGTTATTTTACAACGGTTAGTTTCCTCTCGATCGATTCCTTTCCGCAGGTTATTTTGTAGAGGTATACCCCGCTTGCGAGCTTGTCTGCGTCGAGTTCGATGGAATAGACACCTGGGGTGAGCTTCCCGGAATAGATTGTTTTCACCTTATCGCCAGCGAGATTATACAGCTCGAGTAAAACGGGGACAGGTTCTCCCTCTTTTCCAGGGACGGACAAGCTGATCTTCGTTCTCGAGTTGAACGGGTTCGGATAGTTCTGTGAGAGTTCGAGCTTTTTGGGGATCTCTTTTGACTCGAGGACTGGTGAAATGTTCTTGTGATACTCCAGGATAATCTGTGTTGCCGTTGCAGGGTAGGAGTAGCTGTGCGATGCTATTCCTGCAATATCATGACCATCTATCAACATCTTGCCGGGTGGAAGGGAGCTTGAATTCCAGTTGATTGTTCCGCCTGTTGGGCGAACAAGTGCAACCCGCCAGATGACGAGCGTATCCTCCGCATTCCTTATATCGCTCCAGAGGCTTGTTATGAAGGAGTAATCCGGATCGGATAACGGGAAGTATGCGTAGAACCCCTCGGGTGGTGAGGGCGGTGCAACCTGGTCGAAGTCCCGGTCGAAGCCATCCGTTGCTCCGTTCTCACAGCCAACAGTGAGGGTGATCTCCGCCTCGTCGGATACCACAAACTCCATCTCCCAAGCGGAAAGCGGGAGAGAGAATAAAATTATCAATCCTATCGTAGCGAGAAGAGCCTTCATTATTACCTCCATTTTTACAATGGAACAATATAGAGGATTCCGAAGGGATGTCAAGAGGCAAAGAAACCTGTTGATTTTTCGAGGGCAAGCATTTAATTTTCAAGATAAGCTTAATCGTTCATTGGAAGGAGAAGGTTATGTGGAAGGGTGTGAATGTCTCCGCTGAGGCGAGAGGGGGTTTTGCGACATTCCTGACTATGTCTTACATCGTCTTTGTTCAGCCTGCGGTGCTCTCTCAAGCAGGAATGGATTTCGGCTCGGTTATGATGGCAACCATTATCTCATCCGTTGTTGCGACGCTTATTATGGGAATTTTTGCCAACTATCCGATTGCTCTTGCACCTGGAATGGGAGAGAACTTCTTCTTTGCGTTCACGATAGTCCTCGGTATGGGTATCCCCTGGCAGACAGCGCTCGGTGGGGTGTTCGTTGCAGGCGTGATATTCCTTGTAATATCGCTTCTGGGCTTGAGGCAGAAGGTGATTGCAATTATACCTCCTTCGCTTAAATCCGCTATCGCTGTTGGAATCGGGCTATTCATTGCCTTTATCGGATTTATCGATTCGGGGATAATTATTCGTTCTCAGGGAACGCCGCTTTCGCTGGGAAACCTCGCACAGCCTCCTGTCCTGCTTGCACTGTTCGGGCTTGCGATAACGACAGTCCTTCTGGCGAGGAAGGTAAAGGGGGCAATACTTCTTGGGATGTTATCCTCTCTTGTCCTCGGGCTTATAACCGGGGTCGTCAAGTATCAGGGGATATTCTCGCTTCCGCCGTCTGTTTCACCGACATTCCTGAGGATGGATATAGCAGGTGTCTTCCGCCCGGAGATGGTAACCGTTGTGTTAGTCTTCCTATTTATGGATTTCTTCGACACCGTTGGGACTATCGTCGCGGTTGCCGAGCGGATGGGTATAGTTGATGATAAGGGGAACATTCCCCGTGCTGGCAGGGTGCTTCTTGCTGATGCCGTCGGCACGGTAGTCGGAGCGCTCTTCGGCACATCGACCGTCACAAGTTTCATCGAGAGCCTGACAGGTGTAGCCGAGGGTGCAAAAACGGGGCTTGCAAACATCTTTACATCGCTTGGATTTCTTGCCTGTATGTTCCTCTATCCGCTCGTTAAGATGGTCGGTGGCGGCTATCAACTCTCCGAGACGGT
>JAGGUN010000052.1 GCA_021158465.1 bacterium
AGCGGCGGAGCCAAAAAGTGCAACAGACAGAAGGTTCTCACCAAATATTGCTTGAAGGTCCTTCAATACCTCACGGGCAATGACAACAGGCTCTTTTATCGGCATATTGCATCTCCTATTTTGTTATTATCAAAACCTTTGAGATAGCTGTATATGTCTTTTTACCAAAAGCAAAAACTATCTCATCTTTCTCTGATGCTTTCTCATTATCAAAGAAATTATCTATTTCCCGGAAGACTCGGGATTTTCTTTGTCTAATAATATAACAAAAAACCGATTATCAGCACCAAATCTTTGAGCACCTTGATTCTCATACATCCAGATTGCTAACTCTTTCGGGTTTTCTACTGCATAAATCGGATCGTAATCTCGTGGCAGATAGGTTACTTTTAAATCAAACGGTTGACCATCAAAGAAGATATCAATCCCTTTTATATTTTTGATAGTAGGAATTACTTTGGAATGAGTGCTTATATGTTCTTCGATCAATACTGTCGTCCAATGATTGAACCATGTGCATATTACATAATTTGTTATTTCGTTATGAAGTCGGACTTTGACATTATTTATTAACTCGTTGTACCTCACAAATTTTCTTACGTACCCTGATTGGATTTTTTGATCCAATTGCCCTTGAACCACACCCCACGAAAAAGTTTTAACCTTCATTAACTCCTTTTTTAAATCTTCATCTGAAATAATGGCTCTTCGTTCTTTGATTCTTTCTGTGTATTTTTGTTTAATAAATTCGTTGATAATCTCCTCATTTGGTTGTCTTTCAAAAATTCTCTTAATAATCTCTGTTGCCTTTCCTCTATTAGAAACACCCAACTTTGACGCCAGTATTTTTAACTGTGGCACTTTAATACAACTGAGTTTCAAATTCAAAACCTCTTTCTGGCCCAATAATGGCATATTACTCCCTCTTATTTTTTCTTAAAAAGCATAATATATTCATGCTTGAAGACATAAAATCCACCAACTAATGCTCTATATCGCCATAGTTCTTTCTGGTTTCTTTTCCCCCGCGTTTCTTCGAAGTTCTTTACAATGATACTCTTCAATAAATACCTCCTTTTTAGCACCTCTTGCATACAATAAAAACCTAAAGGTATCCATTCACCCTTAGAGTATTTGTCCCCTATAACAAGAGCAAAATATCTTCCTTTCTCTAAGAATGGGGTTGCATTATCTACTACCTCACCAAACATCTTTAAAAATTCTTTGGTATTCTTTGCATTTGATAGGTCTTTTTCATCTTTTGAAAACTTAATAATGTCATAATACGGTGGATGCATAATAAGAAGTTGAACTTGATTTATCTTGTGTTTCTCTAAAACTTCCTTAATGTTAATTGTCTTGCTATCACCAGTTATTACCTCTGTAGTTACTTTATATCTATTATATTCTTTATCAATCAATTCTTTCGCCTTTTGTGCGACTTCTTGATTCAATTCTATCCCGATACCGTTCCTTCCTAACCGCTTGCATTCTATCAGTGTTGTTCCACTTCCAACAAAGGTATCTAAAACCCAATCTCCTTTTTTGGTATATCTTAACATCATCTGATGAGGGATTTGAGGGATAAAGTTTCCCCAATACCAACCAAGATGAGCACCTGATGTATCTCTTTTATCTAATATCCAGAGGCTATCTGTTATTATATTATCGTATTCTTTCCATCTGTTCAAATTTATATCGTTTATCTTGCCTGTTCTAACGGCAGTTATAGATTTTTTCATTCTCCTTATATAATATTTCATCCTCTCCTCTGTCTGCGCCCTTTCTATCTGGTCTATCTCCTGGAGAAGATGAGAGCGGATTACTTTTAGGGTATCTCCATCACTGGTAATATTCGCAAGTCCAAGGCTATCCTGTTTTGGGTTCAGAATACCCTGTTTAATCTTGAGGATTTCTTCCCTTATCTTCTGAGGTGACTCTATTTCCAAAAGCCGGTTCAACTCCTCCAAAAACCTGACCTTGCTTAATAATAGCATCTTGTCCGGTCTATAACCCACGGAATCAAAAAGCGGCAAGTTCTTATCCTCTATCATCCTCTTTCTTCACAATGGGACATTTTTTTCGAGCGTTTCATCCGACCAGAGTCGGAAATCCACGATGCCTGAAAACGGTTTATCCTGCTGCGAGATGTTCTGCAGGAACTCAGCCTCAGCATCAGATAGCCCGCCGTTCTGCTCGAGGCGAGATAGGAGGACAACGAGCTCTTTGAAGCGGTCATAGTGGAAGCTGACACGGCTCTCCGCATAGTCACGGGCGCTCCAGGTGCTTATCAGGAACTGCCAGTCGGAAGACTCAAGCAGCAGAAGCTCAACAGCAAGTTGATTGAGGACACGCTCCTTTGTCTCATCCACATTATCCTTATATCTATTGGCAAGCTCAACCATCTTCTGCTCTGCCTCATATATGTGTCGCCAGGTCCACTCTGTCCACTCGTTCAACCAGATATAGTGGAATCCGCCCTGTCCCCATGACCCCTCGGGAAGCGAAACCACCTCCACGGGGGGAAACTTATCAAGGTATGATGATAGCGTCGTCGAACCGATGGCTTTATCATTCAGCAATTCCTGCATCACCTTAGTGAGCCATCTCGTTCCCTCAAACCACCAGTGCCCGAACAGCTCCGTATCGTAAGGAGCGGTTATCACAGCCGGGATACCGAGCTTCTCATACTCCTTAAGCAAAATATCTCGTGAGAGCTTGGCGAAGTGAGCAGCCTGCTCAACAAGTGTATCCTCTATCCATTCGGGATGGTACTCGTCCTTTTCTGCCAGGTCTGCCTTAGAATCGGTAACACGCCAGTATCTATGTCCACCTGGAAAACGCTTCTTGTGGAATTCAAGGTAGGCAGGATTACCTGGATAACCCCATTCTCCTGACCATACTTGCAGCCCCGTTTTTGGGTCGCGAACAAAGACAGCGGTTCCACCCGAGCCGATAATATAAGGACGATATTCGGTTAATTCCTCAGCCCTCGGTCTCGGCTTGTATCCCTCCGCAAACTGCACCCAAAGCCGTTTCAAAGCCTCAAACCTGTCAATATACACACCCCTCGCCTCACCCCCCTTCAGGAGGTGGGAATCGACGATAAAATATTCTATCCCCGTAGAGTGTAAAAACTCTTCTATACCACGGCGGGTAAACTCCTTCTTGGAAAACCCTTCGACCGGATAACACCAATTGTATCTCGGGCGGTAAGCAGCTTCAGGGAGCCATATCCCACGAGGCTGACGACCAAAATACTTTTCATAAACCCGCCTTCCTATCTCAATCTGGGCATAGACGCTATTGTCCGTACCCAGAAGCGGCAGATAACCATGGGTTGCAGCAGATGTGATGACCTCAATATACCCTTCGTCCTGGAAATCTCGAAAAACGGAGGCTATATCTTCCTGGCACAGTATCTCGAAATCCCAGATAATATTCTGATAGAGTCCCAACCACATCTCCGCAAGGCGGGATTTACTCTCCTGACCGGTTTTATCGAAAAACTTCTTATCATCCTTCGCTGCGAGCATCTTCTGGCGAAGATAATCCCTGAAACCGCGCGCAAACTCCGGCTCCGCCATCTGCTCCAAAAGCACCGGCGTCAGACCAATGGTGAAGTGAAAATCGATACCGTTCTTCCTCATAAACTCTATCTGCTGGATGAGTGGAATGTATGTCTCCGAGGCAGCCTCAAACAACCAGTCGGAACCGTGAGGCCATCTACCGTGCGATAGAACATACGGGAGATGCGAATGCAAAACCAGACCAAGATAACCCTTCTTGTCCATATGCTTCCTCCTCTTGACCTCGCAATTGTCAATGGTATTTATATCTTCAGGTAATTTCACCTTCCCAATAAAAGGGAGTGTAACGAGAAGTCAAGCAAAATAAGAAATCAAGGCTATATCGAGCTATTGGTCAAAAAAGAAAGCTGGTTTATCTTTTCACCCTGACCCGAACAAAGTTTCTCGCGTCCTCACCCTCTATCATCAAAAAGCACTCATAAGAGGATGTCGTATCGGGCAACTCACCTTTCAGCTTGAGCTTGATGGTGCGCTTCTTCCCTGGTGCAATGGTAAGCTCCTTCGGCGAAACCTTGATGCAATCTACAGGAAGAGGCTTGAAACCGCTCGATATCTCGATGTGCACCCTGTCGGACTGGAGAGCAGGCTCCTTGAGGGTAAACGATATCCGCTGGCGGGTGGTGTCATTGTTGAAGAGAACAAACTCCCCCCTCCCACCATCTATGGTGACAATGGACGGTAGAACAGCCAGTTCACCAAACGGAACGGAAGACATATTCTCCTTGCTTTCCGTCTCGATGAAATACAATGTAGCAATAGCCGTCTGAAACATACTTCCCGTTATCTCCTTAACAATGAGCGATACAGCCCAGTGCTGGTTGTAGAACCGCTCATCATCAGGGATATCGATATACATCGCCGCTCTGGCAGGTTCACCTGGCGGCGCGACAAGTGTCTCAGGAGCATCGAGGACAAAAAATGAGGTATCAGGGATATCGATGTATCCCTTTAGCCAGTTCTTCTTAACCTTGGAGGGAAAAGCCTTTTCAACGACAAAACGCTTCTCGCTATCGCTATCGTTGTAGCAAAGGAGGTTCACACCAAAGTTCGTTTTCTCTCCCACAGGAACATTCCTCGCCGTGAAGACACCGGGTGAAATCCTTATGCAGAAAAGAGGAACTGCAAGAAACAACAGAACTATCGAAAATATAGCTTTCTTTATCATTTGGGCATCCTGTGGCAAAGGAGACAGTCGAGTAACGACTGTCTCCCTCTTCCATCTCAAGGCGAAGGTGTAGCGACAACGGTAACATCGATCTGGTGTACACAACCATCACTAACAGAAGTCGGCACTGTGAAGCGGGTGTACAGATGGTGGTCTTCACCAGCTGGGACATCTGAGAGATAGACATCCCCAGGAGAAGAGGAGGCAGTTATAGTTTGCCAATCTGCTGTTGCCGGCTCTGCATCCTGAGTCCCTTTCCCGAGCTCGAGCTTGAAGATGTCAGCCCCTGCAGTTGTCCCAGCTGTCCAGAGGGTTGGAGTACCATATCCGCAGGGTGCAGGAGTCGTGGTCGCCTGATAGGCGGAGAAATCAACCTCACAGTTGCAGTTGTTGTCAACAAAGATGTGGTCACCACTTGAGCCGGTTGTCTGGGTAATTACCTCTCCCTCTGCTCGCAGACCGAGTGGCCAGGTAGTGTAGTCTCCTGTTTCGTCCGCATTCCGCAGGGTGACATCCATATACTGCACCTGCACCGTGATGGTGAATGCATCGTTGTCAGCGGCATACACCACCGAACACAAGAGCAGAAGAACCGCTAACACCCCCCAAAAACTTCTCATTTATACCTCCTTTATTTAGGGTTAATTGTTAAAACTACAACATATCCTCATTCCACCACCTAAGATGGTGTTACTGTCAAGGTTACACTCAAGCGGTGAACAGTGCCGGGAGATGTTCTGCTTGGCGCAAGGAAACGGAAAACAAGATACACGCTCGAGCCAACCTCAAAAAAGTCTATAACCTCTACCGGCTCATCAAGGAGAACAATATAATCAGAGAAATCAGGAGGAAGCAGTATATAGCTTGTCGTTAGCTGAAGCACAAACCTCTCGATACCCTGAACAACAGACGGCGTCCAGCGGGTTACCGATGTATCCTCTGTCACATCCTCGACAGATGCGAGAATGGACACAGGGATATTTGAGCCGTTCACAAAAAGCATAAAATCCGGTGGCTTCATTGCAACCGTATCCCAGACAAACGCCTCTATCCGCCAATCCCGGTAAGGAGCACCTTCTATGGTCTGACACTCAAACCCTACCACTGGAACAGAAACAGTAATATTGAAATCATCTCCATCAGCGTAAAGCAACGATGCAAGAACGAGCATAAGAAGCAGTATGAGGGCAGCTCTCCTCAATGTGGCACCGCCTGTATTGTTATCGTTATATCCTGTGGAGCAGGCACAGTATTTGTCGTTGGAGCCTGAAATAGAATGTAGAAATACTCCCCGGAGCCAGCAGGGATATTCACTCCATCACTTGCTCCTGCAAACTTGCCGGTAGCTCCTGTTCCTGCCGGTCGAAAATCTGTTCCCAAGGTATCATAGCTCGTAGAGAAGTCATCAGCGCTTGGCACCGTTGGTCCATTGAATAATCCCATAAGAAGACACCTGTTAACACCAGGGGCATCGGAATAAGTCCAGGCAACAGGAGAAGCCTTTATCTCCAGATCAATCGAGGCAGTCCCTGTATTCTTGACATAGGCTCTCGTTGAGGTATTAGCAATCCTCGTTTCACCAGTAGAAAGAAGCCCCATATCCCAGGGGGAAGTATTGTATATTACGCCTCCCGGACTGCCTTTGTGTATCTCTATCCCAACAGTTGCGGCGTTGTGCATCGTGAACTGTCCTGTTGCACTCCAGTCGGATCGCGCTCCGTGGTTGTCCCACATACGGATGCGCCAGTAGTATGTCGCACCATTCTGAGAGAGTGCGGTTCCACCATAGCTCACATCGGCGCACCGGTCGCCACTGTGAACACCTGTCCCAGAGACATTATAATCTCCTGTATCCCACATAATCGTTCCCGCCCCGAAGCTCGGGTCGCTTGCAACCTGAATCTGAAGCCTATCCATATAGTCGCAGTTGTCGTCGTCGTGGTATATTGCGGAGAACTCAGGGGTAAGGTCGGTAACATCTGTCGGATTCGTCATCCCCTCGCACAGAAGATTTGTCGGTGCTGTCGGCGTATAGTTGTTTATTGTCACCGAATGGGTCACCGTATCGCAGAAATTGTGGTCGCAGGCGATGAGCCGAACACTGTATGTCCCGGGGTCGTCGTAGGTGTGGCTCGGGCTCTGCGATGTCGATGTATGACCATCACCGAAGTTCCAGTTCCAGCTGGTGATGGAGAGGCAATGCTCCGTGCTATTGGTGAATGAGACCGGCTCGCAGACATACCTCGGTGAGTTGCTCGAGAATTTTGCATCGAGGTAATACTCATGATACAGAGCGTCGGTGCCGAAGCGGGAATTCCAATAGTTTGACTCACTGTAAGCAATTCTCATATAACCGCTCTCCCCCCAGTCGGTTCCCCAGCTATTCTTCATAATCCAGTAGCTGCCGGAATCGTTATATCCGACAAGGATTATCGCGTGCCAACCAGCCCAATAACCCCAGAGGCCGTGCGTATATACCCCTCCAGAGTAAGACCAGAAGTCGGGATAGTGGCATCTCATACAAACAGAGAGCGGGGAATGGTTAAGTCCATTTTTGAGAGCAGTTCGACTGACATTCTGCCCCTCATTTACCCACGTCCAGCCACAGATTTTCTTTGTCCTATCCACCCAGTTGCTACACCTATCGCTGCACGGGAGTGTATGTGATACATCATCGTCATCACAATAACCCGATGAGTAATAAGGAAAACAAGCCTCGTCAGGTGTGCCGGTATCGCGGAGGAAATTGCTCGCAAGGTCAGTGTAGCCACCACAACAGCCATAATTGCTCTCATTACAGGAGACAACAAACTGCTCGGAGAGGTCCATCGAGCTGCGGAGGGCAGGCTTATTAAGCCCTATCAATATCTGCGATTCCTCTGTGCCGACAACGGAGAACGCCCAGCAGGAGCCACAATCTCCCTGGTTCTTGATAGGGGTAACCCAGTTGTGACCATCCTTGTTCCGCCAATCAAGAGACGCCTTTGGCGGTGGAGCTCCTTCAAGGATATGCGGTCTGCCACGAACCTCATGAACCATTGCACCCGTTAAACGCAATCGCCTCTCATCATCCAGCATAAACGGGGCTGTCAGGTCTGCCGTCCACTGCGCACCGGTCGCAATTATGTTTGCTCTTATCCTGCGAAGCTCGGCAAACCGCATAAACACAAACTTAACAAGCGAATCCGGAGGAGTATATCCTCCTTTTACCTTGAAATGTCGCTCCCCATTCTTTACCTCATAAGAGATTATGTTCCCTTCTACATGCCGAACGGTATCCTTGCCAGATATACCCTCAATGAAAACGGCAAATCTATATTTACCCGGGGCTGGGAGATTTCTGTACAAACGGTCTCGCCCGATGAGAAGCTCACCCACTTTTATCTCATCAGGTGAGAAACGAGCAAGATACTCACCCTCGAGATAAACACACCCTATCGGATCGGAAAGAGAATAAGGAGTAAAACTTACACTAACAGAGTCAACCTCATCCAAAATGCCTATCTCAGCATAGAGAAGACCAAAACAAAAGATAAACGAAGAAACTATAAAAGCAGAAAACCGATGCAGACGCATTACCCTCCCCAATCCACACACCGGTATATCGGAGATATGCTTTCTAATAACAACATAATCGACTTTTCGATAAAATCAAGATTTTTAATTGAAAAATTTTTGCAATTCTCCGCCGAAAAGATATAATAAAGATTGGCAACAAGTTTTAGGAGGTAAATAATGAATAAATACCTCGTTCCTTTCGTGATCCTTCTCATTGCCTCTTCTGCATTCGCTCAGGAGCCCTGCACCGATTCACTCTGGGCGGAGGTATCTGCTGATACAGTAACCATCCACCACGACGGGGCGTTCTACAACTGCTGTATGACTATCGAATACGAACTCCGTCAGCTTCCCGGGGATACGCTCATTGTGTCCGAGTTCGAGACAGGAACACCCTGCTTCTGTATGTGCTGCTTCAACCTGTTCTTGAAACTCGCAGGATTTCAGCCAGGGATACATTTCTTTCGCGTTATCAACAGGGATACAGGTGAGGTGTTCGGCACAGTCCCAGTGATCGTGCGAGGCGGAGAGAGCAAATCGGACATCCGGTTTGTCAGTTCATATCAGAGCGACTGTCTGCCGCTCTCCATCCAGGAACCAGAGAAGAAAGAACTGACCCCGTTTCTGTCCGTATCGCCCAATCCGTTCAACACAGAAGCAACAGTGACCGTCATGATACCCAACGAGGTAGAGTGTGTTGTGACAGTCAGCGACATCCTCGGGTATACAGTGGACACACTCTTCTCCGGCAAGGCATCAGAGGGTAAGCTCTCGTTCAACTGGCAAGCAGGTGGAAAACCGAGCGGCGTCTATTTTGTCAAAGTAAAGTATGGAGAACATTCACTGACCAAGAAACTCATTTTGTTGAAGTAGAAACTCCATCGGTTCCGGTCCCAACCCCATCCAAGAAGGTCAGTTACAAGCTGGTGTGAGAAATCAAGAACTATGAATTCTGGCGAAAACTTTTCATTTGACAGGAACACAATTTTTTCTATTTTAATTAGCTATTATCAACTGGAGAGCGAGAAAGCCGGCCGCCCGTAGCTCAGCAGGATAGAGCGTCGGACTTCGAATCCGCAGGTCGGGCGTTCGAGTCGCCCCGGGCGGATACTGAAGAGCAAAATATAACTGTCCCCATCGTCCAGTGGTCTAGGACCCAGGCCTTTCACGCCTGAAACAGGGGTTCGACTCCCCTTGGGGACAGAAAGCCCCGCAGGAAACAGGATGAACAAACTAATCCAAACAGAAACGAAGGAAATATCTATATTATTGCTAATCCTTCTTGCCTTTGTCAGCACCTGCCACGCTGATACGACAGGGTATCATTTCCGGATAAGGTTTGCGAGCACATCCGACTGGGCGACTCTCGAATTTCTGGATGCCACTGCTCCTGTTGCCTTAGATATCGATGTTGTCGCTGACTCCTCTGAGGATGGGGCGAACATCGGTGTCTTCTACATAACACGCAGCGACACCGCACCTGTAATCGTCGATTATGACTGCTTCCTCTCGGCAATACCTGAGACGGGACTGGTTTTCAACTCACAAAAAGGGGATTGGGGAAATGTTCATATTACATTCAGCAACCTGAACCCAGAGATGCCCCCCTATCCGAGTATGGAGTTTGAGAATAACGGAAGCATCCCCGATGACCCAACAAACCTGCGAACCTTTGTTGTCCCGCACGATTTTCTCACAGAGGGCGGACCGATTGTCCTACCTACTGATCCCTGGACCACATACAGGCTCATTCTCGCATTCTACTACCCGTGGTATGGCTCCCCATCCGGACCCACAGGATACTGGTGCCACTGGGACCCAGACAACCATTACGCCTCAACTCACGAGCCACTTCTCGGCTATTACGACTCTTACTCCCCAGAGGTGGTTTCACAGCATATCAGCTGGGCAAAGGAGTCCGGTATCGACGGTTTCATCTGCTCCTGGTGGGGACCTGGCAGTTTCACAGATGGCGCACTCGATGTCATCTTCTCGGTTGCGGATACATCCGACTTCCTCATCAGCTTTTACATAGAAACCTGCGGCATCGAAACCCTTCCTGAGAGCGAGCGATTGCACCAATTCATACACCATTTCAATTACCTGCTTGCCAACTATCGGCTGCATCCTGCTATGTTTCGGATAGATGGCGTTCCAACACTGTTCCTATACGGTTATCCGCTTTCACTTATGCCACTCGATAGCTGGGCTCTTTTGAGGGACAGCCTCGATTATGATGTTTACATCATCGTGGACCGCTTGTCTCCGCTGGTGCTCGATCTCTTCGACGGCTACCACACTTACAATCCATGCAGGATACCGGCAGCGGAGCTGGCTGCAAAGTATAACAGTGCCTCGCTTGCGGCTCGGTATCAGCACAAGCTCTTCGCTGCGACCATCCTTCCGGGATACTGCGACACCATTATTCGCGACCCAGGACTCACGGTTGACCGCGAGGATGGCGCATTCTATTCAAGCAGGTTCGAGATCGCCGCAGCATCCGAGCCGAACTTCATCCTGATAACCTCCTGGAACGAATGGCACGAAGGAACAGAAATTGAACCATCGGTTGAGTATTCTTACCAGTATCTCGACTCCACACGCAGCTTCCACGACCGCTGGGACATACCAGGAAGCATTGAACAAAAAGCTCCCGAAATGCCCACCTCTCCAGAAATTCACATCTACCCTAATCCGTTCAATTCCTCCTGTATCATCACCGTAGGGGACAGATGTATCCATCCTGCGACGGCTGAAATATACAACCTGCAGGGGAGATTGGTCGCCAAGGGTTCGCCACAGGCAGACACCTACAAAATAGTCTGGATACCAGATGAAAAGATATGCAGCGGGGTATATCTCATCAGGGTGCAGACAAAAGGCGGACGAACAACGACCAAAAAGGTAGTATACCTCAAATAAGAAGAGCTGGGGAGCAGGGATTCGAACCCCGATTGGCGGATCCAGAGTCCGCTGTCTTACCAATTGGACGACTCCCCACTACTCGGACTACATTATAAATTTTCCCTATGCTTTGTCAAGAAAATTTTGCCTCGGCAAGCGGATAAAAGCCTTCCTGAAAATCTCAGATGCCTGTGCAAATATCCAAAAGGCGTTTAGAGCCTTCCCTCGAACACATTCCTCAATAACAAGGATATACCAAACCTGCACATCACCGGAGCAGTGGCGTAAAGAGTGAAACAGAAGAAACAACTACACAAACAGCAAACCGCCTATCCAGCATCCTGTAACCGAGGGCAAAACAGCACTATAAAACCCACCGAATATATCCAAGCCTTCCGTTCCGCCAAGATTTTATTTTGCTTGACTTGAACCGTATTTAATTTTATTTGTTAGAATCGAACACCGGGAGGTGGAATTGGCAACAGTAGCAATAGGAGCAGACCACAGGGGATACAGGCTCAAGCAAGAGCTTATCTATAAACTGAAAGGAGAACACACAATACTCGATATGGGCACAGACTCCGACAAACCAGTTGACTATCCAGACTTCGCAAAGAAGGTTGCAGACGCCGTCGCAGAAGGGAAGGCAGACTTCGGAATCCTCATCTGCGACACAGGCATCGGTATGGCAATCGCCGCAAACAAGGTGTCAGGTGTTCGAGCTGCTCATTGCCGCGTGGAACGCGAGGCTGATATGTCCAGAAGGCACAATAACGCAAACATAATTACCATCGCCGGCGGATATACACCAAGGGATGTGGCGCTCAAGCTTGTTAAGATGTTCATCTCAACACCGTTCGAAGGCAATACAGAAGAAGGCGAACGACACAAAAGGCGCGTCGAGAAGATAATGAAGATCGAGAAGGAACAATGTAAATAAAGGAGGAAAGGTGAACCATCTGAGGAACCGTTTGAAAGATATCGATCCCGAGATCTACGATGCCATTCAGAAGGAGACACAGAGGGAAACATACGGGATAGAGCTTATAGCCTCTGAGAATTTCGTCTCCGATGCGGTATTAGAGGCAGCAGGAAGCATCATGACAAACAAGTATGCCGAGGGTTACCCCGGGAGGCGATACTACGGTGGCTGTCAGTTTGTCGACATAGCCGAGAACCTCGCAAGGGAAAGGGCAAAACAGCTTTTTCCTGGAGCTGAGCACATCAATGTCCAGCCACATTCAGGTTCACAGGCAAACATGGCGGTCTACTTTACCGTCCTCAAGCCCGGAGACAAGCTTATGGGACTTAACCTGTCGCACGGCGGACACCTGACTCATGGACACCCTGTGAACTTCTCGGGTATACTCTACAATGTCGTTCACTACAATGTCGACCCAGAAACGGAGATGCTCAACTACGATGATTTAATGGAACAGGCAAAGAAAGAGAAACCAAAACTAATCGTAGCAGGCGCTTCAGCATACCCACGGACTCTGGATTTCAAGAAATTCCGCAAGATAGCGGACGAGGTCGGTGCATACCTTATGGCAGACATAGCACATATAGCAGGGCTTGTCGCTGCTGGACTACACCCTTCACCCTTCCCGCACTGCGATTTCGTCACAACAACAACACACAAGACACTCCGTGGACCAAGAGCCGGTATGATTATGTGCAAAAAGGAGTATGCAAAGGCAATTGACAAAGCCGTGATGCCAGGAATGCAGGGCGGTCCGCTTATGCACATAATAGCCGCCAAGGCAGTAGCATTCAAACAGGATTTACAGCCAGAATTCAAGGAATACCAGAAACAGATAGTCGCAAACGCAGCTGCTATGGCAGACGAGTTCAAGAAGCTCGGTTTCAGGCTTGTCTCCGACGGAACAGATACACATCTTATGCTGGTTGACCTAAGACCGTTCAAGCTAACAGGAAAAACCGTCGAAGGCGAGCTCGGCAAGGTGGATATTACCGTCAACAGAAACACCATCCCGTACGACCCCGAGAAACCGTTTATAACATCCGGAATCCGCATCGGAACACCGGCAATCACAACAAGAGGAATGAAGGAAGACGAATCAAGAGAGATCGCACGGCTCATACACAAGGTAGTTACGAATATCGGAAATGAAAAGGTATACGAAGAGGTGAGAAACAAGGTAAGAGAACTCTGCGAACAGTTCCCTCTCTATCAATATAAGCTGGAACAAAAGTATAAGCTATGAGTATAAGGTCCACCCTGCAGAAGCTCAAGATGAAACAGCTTGCCTCCATCGAAGAGGAGAATAAGCTATTCTCAGCCAGCAAGATCCCTGTAAAGCGAATACTCGTAGGAACGAACTCATCCAACGGAGAAGAAAAACTCAAGCTCCTATTGCCAAGGTTAAAAGGGAAAAAAGTGGTCAAGCTCAGCACGGAAGGAGACGGGATAGTCATTACCAAGAAGGATGTTAATATATTTAATGTCCCAAGGAAACGAATATTAGAGAGGATAAGGTCGGAGAGGTTCGAGCTGTTCATCGACCTATGCGATAACTTCTTCTTTCCTGTAGCATCCGCTCCCGTCGTCTGTCGGATACCGTATCGGGTCTCGTTCTCTAACAATGTCCCGAAACCGTATGCAAACATTATACTTCCACCATTACCTGCAGGAATAGACTACCTGCTAAGGATCTTTTCCTGAAGAAGAGGAGATATGCTCGTATCGATAGTTGTGCCAGCCTACAACGAACGAGAGAATATCCCGGAGTTTGTCCGTCTGTGCGACAAGATGATAAAAAACGCCCCATTTGATGGAGAACTTATAATTGTCGATGACGGAAGCACCGATGGGACAGGAGAGGTCTCAGAGAAATCCGCCAAGGAATACAGCTTTGTCCGCGTGTTCCACCACACAAGAAACAGAGGGCTAACAGCCGCCTTGGAAACAGGTTTCTCTGAGGCAAAGGGTGAAATACTCATCTTCTTTCCAGCAGACCTACAATACCTTCCAGAGGAGATACCCCGTATGATCGAGACAATGGAGAGGGAAAAACTCGACATTGTCTGCGGCTGGAAAGAAGGGCGATATAAGAAAAGGCTCGTCTCATCGGTTTACAACTATCTCGTCAGAAAATTCTTCGACATAGAAATCCACGATATGAACTCTGTGAAAGCGTTTCGCAGGGAAGTCGTCGAGGCTATACCGTTCCGCAAGGATTGGCACCGGTATGTCATCCCGTTCGCAGCAGATGCAGGGTTCCGCATCGGAGAGGTAAGGGTCAAGCTGCACGAGAGACATTGGGGAGAAAGCAAGTTCAAAGGACCATCAAGGGTCATTATCGGCGTTCTGGACCTGCTCGCTGTCAAGTTCCAGATTACATTTATGAAAAGACCGATGATATTCTTTGGAACAATCGGGATGATCCTGCTACTTCTTGGATTCATGGCTGGCATCGCTGCTGTTGTCCTGAGGTTCGGATACGGCATAGGCTACAGACCGCTCCTGTACCTTATAATGCTCCTCGTCCTATCTGGAATGCTACTGTTCATCGTTGGGTTCCTATCAGAAGCAATCGCAGGGGTCAACAGCAGACTATCCTCCATCGAAAAGAGACTCAAGAAAAAGGAATGAAGCTTATAAAGAAAGCCTTCCCCTGGATATTCGGTGCAGGGGTGATATTCTTCCTCACACGATACCTCATTGACAACTGGCAGGAGGTTTCCGCTCAGAATTTTGAGCTTAACTGGGGGTATCTTATACCATCACTCCTGCTACTCTTATTCCTCTTCTTCTACCAAACAGTTATCTGGAGACACCTGCTTGTCTCTCTGGGAGAAAAGATAAGCATTTCCGAGGCGTATAGAATTTTTAACATATCGAACCTCGGGAGATACATTCCGGGAAAGGTGTGGCAGATACTGGGGATAATGTATCTCGCGGACAGAAAGAAGCTCTCCAAATCGAGGGTTGGAACGACCATCGTCTTTGCGATAGTTCTGCTGATATTCGCCGGGTTTATTGTAGCGTTACCATCTGTTGGGCAGGTAAATATCGGGAGGGTTTCTCTCGCGTATTTCTGGTTTGCTGTCCCTGTGATACTTTTCTTTATTTTCTCACCAAGGAGTCTCGTTGCTGTTTTGAACTACATACTGGCAAGGTTCAAACGGGGCAAGCTGCGGTATTATCCGAGCTGGAAGCAGAACTTGCTTCTCCTTCTCCTTTATATCTCATACTGGGCAATATATGGTGTCTCTTTTTATCTTTTCATCCTTTCATTCGGTCAGAACATAAGGTTTGTCGATGTGGTCGGCGTATATCCTGCCGCTTACATCGTCGGATATATAGCCCTTTTCACTCCCGGTGGACTGGGAGTACGCGAGGGCGTGGTGACGGCTCTGCTCTCGCCGTATCTTCCGTTACCTATTGCAACACTCATAGGGCTTACATCACGGCTATGGTTCACAGCAGCAGAGATAATATCCGCGTCCGTTGCACTGCTTCTGGGGGTGAAGAAGTAGCTGTTACTTTATCCTTCCCACGGGCATTATATAAAGCGGCTCCTCATCCTCCGGGAGGTTCATAATCTGTTTCACCTCATCGTCGAAGAAGGCACCAACAGCCACCGTCCCGAGATTCAGTGAGACAGCCTGCAAATAGAGATTCTCGGCTGCGTGACCGACCTCTATATGCACATATCTTATGCCTCTTTTCCCATACTTTCTCGTCGTTCGCTCATAGACGGCGGAGAAAACGATAGCAGCCGAACATCTCCTCACACATTCCTGCCCGAGAGCAGCAGCCGACAACTCGTCTCGTTTATCACCATCCACAATTCTTGTGAGATTGTGCTTATATGGGCTATATTTGTAGATTCCTGCAGGGATGTCGGTAACATTTCCTGCGACAAGATACAGTTCGAGCGGGTAGAGCGCTCCTGCCGATGGCGCCGTTCTGAACCCTCTTTTGTCCGTGATGCCCTGAGCAGCCCAGAGTAGTTGCGAAACATCAGAAAGTTTCAACGGCTCATCCCTGTATTCTCTTATCGACCTTCTGGTGGATAAAGCCTCCTCGACCGAGGTATCACCTGTCAATCTCGGCTCAGGAAGCTCTATTACCAGCCCAGGGTCACCATCAGCTCCCATAACTGTAAGAACAGTTAGGATTAATATTCCTATGTAAGCTATGCCTGCCGCAAGAAAACCTCTCATCCATTCCTCCTCCTTGAGACTATCGTTGGCTCATTCAGAGCATCAGGGGTTATCGTTCTCCTTGGACGGAAGCCGAGAACAAAACATCGCATTCTCCCCAGATTAAGGAAATCGACATCATCGAAGAATGTCCACAGAATTGCTCCGACCTCCGCCGGGGCCCAGATGAAAAGCTCTGCAGTCACAGGCTCCGTTAGCTTGCTCGGATTTATGTAACTCCTTTTGACCATTCCTTCGAGCATATTATAACCGCTATGGAAACTGATAACCATATTATCCCCCTCCCCTTCTGCAAGCGTCCATTTGTAGCCTGTCCGCAGGAAGATGTTATATCTTCGGTCTACTTCATCAGCAACAAAAACGCCATCATCGACGAGGGATTCGCTGACCGATGCAAAAAGCCTGACCATATTCCATGGGGAGAAATGTGGTGTCGAGAGACCATACAGAAGAACAATATCAAACTTTTGTTCGAGCTTATGCACCTCTCTTGCATCCAGAACAGAGACCTCTATTCCCTTCCTAAGAATTCCGCTGCCCCATTCTCTCGCCCTCTCCAGAGCATCCTTGCGCAAATCGGTAATCGAAAGGGAAACATCTGCTCCCGTCCTGGCGAGTGCCTTCGACAGTGCAACGCCACCGAAACCGACACCACCGCAGACCTCGAGGATACTTATTTTCTCCTTCTCCGATAGCATTTTCTTTATCCACCGGTGCTTGGTCAATGTGCACATAAATTTTACAGCCGTTTCGAAATACTCCTTTCCCCGCTCGTTTTCAGGGTCGTCGGGCCAAACAAATGCAGAGTAAAAATTAGAGAGTTTCTGTGAAAATTTCTCATCCATCATAGCCACCTCCAGCACAAATAAATATCGTGCTTACAAGAGCAAAAGAACCGTGGAGCTGGCAAAACCGGGCAGGTTTAATCGTCAGGTCCTCGGCAAACTGATTTAGCTTCTATTTCAGATAAACCAGCTTATCAACGAAATTTTGTCCATCTATCCTAATTGTGGCAAAATACACCCCCGCCGGCAAATTATCAGGAGCCCAGATTGCCTCCCCATCCAAGAGAGATAAGCTCACAACACGCTCACCCCTTATGTCGAATATATCAACCGGCACATTTGCATCCCTCCCAGAGAGAGTTATCCTTACAGATAAGTTGAACGGATTGGGATATGCAGAGAGAGAAACCTCATCGGGCAGAGCCGACCCCTCAATGCCGAATGAGCCCATCACAAGCGAATCCATAATCGAGCCATCGGGACGCTTCGCGTAAAACCGAATATTCTCACCATCTACATCAAACCGAATGTAGTGATGAACACTCTCGGAATAAATCGTCCAGTCGGATGTTCCGACAGAATAAAGCGGCGCTCCTCCCCCACCGGAGACAAGATAGTGTATTCCGTTGACATAAGCGTGCTCATAGCTGTGGTCGTGGCTGTTGAAGACGAAATCCACGGCATAATCCTCCATAAGCGGCACAAGAAACAATTGAACAGCTACCGTCGAGCCGTGATTGCCGGAACTATACGCCGGATGATGAAACACAACAAAGGTGTAATCGTATCCTCCACTTGCAGCAAGCTCGCTCTCGAACCAATCACGCTGTGATGAGCCCCAGAGATAGCTCTCGTTCGTGTTAAGAATAATGAACTTGCAGTTGCCGATAACCCAGGAGAAATACCTCTCGTTGCCGGGTAGCTCAAAATAGTTGATGAACTGCTCATTCGGTATCTCGTGATTGCCAAGGACAGGGTAATAGGCATAAGAAGCGAGAAGGTCGCGCTCGATATTGAAGAATGTCTGCCAATCGGAGACCGAATATCCAGCTGCGACGAGGTCACCACCGTTTATGACAAATAGAATACCCTCCTCCTCCATCATTGCATCGACAACCGCCTGATGCGAGACAGAATCCGTGCGGTTATCCCCAAAGACAAGAAATGAGAACCTGCTCTCCGTCGGCGCTGTCAGAAAAGAATCGACAGGAGAGAAACTGTCGCCCGATAGAACACGATAAAAATACCTCGAACCAGGGGAAAGCCCTGTTATCTCCACTGTGTGGTGCGTGACAGGCTCCGGGATGTAAATCTCCGTCGAGAGTGTATCGCTCCTTCGATAAACGCCCTCGTGAGAGTAGCGGATCCGGGTGTCAGAAGCGTCATTAGTCTCGTAGGTTATGCGGATAGATGTGGTCGTCAGGCAGGAAAGATATGGTCCCCTGAGAATATCTCCCGGGACAGAAACAAAAAGAAACAGAACACACACCAAACCAAGAATTATCTTCTTCACTGCTTCTCCTCTCGATAATTATAGCCCAAATCCAACAAAAACGCAATTATTTTTTATTTGACAACACCCTGATAGGGATTATATTGGTCAGTTCATAATAAGGAATTTCAAGGAGGAGATAGAATGATAGGACTCGAGCGGTGGCGGATAATCCTTGTAATTGTGGTCATTCTGGCAGGGATATACCTTCTTGTTCCCACTATCCGGTTTGCAGCGCTGTCGGATGAGGTGAAAGCTTCTGACCCGGCGCTCGCACGCAGACTCCAGAAGAAATCGATAAATCTGGGGCTTGACCTGCGAGGAGGAATGCATCTGGTTATGGAGATTGACAGGAGCAAGCTCCCACCAGATTACTCACGCAACCCGATTGATGAGGCGTTAGAGATTATAAGAAACCGTGTTGACCAGTTCGGTGTATCCGAGCCTGTTATCCAGAAGGAGGGAACAGACAGGATTGTCGTAGAACTTCCTGGTCTGGCAGACCCCGAAAGGGCAAAAGAGATAATCGGTAAGACGGCTATACTCGAATTCAAGCTATTGGACACCGAGGAGGCAGTAAAGAACTTCATCAAGGCGGTGGACGATACACTGACGAAGTATCCTGAGATAATCGATGCAGCAGAGGCTGGGGAGGAGTTCGTATCGGAAGAAAGTGAGACAACTCTGGCGGTCGCAGAGGCTACAACAGCAGAAACCCCAAAGGATACCCTCACTGAGAAAGAGGAAAAGAAGGATACAACCGTCATCGGGAAGGCGGGTGAGCTGTTCGGCAAGAAGGATACCACACTCACTGAGCTCGCTGAGGAAGAGACGGAAGGATATGCTTTCTCGGCACTCGTCGAGCCATACAAAGAAGAGATACTTATACCGAGGATGAACTACCGGATAGTAAAAAGGCTACTTGAGCATCCTAAGGTACAAGCCTGCATCCCCCCTGGCGATGAGTTGCACTGGGCAAATGAGTTCGACGAGATTAGAGGAGAAGAGGTGATAAGGCTGTATTTGACCAAAAAACGTGCAGAGCTCACAGGAAGTTATCTTCGGTCCGCCAACTTCGGATTTGGTTCCCCATCCGACCCAAGAGCAGCAGGGCAACCTGTGGTAAATCTCACATTCAATAGAAAAGGCGCTGCAATCTTCTCCGCCGTCACAGGAGCCAATGTCAACAAGCGACTCGCCATAATCTTGGATGGGAAGGTGCATTCTGCTCCGGTCATCCAGACAAGGATAAGGGATGGAAGAGCGAGAATAACGGGCATCCGCAAGGTGGAAGAAGCGAGAGACTTATCCATAGTTCTCAGGGCTGGAAACCTGCCTGCTCCGCTCAGGATAATCGAGGAGCGAACGATCGGACCTGCTCTCGGAGAGGACTCCATCAGAAAAGGAATACTTGCAACTATCCTGGGCGGAATCCTTATCCTTATTTTTATGATAATTTACTACAGGTTATCAGGGGTTATAGCAGTGATTGCACTTATTCTGAACCTATTCCTCCTTCTCGCCGCTATGGCTGGGCTCCATGCAACGCTCACTCTACCAGGAATTGCAGGTATCATCCTCACCACAGGTATGGCTGTTGATGCAAATGTGCTCATCTTCGAGCGGATACGGGAGGAACTGAGAGCCGGCAAGACCGTAAGAGCCTCTATAGACGCCGGCTACTCGAGGGCGTTCCGAACAATCCTCGATGCCAATTTCACAACCCTCATCTCAGCTATTATCCTATACTACTTTGGAACGGGTCCTGTCAAAGGGTTCGCCATAACCCTCAGCTTCGGTATCATCATCAGTATGTTTACAGCAATAATAGTAACAAGAATGATATTCGCCGTGGTAACAGAAGCAGGCAGAGCAAAAAGCCTCAGCATATAAGGAGCAAAAATGTTAGAACTGATAAGGAATCCAAAGATCGATTTCTTGAAGGGGTCAAAGATTGCATTCATCATATCAGGCACAATTATCCTGATAGGAATAGTTTCTATCATCGCCCACGGAGGATTGAACTGGGGAATAGACTTTACCGGGGGAACACTCGTTGAGATAAGGTTCGAAAAGAGAGTAAGCATAAGCGAGGTAAGGTCTGCCTTGGCTGAGCTTGGACTGGCGGAGTCAGATGTCCAGACAATAGGGACCGGCTCGCGGGAGTTCCTAATCCGTACAAAGACAGACAGAAAAGATGAAGAGATGTCCATCGATAAAAGGATACTCACTCTGTTCAGGGAAAAACTACCCGATAACCCTCCAGAGATAATGAAGATCGAGACCGTAGGTCCAAAGGTTGGAAGCGAACTCAGGTGGAGAGCGCTATGGGCTACACTCCTGGCATTCCTCGGAATCCTTCTCTATGTCTCGTTCCGGTTCCAGTTTCGTTTTGGCGTCGCAGCGGTCTTAGCACTCTTCCATGATGTGTTCATAACTATAACGGTGCTTTCACTCATCAACGCTGAGTTCTCTCTGATAACCATCGCAGCACTCCTGACCATCATCGGTTATTCCATAAACGACTCGATTGTCATATCCGACAGAATTCGCGAGAACATCCGGATAATGTATCGGGAGGCGTTCAGCAAGATAGTAAACTTCAGCCTCAATCAGACACTATCCAGAACGCTCATAACCTCACTTTCCACCCTTCTTGCGCTCGTTTCGATATTCCTACTCGGCGGGCGTGTTCTAAGGTTGTTTTCTGTTCCACTCATCATAGGGGTTATTGTTGGGACATACTCGTCTGTGTTTATCGTCTCACCGGTTGTTGTCCGCTGGGAGGAGAAATTCCCGTCGAGATTTAAGAAAAGATAAGCGCTTCCAGGCTCGCGCTCCTGACCTGGAAGAATGTTGGCTTGCCACCAGATCCCCAATTTATTATTGTTGACCATCCCTGCATCTCGACATCCTACTCCAACAGAAATCCTTGTATGCCCGTGCCTCACCTCGAACTGTTGCCGAGAATACTCATCTTCTCTGCAAACTCAGGGCTTGCAATCAAGCGGGCAACCTGTGCCTCCTGAAGTAACCACCGAGAGAGATGAACAGAACAGCCGAAACAGCACTCAACAGACAACCGTAAACAAATGTCGCAGCCGGGGAGACACTCTGCCACAAGACACCAGCAATGAGGCTCGCGGGAAGAGCTGCTATCCCCACAACGGTATGATAAGAACCAAGGGCTGTTGCCCTAATATCCTCAGGTGAGAGGTCAGATACATAGGCTCGTTGGTTGCCATCGATTATCGCATACACAACACCGTAAAGAGCAAAAAGGAGAACAAATGCCAACAACGAGTCAAAAAGCGCAAAACCAAGTGTGGTCAAAGAAAATAAGAAGTAACCAAATGTAATTACCTTCCGACGCCCAATCCTGTCAGACAATCTACCAAAAGGAACAGCAAACGCTGCATAAAATATATTAAATAGAATGTATAAAATAATTGGCACACCAACCGACAGTCTGCCTGAGAACTGTTCCTTCGCACGCAAGATAAAGAACATATAGTTAAAGTTTGCCAGAGAAAATACACCCGAGACCAAGATAAACATTCTGAGTGGCAGATCGAGACTTTTGAGGCTAAGCCTAAATGTTATATCCTGTTTCTGCTCTCTTTTCTCCTTGACAAAGTGTAGGGGAACAAGGGAAAAAAACGAGATGACGGCAGCGGTCAGTATGATCGCCTTGAAATCGAGATGCAGAAACCAGAAAAGTAAGAAGACAATCACCGAGCCGAGAATTGCCCCCGATGTATCCAGCGCTCTGTGTATCCCGAACCCCTTCCCGCGCTCGTTCGGCATAGACTCGGATATTAACGCATCCCTCGGGGCGGTCCTCAGCCCCTTGCCAACCCTTTCAAGACCAGAAAACAAAAGCACACTCTGCCAGACCCTCGAGGAAGCGAGGAGAAGTTTGAACACGGAGGAGACAAGATACCCAAAAACAACAAATTCCTTCCTCCTGCCAGACCTGTCAGAAAGGTATCCAAAAAGGACCTTCAGTATGCTTGAGACACTCTCCCTTATCCCACCAACCAGCCCGACAACCATACCGCCTCCACCAAGAGCGGTTATGAACATCGGCAGGATCGGCATTATCATCTCACTGCTCATATCGTTTATGAAGCTGACTATACCCAGAAGAACAACATTAGAGCTTTTATCTCTCATAGGTGGTCCCCCAGTGAAACCTGCATCGCTCGCAAGTGAACGGTCTTCACCGTATAACGATGTCATTGACGAGCTTCTTGCCGAGATGTTTGTTTAATTTCTTAATCAAATCTGGTTTCAGGAAGCTTATCTCCTGCCGCCAGGAAGCGCTCTCACAATGAACAAAAAGAACACCCTTCTCTATCTTTATAGGAACTGCATGCCTGGAAACTTGCTCTCCAACTACATCGTCCCAAACAAGAACCGTCTCGAACTCCTCTACTCGCCTCTTCAGCCCGTACCGCTTGAGAATGCGCTCAAGGATATCCCTTATCGCCTCCGGTCCGCCTCTTCTATACATCGAGTATCACCCTCGCATAATAGCTACCATCAGCTCTCCGCTCAACGGTCAGCTTGTGGTATGTCACCGTTTTTACCTCGGTCTGGTATCCGTGAACCGATGGGTCAAACTCCTCTCCTGACACACTGCAGGCAAGATGGTCCTCTCCCGTAAATTTAACAGTGAACCTTGCCGGAACAAGCCGCCTTACCTGCATAATATAGGAAAGCTCGGAGAGGTACTTCACCAGAAGCATCTCGATACCCGGTGATTTGACCTCGAACCGATATACCACCCCCTTATCCTCCCCCGGTCCACCAAAGATAATATCCGTCAATGCAACACCAGCGTTGCTGAAAAGCTCCTCTCTACCTTTTCCAAACAGCTCCACTCCAACATCGGCGGTGTGGTCAAATAGCCTGTATCGTTCCATACTAATAAAGATTAAGAAAAAAGTTCAACTTGTCAAAGGTAAAATTCCGATCAGCCGATAAGGTTTATATAAAAAGCTTGATTTTCGGTGGAGGATAAGTATATTTACTTATAAAACAAGGGGGGTGAGAGACAGTAGCTTCTGCTTTTGTTTTGGTGAAAATCAAGGAGAAATTTTTGCAAATGAGGCTCGGTCTTCCCCTTGTAGTTTCGCTGATGTTTTTTGCTTCTATGCCGCTAGTGGCGCAGGAGCTACTTCCCTTCTGGATACCAGCGGTTCCGAGAACAGACTCCCCTTTATTCTTCCCGTTCGAGAGAGAGCCGAGATTCTTCAATTATAAAGCAACGGACATCTGCTATGCCGACTTTGAGAGCGGATATGTTGTTGTTGTCAGGAAGATAAACAATCTTCTCACCTATCAGCCGTACATTATTCCAATTAGAAACTATATAGATTATCTGGAGTGGAAGGAGTTTAGGCTGAGCGGGGTCTCGAGGAAAGAGGGCAAGCTAACACGAGAAGGTAGCAAGGGTCTCAAATGGGAGATCCCTATTCGGTTTCCGAAGGTGATTCAGAGCTTCATCGGTGAAGGAGGGACAGGGCTTCAGGTAACGGGGGCATCAAAGATTACCTTCTCCGGCACATCCACATGGACAGAGTCAGAAGAAGGGGAGATGGACTACCCTGGTCAGAGCAAGTTCCCGTCGCTCAATATGGAACAGGAATCACGGTTCAGGATAACAGGCACCATCGGTAGCAAGATATCGGTCACAGTGGACCAGGACAGCAAGCGAAACACAGAGCTGCAAAACACGGTTAATATAAAGTACACCGGGGAGGAGGACGACATTATCCAGAATCTCGAGGCTGGAAACACAACCATCGGATTGCCCAATACAAGGTTCGTTGGGTACTCTGAGCATGTTCAAGGGCTGTTCGGCATCAAGGGGCAGTTCCAGCTGGGCAACTGGGAGATAACAGCTATCGCAAGCCAGGAGAAGGGGACATCAGAGAAGGTTACGATAAACGCCGGCGCGTCGCAGAGCACATTTACCATTGCAGACTATGAATACATCAAGCGGAAGTATTTCTTCATCGACGACCGCTTTATGCCCACGAACTTCACAGGGGAGGATTCGCTTATCTCTTTCGATGTTTATGTGGATGACAGGGACAACACAAACGATAACATCCTTGGCGCCCATCCAGGATGGGCTGTGCTTGACCCGTTCTATCCTGATACAACAGATGAGCAGGATTCACACTACGGCAACTTCCATAAGCTGGATGTGACAGACTACTACATTGACGCGAGAACAGGGCAACTAACACTTGCCTACCCTGTGGATGAGTCTCACGCACTTGCTGTCTCGTATGTTGTGAAAACGGGAACGGACATCGATACAGTGGGCGGAACCTTGCCTGATGGGCGGCTCTTGCTGAAGCTTGTGAAGATGCCGGATAGAAACCCATCTATGCACTGCTGGAGATATGAGATGCGAAATATCTACTCGCTCCATGCGACCAACATAGATCCAGATGGACTGGAAATTAATATATACCGCGGTTCCATAACAGACAGCGTGGATGCACTCGGAGCAACGAAATACATCGAGATATTCGGACTCGATCAACAGAATGAGGATATGGCTCCTATACCCGACGGGAAGGTGGATAGGGTTTATATCAACTACTCCGACGGTGAGCTGATATTCCCAGCGCTTCACCCGTTTGCACCGGAGGATATAGACACAATTCTCGTCCCTTCGCTTGCACTCCTACCTGATACTGCGCAGGTACCGGAGATTTACAACTCGAATAGCGAAACGGAGATAAGGCAGAACTCAAAATTTGTTATCTGGGTGAAGACATCAGCAAGGACAGATGTGTATAATCTTGGCAGGTTCAATATCATCGAGGGAAGCGAGGATATACGGTTGAACGGCACCAAGCTTGTCCGCGGTGTGGACTATACCATTGACTACTTCTCAGGGCAGGTAACATTCCTAAATCCTGAAGCGACAAACCCAAACGCCCAGGTTACGATAAACTTCGAGTACGAACCATTCTTCCAGCCGGAGGCGAAGAACCTACTGGGGACACGGGTGGTTTATCGTTTCGGTGATGATGACGAAAACTGGGTTGGCTCGACCGTCCTTTACAAATCGGAGGTATCAGCGGAGGACAGACCCCGGGTAGGACGAGAACCATCGAAAACACTCCTCACCGATGTAGATATCTCTTACCAAAAGAAGCTCCCGTTCCTAACATCACTTGTAAACGCCATTCCGTTCGTCTCGACAGATGCGGAAAGTAAGTTCGAGTTCTCAGCAGAGGCTGCTGAATGCTTCTCTAATCCCAATTCGAAGAAGAAAGCTTACCTTGATGATTTTGAGTCCGCAAAGGATGTGGTGAGCCTCGACATCAGAAGAACAACCTGGACACTTGCATCTGCACCTCTTGGAAAGGGGCAAGATGAGAGGGGAAGGTTATGGTGGTACAACCCTTACGATAGGGTGCCGGTCAAGGAGATATGGCCCGAGAAGGAAGTAACAGCAGAGGAAAGCAAGGTTCCTGTGCTTGTTCTGAATTTTGCGGATACCGCTGGGATAGGAACAGGCAGCTGGGCTGGGATCATGAGAGCCCTACCATCTGGATACTACGATCAGCGAGAGACAAAGTACCTCGAGGTATGGGTCAAAGGGAACAAAGGGGTTCTCCATATAGACCTTGGGGTTATGCAGGAAGATGTCAACGGAGACGGAATACTGAACACAGAGGATGCGGATAGCAACGGTGTTCTGTATGCTTCAGAGGATGTTGGGCTGGATGGCTTGGCAGATGAGGATGAACCAGGGTACAACCCATCGAGCAACCCTGACCCGAACGGCGACAACTGGAGGTATGATTCCCCTTACGACTACTCGCATATAAACGGCACTGAGGGGAATCGAAACGACCCCGACGGCGGTAGGAATCCCGATACAGAGGATATAAACCACGACGGATTTCTCGAGCGGTTCAACAATTATTTTGAGTTCGACATAGACCTCTCATCCAGTCACTTTGAGGTGCCAGGAACCAGAAGCACGGAATCCGGCGACTACTGGAGGTTATACCGGATACCGATACAGGATTCACTCTTCACATTCGTCGAGGACGGTAAGGTATGGCATCGCAAGGAAATTGGAAACCCTGATTGGCAATATATAAAGTTCGCAAGGCTCTGGGTCGATGGTGTCGAGGATTCAAGCATTATCTCCATCGCCTCAATCGAACTGGTGGGAAACAAGTGGCAAACGGAATCCGACTATCTCGATGTCTCGGTGAAAAACACGCACGAGAATGCTGACTACATCCCCCCTCCTGGTGTCCAGGGAGAAAGAGACCCAAGAACTGGATTAAGGGAAGCAGAGCAATCGCTTGTGCTATACTACAACGACCTGCCACCTGGGTCCACAGCAACGGCAGTCAAACAGCTCTTACAGGCAGAAGACTACACATACTATCAGAGGCTGCATATGTTTGTCTACTGGAACGGCGAAGGTGGTATTGCACCTATACTCTTCCTGCGGATGGGAGCTGACGAGAACAACTTCTACGAGTTCGGAGTAACTCTATCCCCTCTATGGAATGAGAACAACTTCATCGATGTGGACTTCGCCAAACTCACAGCGTTCAAGAATGAGGCATACCTCTCGCTCGATTCCGGAGCTACCGTTGTCGACACAACAAAACAGTTCGGGAATAAATACTTCCGGGTGAAAGGACAACCATCACTGACCAACATCCGCCGATACACACTTGGCGTCAAGAATCCAGATGAACTCTACCCCATCTCTGGCGAGATATGGGTGGACGAGCTAACGCTTCGGGATGTCCGCAAGGAGCCAGGAGGCGCACAGAGAGCAGAAGTAAGGCTGAATCTCGCTGACATAGGAAATGTCGCATCATCGGTGGAGAGGAAGGACTCGGAATTCCACAGCCTGCGTGAGAAAAAAGGGACAGGCACAACAACGACATCCACCGGAGTGTCAGGACAGCTATACCTCGACAAGTTTGCACCGCGGAAACTGGGGATGTCACTACCAGTTTCTGTTTCCTACAACAAAAACTGGTCTACACCAAGGCTCGTACCAGGCTCCGACATAATCTTGCCCGACTCCCTCAGAACAAAACAGCAAACGATATCACGAAGCTACGGGGTTACCACATCGCTCGGGTTCAATGTTGACTCCCAAAACTGGCTTATCCAAGGGTTCGTTAACAGGGTCAGGAATTCATTCTCATATAGGAACCAACGCTCAACAGGACCAACTACACCGCTCTCACTATCGGAAAACACAAGTTTCCAGAATACATACGACGCCAGCCCGAAAAGTATGCACTTTATAAAACCGCTCGAGTTCCTGGCAAAACTCCTAAAAAAGAAACCTGCCACGGAAGACACAATAGCTGATACTATACAAACAGAGGAACCGGAAACACCAGGACTGCCGAAGGGAGACCAAATACCTGGAAGCAGCACAACAAAAGGTATATGGAACACAAAACTATATTACCTTCCGAAGACCATCAAGTTTGACACACAGATAACAGGCTCACATTCAAGGACCATCGACCAGTACAAAAACGACCGAACAACGATAAACAAAACACTCAACCACACATTCACCCTCGGCTATCAACTGCTCGATCCGTTGACGACAAACCTTAACCTGAACATAAAGCGGGACATACGCTTCCCATCATCCATTTACATCCGGAAGGACAAGATACAGATAGGCGCGCCCTTGAGCAGAAGCCTAACCACACAAACATCCTTCTCACCAAAGCCTATATTTATCCTGACACACAACTACAATTTCAGCACGAACTACTCCGAGAACACCGACCCACAGAGAAACCAGGGGTATTTCGGCTCCGTTTCCCTATCGCGAACCGTGAGGGGAAACTGGACAGTGGACCTGAAAAAGATACCAGGAATAAAGAAAAAAGGCTCACAAGGGGAAGGTCCGCTTTTGAGGATGTTGCAAGAGAGTGTCGGGAGGATTGGTCCCGTGAAGCTATCCGGGTCCCACGAGGAGAATGTGACCAAGCCAGCGCTCCTGGGGAGGCCTCTTATCTTCTTCCAGCTCGGCTGGACAACAACACCCGGGGTCGGCTCGACCAAACCAACAGGCTCTTCATACACAACGGTAAGAGACCAAAAAACCACTACTGACAACATCTCCGCCAATACGAGGGTGAAACTCTTCTGGAGTTTTAACCTCGACAACATCGGAGCATCCTGGCGCAGAACAAAAACCAGATCATCCACCTCGACAGAAGACCAGACGCTCGTCCTACCAGATGCAAGAATGACCTGGTCGGGACTATCCAAGATAGACTTCATTAAGAAATATGCAAAAAGCACGACATTCTCCTCATCTTATAAGCGCACACTGAGTAAAGGGTTCCAGAACGACCTGCTATCCCACAAAACCGAAACAAACGACTTTGCACCTCTTATCTCGGTAAGCATTGCATGGAAGAACAATGTTCAGACAAAGTTCGACCATACGAGGAAATACTCACGGGACGAAAATACAGGTGCTGCATCTCCGATCTTCAGAACTACATCTGAGAAGAGCTACTCGTTCAACGCGAGCTACTCGTTCTCCGCCCCACAGGGGATAAAACTACCGCTTATAAAAACCATCCGTTTCGAGAACACACTGACAACATCCCTAACCTTCACGCTCACGAGAACTACCTCAAAGAACGGTTCACTCCTCGGTGGAAAAGCGAGAATCGACAACGATATAAAGGAATGGAACCTCACTCCGAAGCTGACATACCGCTTCTCAAGAAACCTCGATGGTGCTCTGGAAGGAAAGTTCACAAACAGAAAGAATATGCTCATCAAGTCGACACAAAAGACACGGGAAATCTCCATATGGGTGGAACTCAAATTCTAAATCAAGGACAATATGGAAGAAGATAGCTGTAAAAGGAGCAGGCAGATTATCAAGATAAGCCAGCTGTTTTCACTCAAATATCCGCTACCTGTGCTTCTCGAGAAGATAACAGAGGAAACCTGCAAGGTCTTCGCGGCGGAGCGGTCAAGCATATTTGTGGTCGATAGGAAGAGACGGTCACTGTGGACAATTGCCGCAACAGGGGTCGAAATCCTGAACCTCCCGATAGACGAGGGAATTGCTGGCTATGTGGCAATAACAGGAGAAGAGGTCTTCATACCAGACGCATACAAAGACAGCAGATTCTCACCAAAAATGGACAGGATAACCGGATTCCACACGAAAAATATCGCCGCACTCCCGCTCTTCGACCCACAGAAGAGAATAACAGGAGTGTGGGAGCTTTTAAATATCGATGAAAAGGAGGCAGGAGAAGAACAGTTCGAGCTGTTAAGGATCGTGGCAGGAGAGATAGCCGTTGCACTCTCGAACGCCCTTCTGTTCGACCAGCTAAAGAAGAGCCTGAACAGCTTCATTATGACACTCGCTCTGACAATCGATGAACGACATCCGTTCACAAGAGGACACACAAAAAGGGTGGCAGAATACTCCGTTGGAATAGCAAAGGAGATGGGGCTTCCAGAGGATAGAATCGAAAAGATAAGGATAGCCGCTATCCTGCATGACTACGGCAAGATAGCTATCCCTGATTCCATACTGAAGAAAGCAGGAAGTCTAACCCCTGAGGAATATGAAATAATGAAAACACACTCACAGCTCACATACGATATCCTCAAGAATGTCGAACTACCCGAGGGGTGCGAAGATGTGGTAAAGATCGCATCCCTCCACCACGAGAGGATCGATGGAAGCGGATACCCGTATGGTCTATCCGATGACCAGATCCCCATCGAGGCACAGATTATCGGAATCGCAGATGAATTCGACGCAGCAACAACAATCCGAGAGTACAGCGGAGCAAAATCGTTCAAAACAGCAAAAAAAGAGATAGAAGAACAGAGAGGGAAAAAGTTCTCCGAAGAGGTAACAGACGCTTTTATTCGATACCTCGAAAAATACCTGAAAAACAGATGAACACAAGCCAAAGACTGCTTGAGATTTACAAGCACCTCCTTGACTATTTTGGACCACAAAACTGGTGGCCAGCAGAGACAAAAGAGGAGATCATAATAGGGGCAGTCCTCACTCAGAATACCAACTGGAAAAATGTCGAAAAGGCAATAAGCAACCTGAAAAACAACGGAATCCTATCGATAAAGGAAATAGACAAAACCGACATATCCACCATTGCAGAACTAATAAAGCCGTCAGGCTACTTCAACCAGAAGGCAAAAAAACTGAAGAGGCTCTCACACTTTCTGGTGAAGCACTACGACGGCGATGCGGATAAGCTCAAATCTGTCCCAACGGAGAGACTACGGAGTGAACTGCTATCCATAAATGGGGTAGGACCAGAGACCGCAGACAGCATCCTGCTTTATGCCCTTGAAAGACCTGTGTTCGTCGTGGATGCATACAGCTTCCGGCTCGCCATCCGACACAACCTCATCTGGGAGGATGCCACATACAAGGAGCTTCAGGAGCTGTTTACACAAAACCTACCCAAGGATAGCTCGCTCTACAACGAATATCATGCGCTGATCGTCCAGCTTGGGAAGAGCTTCTGCAAGAAGAAAAACCCTATATGCAGTAGCTGCCCATTAAATTTTGATTTGCATTGAGATACAAAAAGAGTTATAATAAGAATTCACCTTTAGTCAAAGGAGAGAAAATGGACGAGATTATTGACATTTACGCAAGGGAGATTCTGGATTCGCGAGGGAACCCGACGATTGCTGTTGAGGTGCTTCTCGAGGACGGGACAGTTGGTAGTGCTGCCGTTCCCTCAGGAGCATCAACAGGTGTGCATGAGGCACTGGAGCTTCGGGACAACGACCCTTCACGCTACAAGGGCAAAGGCGTTCTGAAGGCGGTTGAGAATGTCAACGAGGTTATAGCTGATGACATTATCGGGCTCGAGGCATGCGACCAGCCCCAAATAGACCGTGTGTTAATAGAACTGGACGGAACGGAGAACAAGGAAAAGCTTGGCGCAAACGCAATCCTTGGCGTCTCGATGGCTGTTGCTCGGGCTGCGGCAAATTTCCTCGAGATGCCTCTATATATGTATCTGGGCGGAACAACGGCAAGAACGCTTCCCATACCGTTCCTGAACCTGATAAACGGCGGAAAACACGCCGGGGAAAAACTCGACATCCAGGAATTTATGATAGCACCGGTAAAAGCAGGTAGCTTTCGGGAGGCGATGAGGTGGGCATCGGAGATCTTTCACACGATAAAGTCGATTCTGGAGAAAGACGGACACCAGACAACAGTCGGCGACGAAGGAGGGTTCGCACCAGACCTGAAAGATAACAGGGAGGCAATCGAATATATCCTCAGTGGAATAGAAAAAGCAGGGTACAAACCCGGCGAGGATGTGTTCATCGCACTCGATGCGGCAGCCTCAAACTTCTACGATGGAAGGAAGAAACTATACCGGTTCGAAGGAAAAACACTCTCCTCGGATGAGATGATCGAATACTACAAGCAGGTCGTTTCAAAGTATCCTATCATCTCGATTGAGGACGGGCTTGCAGAGGATGACTGGGACGGTTGGAAGGCTCTCACGGATGAGCTCGGTGAGAAGGTCCAGCTGGTCGGCGACGACCTTTTCGTTACCAACATTAAGAGGATAAAGGAGGGGGTAACTCGTGGCGTCGCAAATTCGGTCCTCATCAAGCCCAATCAGATAGGAACGGTAACAGAGACGATAGAGGCAGCAATGTGGACACTCAGAAGGGGTTATAATGCAATGGTCTCGCACCGTTCTGGTGAGACATCGGACGCATTTATCGCCGACCTTGCCGTTGCCCTCGGCACAGGGCAGATAAAGAGTGGATCAGTCTCGAGAAGCGAGAGACTCGCTAAATACAACAGGCTTATGCAGATAGAGGACGAGCTCGACAAAAACGCAATATTCCCAGACTATCGCGAGCTTTTCAAAAGGTAGATATGCAGAAGAGATATTACAACAGACGCTATCTCCGGATTGACCCTAAGAGGCTTGAATTCATAAAAAAGAGAAAAAGAACCTTCATAATCCTCGGGGTAGTTGGAGCTGTCTTTGTCCTACTTTTCGCTGGCAACTACGGAGCGTGGGGAATTATAAAGAGACAGCTCCTCATTGCCCAGCTTAATCGGCAAATAAAAAGAGAAGAAGCGAAAATTGACTCTCTGAGACAGGAGATACAGCTCCTAAAGACCGATTCAGCATATATCGAAAAGGTAGCTCGGGAAGAGTTTTATATGGTAGGTAAGAACGAGAAGCTTTTCATATTCCAGGAGAAGAAGTGAAAAAGGTAAGCATAAGATCTTCGCTCAAAAACAGTTTCCTTACCGGTCTGCTTGTCACAGCACCGATTGTGATAACCGTTTTCGTCTTCTATGTTGCCTTTGTGAAGCTCGACAGTGTTCTCGGTAGTTTTCTGGCAAACTATGTTACACTCCCTGGAGGGAAACCGATACCAGGTGTTGGGCTTGTAGCTCTGGTCGCTATAATCACAGGATTCGGCATCATCACAAGAAGCTACGCCGGTAAACTCTTCGTGAAAACAATAGACACACTCTTTAGAAGCATACCGCTTGTCAAGGTACTCTACAACTCCATCAAGCAAGCAGGAAATATCATTGCCTCAAACAAACTTGTCTTCAAGAAGGTTCTCTTGGTAGATATGACCGAGACAGGAGTAAAAGGACTGGCGTTCTTGACAAGCGATTCAACCCTCAAGACTATCGATGGTAAGAGGTATATCTCAGTATTTTTCCCATCTGCTCCCACACCGACAACAGGGTTTATGCTTTTTGTCCCGGAGGAAAGGACGGTCGAGATAGAGATCGATATGGAATCTGCCCTGAAGATGGTTGTGTCCGGTGGTATGCTACGCCCGGAAAACTTTACCCTCCAAGGAAGGAAAGTAAGCTATGAAACAGTTGACAGTCGAGGACATCGAGAGCAACCCAGAGATCCGTGCGCTTATAATTCAGGCGGATAGGGTGTTAGAGAAGCTCGGCTACACCGAGCACGGAATAAGACATGCGAAGCTCGTCTCCAGGGGAGCCGGGCAGATACTCACCGACCTCGGATACCCACCGAGAACAGTTGAACTCGCACGCATTGCCGGGTTCCTACACGACATCGGGAATGTCATCCACAGGGATTTCCACGCACAGTCATCGGCGCTCATCTCATTCTGGATGCTCCAAAGGATGGAGATGCCTATATCGGAGATAAGCCTCATAGTATCCGCTATCGGGAACCACCACGAGGAAAACGGACTCCCGATAAACGAGATCGCTGCCGCCGTTATACTCGCTGACAAATCGGATGTCCATATGTCAAGGGTGAGAAACCCCAATATGATAAAATTCGACATACACGATAGGGTCAACTATGCAGCGAGAAGAAGCGTGGTGCATGTGGACAGACTTGCAGGGGTTATCCAGATGGAGATAGAAATAGATACAAGCGTCTCGAGTGTGATGGAGTACTTCGAAATCTTCCTCTCACGAATGGTTGTCTCGAGGAAAGCAGCAGAAGCACTCGGAACAAAGTTCGAGCTGATTATAAACAACTTTAAGCTGAGCTGAAACCGATGGGTAAAAAACTAACCTACCAGGAATCAGGGGTCGACATAAAGGCTGTCAGCTCTATCAAGAAGAAGATAGGAGAACTGGTCAAGGAGACATTCACCAGCTCGACTATATCGGAGTTCGGTCTGTTCGGCGGGATATACCAGATACCAGCTGGTAAAGGAAGAACAATCATCGCATCGACCGATGGGGTCGGAACAAAGCTGTTCATCGCTCAGAAGATGAAAAGGTTCAACACAGTCGGAGTGGATATCGTCAACCATTGCATAAACGACATAATCGTCCATGGTGCTGAGCCACTGTTCTTCCTCGACTACCTCGGGATACATACCCCAGGAGAATTTATCGTTGAGATCGTGAAAGGGATCTGCTCAGCCTGCAAAAATGCGGGTATTCCGCTCATCGCCGGTGAGACGGCTGTCCTGCCCGAGATGTATCCTGAAGGGAAGTTCGACCTCGTTGGAACAATAGTTGGCACCGTACGAAAAAAAGATATCATAACAGGAAAGAGGATAAAACCAGGTGACATAATAATCGGACTACCATCCTCAGGTCTCCACACGAACGGATACACCCTCGCCAGGAAAGCCCTCTTCGAGAAAGGAAAAATGAAGATAGACGATACACTCCCCTCTCTTGAAAAGAGCATCGGAGAGGAACTTTTGACACCACATACCTCTTACCTGGAACCTGTTCAGAGGGCGAAACGGAGATGCAAAATCCATGGAATGGCTCACATAACAGGTGGCGGAATAAAGGGGAACCTCGCTCGCGTCCTACCCGATGGAACATCAGCCGTTATCTACAGGAAAAACTGGCAGGTACCACCGATATTCAATATCATACAGAGAGCAGGAAACATCGACACAGAGGAGATGTACAATGTCTTCAATATGGGGATAGGATACCTGTTCATCGTTCCACCGCGGGAATTCGATAAGCTGAAACTCTCCATCGCATCCACCGGATCCAAGGGGATAGTCATTGGGAAGATAATACCAGGGGAAGGGGATGTCAGATTCGAGTAAGAACCTTTCCCTCGTCATCATCTCCTCAATCCTATTTGCAATCGCCTTTCTACCCCTTGGCACAGGATTCCTGGCATACTTTGCCATTGTGCCTCTGTTCTTCCTGCTCGAAAAAGTAACGCTAACAGACGCAATCTTTTATGGGTATCTGTTCGGGTTTCTGTCCAATATCCTCTCCCTATTCTGGATCGCCAATGCGACCTTCCTGGGTATGGTTGGCGCAGTGCTTATACTTGCTCTATACAATATCATCTTCTTCGTTTTATATTGGCTCATACGGAAAAAATCCATCAGCTGGGCAATCGTCAGTTCACCATTTCTCTGGGTTGCTATGGAGTGGATACGTTCCCACGGAACCCTGGGCTTCCCCTGGTTAAACCTCTCTCATACACAGGCGAACTATCCTGTTATCATACAGTTTGCCGAATTCACAGGAGAGATGGGGGTATCATTCTGGGTGATGCTCGTGAATATCGAGTTCTATCTGCTCCTGAGGTCAAAACCTAATCGGAAAAGGATCATTACCCTTGCGTCATTATTTATACTACTCTTCGCCGTGCCAATAGCCTGGGGAATCCACAGACTACACCAGAACCCACCAGAGGATACAGGGTTCATGGTGGCACTCCTGCAAGGGAATGTCGACCCATACATCAAATGGACGAAAAGCTTCCAAAAGGAGAATTTCAGGCTCTACTATTCGATGATACAGGAAGCAGGAGAGAAGGGAGTCGACCTTATAATCCTCCCGGAGACAGCAACAGCAAGCTACTTGACACACACAAGATACGAGCTCAGAGAATATAGGCAACTGGTGGATTCTATCGGAATACCTGTGCTATTTGGCTCGTTAGACTTCAAGGATACAAACAGAAGAGAATACTACAACGCCGCATTCCTTATGCACCCCACCAGACGCACACTCGACAGATACTACAAGATCCAGCTTGTCCCGTTTAGTGAGAAGACACCTCTCGCTGAGACCTTCCCTTTCCTATATGATATAGACTTCGGGCAGGGAAACTTCTCGTCCGGAACAGAAAAGACAATATTTTCCGTTGATGGTTACCGTTTTGCAACCCTCATTTGCTTTGAATCGATGTTCCCGGAGCTTGTCCGTGGGTTCGTAAGAAAGAATGTGGACTTCATCGTCAACATCACCAACGATGGCTGGTTCGGGAATACACCTGGACCGTATCAGCATCTTTTCGCCTGTCCACTGCGAGCTGTCGAGACGAGGAGACCAATTGTCAGATGCGCAAACACAGGCATATCCGCAATTATAGACCCTATGGGCAGGATAACCTCTCACACAAAATACAATGAAAAGACCATCCTCTTTGCCAATGTGCCGCAGAAACTCAAAACTACATTTTACACACGATACGGGGACATCATAGGGAAGCTTTCCTTGTCGATAACCGGCGCATTTAGCATTATATCTCTTCTTGCCAGAGTATGAAGAAAGAGGAGAAAATCGTTAGAAAGCTGGCGAGCTTCCTGCCGGAAATGGTGGTATCCGCAATTATGAACAACCCTGACGACTTCTATATCCTCGGTGAGAGGCGAGAGATAACGGTACTCTTCGCCGACATCACAGGATTTGTGAGCATATCCGAGGAATCCGACCCAGAAGAGATATTCATGCTCATCAATACATACTTCAAAAGGTTCGTCGAGATTGTAAAGCGGTATGATGGAACAATCGATAAGTTCCTTGGCGACGCACTGCTCGTGCTATTTGGCGCTCTTAGGGCACATCCCGATGACCCGACGCGAGCGGTCATCTGCGCACGCGAGATCCTCAAAGCGGTCGAAGAGATCAACTCCAACCCGCCAAAACTCCATTTCAAACTGCCAAAGATATCGGTAAGCATCGGAATTGCAACAGGGAAGGTTGTGTCAGGGCTTGTCGGAGACGACACACACAGGGAATACACTGTCATCGGGGACACGGTGAACCTCGCAGCCAGGCTCGAGGCTCTTGCATCACCCGGGGAGATACTTGTAAACGAGGAGACATTCATAGCAACGAACGACAAAATCCTCTACGAAACCTTGCCCCCGCAGAAGATCAGAGGAAAAAAGGAGAAGCAAAGGGTCTATCGGTTCATCTCAGAAAGAACGGAGAGAGAAGAGCCCATAACCGATCTCCCGTTCGGACTTGAAGGAATAGAAACAAAGGTAGCCGAGGCAATCGAGAAAGAGGTTCCTGTTGCACTCCTCGGCGAAACAGGAACTGGGAAGAGCCTGCTCGTAAGAGGAATAAGGGATAAACTCCGGCAGAAAGGCTACTCCCCTATCCTCGTCGAGACACCATCATGGGGAAAAAATCTATACCTCTTCCTTGCGAAGAAGATCCTGCCTAAGAAAGGGATACTCTCACTTGCTGGAGGCAAAAAGAACCTGCTACCACTCCTAAATCCGCTTATTCTGACCAGCTTCCCGGGCGAGGAAAACTTTGAATCAACCCCTCCGGATGAGCGAGAAAGACTCACACTCGAGATTGTGGATGAGGTATTTAGGAGGTTTGCTCGGAAAAACAGGTCTGCCCTCATCGTAGAGAATAGCTCCAACCTCGATAGAGCATCGATTATCCTCTTGCAAAGGATATCAAAGACCCCTTGTCCTATACTTATCACAGCGACGGAGAAAATAGCCCCCATGAAAGGATGCGCTACCTTCCACCTGCGAAATCTCAACCTCTCGAAGACAAAAAGCTTTGTAAGGCATCTTCTCTCTGTTCCGCGGGTCGGGAAGAGGCTCGCAGACTTTCTCTACAAAGAGACGCACGGGAACCCCGGACATATAAAAGAGATGCTCTCTTTCCTAACAGATAAAGGCGCACTGAGAATATCCAGCGGTAAGGCAGAACTTCTGTTTGTTCCAGATAACCTGCCTGATGGAATGGCAGGACTTGTTATCGCAAAGGTTGACCAGCTCGACCCAAGCTCTCGAGCGGTGCTGAAGTCCGCCGCAGTCGTGGGAGAACAGTTCACATACCCGGTCATACGCTTCCTCTCAAGGGAAAAGAACTGCTCCTTCTACCTCAAAAAACTCGAAAAGAACGGCTTGATAAGACGGATAAATGGAGGATTCACCTTCACAACGAACACAATAAAGGAGGCAGTGTATTCCTCGATACTCGAGAGCCAGAGGAGAATCGCCCACAGGATGGTGGCAGCATTTATGGAGGCAAACGAGAGTGATAAACTCGAAGCAATCGCCTTTCAATATAAATATGGTGAGAACTACCGAAAGGCATCTTTTTTCTTCCACCTTGCAGGGAAAAAATACCTCTCCATCTCTGCAACACGCGAGGCGCTTTACTACTACAAAAACGCCTACCATGCATGGAACAAAGCAAAAGGCAAGGAAGAAGACGGAGTTGAACTTCTCCTCTCGATGAGCAAGATGCACTGGATACTGGGCGAACTGGATGAAATGCTGCATTTCGGGGAGCTTGCACTTGCCTTGGCAAAGAGAAGTGGACAGCAGGAATCCATCGCAAACGCTCTTTCTGCCATCGGGCTCGCTTACAACGAGATGAGAAAGTTCAAGCAGGCAGCCCTGTATCATAGGAAAGCAGAAGTTATCTACCGTCAGCTCCACCAGTTCCCGAGGGTAATAGACGCCCTGAACAACCAGGGCATCACTGCATTGGATGCTGGCAATACAACACTCGCAGAGAAAAAGTTCACCGAGGCTCTAAGGCTCGCAGAGAAAAGAAAGCTGGTGCAGGCATCCTTAGCAAATGTCCACGCAAGCCTCGGATACCTCCTCTTTAGCCGTGGAGAGCTATCGAAGGCTCTTGAGTCCTATAAAAAGGCAGAGAAAATTGATGAGCAGTTCGGGAATATCAGAGGACAAGCAATAAACGGAATAAACATCGCCAACATTCTGATGGAAAAGGGAGAATATTCTTCCGAGGAGAAATATCTCACCCGTGCACTCGACATATTCACCAGGATAAGCGACATTCGCGGAATGCTGTTAGCGATGAACAACTTAGGTGAACTGAAACGCCTCACAGGGGATATAAACTCCGCCTGGAAGCTGCACAGAAAGGCAAAGAGACTCGCTGTTGCCCATAACAACACAGAAGCCCTAACCGATGCACTGAGGAATATGGGGCTTGATAAACTGGACACAGGGGATATTAGAAACGCAAGAAGGTATATACACAGCTCACTCAAACTTGCCAAAGAGCACAGAGACAAAAGCGGCGAGCTGGAGGCAGAGATCGCTCGGCTATTTTATGAGGTAAAGGTTGGAAAAGGAAACAGAGACGCTCTCCTCCGTAGGATAGAACAACTCTCAGCAGAAACGGGGAACAGATTTGCCATGGAAAGGGTCAAAGCTATTCTCCAAGAAGCGCCTGCTTGATATACATCAGTAGCGCCTCTTCACCCTGAGCACCAACGAACTCAGTCTTGTCGTTTATCACCGTCTTCGGGACACCAGTAACCTGATACCTCCTCGAGAGCGCAGGAAATTCTGTCGCCTCAATCATATCCGCCCTGATGTTATCAGTGGCTATCGCAAATTTATGAGCAGCCCTAACGGCAGACGGACAATATGGACAGTTCGGTGTCACAAACACCTGTAAGTGAATCGGCTTACTATCCAAAACCCTCAACTCAGAGAGAACCTCCTCAGAGAGCAAAGTAGAACCCCTCCCTATATCCTCGATGTCCTCCAAAAGTGAGATAAACTCATACCCAGCCGGTATCCCAAAAAACCTCACACCAGAATCCTCACCACGCTCATCAAGCAGAACGATCGCCGGCACCCTGCCTATCCCATATTTGTCCGCTATCCTCTTGTCCCCAATAAGATTGTAAACCTCAACCTCAAGATTATCCGATAGACCAGCAACCTCCTTCAAGAGAAGCTCCTCTTGCCCACAGTAATCACAATCAAGCGCCCTCGTGAAGAACAAAATCTTGACCTTACCAGGAACAGCATCCAGCCTCCTCTTGACCTCTTGAGCATCCTGATCATTCAAAAAGCCCATCCGTCCCCCCTTCTTTGTAAAAAATCGAACATTATTATAAGCAAATTGGAGGAAAAGTCAAATCTATTCAAACTTGAGTTCCCGAGTCATAAGGTCATAGACACTCTTCTCTGGTGATTTACCTTCGTATATAACCTTGTAAACCTCGCTCGATATCGGCATCTCAACACCCAAAGCGGATGTAAGCTTAACCACCGCCCGGGCTGTTTCAACCCCCTCCGCAACCTGCCCACCAAGAGAGAGGGTATCAACCGTTCTCCCCTCAGCAAACATAAGCCCCGCTCGGAAGTTCCTGCTAGTCCTGCTTGTTGCGGTCAGAACAAGGTCCCCTAACCCCGATATACCATAAACCGTCCGCAGGCTACCCCCCTTCGCCTCAACCAGTCGAGCCATCTCCGCAAGACCACGAACAATCAAGGCTGCACGGGTGTTCTCACCGAACCCAAGCCCCTCGCACATACCAGCAGCAACCGCAATAACATTCTTCAACGCACCGCAAAGCTCAACACCGGTTATATCCCTCGATGCATATACACGAAGATGCTCATTAGAGATGGCGTCACGGATAAAGAGAATTGAATCCACCCTATTTGACGCAAGCACAAGAACAGTCGGCTTGCCCAATGCAACCTCACGAGCAAAACTCGGACCAGAAAGAGCCGATAGAGAAACATCTCCCAGAATGTCTCCCAATATCTCCGTCGGAAGAAGAAGAGTCTCTCGCTCAATTCCCTTGGCAAGACTTACAAAAAACTTCCCGCTTAAGTCGACCGAAATAGCCTCAAAGACGGATCGAATAAATTGGGTAGGTACAGCAACAAAAATTACCCTGTTTCTCGAAATAATTTCGTTTATATTAGAGAAGAATTTTACACTCTCCGATAGAATAACCCCCGGAAGAAAAAGGCTGTTTCTGCGGTTGTTTCTGAGATCTTTAAGAAGTTCCTTCTCCCTTACCCAGAGGTCAACCGCTATGCCACATCTCGCAAGATGACAGGAAAACGCGGTTCCCCAGCTTCCAGCGCCTATAACTGCCACCTTATCGAGCATCCATCCTCTCCTTGAAAAATCGATAATTCTTCTTTATCACAGGGTTCTCCGGATCGAGGGAGACAGCACGCTCATACTCTGCTCTGGCAAGCCTATACTTCCCCTCGAAAAAATATATCCCAGCAATGTTATTGTGGAGAATAGGATTATCCGGGAAGAGAGAAATACCAACCAACAGCAAGCTTTCCGCCTTTGCATAATCCCCTGCCTTCTGATATAAAATGGCGGCGTTTGAAAAAAAGGCAACAGAATCCGGGAACCTCTCCGCAAGCGATTCGTAAAGTCTGGCTGCCGCCAGAAAATCCCCGTTCTCCTCATAAAGCTCTGCCATACCGCGAATATCACCCTCATCTCTGAGAGAAAACATTCTCAGCTTATCATCGAGGCTTGTGTCAAACGGGAGATAGAGCTTTGCCTTCTTGTAGCAATCGTAGGCGGATGCTGTGTCACCGCTCTGGATAAACAAAGCGCCCAGATTCTCCCAGGCTTGCCCATATGTGGAATCACACTCGAGGGCACGCTCAAAGAACCCCCTGGCGGAGGCTATATCCCCCATAACAAGATGAACCGCTCCAAGATTCGTCAGCGCTTCAACAAGATCCCCCCTTATCTTGAGTGCAGACCTGAACCGCTCCTCAGCCAATTTATACTCCCCACGATAAAAGTGAAGAACCCCCCAGTTGTCATAACCAGAGGCAAGGTCACGCTCAAAATAAGAGGAAAAAGTGAACCAGGAAACAGAGACAACAAACACAATAGCAAGGATGAGCGGAAAGACCTTCCGTAATCGAGGAGAGAACTCATCGAGGGAACAGGCAGCAAGAACTATCATCGCTCCTGATACCCCCACACGAAAGCGCCCAACAACAAAGAAAGGAAGAAGCGAGATAAAATATGTAATAACAAAACCTGGAATAAGCCAACTCCTTCTTCTGACAAATAGATAAATCCCATATATTACAAGCGGGGATATCCAGAAGAAAAACGGGTTATACAAAAGCATAGGAAACATCTTCCCTGCAAGGTAGAAATTCTCCACCCGTGGAACCTCATAAACAGACCAGAAGAAAGCAAGCTTCCTCAAAAGAAGGGAGAAAAATTTTCCCGGAGCATCAATGATAAACTGCAACGCCTTCTTTGCCCAGAAGGAAGATGCCTCAGAGTATGTGAGCTTACGACCTAAAATATATTCTGCTGCCTTTTTCCCAACGAGGTCATCACCGAGAGAAAGACCTGGTGGCTGACTATACCTGCCTGTTGCATTAGGATTGTTGCCGACAAACAGATTTATACCAACATTCGATGTTAAAAGCAGTTTCTCACCGTTCGCAATATTCCCAATAACCACGGGAGATATAACAACTGATACAGGAACGGCAAAAACGATAGCATACCTACGAAACTTATCCGTTGTGAGAAGATACAGGAAGACAGCAGCCACGAAAAGGACCACATTCCCGCGGAGGAGAAGCGACAATCCAGCAGAGAGACCGGCGAAAAGAAAGCACCAGCAAGAATCCTTCCTGAACCCAACGAAAAGAAAAAACAGCGTAGCGAGGTTTGTCAGATTGAATAAAGCATCGGGCAAGAGAAGGGAAGAGTAAAACAGAGATGGGGCATAAAGCGAGGCAAATATCCCGGCAAGATACGGAATCCATAACCTTCTTGTCAGCTTGTCCACCATAAGAAAAACAAGCACAGGAACAAGGGATGTAAGAAGTATCTGAAAGAGTAAAACGGACCAGTCGCCGAAAAACCCGGATGTACCAGCAATGAAAAATGAGTAAAGCGGACTCACTGGAAACACAGGATGAGAACCGGATAATATACTTCTGGAGAGCAACCGATACAAGCTCGAGTCGGAAAGGAAGTTGGCATAGAACCCCTTAAGGTGAACAACACAGAAGAACCTCACAGCGAACGAGGATATGTAAAGAAAAAGGATAAAACCAAGTTTTCTCCTGCTCACCTTGGAAAAATATCCAGAGGGTATGCAAAAGTCAAGGCAATTTCTACCATCTATTTTAATTAGTTGACAAAGTTCGTTCTTTTTATAATTTGATAAAGGTTTCCCTCGAGAAAGGAGAACGATGAAGGTTGAATTAGGGAGGATAAAGGATATCCTTGGCAGGTTTGATGGCAGGCATATTGCTATCCTCGGCGATGTGATGCTCGACAGATATATCTGGGGAGATGTCAACAGAATCTCCCCGGAGGCACCTGTCCCTGTGGTGGAGGTTCGTCGAGAGGAGATAACCCTTGGAGGAGCCGCAAATGTAGCCCACAACATAAAGGAACTGGGAGGTATCCCGTATCTCATCGGCGTCGTAGGGGACGACAATAGCGGTGAGAGCATAAAAGGGCTGCTCGCACAGCAAGAAATAGACCCGAGGTTCATCATCCTCGATGCATCGAGACCTACCACCACGAAGACTCGTGTCATAGGGCAGAACCAGCAGGTTGTCAGGATAGACAGGGAAACAACGGAGAACATAAGCAAGAAGATAGCTCAAATGCTCCTCTCCCATCTACGAGTGGTTATAAATGAAGGGGCAGAAGCGGTCATTATCTCCGACTATGGGAAGGGAACAATTACCAGAGAGCTGCTCTCTCAGACCCTCAAGCTGGCTCGGGAAACGGAAATATTGACTGCCGTCGACCCGAAGGAAGACCATTTCCCTCTATACCGAGGGATAACTCTCATAACCCCTAACAAGCATGAGGCAGAGAAGGCTGTCGGGTTCGAGATAACGGACGAGAGCAGCTTAGAAGCAGCTGGGAAGAAACTGCTCGATATGCTATCACCAGAGATCGTGCTTATCACGCTTGGAGAGAATGGAATGGCAATATTTGAACCGAACAGATGTATGAAAAAGGTTCCAACATTCGCCAAAGAGGTCTATGATGTCACTGGAGCAGGTGATACCGTTGTTTCAGCATACACGCTCGCCATCGCATCGGGAGCGACCGCATACGAGGCTGCAATCATCGCAAACCACGCAGCAGGCATCGTAGTCGCAGAGGTCGGAACGGCTACAGTAACTGTCCCACAACTCATCAACTATATGGAGAAGTATGGGCACTATATTGAGCATTGAGCAGTTCAAACCGATACGGAAAAGGATAGAGGAAGAAGGGAAGAAGCTCGTCTTCACCAACGGATGCTTCGATATACTGCACACCGGACACATAAGATTGCTCAAATGGGCAAAAACAACCGGTGATAAGCTCCTCGTCGGGCTAAACTCCGACAGCTCAACACGAAGGCTCAAAGGGGACGGACATCCAATCCTACCACAGGATGAAAGAGCAGAAATCCTCTCATCGCTTGCCTGCGTGGACTATGTTATCATCTTCGACGAGGACACACCACAAAATCTCATAAACGAGATTATCCCTGACATACTCGTCAAAGGAGGAGACTACCGACCAGAAGAGGTTGTCGGAAGAGAAACAGTAGAAAATGCAGGCGGAAAACTCCTCATATTCCCACTCGTCAAGAACCACTCCACAACAAAGATCATCCAAACGGTCATCGAAAGGTTCTGTGATGGGAAATAGCTCTTTCATCTCATCCCTCTCACCAGATGATTCAGTATCAGGTAAGTTTGCATTGAGAAGCTGCGAACTGAGAGAATACTCACGGGGACAGTATATCCAGATGGATATCGCCGATAGAAGCGGACACATCACAGCCACCTATTGGCTCGAGGATGCAAGGGAGGTGTATAATAGCATAAAGGATAGCGAGATAGTCCAGCTATCGGGTAGAATCAGCACCTACAAAGGGAAACTTACCGTCACTGTGGACTATATATCACCTGTCAAGGAGGGTGAATACGACCCAGAGGAGATAATCCCGTCGACAAAATTCAATCGGGAGAAACTCTGGCAAAGGGTCATCGAGATAAGCTCATCGGTGGAGGATACCCACCTGAAAACACTCCTTTTGAACATCTTTAGCGAGAAAAACAAGCAACAGATACTCACCGCGCCCGCTGGGAAGAGGTGGCATCATGCGTTCATAGGTGGACTTGTGGAACATTCCATCGCAGTTGCAAGTATATGCAATTACATAGCGGAACTGTACTCACTCGACAGAGACCTGCTCGTCACAGGGGCACTGCTCCATGATATCGGTAAGCTCGAGGAACTCAAGGTTACAAGCTTCATCGACTACTCCACCAAAGGAAGGCTCTTGGGGCACATCGTTCTGGGTATAAACCTTGTCTCTCGGGAGATAGAAAAGATAGGAGGGTTTCCTGAGGAGACAAAGTTTAAGCTCCTTCATCTCCTCGCGAGCCATCAAGGGAAACAGGAACAAGGCTCAGCCGTCCCACCTATGACAAAGGAGGCGTTTGTCCTCTATCTCGTCGATGAGATAGACTCGAAACTGAACGCCCTTTCACATATCGAGGAAAAGAATAAAGGGAAAGACTGGTCGGAATATATCAAACTCTTAAACCGCTTCATATACCTGAAATGATGGACTTAAAGGAATTTTTGGAAGAAGAGAAGAAGAAGGTTGAGCTGGCTTTAGACAAGGTTCTGCCTAAGCCTCACGGGAAGGTACGCCGCTTGGTTGAGGCGATGCGATATGCCGTCTTTGCTGGTGGGAAAAGGATAAGACCTATCCTCGTTGTTGTGGCTCACCGGTGGTGCGGAGGGAACGACCCGAACATATACAGATATGCTACCCCTGTGGAGGTAATTCACAACTATTCCCTCATCCACGATGACCTTCCCTGTATGGACAACGATGATCTGCGTCGTGGGAAACCGACCTGTCACAAGGTCTTTGGAGATGCAATGGCAACACTTGCAGGGGATGCCCTGCACGCTATCGCGTTCGAGATACTCGCCGAGACCGGTAATATTGAGGCGGTAAGGCTTGTAGCAAGAAATATCGGAGCCAACGGGCTATGCGGTGGACAGGCTGTTGACATCGAGACAGAAGGGAAAAAGGCTGAACTCGACACAGTCAACTTCATACACAGAAACAAGACTGCAGCACTGCTTAAGACATCGCTCCTTCTCGGAGCTCTCCTCGCTGACGCAACAACCGAGGAAAAAAATTCCCTCGAGGAGTACGGTGAAAACATCGGACTATGCTTTCAGGTGACAGACGATATCGAGGATGCGATGCAGAAGTCCGACGAGAACAAGGCAACATATCCCGCCCTCTTTGGTCTGGAACGCTCAAAGAAGATTGCAGAAGAGCTTTACAGAAAGGCGGTTGCTTCGCTCCTCCCAGACCACGACAACGAACTGTTGGAAAAGATTGCCAAATTTATCTACACAAGGAAATTATAACCGTATGAAGAGAGCTTTTCTCATACTCGGGTTCATCCTTCTTCTATCCCACCCTCTCCTCTCCGAGGAGGTAAACTGGCTCCCATTTCCCGAGGCACTGGATAGCGTCAACGGGAGCAACAAACATATGCTTGTTCTATTCTATTCCCCCGGATGTGGATGGTGTAAGAAATTATTTGCAACTACGCTCGCCGACAGCGAGATAACATTTTATATCAACGATAGGTTCTTCGCCTCAAAGATAAACATCGCATCGGATGAGCCCGTCCTGTGGGAAGAAGACACGGTCTCCGAACGGGCAATTGCAACGGCATTCGGAATATCAGGTGTGCCAGCATTTGTCTTCATCGACAGCGAGAGCAAATATGTGACGAAACTATCAGGGTATAAAGACAAACTTGCTTTCAAGCTGATACTTGATTATATTTCTAAAAGCTGGTATGAGGATCTAACATTGGACGAGTATATCGAATCGGAGATGAGGCTTAAGAAACAGGAAGCGAAATGAGTTTACTCAAACCGACCGAACAGGAACGAGTTCGGATTGAGAAGCTAAAGCAACTGAAGTTGAAAGGGATAAACCCTTATCCTGCAAGGGTCCCTTATGAGATAAGTATCAAAGAGATACTGAGTGAGTTTAGGCAGTTCACCGAGACAGAGCTCTCAACAGCAGGCAGGATACTTTCCATCCGCTCACACGGCAAGAGCACCTTCATGGACATAGACGACGGCACGGGAAAGATCCAGATATACCTCCGCGTGGACGACCTCGGCGAGGATAGATATGGGCTTATTGAGCTTTTGGATATCGGAGATTTTATATCCGTAAGAGGTATACCGTTTCTGACAAGAACAGGCGAGAGGACCATACGGGTGCACAGCTACATCTTAGCTGGAAAGTCACTACATCCGCTGCCTGAGAAATGGCATGGAATAAAGGACATCGAGACAAAAGCCCGCCAGAGATACCTCGACACTCTCGCGAACCCCGAATCAAAGCTCCTCTTTCAGACGCGCTCGAAGATAATACAGGCAATAAGAAAGTTCCTTGATTCCAGAGGGTTCTTGGAGGTGGAAACCCCCATCCTTCAACCGCTCTATGGAGGTGCATTCGCAAGACCTTTCATAACATACCACAACACACTCGAGATGAACCTATACCTCAGAATCGCAACAGAACTCTATCTGAAAAGGCTATTAGTCGGTGGTTTCCCGAAGGTTTACGAGATTGGGAAGAACTTCCGCAATGAGGGGATTGACCATAACCATAACCCCGAATTCACCGCACTCGAGGTGTACCAAGCTTTCTCTGACTTCGAAGGAATGATGAGGCTGACGGAGGAGCTCATCCGATTCGTCGCAAAGGAATCAATAGGAAAGGAAAGTATTTCGTATAATGAAGAAAATATCGATTTAGAACAACCCTTCAGAAGGCGGAAACTCACCGAGCTTATAAAGGAGAAAACAGGGATAAATGTTCCGGAGACAAAGAAGGAAGAAATTGCTGCATACTGTCAGAAGGAGAGGATCGAGTTCAACGAGAATGCATCCTATTGGAAGCTTGTCGATGAGATATTCAAGCACAAAGTCGAGCCAGAACTCATTCAGCCGACGTTCGTTGTCGAATACCCCGTGGAAACATCACCGCTTGCGAAAAGGACAGAAGAGAATCCGAACTTTGTCGAGAGGTTTGAACTATTCATCGCCGGTAGGGAGCTTGCGAACGCCTTCTCCGAGCTGAACAATCCGATAGAACAGGCTGAACGCTTCCTTGAGCAGCAGAAAGCTCGCGAATCGGGAGATGTTGCAACGGAGAGCTTCGATGAGGATTTCTTGCTCGCCTTAGAATACGGTATGCCACCGGCAGGAGGCATGGGGCTCGGTATCGACAGGCTCATTACGGTATTGACAGGCGCAAACTCAATAAGGGAGGTAATCCTCTTCCCGCTCCTGAGGAGAAAACAAAGATGAAACTCTCACAGGTACTGAAAGAGGAGACAGTCAATCTGAATATAACCCAAGGGAAACTGCCGGACAAACCCGTTGAAGAATATACACACGCAGACCGCTGGAAGATGAAAGAAAATGTAATCCGCCAGATTGTTGAACTTATCGACCGCTCGGGACTTGTTGGAAACAAAAAGAAACTCCTGCTCGACTTTATCAACAGGGAAAAACGGTGTACCACTGCCATCGGAAGCGGGATAGCAATACCACATGTAAGAACGATGCAGGTAAGAGGGTTCGTCTTTGCAATCGGAATATCAAAGGAGGGGGTATATTTTGCCTCCATAGATGGAGCACCAACACATATATTCTTCATCCTTGCCTCCCCTCCGTACGACGATTCCGACTACCTCCAGATATACCGGCGGATATCCGAACTTGTCCAGAATCGGAACATCTCCTTAGAGCTGACAACCACCGAGAGCCCAGGAGAACTAATAAGGGTTGTTAAGAGTTTCCTCGAATAGATGGGGTTCGAGCACGCAATAAAGGTCCTTGAGTTCCCAAGGCTACTTGAGATAATCGCCGAGACAGCAAGAACCGAAGCAGCAAGGGAAAAACTGCTCTCAATTTCACCACTCAACAACATCGAGGATGCAAGAAGAAGGGAGAGGATTATCTCCGAGTGCAGGTCGCTTCTCGTGCGTTTCAACGAGCCGAACCTCTCACTCCTGCAGGATGTCCGAGCCGAGATCTCACACATAGGGAAGACTGACTCAATCCTTGAGCCTGAAAGGCTCAGAAAACTCGCTGATGTCGTGAAACTGTCTGAGGATATCATCATCAAGAGGAGAGAATGGAACGAGTTCCCAGCTATAAAAGAGCTGCTCTCACCGCTTGCATCCACAGGAAACCTGCATGAAACCATATACCACTATATCACAGAAGAAGGAAAGATAGACGAGAGGCAGTCAAATATCCTGCGAGAAGTCAGAAGAGAGAAGAAGTCCCTATACAAGCAGATAGACGACAGACTAAAAGAATATATACATAAGCCTGGTTATCTGAAGATACTTCAGGAGAACCTTGTCACCATAAAGGATGGCAGGTTTGTTCTTCCTGTCAGGCAGGATAAGAAGCAGGAAATAAAAGGGATAATCCATGGGCATTCCTCAACAGGGATGACCGTATTCATCGAGCCGATGGATATAGTGGATTTGAACAATAAACTACGCGAGCTGGACATCGCAGAGGAGGAGGAGATAAGACGAATACTGCTTATGCTTTGCAACAAGGTCAGGGAAAAGCTCGATATTGTATCGACGAATACACTGATCCTTTATGAGCTTGATTTCTTCTCCTGTTGCGCATTCTTCTCTGCACGGTTCAACTGCACCGAACCAGAGATTGTGGAGAACGGAACACTTCTTCTCAAATCGGCTCGCCATCCACTACTCACGCTGGAGAAGGAGAAAGTCATCCCGCTGAACCTCTCTATGCCGGAATCGGTCAGAACCCTCATCATTACAGGTCCCAATACCGGCGGGAAAACTGTCGCATTGAAAACAATCGGACTCCTATCCCTTATGGCTATCTGCGGACTCCCTATCCCCGCCTCCCAGGGAAGTAGAATCCCGTTCTTTCACGATATTGTCGTCGACATAGGAGACGAGCAATCACTCGAGTCAAACCTGTCAACATTCGCAAGCCACCTAAGACACTGGAAAGAGGCTATCGAGCTCTCAACCACCGGAACGCTTGTCCTGCTGGATGAGCTCGGCTCATCAACCGACCCAGAAGAAGGTGTCCCCCTGGCAAGGGCAATAGCAGAAGTCCTGACAGAGAAAGGTAGTCTGAACTTTGTTACCACACATCTTGGTGAGCTAAAACTGCTCGCATCACAGAACACCGCAATAGAAAACGCCGGAATGGAGTTCGACGAGGAAGCCTTCCTGCCAACATACCATATGAAAATGGGAACACCAGGAAGCTCCTGGGCAATCAAGATAGCAGAAAAAAGCCAGTTCCCCGAAGAGGTAATAAAAAGGGCAAAAAACTTCCTACCAAAAGAGAAGCAGTCTTACGATGAGCTCATCGCCAAGGTGAAAAAGCTGAAATCCCAGCTGGAAAAGCAGGGGAAAAAACTGCAAAACAGTATCGCGGAAGCCGAAGATAGGCGCACAATCCTCGCAAACCTGGAGGAAATACTATCAAGAAAAGAGAAGGAACTCTCCAAGCAACTGGATGAATTCGAGGAGGAAAAGGACAAGAAGCTCGAGCAGCTCCTAAGCGAGGAGAAAAGAAGAATCGAGCAAATGCTCCGAAAAACAAGAGGAGAACCAGAAAGGATAAAAACCCTCCTGAAGACAATAGGAGAGAGGCAGAAGTCTGTCCGAAAAAGGATTCAGAAAAGGAGAAACAGAAGAAGTGTTACCGTAAAACGGGGAGATGCAGTGAGGATAAAACAGCTTCTATCAACGGGCGAGGTGATAGCCGGACCCGACAAGAACAACTTTTATACCGTACTTATCAAGGGTAAGAAAGTCAAGATAAAGACCGGAGATATTGTCGATAAACTAAAAATCAAGCAAAGAATAGAAAAGGAGATTTTATACGAGATCCCCGATGTGCCCGACAGGGTCGATGTCAGAGGGATGACGTTCGAGGAGACAAGGAAACTACTCGATAAGCTGCTCGACAAGGCGGTTATTGCCGGTGTCTCCCCCATACGAATATACCACGGTGTAGGCAGGATGCGACTCGATATAAAGGTTCGAGAATACCTCAGGCAGAACCCGTATGTCCTTCGCTTCGAGACACCATCAGAGGAAGGAGAAACAGGGATAACTATCGTCTGGGTAAAAGGCAAAAAAATTTAATTTTTTTTCTTGCACACATATTAAATAATATTAAATTCTGGAAATCAAAAAGGCGGCAACCAAACAACCAAGGAGGGAGCAAGAATGACTGTTAAGGTTGACAGAGAGGTATGTATTGCTTGCGGTGTTTGCCAGGAGTTGTGCCCCGAGGTGTTTGGGGCGGATGAGGAGGGAAAAGCCTTTGTCCTCGAGGGGGCAGACTGTGATGCCGCAGGTTGCTGTGAAGAGGCAGCAGAATCCTGTGCGGTGGAGGCTATCACCATAGAGGAGTGAGATGCCCGATGAACTCGCAGAGGAGATAAGGGAAAGAATAAGAATAGAGGAGGTAGTCCAGGAATATACTACCCTGAAGAGAAGCGGAACAAAGCTTAAAGGTCTATGTCCACTCCATCAGGAAAAAACCCCCTCGTTCTATGTCGACCCGGATAAGCAATTGTTCTACTGCTTTGGATGCGGCAAGGGTGGAGACCTGTTTACATTCCTGATGGAGGTCGAGGGGCTAACCTTTCCAGAAGCTGTGGAAAGGTTGGCAAAAAGAGCAGGAATCTCAATAGAGAAGAGAAGCTCCCGCTCTCGTTCTATAAGGTCGAAGCTCATATCTGCTTGTGAGTTCGCAAACGCATATTTCAGAAACATAATCGCATCACCAGAAGGAAAGAGAGCAAGGGAGTATCTCGAAAGAAGAGGAATACTTCCAGAGACCGCAGAGAAGTTCCAGCTGGGGTACTCCAACGGACGGCTACTGCAATACGCTAAGAACCGCTCATTCCCGATAGAACACCTCGTATCAGCAGGGGTACTGATAAAAAAGGAAAAAACCTATGAGAGGTTCATAAGAAGGGTTATCTTCCCTATCAAGGATGTAGCTGGAAGGACCGTCGGATTCGCCGGAAGAACCCTGGATACAAGCAAGGATATAGCAAAATATATAAATTCACCGGAAACCCCGGTATACCACAAAAGCGATATCCTCTATGGTCTCCATCTCTCCAAGAAGGAGATAGCCAGAAAAGACCTCGCAATCCTCGTCGAGGGATATTTTGACATCATTACCCTCTTCCAAGCAGGAATACAGAATGTAGTAGCGGCATCGGGAACAGCGTTCACAGAGAGGCAATCCCAGATACTCTCCCGCTTTACCAAGAATGTTCTCTTGCTCTTCGATGGCGATGAGGCAGGGAGAAAAGCTGCCCTCCGGATTATCCCATCACTCCTCTCTCAGGGGTTCAATCTAAAGGTGCTACTCCTGCCAGGAGGAAAAGACCCAGATGAGTTCGTAAGAAAAAACGGGGTCGACACCCTATCCAGGATGATTGAGGAAGCCCCCGATTTCTTCAATTTCCTTGTGGACGAAGCAAAAAGCAGAGGCTATGACACCTCAACACCAGCAGGGAAAAGATTCCTCATAAGCTTCCTGAAAGAGTATCTTTCACCGATAAAGAGTAAAGCAACCTTATTCATATATCTCCAGGAGCTATCACAGGTAACAGGCGTCCCTGTGGACATTGTGCGACAGGAGTTCACAGGCAGTATCCAGAAAGAAGCTACCGCCCCACCTGCGAAGAAAAAAATCCAGGGGGAACTTGACAAACAGGGTATATTAGAGATCACTTTTTTCCTTATCCTATCCTGCTTGCCTGAGGTAGCAAGAGAGGAGAAGAAAAGGATCAAGTTGGAATATTTCTACCAGTATCCAGGAATTGCAAAAAGGGTTCTCGAAAGGCTTAATGAGGGGAGACCGATACCGAAAGAGAAACTGCCAGAGCTGTTCACTGACCTGGCAAGCAAGGCATACATTGTCAGGGAAATCTTCGCTGATGTTAAGTTTGAGAAGGCTTCATTCAACGAAACCCTAAAAATGCTGAAGCTGAATCATATAACCCGAAGGCTCAAAGCTATGGAAAGCCAGATAGAGGAGGCAGAGATAGCAGGCGACACCGCTAAACTTGAGGAACTTACAAGAGCTTACTCTCAGCTTTCCTCCGAGAAAGGAAAACTACTATGAAAGATGCAAAACCACAGAAGCTCGAAGCGTTTGAGCGTATCCTCTCCCAGATTGAGGGGAAAAGGGAGATTACATACTCAGAGCTGATCGAGCTGGTGAAGCAGGAGCCAGGGGACATCGATATACACGAGATAGTCGACTATATCACCGCAAACGGGATCACAATAATCGGACTACCTCATCGCAAGATCCCAACAACCGTAAAGTATAGCGACCCGCTCTGGCTGTACATCAAGGAGGCAGGAAAGGCACAGATACTCTCCAAGGAAGAAGAGATCAAGAAAGCCAAGCAGATGGTTCAGGCTCTCAGAAACATGGCAGAACTGCTACCGCTGAATATAGTCAATCTGGAACATTTTTGGCGCATAGCGGAGGAGTTCATCCAGGGGAAGATATCGCTCGAGGACTTCTCCAGAATACAGATAGGACAACCAAGTAGAGGGAAAAGCGAAGAGATAAGGGAAGATTTAATCTTCCTCCTCGATAGAGTGTGGATAAATACAAACGAGATACTCCAGCTCAAGAAAAAAAGCGTCCACAAGGGGCTTACCGACCGAGAGAAGAAAAAATATCGAATGCTTCTGGAAACAATAAATGAGGATATAAAGAAGATATCTCCAACATATAAAGTGCTCTCTGGTTTTGAGCCGATCTTCAAGAAACAAAAGGAGTTCTACAAAAGGTACACCAGAGCTAAGCAACGTCTGGCAAGACAGCTCGATCTCGCCCCGGAAAAGCTATTTGATGTCTACTACTCCTGGAAACAAGGCAAGCTCTCCGAGGACGAGCTACTCTCCAGGTACAACATCTCCTCAATACTGTTGAAACATATGGGGAAAAACATCGAGCGCGTAAGAAGGGCACTAATGCGATTCGAGATAACCTGCCTGACAGACAAAGAGAAGATGTTCAAGCGGTACGCAGAGTTTGACAAGTATAGGAAAAGTTACCTCGAGGCAAGGGAATCGCTCATAGAGACGAACATACGGCTCGTGATAAATATCGCCAAGCCATACGCCAGCCAGGGCGTGGAGCTTCTCGACCTAATCCAGGAAGGGAATAGCGCCCTTATAAAAGCGGTCGAGCGGTTCGACTACACACTTGGGTTCAAGCTCTCCACATACGCTATATGGTGGATACGACAGGCTATGATACGGCTTGTTAACTCCTTCGGACAGATAGTAAGGGTCCCAGCTCACATAGCCCAACTGGTAAGGAAGTATATGGCAATCAAACAGAGGCTTACCCAGGAGTTCGGCAGGACCCCAAGCATCGACGAGATCGCCGAGGAAATGGGTATCTCCACAAAAAAAGCGCTCAAACTTCAAGGGATAATCTCCAGGCAGGTATCTATCAATAAAACCACAGAAGAAGGAGCCTCTCTCGGGAATATCCTACCCGATAAGAGTATCGCATCCCCTGCTTACTCCGCAGATATGAAGATAATGAAGGAGGAACTCAAAAAGATACTACATACACTCTCCAGGAAGGAAGAGATGGTCCTGACCCTGCGTTTCGGACTGAACGACAACTACCCAAGAACCTTAGAAGAGGTAGCAAAGATATTCGGGCTGTGCAGGGAAAGGATCAGACAGATAGAGGTGAAAGCACTCTCTAAACTCCGACAGCGCTCCAGAAGCGATATACTCCTACGCTACTGGAACGAAGAATGAATGAATCCAAGAATCTGGAAAAAGGCTCAAAAGAGCGAAAAATCCTGGTGGGAAAAAAGGATAAACTCACTTAACCTCGATTTCTATCGGCAGTTCGCAGAAGAGATTGTAAACGACATAAAGGAGCACCTCCCTCTATCCACCAAAACCCGTATACTCGAGATAGGTAGTGGAGCCGCAGGAAATCTAACATTCATCAAGACGGACTATCGGTTCGCGATAGACCCGCTCGAGCTGTTCTTTGCAAGCATCCCAAGATTCCAGGGGATAAGGGATAAGAATGTATCCTACCTCGCCGCCATGGGAGAAGCACTTCCATTCAAAGATAGCTCGTTCGACCTCGTGATTATCGACAATGTCCTCGACCATTGCCTCTCACCCGAGACAGTCATACAAGAAACAACAAGGGTAACAAAAAATGGTGGCATAATCCATTTGAAACAGAATATCTTCTCACCATACGGGAAATTCATAAGAATGTTTATCTACCGTCTCGGACTGGACAGGAAACATCCGTTCGCTTTCACAGAAAACGATGTCGAAAAGGTTGTGATGAGGAACCAGCTAACTATCCTTACGAAGCAACGTAGGGGGTTCCTTCGTTCTCTTTACTATGCCTTCTCATCCCCAGAAAGCACAAGCAAAGGAAGCGCAATCCTCTTAGCTATGCGCGACCAGATAAAGATGATCTTGAAAAAATAGCCGAGAATCGAGAAGCGGTCTGCCTCACCAGCACTGAAGAGGACCAGCAAAGACTGGCGGAGAGGCGGGGATTCGAACCCCGGGAACCTTACGGTTCAACGGTTTTCGAGACCGCCCCGTTCGACCACTCCGGCACCTCTCCGAATATCATCGAAAAAAACCCTCAATAGCTCCCTGCACTCACTGGCAAGAACCCCACCTGTTATCAGTATCCTGCCCGAAGGAAACGCACCCGTCGAAAGGAACGCATCAACGGATGGGAACCGTTCATCAGAAGCACCATAGACAATCCTCGACACCCTCGCAACACAAAGAGCAGAAAGACACATAAGACAAGGTTCCTTGGTAACATAAACCGTGCACCCTGTAAGCCGCCAATTGTTCAATTTTCTCGCCGCCTCCCTGATCACAAGTATCTCTGCATGGGCAGTCGGATCGCAAAGCTGCTCGACGAGATTATGGGCAGAAGAGAGCAACTGACCATCACATACAAGAACAGCCCCAACAGGCACCTCACCTATCACCCTCGCTCGCTCCGCCTCCCCGAGGGCAATCCGCATAAAATACTCATCCCTCATAAAGCCCAAATAAAATGCGCCCGAGAGGATTCGAACCTCCAACCTACGGATTCGTAGTCCGTTGCTCTATCCAACTGAGCTACGGGCGCCCGCCTATCACTATGTTCTGCCAGGCTCAGAAAAAACAAAAAAATACCGCTAAGGGGAGTCGAACCCCTGCTGCCGGCGTGAGAGGCCGGTGTCCTAACCACTAGACGATAGCGGCATCTTCAAATGTTATAGTATCTATTTTTAGAGCTCTGTCAAGAGAATTTTCGGGAAAAAACCATAACGCGCACTGCTCATCGTCGGAAATCTAAAATAAACTTGACTTTAAGCGATAAGAGGATTATAATTAATAAAAAGTTATAGCTAATAAGTTCAAACACAAAGGTAGGGCAATATATTGAAAGAAAGTTCTGGTTTGATCTTGCTTTTTCTTCTTTTTGTCGTTGGTTTCCTATCTGCTTCGGAGACTGATTGGATAATAAATTTCGAGTTCTACACGGCAGACACACTCATCTCAACAGACTTTTATAACAGAGCAGCAGTGCATCCTGACGCATCATTGGGACACGACATATTCGATGCGGAGGAGCTTTTCCCCCCTTTCATCTATTATGTGATGCTCTACTTCCCACATGATAACCCAGAAGACCTAAATACATACTGGGAACCACCATACAACTCCAAATACACCTTTGATTATCATCCGCCCGTCCTCGAGGGGGAAGATTCCTGGTATATGGAAGCGTATGTCGGACTGAGCTTCCCCACAGATGTCATACTGTCCTGGCAGAATATAGGCTCTGCCCCCTTCGATATGGGGCTCTTCCTTGTGGATACTGCCACATCAGACACGACAAACCTGAGAGCGGAACAGTTTTTCACCTTTCACACCGCCAGCATGCTGACCGGATATAATTTTGTTGTAAGGAGGGATGTGAACATAGATTTTAGGATAGTTCCTGTTTCAACAGAACTTACCACAGGGGTTGTTACCCACTTTTATCCCTACATCTACGATATCTACGGTGACTCGGTTCTGGTTCCGGTCACATGGAGAACAAATCCAGACGGTATAGGTTACTTCCTCGACAACTTCCGGTTCGTTCCGACAGAAGAGAGAGATGCTTACATCATAGCAGATTACTATCATCTGAGGGAGGACAGCGTTCTTGTCCACATATCGGGTGAATACGATTCGATATCGGTTTCGCTTCGACCAGGATGGAATACAATAAGCTTGCCGGTAACGCCGGCAATTGCATCAGCCGACACAGCACTGGGTGACTCACTCAGCAATCTGTTATTCTCCTTTGACCCCATTAGCTACGCGTATGAGAGGGCAGAAACTGTTGAGGTAGGCACAGGATATTTTGTCTACTCTGGGGAAGAAAGAAGTATAACGGTTTCTGGTGTTCCCGCAAGGGAGGTCAGCATACCGCTTTCTCCCGGCTGGAACCTTATCGGAGTGCCGTTCGGAGATGTAGAGGAAATAGTGGTCAGTCCACCTGGCGCTATCTGGGAAGAGTTCTTTTGGTTCAACCCAGATCTTAGGAGATACGAAACAGCCAGTTCACTTTTACCAGGCAGAGGATATTGGGTTGCAGCATTTGATGAGTGTGTTCTACTCATAAGATAAGGGGATAAAAAGATGAAAGAGAGAATGCGGACAGCTTTGTTATCATCGGCAATGCTCCTTACCCTATTGGGTGCAGGCTTCTCGGGTAACCTTTATAAGGAGCATTTCGAGAGCCTTCGTTATTGTGACATTCCACGGACCACAGGCGAGTGGAATATCTCCGATGGACAGGCGAACGCACCTGGGCATCTTGCAGAATCAACCTATGTTTCACTGAATGGAGCAAGCAAGAAAATCCAGATTGTGGATAGGTACGCTTACATTGCGACTGGCCGTGGGCTTGAGATAGTTGACCTTGCACCCAATCCACCTGCATTGGTTGGTTCACTTAATGTCGGGGATTGTGTGGACATCGGTGTTCTCGGTAAATACGCATATCTTCTAACAACAGCCGGAGATGACAGCCTCGTCAAGGTCGATGTTTCAGCCCCGACATCTCCCTCGCATGTTGCAGATGCAAATGTATCCAGCCCATCTGGATTAACCCTGACGAACAAGTATGCATATGTTGTCGCGGGAAACTCAATCTACTGCTATGACATATCCGGCACCGGGATAACAGCCGTCTCCAACCACACACTCTCTGGAACAGGTGTCGATGTCGACGCCTGTGGAAGGTATATGGTCGTTGTCGAGAGAAGCGGCAACCGGCTGGAGATTGTGAACGCATCAGATCCGGCAAGTATGCTCCTCGAAGGGAGCTGCACGCTACCGACCGAGCCAAAACAGGTTATAATATCCGGGCAGATAGCGTATGTCGGAGCAGAGGACAGCGTCTATATGGTCGACATAACCGACCTGAGTTCTCCAACAGTGGTGCATTCATCCGCGATACAGGAGAACGCCAAAGACCTGTTCATGTGGGGGAGATGGCTCTTCATCGCCGACGGAACAGAAGGACTAACCGTCCTAAACCTGAACAAAGGGTATGAAAAGGCACACATCAAGCTAACGGAAGAGTTGCATACAGGGGGAACAAGCGCAACGGGGGTTTCTGTTGGTAGCGCCTATGCGCTTGTCGCTGATTCAACATCCAGTCTGCAGGCATTCTTCATCGGTGATACGGCGGCACCGGCAGGAACCCTGTGGACAGACATAATATTCGCCGAAACAACTTATGTGAGCAAGAGTTCAAGCAGAACACTCCTCGATGTAGAAACCGTAGGAAACTTAGCTTACTTCTCTGTGCATATGTATGGAATTATAGTGGTTGATATTTCCGATCTGACAGATATGCGAGTGATCGATTCATTTGCTGTCAGCGGGGCGCCCTGCGGGCTCGACATAGACGGGAACGAACTCTTCCTCGCAGCGGGCGATGAGGGAGTATATGCATATACTATAGAGGATTCGGCACTGTCAAGTAATTGGCACACCAACGGCATCAGCGAGATAATAGATGTCGCTGCAAGCGATTCGTTCGTCTATGCTGCGGTATCCAACGGCTCACTCGGCGTTAGGAAACTGCGAAGGAGCGACGGAGCTCTGCTCGCCTCCTACTCCACATCATCACCTGTCTTCGGGGTATATGTCTATGGCGACTATGTCTACGCGGCAGCAACAGCAATTGGAGTCATAAAGCTGACCAAAGAGCTCTCAGCGGTTGATACATTCGCTACAACCGATGCTTGGGGCGTCTGCGCCGACGGACAATACATTTATGTCGCAGACAAGATAGACGGACTAAAGGTGGTGGCATCCGATGATATGACAGAGATTACGACGGTGTCAACCTCCACCCTTGGTGGCGACCCACACGGTGTAATAGTCAAGAATAGCCTCGCCTATGTCGCACTGGATACCATTGTTACCATCTTGGATGTTACAAACCCCACAAACCCGAGTGTGTTTGACCATAGTCCACCAGGGATTCTGCCATCAGGAGTTGCACCAGTCGGAGATTACCTTATAGTCGCCGACAACGCAGGCGGCGCAAGGAGCCTGTACTACTTTAATAATATGATTTATACCAAGAAGACAAACTATGTGTTTCACTCCACCGATGTCAGGGATACCTGCACCGGTGAGAACACCGAATATAACGGCGTATACTGGAGATGTTACCAGCAGAAAGATGCTGATACAGACACAACCGACTACTATCTGGTATTTGTTAGCGCATCAGGTGACTCAGACACACTTTTCATCTTCAGGGACGAGTCGGAGCCAGAACCAGGACCAGGAGGCGAGATTACATACTATCCTCTCTCCGACACATTCACCGAACTTTACTGGTGCGGCACACACGAAGACAATCTGACCTCGCCGGATTTTGACCTCATAATAGACTCCATCATCATCGGGGATACACTCGCTGACTTCTCCCGCAAGTGGCGCGTGCCGATAGAGGTTGAAGGGAGCGGTGGAGGGTTCGTCGAGCTGGAGCTTGCCGGAGACTCATCCGCAACATACGGATACGACGAAGGTATAGATACACTCTACATCCCAACAGGTGTATTCGATGCATACTTCCTCGTTGACGGCAGGATGCTCCAGAAAAACCATATCGGGCTATTCGAGAAACCAAAGGACATAATTCTGAAGGTCGAAGGGGATAATGCAACCATCCGCTGGGACCCGAGAGACCTACCAGACGGGAATTTCTTCCTTTCCGGGGTCAATATGAAGGAAGACTCATCGTTCACTGCCACCGATGGCGAGGAACTTACCCTTGTTCAGGAACCAGTTTATAACCTGTTCTATCAGAGGAGGCTTTTCCCAGGATGGAACATCGCCTCACTCGTGGCAGACGGACCAGACAACTCTACCAGAAACATCCTCGGCGAAGAGGTGTTAGCATTCTCTTATGACCCCATCGGAAGAAGATACATTAGAACGGATACACTGAATCAAGGAGTCGGTTACTTCTGTTTGAACAACCAGGACAGAATAAGATACTACTCCTACAACGGGATACCCATTATGCGCACAACTGTCCACCTATATCCTGGCTGGAACCTCATCGGGGGACTGAACATTGACAATATAGATGTATCACTCATAACAACCGAACCAGCAGCCTCTCTCATCCCAGGGAGCTTTTTCAGATATGACCCGATTGCACGAGAATATGAAAACATCGCAACGCTTACATCAGGCGAAGGCTACTGGGTGGCAGCAGAAACCGAGTGCGATATGACGATCGACTACACGATGCAAACGGAGACAAGAAAGCGGCCCCTGAAGACCCCAGATTGGTATGTTACGATGAGGGCAGGAAACAATACCATCGATTTCGGCTGTGGAAGAGGAGCTACAACAGGATACGACTACCTGTTCGACATACTCCTACCACCCGCCTTACCAGGTGAGGAGCAGATTGCAATCGTTGAGGATGTTCCTATTACACCAGAGTTCAAGCGAAGCATCCATCCGAGGAATAAACCATCTTGGGAGGTCGTTCTACCAGAGGATAGAGTGGTAACCTTTGACACGAAACAACTTCCGAACAATCTCACACTTTACATCGAAGGAGAGGGAAGCACAAATAGGATAGAAAGCAACCAAGAATTCACTCTCCCAGCCGGAAGATACAAGATATTCGCAAAACAGAGCAATCTACCAAAGAAGCTATATCTCGACCCAGCATCTCCCAACCCGTTCAACGCGAGCGTGAAACTGAGATTTGGTCTACCAGAAGAAGGAAAGGTGGAACTCGCTATCTACAACATCCTCGGTCAGAAGGTGAAAACGCTTGTGGACGAGACGCTCCCCGCTGGTGAGTACAGCGCCCTTTGGAACGGAAAAACAGCCGAAGGGAAGACCGCTCCATCAGGGATATACTTCTACCGGATTACATTCGACGAGGAAAAGATAACGAGGAAGATGCTACTTCTAAAGTAGCTGTCGGACCCTTTCCCACCCTTCTATGCTCGAAAGCCTGAAACAGATCGTTGCATCATCGGATACAGCAGGTCAGCTCATCAAAGAGATAAAGGAAGGGAGTTCGCTTTCCATTCAGCCTGCACCAGCCGGATTCCTCGCTATACTCATCTCCGCTCTCTTCCGCAGAACAAAAAGGACCATAGTCGTCATTGCACCAGAGAAGACAGAGGAGATATTAGCAGATATCGAACTTGTGGAGAAAAGAACACTCTATTTTCCTGCTTATGATATTCTGCCTTACGATACCAGCCGCCCCGACACCGAGATCGTCGCCAGAAGAATAGAAACGGTATACCGAATGATGGAAACACCGAGGCATATAATCGTAACAAGCCCGAGGGCGCTTCTTGAGAAAACCATCCCAAAGCAGTTGCTGAAACCGATAAAAATCCACAAGGGCGAGACTGTTGAGCCGAAAGAATTAAAGGCAAAACTTATCGAAAACGGGTACAAAAGCTGCGATGCCACAGGATATATCGGTGAGTTCTCGTCGCGCGGAGGGATAATAGATCTCTTCACACCAGGGACAGTCGATCCAGTGAGACTCGAATTCTTCGGGGATACAGTCGAATCCATAAGGCTGTTCTCCGCAAGAAACCAGCGATCAATAAGAAAGATAAAGGAATGCACAATCCTCCCCTCAACCGAGGCGGTACCGCTCCTGAGAGCAGTAAGAGGTAACAGAATACAGGAGAACATAAACCCAGATACTACTCGGAAAATCCCCAAAGAACGGTTAGAGAAGGTCATTGAGCGTCTCCAATTCGACCCAGAGTTCCCCGGATACCTTTGGTTTCTACCGCTCTTCTTGCCCGAAGCAAACACACTCCAAGACTACCTCCCAGAGGATACCATCTTCGTCATTACAGAAGAGGAAGAATTTCACCGCCAGCTCTCCGAATTTGAATCGGAGGCAAACGAGCTCTACACAAGAAAACTAACAGAGAAAATACCACCTCTCCCACCGGAGCTAATATTCGCCAACAAGGATGAACTTACCAAACAGATTGAACATAAACAGCTCATATCATTCGGATTGAAAGGAAAAGCGGTTCTTCCAGTCTCTCCACAGAACACCATAGGCGGTGATATAGCTCTTCTGCAGGAGACCCTGAAAAGATATAACAGGAACGGATATAAGACCTTTATCCTCTGTGACAATGTCGGGCAGGCAGAGAGGATGAAAAACCTCGTCGGAGGCATCCGTCTCACACTCGAGATTGCACCGCTCTCAGAAGGGTTCATATTCACTGAGGGAAGACTGGCAGTATTCACCGACAACGGAATATTTGCCCGATACCGTAGACGCTCCAGAGAAAAACGCTACCACGAGGGAACATACAGCGAGCCTATCTCGCTCGAACCAGGGGACTACCTTGTCCATTTAGAGTACGGAATAGGAAGATTTGTCGGAATTGAGAACCTCACCGTCGGAGATGTAACAACCGAATGCATCGTGCTCGAATACGACAAGAGAGACAAGCTGTATGTCCCCTCTACAGATTTTCACCTTCTCCAGAGATACGAAGGGAAAACCACAGATGTCAAGCTCGCCCGCCTCACAAGCGACCGCTGGAAACGGACAAAAAAGAAGGTCAAACAGAAGGTTACCGAACTTGCAGGAGAACTGCTCGAAATATACACACTAAGACAGAAGCTCACCGGAATACAGCACAAAGGTGATGAAACCCTGTTCAACCAGCTGGAAGCATCGTTCATCTATGACGAGACGGAGGACCAAGCACGGGCAACAGAAGAGGTGCTTCTGAATATGGAAGAACCACACCCGATGGATAGGCTCCTTACAGGCGATGTCGGCTTTGGGAAGACAGAGGTAGCCATAAGAGCAGCGTTCAAAGCAGTTCTGAGCGGGTATCAGGTGGCGGTGCTTGTCCCGACAACAATACTGGCTGAACAGCACACAGCAACATTCAGAGAAAGACTGTCGGACTTCCCCGTGATAATCGAAACACTATCACGCCTCCAAACAAAAAGAAAGCAGAGCCAGATTATCGAGAGCCTAAGGGAAGGAAAGATTGACATTATCATAGGAACACATAGACTGCTATCTCCTGATGTCGATTTTAAGAAACTGGGGCTCCTTATAATCGACGAAGAGCAGAAGTTCGGCGTAAGGGATAAGGAGAAGATAAAGAGGCTGAAGCTGAATATCGATGTCCTCTCGATGAGCGCAACCCCGATACCGAGAACCCTCTATCTCGCACTATCAGGGGTGAGGGATATGTCGTTGATAAACACACCGCCACAGGAGCGGAAACCTGTCTACACACAGATAATCGAGTTTAATCCGAAGCTTTTCAAGATGATTATCCGCAGGGAATTGGACCGTGGCGGGCAGGTATTCTTCCTGCACAATAGGATAAACTCCGTCGGAACAGTGGCAAAACTCCTCAGAGAAGCAATGCCAGATGTAAGAATTGCCATCGTACACGGCAGAATGGACGAACAGAAGCTCGAAAAGACATTCCTCGACTTCCTCAACAGAAAATTCGACCTGCTCTTATCCACTACAATCATTGAGAACGGTATAGATATCCCAAATGTTAACACGATCATTATCAACCGTGCGGACAAACTCGGACTCGCAGACCTATACCAACTCCGAGGTAGAGTGGGACGCTCAAAGAGACAGGCATACTGTTACCTCGTTGCCCCACCATATCAAATGATGAGCTCAAAAGCAAGGGCACGATTGAAAGCGATACTCGAACACACCTCCCTCGCCAGCGGACTGAATATTGCTATGCGTGACCTGGAAATCAGGGGAGCAGGAAACCTGCTCGGTAAACAGCAGAGCGGCTTTATAGACGCAATCGGATTCGAACTTTACAACCAGCTTCTACTCGAGGCAGTGAAGGAAGCAAAAGGAGAGAAAACGGAGCCGTTTATCCCGGTACCATTCCAGACAAGCACCCCAGTCTCTATCCCGAAAGAATACATCCCGCATGTGGAGAAGAGAATACGATACTACCAGAGGATCTACACAGCAGAAAGCATAGATAAACTCCATAGAATAAAGGAGGAGATGAATGATATATTCGGTTCCCTACCCGATGAGGCGAAAACCCTATTTGAATTCGCTGAAATAAGAATACTCGCCAAAATGGCCCCCATATCAAGAATAATGGAAAGATCGGGCAGGTTCAGAATATACTTTGATACAGACTTTATCCCTCCGTGGCACAAGATAAGCACAATGCTCGCCGATATTGCAAGCCTCCTCAATTTCAAAACACACCCTGCACCTTGCCTCATCATAGAACCAAAGAAAGAAGCGCCAACCCTCGAGAAGATGAAATTCCTCAAGCTCCAGATAAAGCGATTGGCTGATGGACTGACCTCCGAGCGATTTTTGGTTTGATTTTTTACCCATAAATTTTATATTATTATTTATAAGGAATTTTCCTCCAACAGAAGAGCAAAAAATGGGGAAAACAGCGGTCGAGAAGATATTCTCGAAGAGGCTTTCCAGAGATATAGCGGCAGGCGAGATAGTTGTGGTAAAGCCGGATTTCGTCTTATCCCACGACAATACCGCGGCAATCATCGACCATTTCAGAGAGCTTGGGGTAAAGCAGATAGAAAACCCAGAGCAGCCCGTAATAATACTTGACCACACTGTTCCAGCATCGACATCAAAATATGCTAACAACCATAAGAAGATTAGGGAATTTGTTGTCGAGCAGAAGCTCTCTCATTTCTTCGATATCGGTGAGGGAATATGCCATCAGGTTTTAGCTGAGCAAGGGTTCGCTGTTCCCTGGAGCATCGTTCTGGGCGCCGATAGTCACACGACAACATACGGAGCACTCGGCGCTTTCTCAACCGGGATCGGGAGGAAGGAGGTCGCTGCTATATGGGCAACAGGTGAGCTTTGGCTTCGCGTTCCCGAGACGATAAGATTCGTGATAACAGGAAGGTTTCAACCGTATGTCCTGCCAAAGGACCTTGCCCTCTACATTATCGGAAAAATCGGTGCAGATGGAGCGCTTTACAAATCCGTCGAGTTCACAGGAGAAACCGTAGAGAATATGAGCATCGCATCAAGGATGACACTCTCGAATATGTCTGTGGAGATGGGAGCAAAGAACGGTTTTTGCGATGCAGACGAGAAGACAGCTTCATTCCTTGGAATAGATAGGATAACTCCTATTCTTCCAGACCCGGATGCAGATTACGAGCAGGTCATAGATATCGATGCCTCCACAATTCCACCTATGGTCGCCAAGCCGCATACGGTGGACAATGTCTCCCCTGTCGACGATGTAGAAGGGATAAAAATAGACCAGGTATTCTTTGGCACCTGCACAAACGGCAGGGTCGAGGACTTCGAGATAGCAGCAAGGATACTGAGAGGGAAAAAGGTGGCAAGATCCGTTCGGGTACTTGCATTCCCGGCATCCAGAAAAGTCCTGCTTGAGCTTGTTAAAAGGGGGATATATGAGACACTGGTTGAATCAGGTGTAGTTATGATGAATCCTGGATGTGGTCCCTGCCTTGGGGCACACGAGGGGGTATTAGCCGACGGCGAGCTCTGCCTATCGACCGCCAACAGGAATTTCAAGGGTAGAATGGGTAACCCGGAATCATCCATATACCTCGCTTCGCCGGCGACCGCAGCAGCAAGCGCAATAACAGGGGTTATAACCAACCCACAGGAGATGAGAAGATGAGGATAAAGGGTCGAGTGTGGAAATACGGCGACAATGTAAATACCGATGTCATCTTCCCAGGGAAGTACACATACTCGATATTCGATGAGGGGGAAATGGCAAAACATGCGCTCGAGGATCTCGACCCAAGCTTTTCTAAGGATGTAAAAGCAGGCGACATTATCGTTGCCGGGAAGAATTTCGGGTGTGGCTCATCCAGGGAACAAGCTGCTATCTGCCTGAAAGCCGCGGGCGTTAGCGCAGTAGTGGCAAAATCATTCGCAAGGATATTCTTCCGAAACGCCATAAACGCTGGGCTCTGGGCTATTACAAACGACAAAGTTCAGGATATGGTCGAAAAATGGGATACTGTTGAGATCGACCTCGAGAAGGGAGAAATTATAGTATGTGACAGGCGCCTCCGTTTCCAACCATACCCCGAGCAGATCAAAAAGATTATCGAAGCAGGAGGACTTATCCCTTATATCAAATCAAGCACCAAAAGGAGAAGACAATGAACCTCAAGAACATACAAAAGCTCATAAAGCTGGTAGAAGAAAGCGATATTGGAGAGATAGAAATAAGCTACTTTATGGGGAGGAGGATACGGATATCGAAGCATCCTAAGGCTGCTCCACAACCGCAAGAAAGGAGAGAAGAAAAGGTGGAAGAGAAACCTGCTCCTCCACCAGAAATAGATGAGAACATCGAGGAAAAGGAAGGGCTTGTTTCGATAAGTGCACCCATTGTTGGGACATTCTACCGGGCACCGGCACCGGACGCCGAGCCTTATGTCAAGGTCGGAGACCACATAGAGGAAGACACGGTCGTCTGCATCATCGAGGCAATGAAACTCTTTAACGAGATAAAAGCAGAGATAAGAGGAACAATAAAGCAGATCCTCGTGGAGAACGGTCAACCAGTGGAATACGGTCAAACACTCTTTCTGGTGGAACCTGACTGATAAAAGGGAGGGAATATGTATAATTTGCTGGAGCTTTTAAGATTTATGCAAGAGAAGGAAGCCTCTGACCTGCACCTAAGAGTCGGGATGCCGCCGATATACAGGATAAACGGAGAACTCGTCAGGGTGGGAACAGAACTGGTCACCCAGGAGGATATGCAAAAGATGGTATCCCGCATCCTTACTCCCAATCAAAGAGAAACCTTCGAGAGGGAGTATGAACTTGACTTCGCACTCTCCGTGTCAAAGATAGGTAGGTTCAGGGTGAACCTGTTCAAACAGAGGGGAACATACGGACTTGCGCTCCGCTCGGTAAAGATGGTGATCCCCTCGTTTAAGGAGCTGAATCTGCCAAAAACTATGGAGAGGATAGCCGAGAACAGAAGGGGACTGGTTTTGGTTACCGGTATTACCGGGAGCGGAAAAAGCACAACATTAGCCTCCATTATAGACTACATCAACTCAACAAGAGCAGTGAATATCCTAACTATCGAAGACCCGATCGAATATGTCCACAGAAACAAGAAGAGCGTCATAGGACAGAGAGAGATAGGTTCAGACACGCTCTCGTTCTCGTCCGCCTTGAGACACGCACTGAGAGAGGATCCGGATGTCATCCTCATCGGTGAGATAAGGGATGCTGAGTCAATGCAGATAGCGCTCTCTGCTGCGGACACAGGACACCTCGTTCTCTCTACCTTGCACACGCTCGACTCTGTCCAGACAATATATAGAATCCTCTCCTTCTTCCCACCCTACCAACACCAAGAGGTCAGGTTGCTCCTCTCAACAACACTAAAGGCGATAATTTCCCAGAGGCTCATCCCACGCTCCGATATGCCAGGAAGGGTGCCAGCTGTGGAGATACTCATAGGAACCCCTGCTATCTGTTCACGCATCATCGATCCAGAGAAAACATCGGAGATAAAAGACCTGATAGCAGAAGGTGCAGTTCAGTATGGAATGCAAACATTCGACCAGTCGTTGATGTGGCTCTACCGTCAAGGAAAGATATCGCTCGAGACTGCCCTACAAAACGCATCCAACCCTGACGACTTCAAGCTGAGGGTAGCTGGTATCGTCGGAGGCGCCGATAGAGGCTGGAAAGAGTTCGAAATAGAGAAGAAAGAGGAAACACAAGAAACAGAGAAGAAATGATAAAAAAACTCCTCATCGCCAATCGAGGAGAAATCGCACTGAGAGTGATAAGAGCCTGCAAAGAGCTCGGAATCACATCCGTTGCAGTTTTCTCCGAAGCAGACAAAAACGCACTTCACACCATGTTTGCAGACGAGAGTATCTGCATCGGGAAGGCAGAATCGACCAAAAGCTACCTCGACCCAAGGCAGGTTATATCCGCTGCTGTGATAAGCGGAGCCGATGGCATACACCCAGGATACGGATTCCTCGCCGAAAACCCGGACTTCGCCGAGATGTGCGCCTCACATAATATAAAGTTCGTCGGGCCTGAGCAGAATATGATAAGAACTATGGGAAACAAATCCGAGGCAAAAAGGATTATGAAAAACTCGGATATCCCCGTCATCCCAGGAAGTGAGGGGATCGTAACAGACGAGAAAGAGGCTCTGCTCATTGCTGAGGAGATAGGCTTCCCCATCTTGATAAAGGCAACCGCTGGAGGCGGCGGAAAGGGAATGAGGCTCGTAAGGGAGAAGAAAGAGTTCCACGAGGCGTTTATAACAGCCCAAGCAGAAGCACAAAAGGCGTTCAATAACCCAGGGGTTTACCTCGAAAAGTTCATCGAAAATCCGCATCACATTGAGGTCCAACTCCTCGCCGACTCACACGGAAACATCATCGCCTTCCCCGAAAGAGAATGCTCCATCCAACGAAGACACCAGAAACTGGTGGAGGAATCTCCATCACCTGTCGTTGATAAGAAGCTAAGAAATAGATTGCAGGAGGCTGCAATAAAGGCTGCCAAAAGTATAGGATACGAGAGCGCAGGAACAATCGAATTCCTCCTGGATAACGATGAAAACTTCTACTTCATGGAGATGAACACCAGAATCCAAGTCGAACACCCGATAACAGAGACAATAACAGGGGTCGACCTCGTGAAGGAACAGATAAAAATTGCTATGGGGGAAAAACTATCATACACTCAGGACAAGATACCGACCCGCGGACACGCTATCGAATGCCGAATAAATGCAGAAGACCCAGAGAACAACTTTGCACCTTCTCCAGGGCTCATTGACGGATTTCACCTACCAGGAGGACCAGGTATCAGGGTGGATAGCCATATCTATGCAGGATACATTGTACCCCCCCACTACGATTCCCTCATCGCAAAGCTCATCAGTTGGGGAAATAACCGCCAGGAAGCGATAGAAAGAATGAAACGCGCACTGGACGAGTTCATAATATCAGGCATTAAAACAACTATACCGTTGCACAAAGCCGTTATGAACGATGAGAGGTTCCTTAAAGGAAACTACAACACCTCATTCCTTGAAGTGTACCTGAAAGGAGAACCTGCTTGAGGTTAAAAAACTATATCCTCATTACCGCCGTCATCATAGGGATATTGAGCATATTTTATATGGGATATGTCCTGAAAAGCGTAAGAGAACGAGCTATCTCTACATTCTCCTCTGTCCAGATGACTTCATCGAGAGGCGCTGCCATCGGCATCGAAAGATACACCAACGGGATAATGAAGGACCTCCGCTACACTGTGAGAAACTATCCAGAACTCTACAAAAACCCACGGGAAAGAAGAAAAGCCCTCAAGACGCTCTGGGACATAGGAGAAGGAGAATATATCTCCTGCTCCTTCGTGAACAAAGACGGGATACTTACGGCAACATATCCACCAGAGTACTCAAGCGTGGAGGGAACAGACATCTCGTATCAGACACATATAAAAGAGATAAAAAGAGAGCATAAACCCACGGTATCCGACCCAATAAGAGCTGTCCAAGGGTTCGAGGCTCTCATATTCCACCACCCTATATTCTCACCAGATTCAAACTTCGAAGGCTCAATCGCCGCTCTTATCCCCTTCAAGACCATATCAGAAAAGTTTATAACACCTATGTACAAACGAGGGATTCAGTCCATCTTCATCGTGAATCAAAGGGGAACTGTAATAGAGGCTCCCGACACACAGATGGTAGGGGAACATTATAAAAACAGCCGGTTCTTTCAATCTATCGCTGACAAAGACAAGACCTTACTGGAAACAGCCCTCAAAGGAGCAAGTGGAACAGCGGTTATCTCCGATACCACAGGTCACAAGTTTATCGTCGCATACGCACCCATCAAAATAAACAGATATCTCTGGGAGGTATTTGCAGTCAGCTCACAGGATGCCGCACTTGCACCGATCAAAAAGATAATACACTACGGCATCGGATGGCTGGTTACCTTACTTGCCATATACTTTGTCATCTCACTTATAATAATCGAGCTTTATAAGCACATAAGCATTACCGAGGAGAGAGCCAAGATAATAAGCCTGCTTGAGGAAGAAATCTTGGCAAGAACAGCCTCACTATCCAAGACGACAGGATTCTTGAACAACATCCTCGAGAACTCCATCGAATACGGGATCATCTCTCTCAACGAGGATGGAGAAATCGTTATCTGGAACAAGGGAATGGAAAATATCACAGGGTATTCAAAGGATGAAATAACCAGTGCCGCTACCTCTGACCTTCCCAAAGAGTTTCAGAAACTCTTCGAAATCGCAAACTCCGTCAGCAAGAAGCACAAACCTTGGAAAGGAGAATGCGAGCTTGTAGCAAAAAATGGTGATAACATTACCTGCGAAGTAACTGTGAGCAATATCACCGACTCTGGGGGAAAAGAATACGGAGTCCTCGTGCTTATGAGGAATATCACTCAGGAAAAGAAGCTTAAAGAAAAGATAAGGCAGTATACAGAGAATCTCGAGCGTCTCGTTGCAGAAAGGACAAAGGAACTCGCCGAGAGTGAAGAAAAATATCGTGCACTGTTTGAAAAAGCACAGATAGGTGTCCTTGTTCATACAAACGGTATCGTTGAGGCTGCTAATCCAGCGATGTGTGAGATGGCTGGAATAGACGCTGAAACAGCCATCGGAATGTCTATCTTCGATTTCATCCCATACGAAGAGGACAGAGAAAAGGTCAGGGAAGGAATGAAGAAAAGGCTCTCGGGAGAACCCGTCTCCGCATACACCATCAGGATAAGAAAAACAACAGGCGAACTCTTCTACGGCTCCATCAACGCAAGCCTCATCTCTCCGGCTGAAAAGAGATTCTTGGTCAATGTTGTCGATGTCTCCAGGGATGTTGAATTAGAGAAGGAAAGAAAAAGGGCACAGGAGCAATTATGGCAGGCATCAAAGCTCGCCTCCATAGGAGAACTTGCCGCAGGAATTGCTCATGAGATTAACAACCCACTTATGGGCATCATTAACTACGCTCAACTCATCGCAGACGAGCTAACAGAAGGTTCTGAGGCAAAGCGGTTTGTTAACGGGATAATAACCGAGGGAAAACAGATAGCCTCAACCATCCGAAACCTGCTGTTATTCGCACGCCAGGAAAAACAAGATTTTTCCCCAGAAGAGATTACCGATGTAATCGAATCTTCTCTATCACTTGTAGAACGCCAGCTTGAAAAAGACGGAATTACCATTATACGGGAGTTCCAGGATAACCTACCCTTAGTAAACATCAAAAGCAACCGGATAAAAGAGGTGTTCGTGAACATACTCTCAAACGCCAGATACGCCCTAAACGAAAAATACCCGCTACCCGATGAAAACAAGATCATAAAGATACATACGGATACCATCACCGAAGACGGGGAAAAGAAGGTAAGGGTACAGTTCTATGATTCGGGGACTGGAATAAAGAACGAGGATATTCCAAAGCTGTTCGACCCGTTCTTTACCACGAAGAAAGGAGGCGAGGGAACAGGTCTCGGTCTCTCCATAAGCTACGGCATTATCAAGGAACACAAAGGAAATATCGAGGTCGAAAGCGTCTATGGGGTCTATACCGTGGTTAGTATCACCCTACCAGTAGCAAGGGCGTAAATTTTTACTTGATTTCACCCCATTTTCGCTTATAATGAATGGTTGATTTTCCCCTATTCTATTCCGGACGGTGAATAGGATCATCTAAAGTCCGAAGGGAGGCAATAAAGTTGAAGAGAACCTACGAACTGGTGGTTATCACTCCCCCACACCTTGAGACCGATGAGCGAGAGGCTCTCCTTGAAAAGATTCGGGGCTACATCTCATCCAGCAACGGAAAGATTATAGGAGAAGAGGACTGGGGGCTGAGAAAATTCTGTTACCCTATCAAAAGGTCCGACAGCGGATACTACACGCTGTTTGTCTTCGATGGGAAGGAAACATCCCCGAAAAGGATAGATGAAAGCCTTCGACTCAACGAGAATGTCCTAAGACACCTTATTGTCCATAGGGAAAAACCCTACTCACCGTCGCCAATGGCACCAAAACCAGAGGAGCCCGATGAAGAAGCGGAAGAAAGCTAAAGCCAAAAAAGGTCAGGAGACAAAGAGGAGGAAACCCTGCCGGTTCTGCCAGGACCCGTCTTTAGAAATAGACTACAAAAACATTGAACTCCTGAGACAGTTCGTCTCCGAGAGGGGGAAGATTAAGGCTCGCAGGGTTACAGGCACCTGTGCCAAACATCAGAGGAAACTCGCCATCGCTATAAAGAGAGCCCGCTTCCTTGGTCTACTCCCCTACCATGTCTATGTCTATAGGTGAACCAAAGGGAATTTACGCCGCCTTCATACTCAGTATGCTATTGCCAGTCCTATACGCAGCAGGAGTAGGTGGTAGTATAGGGGTGGTGATATGGGAGATAGCGGGAACAACAGCATTCACCATATCAAGCCATTTTATGGGAATAAAATCAGCGGTCGGCATCCTACCAATTATGGTTGCCATACCGTTCTCCGGATTCTTTGACTATGTCTACCTTCCACTCCTGAACATATTTGTAATCGGCTTCGCTATGGGGATATACACAAGGATGTCAAGCAAGCCCAAAGCCATCATACTTACGGGTGTTGCTTCTGCAGCGGTCGGGGTCGCCGTATTCGCTGGAGATTTCTCACTCCGCCTGACGGGAATTAGAGAACTTGCGAAATCAGAGCTCCTGTCCGTCGTCTCTTACCCACAGGAAATGGAAAAAATTGCCTCAAGGGCTGTAGAGATCACAACAGAAAGCTTGCCCGCAATCTTCATATTCTCATCCATCATAAAGGTGATCCTGGTTTATTACTTGGCATCAAAGCTCGTAAGCTCACTCAAACCACTACCGAAACTTGCAAAATGGCATCTGCCAGTATGGACCCTCATCGTCCCTGTAACAGGAGTAACCCTCATCTCATCCGGATACGATAGCATTATCCACATCATATCAGAGAATATACTTGTGTTCTCACTCCTCCTATTCGCTATGGGAGGTGTGTTCTTTCTGGAATCCATCTTTGAGAGAAGGAATGTGGCAGTGATCAGCCGAGCCATCGGATACGTTGTTATGCTCTTTTTGCAGGGGATATTCATCCCTATCCTGGCATTGGTCGGAATAAGCGATACCGCATTCAACCTCAGAAAACTCACAAAAGGAGAAGAAGATGAAGGTGATACTGCTTGAGCGGGTACCAAAGCTTGGTGATGTGGGCGATGTTGTCACCACAAAGGATGGCTACGCCCGAAACTACCTCGTCCCGAAAGGGCTCGCTATACCAGCAACCAAGAAGAACCTCAAACAGATTGAAAAGATTAAACGCTTCAAGGCAGGGATTGAGGAGAAGAAACGCGCCCGACTGCAGGATGTTGCTGAAAAACTGGAGAATACTTCCTGTGAGATTGTCGTTAATGTGGACGAGGAAGACCATCTGTTCGGTTCGGTCACGGCAGGTATGATTGCAGAGGCAATAAACAAACAGGGGTTTGCTATCGACAAGAAGCAGATACAGCTGGACGAGCCGATAAACTCCCTCGGAATCTATTATGTTACCGTAAACCTCCACAGGGAGATCCAAGCAAAGCTTAAGGTATGGGTTCTTAAGAGCGAGTAATATGGCGATATTTTACAGACTACTATTAGCCCACCTTCTGGCAGATTTTCCACTACAGACAAGGGAGCTGTATAGTTTGAGGTCTAAGGGGATAATAGGTGTTCTACCCCATGGGGGCGTCTTTCTCTCCACCGCATTCTTTGTTCTCTTCCCTTACTGGGATGTGCCTGTATATCTCTTGCTGATACTTGCGCTTGCGCTTTCGCATGTTGCTGTGGATTATGCAAAGGTAAAGCTCGAATCGAGGAGGAAGGATTCTGCACTCCTCTTCTTCGGCGACCAAGGGATACACATCCTCCTGCTCTTCATCGGCAGTCTCGTTGTTCCACCTATACCAGATAAAGGGATGGTCAAGTTCGAGCTGTTATGTTTGGCTGTCTTTGTTATATGGGTTCTCCCATACATTGAGCATTACCTCAGGGTTGCAAGAGTGAGCAATGTCTCTGTGGGGTTCATCCGCCTTGGGATATTCGAGAGGGGAATGTTCTTTCTTGGTGTAATCATCTCAGGGTGGTATCTCTTGCTTATACCGGTAGGCGTCTTACCGAGGATATGGAGAGCCTTAAACATACCGGGGACAAAATTTCCACTGCTCGATTGGCTGATAGCCCTGGGAGCAACTGCCCTCGGGAAGAAGGTGATACTCGGGTTCTTAGTCTAAAAAGAGAGGTAGGATATGCTTCCTGCTCAGGTAAGAATGCTTGCTTTTGACATCAAGGCAAATACGCCTGTTATCGTACTGGAGGTTGGAAAGAACAGTATTGTTCCTATCTGGATTGGAACAGCCGAGGCGAGGGCAATTGCTATGGCGCTTGCAGGACTAAAACCAGTCCGTCCAATGAGCCATGACCTTATAAAGGAGATAGTAGAAGGGCTTGATGCAAAGCTCGAGCGGGTGGTCATAACCGGGATCAGAGAGGATATCTACTACGCCTTGCTACACATAAACCAGCAAGACAAGACTATAGTCATTGACGCGAGACCATCCGATTCCATTGCACTTGCACTGAGAACCAACTCGCCCATCTTCGTGAGCGATGATATTCCTGTCGTCGAAGAGACAGAAGAGAACAAACTGTTTCTCGAGCTCAAAAATAGGCTAAGAACTATAAGACCCGAGGATATAGCGTAAGGGAGAAGTATGCCGATTATAAGCTTCGGTGGGAAAACACCTGTGATAGAAAAAGGGGCTTTTGTCGCAGAAAATGCAACACTCATCGGCGATGTCGTCGTACGAAAGGGTGCCAGCATCTGGTTTGGTGCCGTTCTGAGAGGAGACATAAATAGGATCGAAATTGGTGAATACACCAGCATCCAAGATAACTCCGTTCTGCATGTGGACTATGAGAAGCCAGTCATAGTAGGAAACTATGTCACCGTTGGACACAACGCTATTCTGCACGGATGCACCATAGAGGATTTCTGCCTCGTCGGAATGGGCGCTGTTGTACTCGATGGGGCAAGGGTAAAGAGAGGCTCCGTAGTTGCAGCAGGAGCAGTCGTTAGAGAACATTCAACCGTTCCACAACTTACACTCGTCGCTGGCATCCCCGCAGCGGAAAAGAAGAGATTCGATGAGAATATAATAGAACACCTAAGGCAACATGCAGAGGAATATGCCAAGCTGGCTAAGAAATACATGTAGTGTTACCCTTCTTTTCCTGACAGTTGCATCCGCCCTTGCTGCTGACACGGACAAAACGCGCTTCGAGTCCGCTTTGGCTCTCTACAGGAGAGGTTCATATGGTGAGGCTCAAGCAGCGTTCAAGTCCATTTCAAAAAGCATCTCATCTCCGTACACCCATAAGGCAACCTTTCTCTACGCATATATAGCGTACAAAACCGAAAACTATCCAGAGGCTCTCCGCTGGTTCGAGGATTTCGTCTCATCCGGAAAGGAGCCAGAATACCTTCCATACGCTCACTTCTTCCTCGGAAACTTGTATTTCTTCCGAAAGGAATATCCAAGAGCAGCAATAGAGTATGGGCTCGCCTACTCACTAACCGACAAGCCTACCCTCTGCTCAGCCGCGAAGACAGCACTCGAGAGAATCCTGTGGGGGTATTTAACACTGCGCCAGCTACAAACACTCTCGCGACAGCCACTCAGCAAATTCTGTGAGGAGGAGGTTGCATACTTTCTCACCAAGCGCTACAGACATGCAAACAAGAAGGCAAAGGCTTTAGGAGAGGCAAAATCATACCTTGCCCACTTCCCTCGAGGCGCTCATAGGGAAAAGGTGGAACAGCTTGCCAAGGAGCTCGAAGAGGAGCTCAAGCAGAACATAGTCATAGGTGTGCTCGTGCCGACATCAGGAAAGTATAAACCATACGGCAAGAAAATCCTGAAAGGCGTAAAGCTCGCCGCCAAGGAAGCAAAAAGAAAATGGGGGCTGAATATACTCCTCTCCGTTAAGGATACCAAAGGTGATCCGCTCATCGCTGCAGACGCCGCCCGCGAGCTAATCTCCGAGGATATGCCGATAGGCATCGTGGGACCACTAAGGAGCGAATGCGCTGTGGCTGTGGCAGCCTTCGCACAGGCAGAGAAGGTACCGCTTATAATACCAACCGCCACCAGAGACGGGCTGGCAAGCATCGGAGAATACATCTTCCAGCTGGCGACAAGCCCGGAAATAGGCGGAAGAAATATCGCATTGTTTGCTGTCGATTCCCTCAAGCTCAAACGGTTCGTTGCAATCGGACCAGACGACATCTGCGGAATGGGGATACTCGATATATTCGAGAAAACCGTGACCTCACACGGCGGAGAAATTGTCGCCAAGGAGACATTCTCCGAGGGCGAAATAGACCTGAAACCGCAGTTTATGCGACTGAGAGAGCCGTTTATGCCGGAACTAAAGAGATTGCTTACAAAGGTCGATTCCACAGATACCATCTTCCACAAGAAAAACGGCAAACTGAAGGAAGAGGAAGAATGGCCCATCTTCGTCGATGGAATATTCGCGCCAGTGTATTCCGACCAGATACAGACCGTGCTACCAACAATAGCAGCCTTCCACATGAACGGAACCGTTATCGGGGCGAACGGATGGCAAGAAGAAGATGTACTCGAATATGCCGCAGGATACCACGACTCGCTCTACTTTATTCCACATGACTTCTTCGTCGACGCTGACAATCCAAAATGGAAAAGCTTCAAGAAGGGCTACGAGAAACTATACAACGAAGAGGCAGACAAAATAGCAAGCCAGGGATACGACGCTCTATCCATAATCGCGGACGGAATCCATAAAGGAGCTGTCTCTCACCTACTCATTGTGGACTATATCTCCGGGCTCCGTGAATACAACGGCGCATCAGGGAAGATCCTGTTCAATCGCTACGGCGCAAACGAATATACCCCTATACTCAAACTAGACGCAGGAAAGATCATCAAGGTGAAATAGAAGAGAAAGATGAAAAAAGAGAATGACGCTATAACCGTTATTATGGATGGGAAAAAGGTCAAGATAACCTACAAGCAGCTTGTCCTAACAAACAACTTAACGCTACAGGCACTCATAACGCTCCTGGTGAAAAAGGGGATTGTATCCCCTGAGGAACTCTTAACAGAACTACAATCAAAGGAGAAGGAAAGATTAAAAGAACCAGAAGATTGAGAGGATGGAAAAGGAATCTATCGAGTGGGTATTCTTCCCGATAAAGGAAAGACCTGAAAAGGGTGTAATAGGGGTTCTTATCCTTCTGTTTGTCTTCTTCTTCTCCACCTGGTATATGGAAAACATCGCTTTTGGGGGAATATTTAGCCTTGTTGCATTCCTCTCACTTTTGAACCTATTCTTCCCAACAAGGTTCACCTTAACAAAGGACGGGGTGAAGAAAAGGCTTATCGGGATAGTGCAGTTCAAAGAATGGAAGCATTTCAAATCATTCTACCCAGACAAGAACGGTGTACTCTTGAGCCCATTCAAATCGACCTCCTGGCTCGAGAATTTCCGAGGGATGTACCTTAACTTCTCCGGAAATAGAGAAGAAGTGATTGAGTTCGTCAAAGCACATATAAAGGAAGATTGATATGTTCCCATACTACCACCGTTTCAACGAAGAGGATTGGAAGCGTGAGATGACCGATGAGCTTGTTCCCGAGGAGCTTGGCGTCCTAAGGAAGATAGCAAAGAAGGTTGTCGAGTGGAAGATGACCGTGCCTGCGATACTTATGCTTGAGATGTCAAGACCAGTCAACTTCGTGTCGAGTCAACTCCTACTCTTCCTTGAACCATATGTCCAGCTGTTCCTAACGGGTAAGGATTTCGCCCTCTTCCGAAGCGCACTCTCAAAAAGAGAATCGATAGAAAAATTGCTTGAATTTATCGAAGAAGAGGATAATATAAAGAAGGTCGAAGAGGAGAAAAGAAAGAAACGGGGGAAAAGATGCCAGTCAGAAAACCAGAAGATATAAGGGTTATTGTGGCAACAGATTGCGGAAGCACAACTACCAAGGCAATCCTCATAGAAGAACACGAGGGTGAGTACAGGCTCATCGTTCGAGGGGAAGCACCAACAACAGTCGAGGCACCGTTCGAGGATGTAACAATGGGTGTTCTGAACGCCATCTCTGAGGTAACCGATCTGACAGGACGGAAGCTCATAGACGAAAGCGGGCAGATTATCCGCCCAGCAAGAAACGAGAAAGAAGGAACAGACATCTATGTTTCCACCTCGTCAGCAGGCGGCGGGCTCCAGATGATGGTGGCAGGTGTTGTCAGAACAATGACAGCAGAATCCGCCGAAAGGGCAGCCCTCGGCGCCGGCGCCATCGTCATGGATGTTATAGCATCAAACGATAAGAGGCTACCACACGAGCAGATAGAACGGATAAGACGACTCCGCCCCGATATGATCCTACTATCCGGCGGGGTAGACGGCGGAACAACAACCCACGTAGCCGAACTCGCAGAGATCATCGCAGCCGCCGACCCAAAACCACGACTCGGGCATAGCTATAAACTCCCTGTGATATACGCAGGAAATAAGGACGCAAGGGAGATCGTTAAAAATACCCTAAGGGATAAGGTCGAGTTGTCCATCGAGGAAAATATAAGACCTGTGCTCGAAAAGGAAAACCTTGGACCCGCGAGAGAGAAGATACACGAGCTCTTTATGGAGCATGTTATGGCACAGGCGCCAGGCTATCCCAAACTTATGAGCTGGACAGATGCACCGATTATGCCAACACCAGGAGCGGTAGGGAAGATAATGAAAACGATCGCTGACCTCGAACATATCGAGATAGTCGGCGTCGATATCGGCGGTGCAACAACCGACATATTCAGCGTCTTCCAAGGGGTATTCAATCGAACCGTGTCTGCAAACCTTGGAATGAGCTACTCTATATCCAATGTCTTCAAGGCAGCTGGACTCGCCAATGTCCAGAGATGGATACCGTTCCATCTGGATGAGCGTGAGGTGCGAAACCGCATCAAGAACAAGATGATACGCCCCACAACCATCCCCCAAACCTTAAATGACCTTGTCTTCGAGCAGGCAGTGGCAAGAGAGGCTCTTAGACTTGCATTTATCCAGCATAAGTCGTTCGCAACAAGGCTCAAAGGTGTGCAGACAGCACGAACAATATCCGAGGCGTTTGAGCAGGAACAGGCAGAAACCATCGTCAATATGATGACGCTCGATATGCTCATAGGCTCAGGTGGAGTACTCTCACACGCACCAAGAAGAGCTCAAGCCGCTCTCATGCTCATCGACAGCTTCCAGCCCGAGGGGATAACACGACTCGCAGTCGACTCCATATTTATGATGCCACAGCTCGGTGTGCTCTCCGTTGTCCACCCGAAAGCAGCAACGGAGGTATTCGAAAAGGATTGCTTGATACACCTTGGCACCTGCATCGCCCCAGCAGGACAAACAAACAGAGAGAAACCTATCCTTACCTACCGGTTCGAACTCCCCGACGGAAGGGTAGAGGAAGGAGAACTGCTCTATGGTGAGATGAAGAAGTTCACACTTGCTGTCGGCGAGAAGGCAAAAGCAAAACTAAAACCAGCAAGAGGGTTCGACCTCGGGCAAGGAAAAGGAGAAGAAGTCAACTGCGAGGTATCAGGTGGCGTGGTCGGTCTAATCCTTGACGGTAGAGGAAGACCGCTCCTCCTACCCGAAGACAAGGATGAAAGAGTACAAAAACTCGTCGAATGGTACCGGGCAATTGATATATACCCCGAAAAAGTCTATAGGATGAAATAAAATGTCATACCTCGTCCTCGCAAGAAAATGGAGACCACAAAGGTTCGAGGAAGTCGTTGGACAGAAGCACATAACACAAACGCTCACAAACGCCATCCTCAAGAACCGGGTTGCCCATGCATACCTGTTTGCAGGTCCAAGAGGTGTCGGAAAGACAACAACAGCCAGGATCCTCGCTAAAGCATTAAACTGTGAAGAGGGACCAACCCCTACACCATGCAACAGATGCATCCCCTGCCGCGAGATTACGGAATCGAGAAGCCCTGATGTTATAGAAATCGATGGAGCAAGCAATCGAGGAATAGACGATGTTAAAGCGCTCCGCGAGAGGGTCCAATATGCACCACAGGGACGCTTTCGAATCTTCATCATCGATGAGGTGCATATGCTCACCAGAGAAGCGTTCAACGCACTCCTAAAAACACTCGAGGAACCACCAGATAATGTTGTCTTCATCTTCGCAACAACAGAACCACACAAACTCCCTCCAACTATCCTATCAAGATGCCAGAGGTTCGATTTCAAAAGGCTACCTATGAAGCTTGTAAAGGAAAAGATCACGAATATCGCCGAAAATGAAGGGAAACCGCTGTCCGAGAAGGCAGCTATCACTATTGCCAAGCACGCCAACGGAGGAATGAGAGATGCCCTCTCCGCCCTCGACCAGATACTCGCATATTCAAAAGAAAAGACCATCACAGAGGAAGATGTATTCAATGTTATAGGTATCCTACCACAGGAAATATATCTCAAACTCATCGAACATATATTCCTCAAACGGACAAAAGAGGCAATATCCCTTCTCAAAGAGACCATCCTCCGCGGCGCCGACCCAAAAGAGATAGCCAGAGGCTTATTAGACGAGATGAGAAATATCCTCCTCGCCAAGCTCAATGTCGATATCTCCGAAGAGATTGCAGAGGAACTTATTCCAAAGGTAAAAGAGCTCGCAGGAAAGAAAAACTTAGAAGACCTCTACCGTGCCTTCAACATACTGCTCTCATCAAACCAGAAGATGAAATACTCCCCTAACCCCATGTATGTTCTCGAGGAGGAGATGGTAAAGCTCTCAAGACTGGAATCGGTCGTACTAATAGAGGATCTCATAAAGGGAGTCAAGGCACCCGAATGGGTCGAACCCCCCGCACCGAAAGATGAAGAGATATCGGAGGTGGATAGGTTTCTTAGACTCCTGAAGGAAAAAGACAGCCAGGCATGGGGAATCATTAGGCAAGCAAGGATCTTAGCGAAAAAGGAACAGATAAGTATCGAATTCTCGGAGAGGGACAAAGCCAACCTTAACTACATCCAGAAAACCCCCGAACACCAACAGGCAATCAACTATGCAAAGAACCAGATATTCGGTGAAAAAATTCCTCTGAAGTATACCATAAAACAGGAGAAGGAAAACAGAGTGGAGACCATCCCAGAATCCGTCCAGAAGATAGCACTAATGTTCAAAGCAAAGAGGTTCAACGGATGAAGATTACCGAACTTATGAAGGCTCTCTCTGGAATGAAACAAAAACTTGAGGAACTCCAGGAAAAGCTGGCGGATATTACTGTCAAAGGGACATCCGGCGGAGGTGTTGTGAAGGTGACCGCCAACTGCAAACAGGAGCTACTCGATATAAAGCTCGATCCGTCACTCTTCGACCCACCAGACAGGGAACTCATAGAAGACCTTGTGATCGCAGCAGTGAACGATGCAATAAAAAAGAGTACAGAAAAAGCTGCAGAACAGTTCTCGAGTGTACTCGGCGGGATCGACCCATCAATCCTGAAAGGGCTACTATGAGCGCTTATCCGAAGGTTGTCGAGGAGGCTATCGACCTCTTCCGAAGGTTCCCCGGCATCGGGACAAAAACGGCAAAAAGGCTCGTCCTTTTCCTCCTAAAACAGGACAAAACATTCGTCGAAACCTTCGCCAACAAGCTCACCGAGATGAAAGAAACAGTTCACCCCTGTCCCATCTGCTTCAACATAACGGATGAAAAGATCTGCCACATCTGTGCATCAGACACACGGGATAAGACCAAGATATGCGTTGTAGAGGAAACAGGGGACCTCATCGCTATCGAAAGCACAGGAAAATACAATGGGGTCTACCATGTCCTGGGTGGCGTTATATCACCGATGAGAGGAGTCGAGCCGGGAGACCTCCATATCGACGAACTCCTCAACAGGATCACAAAAGCAGAACCAAGGATAGAGGAGATTATAATCGCCACCAATCCCAATGTTGAGGGGGATACAACCGCACTCTATCTCGAGAACAAGCTAAAACCACTGGGAATCCTCATAACAAGGATAGCACGGGGACTCCCACAGGGTGGGGACCTAAAGTATGCCGACTCGAAAACCCTGGCAAAAGCAATAGAAAACAGAAGACCAGAGTAATACCCTTCAATTGGAGATAAGCCTGGCAAGCGGACTCATCCTAAGCTCGATCGCATCCTCCGGACACATCTCATGACAGCATAGACAGAGAATGCACTTCTTGTAATCCCAGATCGGAACCTCCCTACCAGCTGATATCGCGTTCACAGGACAAGCAGAGGCACACACAAGGCAGTTCTTGCACCTACCAACAACAGGAGTAGGTCTAACCCGAACAAGCGGTGCAAGAAGCCTCGGCAAAAAAGGGGGAATAAAACCGTAAAACGATGTCGATGGCTTTTTGAAGTTGTGGATGTAAGACCCGTCGAGGCTATCACCAACTATCTCAATCCTGTCGAGATCCGTTTCACCGAGCCCGAACCGCTTCGCCCACTTGTATGTGGGAACACGGGATTTCTTATAACCTGCTACAGTCAAGGCGACCGTATCAACCGCTACACCATCGGTCGATACAAAAAGCTTCCCATAACGGCGAAGTTCCCCTGAGGCAGGACCATTACCTTCCATTACTGTAACCGCATCCATCACAACGAGATGCGGCTTGACAACCGAATAAAGAGCAGCCAACATCCTGCCAAACTCATCAGGGAGGGGAAACCTCTTATGCCCCTCCGTCTTGCCAAGACCAGGTATAACACCATACATATTCTTGACCGCACCGGTGAAGGAGGCAAAAGAGTGGCTCTTAAACCTCGGAATATCCACTATGACATCGAAGTCGAAGACAGCGCTCGATATGGAGAATCGAAAACCAAAAGCCTCCTTCACTCTGATACCAGATGTCTCAAAGTTGACAAGCTCAACACCCTTGCTTCTTGCAACATCGAGCATACCGGTATTCTTCCAGACCCTCTCAACCCCCCTGTATGCTGCTCCCGAACTGTCACCTATAGCAGGAATAGCACCATATTCACGGACAATGTCAATGAGTGCTGACACAACAGCAGGATGCGTTGTTATCCCACGCTCCGGGGGCTTCGCAGAAAGCAGATTCGGCTTCAGAAGAACACGCTTGCCCCGGGAAATTATATCACCTACACCACCTATAAGTTCAATGCCCCTCTTAACAGCACCATAAACATCCGCATAGCTCGGCGAACTAACTATGGCAACCCGCACTACCTTAGCAGTTCCCATGCCTCAAGATACCTTTTATACTTGCTGTTCCTCTGGTAGTTAGAGCGTAGTGTGAGAAGAGATAATCCCTTTATCTCCTCGTAAGGAATTATGTAAACTGGGAAATTATGCTTCGGGTCGTCGAGGACAAACACACAGAAGTCACACTCCCGCCTCGGAACAGCAAAGCGATAATAGTAGGATGGTTGCCTGCCACGAGGAAAATGATAAACGGTGCAACTCGCAGAACCAGCAATGTGAACCAGCTTACCGTTCACATAAACATCCACAAAGGAAGAACCACCCGACAAAAAACTAACCGAAAAGGAGCGAAGCCTTAACCTTTCCACAACAAAGTTGACATAAGAAAGCCTCTTGTAGCTCCGTTTTTTACCCTCCAGAAGGCAGCGGATAAGCTCGGACTCGATATCAAAAACGCCAGAAGCAAGCTTCCTCATACGCCTCGCCCTCGCAACATCCGAATAGCTCCCACCAAAAAACGACCGATAAAGCATCTCCGCGTTCTGACGACTGAAACCAAAATGCCGACCAATCGCCTCAAGCGTCTCCAGGTTATTTACCATCTCCTTGAACTTCTTAAAACCACCTTTCGACCTATACTTCTTGTCAAAACGGCTTATCTTCTGCTCTAAATCCATCCGAACCTCCTGAAAGCAAGCAGTAAGAATAATATGCGTTCAGAAATATCGCAGAACTTGTAACAACACCGACCCCTCCAGGGACAGGCGTAACAGCTGATGCCTTCCCCACAACAGACTCCGTGTCCACATCACCCGTCAACCTCCCATCAACATAATTTGTCCCTACATCAATAACAACACTGCCTTCCTTAATATGCTCGCCTGTGACAAGATGAGGCTTGCCCACGGCAGAAATAACAACATCGGCACGGGAAAGCAAAATATTAAGGTTACGGCTCTTCGAGTGAGCAAGCGTAACCGTGGCATCCCCAAGATCTCCACCCCGAATAGAAAGCATACTTGCAAGAGGCTTGCCAACCGTCAGACTCCTCCCAACAACAAGAACCTCGCGACCGGAAACAGGTATCCTGTAATAATCGAGTATCTTCAGAACAGCAAGCACCGTAGCAGGAACAAATCGAGGTGAACCCGAAAAAAGCCTGCCAAGGTTATCATAACTCACACAATCGACATCCTTCAACGGAGATATTACACCCCTGATATAAGAGAAATCAACCCCTCTGGGAACAGGCTCCTCAACAATTATCGAGCTTACCTCTGGGTCTGCGTTGAGCTTCTCTATGCAGGAAATAAAGCCGTCGGTGTCGATATCTTCGGGAAGATGTATCTCACGGAAGGAGATACCAAGCGATGAGGCTTTCTTCGTCTTGCTCCGAAGATAGGACATCATCGATGGGTCATCTGTGGATACCACAGCAACAAGGGTTATCCCCTTCCCTGCGATACGGGACCGAAGGAAGGAATCTATACCCTCAGCCACTGGGGAACCGCGAAGTATATCCGTCATAGCCACTCCACAAAACGAGTGGACAATAAACATTATTATCTCAATTTGTCAAGGATTTCTTTATTCGTGGTAGTCTTCATAGAAGAGCTGCGACATCTCCTCGAAAAATTCATCACCGGTGAGCCTGTGAAGCTGGAGAAGCTGGCTGATATGCATCAGGTGATACTTTGGTTCCTGGTTCCTGAACTTCAGGCAATAGTAGCTAATATCACCGGGAACTCTGAAATCGTTTAGATAATGCTTTATAGTCGTCATAGATGCAAGGAAAAGTCTTCTTGCTGTGGGGTTCTGCGTGGCAAGATAATACTCGTATAGACCAAAGCTTGCAGTTATAAAGCCGTTCAGGACATGGCTCGGCTCATCCGCCGGGTATTCCTCTATCCAGAAATAGCCGAGGTTATCGACAGTGGTAATCCAGACAGGAGATTGCTCCTTAAAGGTCAGGAAACTCACAAAAGTTCTATCAGCAAGCTCGAGATAATGCTTGTTCCCTGTGAAATTGTATAGCCTGACAAATAAAAGCAGAGCCTCACCCTGGGTTATACCGGAATACCATGGTGGAGAGAGTAGATCCGAAAAGAAGTTTACCTCAAATGAGTAAGGGAAATATAACGCTCCGTTATGCTCGTCTGCTATCTCCTCCAGCTTTCTGGCGTGTGCCTCCGCACGCTGAAGGTAGTACTCATCCCCTGTCGAATAATAGAACGCAACGAATATAATCCCCATCTCATCGAGAACAAGAGGATGTAGAACAGTATCCCCACGATACACAAATAAATAGATGCTATCCTCACCCATCGGATAGTCAAGCTCATCCAGTATCGACTCGGAGTAGTGGGTTCGTGGGAGCTGGTCAAACGGGAGAACATTTATGTCAAAATAATCTATATTAAAACCGGGATCCACCTGTGGCTCGGTCGGCGACATGTCACAAGAAAACCCTGCAAAACCAACAAGTGCAAGAAATAGGAGATAAACCCACCGCCACCTGAATTTATTCATGGTAATCCTCCCAGAAGAGCTGCGACATCTCCTCGAAGAATTCATCACCGGTCATAAGGTAAAGCTTGTGGAGTTGGTCTATGTGAACAAGATGATACTTACGACTCTGCGCCCTGTGCCTCAGGCAATAATAACTGTATCCTCCAGGACAGCGAAAATCGGGAATATACCGTTTCAGTGTCGTGAAGGAGGCAAGGAGGATATTTCTGGCATCACTATTTCCGGTCAAGAGGTAATACTCGTATATCCCATAAACGGCATAGATAAAACCGTTCAAGGTATGATTAAGCTCCTCCATAGGGTATTCCTCTATCCAGAAGTATCCTAAACTGTCCACGGCAACAACCCACACATCGGATTGCCCCCTGAAGATGGAAAAGCTTGAGAATATCTCATCCGCTACCATAAGATACCTTCTGTCTCCTGTCTCATTGTAAAGTCTCACAAAAAGCTGAAGAGCCTCTCCTTGAGCCAGTCCAGAATACCAGGGAGCATACATCGTCTGTGTTGTATCACCATGCAGAGGGAAATCAAACGGGTAAGGGTAAAAAGGAACACCGCAAGAGTATCTCATTATCTCCTGCAGCTTGTTCGCATGCTTTCTCGACCAATTGAGGTAGTATTCATTTCCCGTTGAGTGATAGATGTCGAGCAGGATAAGCCCAATCTGTGCAAGAAAAACAGGATGATAATAAACCCCACCGTGGGAGTTATCCATATAAACGCTGTCATCATCAACAGGATAAGCACGGTACGCCGAAGACTCGGGGAAACCCGTGAACGAAAGGGAATCATAAGGTAGCGAGACAATATCAAACTGCTCCACACGATACCAGACACCTTCCGTGGGAGCATCAGAACCCCTGCCGCAGGAAAGAAAAAGCAGAGCAGATACTAAAATTCCCTTCCTCACAATCAGTCCTTCTTCCCTTTAGATGATTTGTTCTTCAAAAACCAAAAGAAAAACTAAACAATGGATTTATGGAGGTGAGCCTTCGCCTTCAGCTTGGCAATCTCAAGGGCAATCTCAGGCATCTTCTTATTTATCTTGCTCTTTATCGTGCATATCATCCAGCAGCCATTTTTGCAATTATCCACCATAACCCTCGCCCGCTCTGCCTTAGCCGAGTTCCAGATATCCTCCCACGGAGTATCCTTTATGTTGCCGATAGGGACAGGAAGAATATGGCAGGGATACACATTCCCTTTCGGGTCGAGATAGAAAAATCCTCGCGCCGCATCACATTTCCAGTCCTTGCCTGTGCCAAGTGCATACTCGAGCAGCCCCTTCTCAAACCAGCCCCTGAATATCCGCTTGATGTTCCAGCTGGTCATCTCCGAACGGATAAGATGGTTAAACTGACACGAAAGCTCCTCATCCCGGTTGCTAAGAAGCCTGCTCTTGTCTCTGCCAAAGTATATCTCGGAATCGGTAGCAACGGATATCGAGAACTCAACACCGAGTTCATTTGCAAGCTCATACACGCTCGATATCTCAGGGATGTTCTGGTCAACAACCGTCATCGCTATCCCAAGGTCACGAACACCCACAGACTTAAGCCCCTCAACCGTCCGCATCGCACGGTCAAAAAAGCCCGGAACCCCACGAATATCATCATGGGTCTCCCTTAACCCATCGATGGAAATCCTAACAGCAGCATTCTTTGAAAACCTCAGTATCTGCCTCATATCGTCGATGGTCTTCCCCGTCAAGCTACCGTTGGATGAGATAACAAAACGGGGCGAAGAAACCTTATGCATCTCATAGATAACATCTACAAGATCCTCTCTTATGAACGGCTCTCCGCCTGTGATGTTAACATCGACAAGGTTCCTCGGCAAGTTCCTATAATCCCTTGGGGCAAGTTCAGGAGAGTGTGGGGGGTTTTTCCAGATATCACATATCTTACAGCGAGCATTACACTTGTAGGTAACAGCTACAATCGCCACTTTCGGTGGGTTCATCCATTCCTCCAGTTCAAGCGGGAGACGGGACTCGAACCCGCGACCAACAGCTTGGAAGGCTGTGACTCTACCAACTGAGTTACTCCCGCACAAAACAATCTATTTTGCTCAAAATAATAAGTTAACTCAACAATGTCAAGAACTTTATTAGCATCTGGTGAGGGGAGGATTCGAACCTCCGAAGGCTGAGCCGGCAGATTTACAGTCTGCTCCCTTTGACCACTCGGGAACCTCACCATACTTCCACTCAAGCTGGCGGAGGGACTTGAACCCCCGACCGGCTGATTACAAATCAGCTGCTCTACCAACTGAGCTACGCCAGCAGACTTGTTTTCAATATAAAGATTATGCCGTTATTGTCAACAAAATTTCTGCTAAAACTTATACCCTATCCTTCTCAGGAAATCGTGTCGCCATTTCCTGTCAGCTTCACCCTCGACACCAACAGGAGCAGATCCATCTATCACACCGAGTATCGCTCCTCCGTCACCAGAGCGAGCAACAACAACTCTCACGGGGTTAGCTGTCGCACAGAAAATGTTTACGACCTCAGGAACATCTTTCAAACGGGTAAGGATATTTATCGGATACGCATTGCGCAGAAGTATCACAAGTGAATGCCCCGCCGAAATACGCTTGATATTCTCAACCGCGGCATCGATAAGCTCGGTATCGTTCCCCTCGTAGCGGATAAGGCGAGCACCAGAAGCTTCCGAAAAGCCGATGCCAAACTTCGCATCGGGAACCGTGTTCACTATCGCCTCACAAACATCCTCAACCGTCTTTATGAAATGCGCTTGAGCAAGGATAACATTTGCACCATCAGGGAGAAGTAACTTCACCTCTTCTATCTCAAGAGCCATCCTAATTCCTCCTTTGTTATAAATATAAAAAATAGAAAAAATTATCAAGGGCAATTAAAAAAATATTGAAATAAGTTCGGATTCGACAAGACAGAGATAACGACAGAGCTTGGTATCGCAGCTACCTTCACTGGACCAAAGGAAACAACAGCTGGTATGCACGACCCAAGCTTACCATTTGAAATGATATAATTAGGATGGAAACAGTTCAATGAATGGATAATCTACTGGAGGCGGCGGGAGTCGAACCCGCGTCCGATGAAGCCCCAAAAAGCCTTCCTACGAGCGTAGCCAATCCTTTATTTTTCGCCGGATATGCCCCCGATTGGCAGGGTTCCTATCCGGTATAACCTGCTTATCTCATCCCTCCATCCGCAGGTAAGAAAGAGGGAAGTCCTCAGGTTTTTCGGCGCCCTGGATGCCCTCCCCTGAGGAGCGGATGGCAACCGGACGGCAGCATTTAAGCTGCTAACGCCAAATTAGCGTCGTTTCTTTTTCTCTGTGTGTTTAACGAGGACACAGAACCTCGGCTCGCAGACTTCTTCGGCACATTCACCGTCGAGACCCGTTCGCCCCCAAGATATTGCCCCATGAAGGACTCGAACCTTCGACCCACTGATTAAGAGTCAGTTGCTCTACCAAACTGAGCTAATGGGGCATCTTTCTTCCTTTATCAAGTGAGGGTGGAAGGACTTGAACCTTCGGCCCACGGCTTAAAAAGCCGTTGCTCTACCACCTGAGCTACACCCCCTCAAAGCAATCTAAAATATATCGAAATCGCCCAGATTGTCAAGAATAATTCTCCGATTTTACTTGACATCAGTTTGACAAAAGATAAATTTTTGAAGCTCAACTAAAATCCCATAAGGAAGGAGGTGAAAATGCGCTTGAAACTTTTTATTCCAGGACCAACCGAGGTCAGAGATGAGGTGCTCAGATCTATGGCAAATCCTGCTATCGGACACCGCTCAAAACAGTTCTCAGAACTCTACGCAAGGGTTCAGCCGAAACTCCAGAAGGTGCTTTACACAAAGAATATCGTCTTTATCTCCACATCGTCATCAACCGGGCTTATGGAAGCAGCTGTCAGGAACTGCTCAAACAAGAGGATCGCAAGCTTCATCTGCGGAGCGTTCTCTAATAGATGGCATCAAATAGCCGTCGCAAACGGCAAGGAGGCTGATAGATACGAGGTAGAATGGGGAAAACCTATTACTCCCGAGATGGTTGATTCTGCCCTTTCTACGGGGAAATACGACGCGATCACGCTCGTCCACAACGAAACATCGGTCGGGCTTATGAACCCACTCGAGGAAATCGCCGAGGTGATGAAGAAGTATCCCGATGTTATGTTCCTCGTTGATTCTGTCTCATCGATGATGGGTGTGAAGATCGAAACGGATAAGCTGGGAATAGATGTTCTGCTTGCCGGCGTCCAGAAAGCCTTGGCACTACCACCAGGACTCGCTGTTGCATCCGTATCAGAGAAAGCATTGAAAAAGGCAGAAACAGTCGAGAACAGGGGATACTATTTCGACTTCCTAACATTCCTCAAATATCACAACAAGAACCAGACACCGACAACGCCAAGCATACCGCACATCTACGCACTCGACCTCCAGTTGGACAGGATACTTGAAGAGGGACTGGAGACTCGTTTCGCAAGACACCACGAAATGGCTGAATATACAAGAAACTGGGCAAAGAAGCATTTTGCATTATTCCCCGAACCTGGATACGAATCGGAAACACTCACCTGCATCAAGAACACAAGAGGCGTGAGCATCGCCGAGCTGAACGAAGAACTCAGCAAAAGAGGAATGACTATCTCCAACGGATATGGAAAGATGAAGGAGAAAACATTCCGAATCGCTCATATGGGAGACCTGACAATAGGTGAGGTAAAGGCGCTGACAGCAAATATCGAGGATATTCTCGGACTGTAACCCAGCAGATATGAATCAGATCTTGTCCCTCTTTCTTGCCCTGAGTCTATTACTTTCATCCTGCCAAAAGAAGGAAAAGGAGGTTCCGTCAGAGTATCACCTAAGGGTACTCGGTCCTATCTCAGAGATCCAGCCAAAGGAGTACGGAGTTCGGGCAAATGCAATCCTCACCTCAAAACTGGGGAACAAATTCGCTGAGGCAAAAAGCGGTGCCGGGGTGCTTGTCATTCTCCCAACCACAAAAGGCGGGAAACTGACCTTTTCTGCATATACCTATGTTCCAAAAGGGAAGAGCCCAAAACTGGAAACAAGGGTAGCGGTTTTTCTGGGAGTGGCAAGAGGTCCTAAGACCGAAGTAGGTAGAAAGCTATCCGAGACAAATCTTACCCTGCTCTCCGAGAATCCGTCCGTACTCGAGCTTGGAGAAGGAGGAGCCATAGTTCCTCAAACAGCACGAGAGATTACTGTTGATATTCCGAAGGGTGTTTTCAGGCTCATTGTACTCTCAGACGGCAACGCCGCAACGACCAATTTCACCTTCTACCCCGCAGAACAAGGCTGATATCCAACCTACAAGGGAAAAGCAAGCTGTTTTTACTTCACCCTTTCCCTGAAGATTCTTAGACCCTTTGCAATAGATTCGGCAATCCTGCTCTGAAAGGCGGATGTCCTGAGTAGTCTTTCCTCCTTTGGGTTGGAGATGAATGCCGTCTCAACAAGGACAGACGGCATAAACGCACCAACAAGAACATAGAACCCAGCCTGTGATACTCCTCGTCTCCTTAGATGGGGAAGCTCCTCACCCACCGCCTCGTCGATACAGGTAGCAAGCTCGTTACTCTCGTATAAGAACTCATTCTGTATCATCTTCGTGATGATGAACTGAAGGTCATCCAGATTATCGGTAGGTGGATTGTCCTCCAGGAGAAGAACGGAGTTCTCAAGTTGTTCAGCTGCCCGTGCCTCATCGGTCTTCGCCACCGAGAGAAAGAATACCTCAAACCCCTCGGAACTCCTCCGCTTTGACCCGTTGCAGTGAATCGATATAAATATATCCCCGTGAAGCCTGTTTGCCATCTCACTCCGCTCGGATAGTGGAAGAAACCTGTCATCCTCACGGGTGAGATAAACCTCCCAGCCATCCTTCTCGAGAATAGGCTTGAGCTTACGAGCTATGGAAATGGTTATATCCTTCTCGTATGTCCCCAACGGTCCTATCGCACCCGGGTCCTTCCCTCCATGCCCAGGGTCGATTATAACCCGCTTGAAATCAAACTTCTTTTGAACAGGCGTTGTATCTCTCGGTTTGACCTCAGTTTCCTCAGATAGATTGTAACCCTTCGACGCCAAAAGCTCAAAAAAACCCTCCTTGGGCAGAAATATATCACCAGCATAGAAGACAGCATGGGATTTAAGCTCGTATGTTTCCCCGTTGAAAACAACGAATTCACTGCCAAGCGTCACAATGAGCGTGTCGGGACGCGAGCCAAAGATGAATACCCCTTTCTGCTTAAAGTGCGACCAGAAGCAACGCAGTCCAAAGGGCTCAAGACAATGGGAAGCAGCAACAAACTCCTCCCCATCAATAAGGACAGTATTCAACGAGGCAGCAGAGACTAACGCAGGGATGAGCAGCATCAGAAGGATGAACCTCTTCATATCCTTGCAATCGCCTCTACTTCAATTCTTGCACCCTTCGGCAGGGATGAGACCTCGACCACTGCCCTTGCCGGTTTATGCGAGCCGAAGAGATATTCATATACAGAATTCACCACAGGGAAATTGGCAATATCGGTCAGGAAAACCGTGGTCTTGACAACAGATGCTGAACCACCTCCCGCTGCTCTAACGATGGTAAGAACGTTTGCAAGAGCCTGTCTCACCTCCTCCTCAAATGAGGATGGTTTGGGTTCTATCCCCAGTTGCCCCGAGACAAAAAGAAGCCCTTCAGAAAGAACTGCTTGACTATAATGCCCGAGAGCCTGTGGAGCATCAGCCGTGCTTATAAATTTCATCGGCACTCCTCCCTCAGTCTACATCGTACTTTACAACAGAGAAAAATGGCACATTAGCAATTTTCTCCCTGCCAGCAAGAGGTGTAAGCTCTATCAAACAGGATATTTCGTATATCCTACCGCCAAGGCGCTCAATGAGGTTCATCGCTGCCCGCAATGTCCCACCGGTGGCGATGAGGTCGTCGAACAGAACCACACGCTCGCCAGGAGAGATTGCGTCTTTATGTATCTCCATATAATCCGTTCCATATTCGAGCTCGTATGACTCTTCTATCGTTTCAGCCGGGAGCTTGCCCTTCTTTCGAATAGGAACAAATCCGATCCCGAGAGCATAAGCTATCGCCGAGCCAAAGATAAAACCCCTCGCCTCAATGCCGACAATCTTAGAGATACCCTTCCCACGGTACCGCTCAACAAACAGGTCAACAGCAGAGCGAAACACCTCGCCATTCCCAACAAGCGTCGTTATGTCCCTGAAAAGTATCCCCTTGCGCGGGAAATCAGGAATTGTGCGAATGTAGTCAGAATAATCCATCCTTCTCCTTTCAAAACCTCACCTCGAACGAATCGAACTCACCCGTCGGCTCACCAAAAGAGACGACAACATCCTTTACCCAAGCAGAACGAGGGCCAATCCTCAACTGCTTGATAAGCTCGTTCAACAAGCCACGCTCACCCTCAACAACCACCTCGACATCACCCGTGGGAAGGTTGCGAACATATCCTTCTGTGATGTTTAAGCGACGGGCATTCACAAGAACAAAGTGGCGAAAGCCAACCCCCTGAACAATCCCCTTAACCAAGATATTTGCCCTTACCCGTTTCATCTGAGAACCGAGTATATGTAATCCATCGCCTCCTGTGCAGTCTCAAAAGGGCGAACTCCCGGAATATCCCAGGTGGAGATACCAGCAACCGTCCTCCCAAGACGGAGAGCCGCCGCAATCTCTGTGAGCGTTCCATACTTCCCATCGATAGCAACCAAAGCATCAGATGTGTTCACTATAATGAAGTTGCGAGCCTCGCCTATATTTGTCGCAATAGGAAAATCGATATAAGGGTTAGCAGTTCCTGGGTCAGACGACGGAAGTATCCCTATGGTTATTCCGCCTGCTGATTTTGCTCCACGAGCCGCTGCCTCCATCACCCCACCAAGACCACCACAAACGAGGATGTCGCCGTTTTCGGCTATTATCCTGCCGAGCTTCTCCGCCTTACGAAGAAGACCCTTCGTAGCAGAGCTACCACCAATAACACCTATCCGATGCTTGTGTGAAAAATCCATCGAAGCTAAAAATAGCATCAAAAATCGTAATTGTCAACTATGAAAATCGGGTTTTCTCGGCTCAACGAGAATAGTCTTGTACCTCACAAGAACAACCTTTCCTCCAACGGCTGACTTTGTCCTGTGGACCCACTTCCGCTTCGTGTATGCCACCTCAACAGTCGAAAATGTGCGACCCTTTGAGAAGTAAGCAGCAATTGATGCAACACGCTCAATCGTCCTACGAGGAACATCCTTGCCGTTCGTCTTGAGTATCAGATGAGAGCCAGGGATGTTGTGCGCATGAAAAAACATATCCTCCTTCCCGCCGATGGAGAAGGTAACATAATAGTTCTCCTTCGCCGAGCGACCAACAAACAACTCAAACCCATCTACAACAAAGCGATAAAACGGCTTTCTCGACGGCTGGGAATGTGGCATCAGAGATCCAGATGCAGACTCACCCTCCGCTACCTCATTCAGTGAGAATTCGATACGACGCTCAAGCTCCTCGATGCGAGATTTCACCTTCCCTAACCCACGCCGGAAGCGTCTCGCAAGTGAAAAATAGCGCTCAATGTTCCTCTGAAGCGGAACGGATGGATCAAGCTCAATCTCTACCGTCTTATCATCCGAATAAAGCGAAGGGAAGACAACCTTTCTTGCATCCCTCGGAATATCCATCCTGTGAACGCTGAGTAGTTCCGCCTTTTCCTGAAGAAGTCGCCACTTGCTGAGATGCTCAATCTGTGAGCGAAGTGAACGAAGCGCACGCTCGATATAAGCCCTTTTCGGAGAAAAGGTTCTCTTGTGTCTCTTCAAATACTCGAGGAAGCCCGGCTCAAACGCGAAGCGAATCGCCTCATTTATGTCAACAAAACCGCTCGCTCGTGCAGGAGCAAACAGATCGAGAGGAAAAACAGAAACATAGCTACCATCAACGACAGACGGTGTTAGCTCAAGATGACATGCCTTCTCAAGAAGAAGCGAAGCACACTCCCCAAAAGAAGATGAGAGCTTCCTGCTTTCGGATAAAATGAATTCAAGCTCAAGCGGGTGAAAGAGCTCCTTTCTCTTCTCAAGCATCCGCGGTGAAGCGGAGAGGAGATTGAACGGGACAATCGGCTCAGGCTCGTGGTATGGAAATCCTGGGAACACAGGTCGCACCAGCCCAGCAGAACGCTGTCTGAGAGAAGAGAGTATCCGACCATTCTCAACCAGAACAAGGTTCGCCTGACTGCCAAGAAGTTCAATATAAACGGTTATCTTGCGGACTGATAACCCCTTCCTAACGGCAGTATCCAGCCTAAGCACCCTATCACCAGGAAGACAGGAAACAGACTCAACAACCCCACCCTCTATGCACTTTATCCACCCTTCACGGAAAGGATGAGGCGATGATTCGCCCCTCAGATATACAGAGACAAAACGAACAGGAGAGTATATAAAACGAAGGCAGCCTCCACTGGAAAGGTAAATATCGAGGCAGTGAGACAGGACCTTGCCACCCGTCACCCGTGCACCCAGAACCTCCCCAGAGAGAAACGAGGCAAATACAGCCGCAACCTTTATATCGAAACAAGGAGGAGACATCCGTTAAAAATAGTTTGACACAACGGGAAACCAAGCATAATTTTACCTTATGAGAAAATTTATGCTATTTTTCGTTTTGATAATCCTTCTACCGGAGGCTCTCTTGCCCCAGGACACAACATCTTCAATCCCCGCGAAAAACTCGACAAAAGCATTATTATTAAGCCTGATCCTCCCAGGAGCAGGGCAGGTCTATAACGGAGAATATATAAAGGCAGGAGCGTTTGCCACAGCAGTTTCCGCCTTTGCCTACGGAAGCTTCTATGAAAATAACCAGGCATCAAAGCTACTCGACAAACGGGAACTATACAGCGAAGGGTCAAGCGAATATCTCGAGCTGAAGGAACGGTTCAACAATCACATATACAGAAGGAACCAGTATATCTGGTTATGGGTCGGCACAACCATATTGGCGGGTTTAGATGCATACATCGAGGCAGAGCTCTTCAACTTCGACACACATCTCGAAATGAAAGAACCAGTGGTCACCTTCTATCTCTCGCTCCCATTAGCTGGGAAACATAAACCGCTCGAAGCTCCTTGAAGAAACTAAGAGCAACATCGCATCTGTAGTCGGGGTATGTCCACGGCAGGGGTTCAAACCGACCGCGGTGATACATAAGCTCAATCTCAGCGTGGATACCACTGCCAAGATAAACCCTCTGAGGTGCAAACTTCGCTGAGGCAAGAACAACATTCAAAAGGGTCAGCACTCCAGGGTCGATATTGACAACCCTACTACCACCGACGGACAAACATTCCTCAACAGAGTTAGTGAAAAGCTTGGCATCTGCAAGCCTACCATAATCGAAGAGGTTTTTGAAGGAAACCCACAGACGCCAAAGCGGAGCCCCCATCTCCTGCTCATAATAGTCGGTGAAATCAAAAGGGATAACAGAAGAGAGTCTCTCAATCTCGCCAAACTCAGAAGATAAACGCGGTAGCACAGATGAAAGGTTCTTCTCCGGCTCGAAAACTATCAGCCCAACAAAGAGCTTCACAGGATCAGGGAAGAAAGGTTTTGCCATCAGCTTACCTCAAACGGAACCCCGACGGATTCTCCGATGGAAACAAGTGTTTTAACCACCTTTTCCGGGAGCAAAATGCCCTCGATAGCTCTTTTCTCCGCTTCCTCGAACTCCTTCTCGCCGTGAATGTATATCCGCCCAGCTCCAACCTGTCTGGGAGAGTTTTTCAACATATCGATAAGCCGCCTCATCCTCGACTTAAACTCATCAACGGGCATAATCATACGGATATCCAAGGCAGCGAGGAAATGCCCAACATTGTGATGTGAAGAATCAGGAGAGCCTACATCAAGTCCAAAGGCGGCACCGGAGAGAACGCCAGAGAGGATATCAACGAGCATCGCAAGACCATACCCTTTATGCCCGCCAAGCTCCTCCTTATCACCACCGAGCGGGAGCAAACCACCTTGCCTCCTCGAACGGATTGAGTCAAGAACAAAAGCAGGGTCAACCGCAGGTCTGCCATCAGCATCCACACACCAGCCAACCGGCATCACCCTCGAAAGACGCTCATACACCTCCACCCTGCCAGAGGTTATAACACTCGTCGCCATATCCAGAACAAACGGATAGCGCCACCCTGTAGGGACAGCAACACTTATCGGGTTTGTCCCGAGAACAGCCCGGCGGGAAAATGTGTGAACGACAAGCGGTCTGGCATTGGTCATACAAATACCTATCATACCCTCCGAAAGAGGCTTCATAGCATAATATCCTGCTATACCAAAATGATTGCTATCCCTGACGAACGACAACCCAACACCAGATACCCTCGCTTTCTCTATCGCCTGCTCCATTGCAAAGTTAGCCGCCACCTGACCAAGACCGTTCCCTCCGCTTATGACCGAGACTGTCGGCGTACTTACAAGAACGGAAGGATGCGCCCTGGGGTCTATCTTGCCCGAACGGATACCATCGACATAACGGGAAAGTCGACCTATGCCGTGCGACGCAATCCCTCGAAGATCAGCAGTAATAAGCACATCTGCAAACCTATCAGAATCAGGCTCACTCACACCCAAGGAGAGCATTACACGCTTAGCAAAGTCGAAAAGATACTTATCTGAATACCTCCCAGCACTCAACCTTCCATAACCTCCCGATGTATAAAATCGATTATGTGATAGGAACGCACATCAGGGAAAAGAGAACGAAAAACCGCCAAATTATGAAACGACTCAAAAACGAGTGTATCCCTTCCTGCATCTCGGATAACCCTTTCAAAAATGAGGCGAACCATACCAGAATCCTGCTGGAAAACTGATAAAAGGTCACCGGGGGAGGGAATTTGCCTATCAACCACAACAAGCCCCAAAGACCTACTTGCCTCCTCTTGAAGAAAAACTGCATTGGCAGGCAATCTAACAGGAAAGATGTTTTCAAAAAAGGATAAAAAATACTTTATCCCAGCAACCTTTCTAAGAGAGATATACGCCGAAGAACAGACAACATAAAATCCTGTTCTCTCCTTCACCGGTGAGCGTATCTTGCCACCCCTAAACCAATCGTGATAGTTACAGCAGGCATCGACTATCGCAAAAGGGATATCGAGGTGAGCGAGAAGCTCCGTCAACCTCTCAAGTGTATCACCGAAGTTATCGACAACCAGACAGCCAGGGAAAAGGAGAACCGAACCGTTGCCTCTTGACATCTTCCCCTTATACACTTCTCCCTTGTAGTCGATGCCGAAGTCAGAGAGCGAAAAACGGGAACGGGATTCATTCCTCACAAAAAATTTCTCCCTGACTTTGTGAACCACCTCAACTATATCCAACCCAACGGGACAGACAAGGTTGCATAGGTAACAATCGGTGCAGGAAAGAAAGGGTTTTACAACATCAGGTGTGGCAGAAATCCTATCAGAGAGGAGCTCTTCTCCGAGGAGATACCTTCCTCTGGGTGAAAAGAGCTCATTACCACAGACCCTGTATGTCGGACAGACAGGATTACACTTGCCACATCGAACACATCTCTCACTCATCAAATATCTTCCCCGGGTTGAGGATTCCGCGAGGATCAAGTATGCGCTTCAACTTCCTCTGAAGCCTGATGGACTCCTCTGATAGATAAATGTTAAGAAACCGCTTCTTTGCGATACCAACTCCATGCTCACCGGAGAGAGCACCCCCAAGCGAAACAGTTTTCCTAAACAGTGCCTCAAGCAGCTGCTCAAGCTCCCTTTCGGGGAACAACTCATCATAGCAGATGTTAACATGGAGGTTACCATCCCCGGCATGCCCAAAGCTGAAAATCTTGACTGGAAACTCATCAGGGAGATTCTCGAGGAACTGCAACATCTCAGGAACAGAAGCAGGCGGGACGACTATATCCTCGCTCACTCCACAGGCACAATTTGCCCGAATAATAGGGGAGATATTCCGGCGAATATCCCATAGACGCTCACGCTCAGCCTCATCCCGGGCAACGAAAAAACTCACCCCACTGAACGAGGAAAGCATCAAATCAAGCAGTCGCCTCGGCTCATCACCAAAACCATCAAATTCAATAAGAATAAGATACCTCGTCTCCGGCGGAAGTGGCAACTGAAACTCCCTCATCAGAACGGGAACAATGTTCTTGCCAATAAGCTCGCAAGCAGAAGCAGAAATAGAGCGGATAGTTGATGCAAGACGACGAATGGAAGAGAGGTCAGGAAAACCGACAAGGGCTGTTGCATAAGCCTCAGGAGCAGGAATCAGCTTAAGCACCGCACGGGTTATCACTCCCAGTGTCCCCTCGCTGCCAACAAATATATCGCGAAGATCGTAGCCCGTGACATTCTTGTATAGCTTATCGGCGAAAGATATCACCTCTCCCGTCGGCAGAACAACCTCAAGCCCAAGGAGATAATCCGCCGTTACACCGTACTTGACCGCATGGATACCGCCTGCGTTCTCCGCAATATTTCCACCGATGGTCGAGAACGCATAGGACGCCGGGTCAGGAGGATAATATAACCCAAACCTTGCTACATAGCTCTTTATATCCCCTGTAATTGCCCCTGGCTCGACGGTAAGCGTGAGATTCTCACAGTCAAGCTCAAGGATATGGTTCATACGCTCAAGCGACAGAACTACACCACCTTCCACAGGGACGCTTCCCCCCGTTTGACCCGTGCCAGCCCCTCTCGGCACAACAGGGAACCCCTCCTCTGTCGCAAGGGAGAGAAGACGCGATACATCATCGGAATTCACAGGGAAAACAACTGCATCAGGAGTCCGTTCAAACTTGGCATCGTACGAATAGACAAAAAGCAACCCAGTCTCATCAGAAAACCTATCGCCAAATATCTCCCGAAGGGAAAGCTTCGCACTGTGGGACATCATACGAAACAAAGTTAAGAGCAAATCCACAAATGTCAACAAAAAACCCCACAGAATAAAAAGGGGAGCCTGAAGGCTCCCCCAAATACCCCTGATAACGGCTCGGGCTACTTCATAAGCAGCACCTTCCTCACGGCACTGAAACTGCCCGCCCGCATCCTGTAGAGATACACTCCAGAGGAAACAGGGACACCCGAATCATCATTGCCATCCCAGACGATACTATGCACTCCAGCCGGATACTTACCCTCAGCAAGTGTTCTGACACGCTCACCAAGGATATTGTAGACCTCGAGTGTCAGCTCGCTCTCCTTTGGAAGCTCGAACCTTATCGCTGTCGCTGAATTGAACGGATTAGGACGAGGATCGTCAAGGGCAAACCTACTCGGTAAGCCACCAACTACCAACTTATAACTGCCAGCAGGAACCAAGACCCTACCATCGAGAGAGATTATCTCCCCATCCTTCTCGAGTGAAACAGCGAGATTACCTGCCGCGGAGACAACAGCCTTCTCCGTAAGCACAAGCTCACAATCATAGCCAGATGGAACTGCGATGTATCTTCCCTCACCATCTGTCAGGTAGGCATCGGGAACAGCCGGTGGAACAGGCGGCATAAGGAGCGGCTCACCAGATTCTGCCAGCATAAGGCTAAGTGAGAACTCACCGAAGTTCACCGAAATCTCCAACAAAGAGGAAATCTCCTCAAATGGACGAACCTTGGTAATCGGATGGTTCCCAAGTGTGAGTAGCGCCTCGGAGCGGGAAGCGAGGAAATAACCTTTGCCAGGCTCAACAGTGTGTGAAGGATAATATGCCCCTTCAGCATAGTTGTAAAGGATGCCATCATAGAGTGCATCCTCGGGAACGACATCCGGTGCGGTGAAATCATCGTTGTTATAGACACTCCCAATCAGGTTCCAGCCGGAGTGAAGCTCGATATCCACCGTTCTCACCGGTGAGCCCCAGAGAGTGTAGCTGACCTCATCGAGCCATAGACCAAGATAACCTTTGCCTGGCTCAGGGGTTGTCTCGCGGACATAAGTGCATTCCACAGGGTCATACCAGTAGACATCAACAACATCAGGGAATAGCTCGGAGAATGTCCAACCGGGTAGCTCAACAGGTAGCGAGAACATATTCCAGCCAGGAATAAATGCAATCTCGAACGGAACAAGACCGGTGCGGTCATAAGATATAACAAGCGTATCGTTGTCCAAGAAATGATAGCTGTTGACAA
>JAGGUN010000030.1 GCA_021158465.1 bacterium
ACAGCAGGATGAATTGAACGGGTTCGGATAGGCAGAGATTGCTACTTCCCTGGGCTTATGCGAAATGTCCTCCTCGATTGCTGCCGTGTCGACATAGCCCAGCGAATCGGTCTTGACGAGGTAGACATCGCTCCTTCCCAAGGTGAAGGAGTTTGTTGCGCCTGCTATAATGTATCCATTATCTCCTGTCTGTGCGACTGATGAGCCATAGTCTTCTCCGCTTCCTCCGTATGTGCGTTGCCAGAGGAGGTTTCCTTCCGCATCGGTCTTTACGAGATACACATCGAATGCCCCCGCTCCAAATGATTCTGTATATCCAGCAATAGTATAGCCCCCATCGATGTTCTGGATAACGGAGCATCCCACATCATTCCAGCACCCACCGTAGGTTCGAGTCCATAGGGTATCACCATCGGTATCTATCTTTGCGAGATAAACATCGGTTTCACCAGCATCGGATGAGTATGACCATCCAGCGACAATATATCTGCCATCTGACGACTGTATGACCGAATTACCGCCGCTCCCGTAAGACCCACCATATGTCCGCTGCCACAGCATTTCACCTGTGGAATCTACTTTAACGAGATAAACACTACTCCAACCCCCACTGAATGAGTATGTTTCCCCAGCCACCACGAATCCGCCGTCGGCAGTCTGCTTGACTGAAAAACCGTAATCGTTATAAAGTCCCCCGTAAGTCCTTGTCCAGAGTGTATCGCCTCTGGCATCGGTTTTTATCAGATAAATATCGGCAGAATCTGTCGGGTGGGTTAAAAAAGATGAGGTTGTGCCTGCTATAATGTATCCGCCATCGGTTGTCTGCACAACGGAGGAACCCTTATCTCGACCATCACCTCCATAGTTTCTTGTCCAGACTGTGTCGCCATATGTATTAGCCCTGATAAGATAAACATCTCCACTAACATATCCTGCGATTATGTAACCGCTACCTTCTACCTGAGCGACAGAGGAGCTGCCACTATTTTCCCCCCATGTTCTTTCCCAGGCTGTATCACCGGCGGAATCGGTTTTCACAAGGTAGACACTTCGCACACCATCCATACCGGTGGAATATGTCTCACCTGCGACAAGGAAACCACCATCTTCAGTTTGGATAACATAGTAACCCACTGCATAGTCGCCTTCGCTGAATGTTCTCTCCCAGCCAGCAGAAGAAACATCAGTGAAAGTAAAAAGCACCAAAAGTGTTATTGTTATCTCAGCGATTTTCATAAGTTCTCTTGTGTTCTTGAGTGGGAGAGTAAAATATTTTCTCATTCTACAATCTCCAGCCTGGCTCTCCTCAGAAGAAGCAACTTTTTTATCAGTCGCTCTTTTGAAACCTCAACCCAACACAGGTGTATACCAGATGGCAAAGTCAAGAAGGTAAGAAAGAAACATCTTATCACCTTTAATATATTATATACACTTCATTTGTCAAGCAGTGAACTACAAAAATCTTAGAAAACTTCCACTCACCCTTTGGGCTTTTCAGGGCGTATCAGCTCGCAGGTTTCACCACCAATCAACAAAAAAAGAGGAAATTTTTACTTGACAAAAGCTGCTATCTCTTATATGTTGAGTGCTTGAACTCGGAGGGAACTGAAATGAGGAGTTATGTTCCAAAGGTTGGCAGTTTTCGGAAGCGCTGGTATGTGGTCGATGCGAGCGGTAAGACACTCGGCAGGCTCGCCACACAGATAGCGAAAATCATCCGCGGGAAGAACAAACCGATATACACACCGCATCTCGATACTGGTGATTATGTGATTGTTGTGAATGCAGAGAAGGTCGCCCTGACTGGCAAGAAGTGGGACAAGAAGGAGTATCGCTGGTATACAGGTTATCCCGGCGGACTGAAGAGGCTAACATACAGACAGCTCCTTGCCAGGCATCCTGAGCGGATCATAGAGCATGCTGTTCGTGGTATGTTACCGAAGAACCGTCTGGGGAGGAAACTTGCCAGACATCTGTTTGTGTATAGAGGGAAGAAGCATCCGCATCAGGCGCAGAAGCCTGAGAAGATAGAGATTTAATGGGTTAAGGAGGTCCCATCTTGGCGTCTCGGAAGCCGGTATATGCTACAGGTAAGCGGAAAGAGGCTGTTGCCAAGCTTTGGCTTTTCCCCGGTGGTACAGGCAAGGAGGATATAAACGGTAGAAGTATGCACGAGTACTTTGAGCGGGAAAGTCTTATCATCCTCATAAAGCAGCCGCTTATTACTGCAGAACTTGATGGTAAGTTCGACATTAAGGCGAGGGTTCTTGGTGGGGGCAAGTCAGGGCAGGCAGGGGCACTCCAGCTTGCCATCGCAAGAGCGCTGGTAAAGTATAACCCAGAACTCAAGCCGCTTATACGCCGGAACGGGTTCTTGACCCGGGACGCAAGAGAGGTAGAGCGCAAGAAGTACGGGCAGCCAAAGGCTCGGAAACGCTTCCAGTTCTCGAAGAGATAAATCACATTCGCAGATTCCCCGCGGGTCCGGTATAAAAACGGCTAAGGGGAAGGTGAAGCGAGTGGGAGACAAAAACCCGGGAGGCATTTTATGCGTGAATTAACTATTAAGGAGCTTCTCGACGCAGGCGTCCACTACGGACATCAGACAAGCCGTTGGAACCCCAAGATGAAGCCGTATATCCTGACCGCCCGCGGAGGCATACATATTATCAATCTCTACAAGACCAAGGAGATGCTCAAGATCGCATACGAGGTTACAAAACAGGCAGCACAGAAAGGGGAAACCATCCTATTCGTCGGTACAAAGAAACAGGCAAAGGATGTAATCCGTGAGGAGGCAGAGCGTGCACATGTTTTCTATGTGTGTGAGAGGTGGCTGGGTGGCATGCTGACAAACTTTAAGACAATCAGAACAAGTGTACAGAGGCTGAAAGAGCTGGAGAAGATGAAGATCTCCGGTGGGTACAACTCCTACACCAAAAAAGAGGTTCTCAAGATGGAAAAGGAGCGGGAGAGGTTGGAGCGGAACCTCGGAGGTATAAAGGACATGGAGAGACTTCCTGACCTTGTGTTCCTCGTCGACCAGAAGAAAGAAGAGACAGCCGTCAAGGAGATAAGGCGAGTGGGTGCCAAGCTAATCGCCCTAACCGATACCAACGGTGACCCAGACCCGGTGGACATCGTAATCCCCGGAAACGATGACGCCATGAAATCCATCAGATTTATCACAGCCATTATTGCCGACGCCGTCATCGAGGGAAGGCAGATGGTTGCCACTACATCCGACTGGGAACAAAAAGAGAAAGAGGAAATTGAACACAAAGAAGAAAAGAAGAAGGAGTAGAAGATGAACATAGATGCAAAACTGGTAAAGAAACTCCGCGATATGACAGGCGCTGGTATGATGGATTGCAAGAAGGCTCTCGTCAAGACGGGAGGCGATATTGATAAGGCGATAGAGCATCTTCGCAAGACTGGAGCAGCAAAGGCTGCCAAGAAACTGGATAGGGCTGCGAACGAGGGACAGGTTATCTCCTATATCCATCCGGGCGGGAAACTTGGAGTGCTTGTTGAGCTTAACTGCGAGACGGATTTCGTCGCCAGGACACCAGAGTTCCAGGCTCTCGGAAAGGATATCGCTATGCAGATAGCGGCTACCGACCCGATCTCTGTCTCCATCGAAGAGCTGCCGCAGGACATCGTCGAGAAGGAAAAGGAGATATACATCGAGCAGGCGCTCTCGAGTGGCAAGCCGAAAACCATAGCCGAGAGGATCGCCGATGGAAAGCTTAAGAAATTCTACGAGTCAGCCTGCTTGCTTGAACAGGAGTTCATTAAGGATTCCTCCAGAAAAGTAAAGGATATAATTATGGAGCTTATCGCCAAGGTTGGTGAGAATATCCGAGTTTCGAGGTTCGCAAGGTTCAAGATAGGAGAATAAGAAGAAATATCAGAGGGCTGTAAAAATCTCTTGAGGGTTCCAGGAATTATCTCACGCCGATGGTCAGGGAAATAGCTATGAGGGGTTGGGTTTTCTCAACCCCTCGATCCTTATAAGAGGAGAGAGACATAACGCAACAGAAGTACAACCGTATTCTGCTCAAGATATCCGGTGAGGGGTTACTTGGCGAGAAGGAGTTTGGGATAGAGCCGGAACGGATAGCAGAGATAGCGGAGGAGCTTGCCGAGGTAAAGCAGCTTGGGGTTCAGGTGGGTGTGGTCGTTGGAGGTGGTAATATCTTCAGAGGGCTATCCGGTGTCTCGCTCGGCATCGACCGGATCACCGGCGACCTCATCGGAATGCTTGCCACTATTATGAACTCGCTCGCTCTTCAGACAGTGCTTGAGAAGAGGTTCAATGTTGAGACTCGTGTTCTCTCCGAGATTGAGGTCCCACAGCTTGCCGAGCCGTATATCAGAAGAAGGGCGATAAGACACCTCGAAAAGGGGAGGATTGTTATCTTTGCGGGTGGCACAGGGAAGCCTTTCTTCACTACGGACACAGCAGCAGCACTGAAAGCAGCGGAGGTTTCTGCCGATGCTCTACTAAAGGGAACAAAGGTGGATGGCGTCTTCTCCGACGACCCCGAGAAGAACCCGAACGCAACATTCTACAAAAATCTCTCATATAGGGATGTTTTATCCAGCAACTTGAGGGTTATGGATTCGACCGCGGTCTCGATGTGTATGGAGAACTCCATTCCGATAATCGTTTTCAACTTCAGTGAGCCTGGGAAGCTAATCGAGGTCGTCAGAGGCAAGAGCGTTGGAACAATAATTTCATAAGGAGGAAAGCGAGAATGATAGAGGAGATTCTCAAGGAGTGTGAGAGCAGGATGAAGGAGGCGGTCGAGAGTTTTTCTGCCGAGGTTGCCAGGGTTCGCACCGGAAAGGCAACGCCGGCTCTCCTGGACGGGATAAGGGTGGATTATTACGGCGCACCAACACCGCTCAAGCAGATAGCCAACATTAGCACTCCTGAGCCAAGGCTCCTGGTAGTTCACCCTTGGGACAAGGGCGTCTTGCCTGAAATAGAGAAGGCGATCCTGAGATCAGACCTTGGGCTTATGCCATCCAACGATGGGAATGTTGTGCGAATCCCTATCCCCCCCTTGACCGAGGAGCGAAGGCACGACCTCGTGAAGCTTGTCAAGAAGATGGCAGAAGAGGCAAAGACCGAAGTCCGCAATATCCGCAGGGATGCAAACGATAAGGCAATATCCGCCAAAAGATCAAAGGAGATAAGCGAGGATGAGGAAACGCTCATACTGAAGAAGGTTCAGGAGTTAACCGATAAATACACAGGCAAGGTGGAGGAGATCTTTAAGCACAAGGAAAAGGAGATTATGACGATATAACCTCCTCAGCATGTGACCTTAGAGGAGGTATAAGAATTGATATGCTAAGAGTTGCAGTTGTTGGCGTTGGCTATCTCGGATGGTTCCATGCAAGCCTCGTCAAAGGCTCGGACTTCGCCGAGCTGGCAGGTATATTTGACATAGATCCACACAGATCCGGTGATGTCGCCCGAAGACTGGATGTTCCTGCTTACAAGTCACTCGATGCCCTTTTATCCGATGTCGATGCGGTCATCATCGCCACACCGACGGGAACACATTTCGACATCGGGATGGCAGCAGTCCGGGCAGGCAAGCATATCCTTATGGAGAAACCGATTACCGACTCATACGAAAAGGGAAAACACCTCGTTGAAGAGGCAGAGTCCAGCGATCTTGTTCTCGCACTCGGCTATACAGAGCGGTTCAATCCGGCATACAGGTCTGCAAAGCCGTTCATCAAAGAGCCTGTTTATGTAGAGTCGGAGCGCTTGACCCCGCCATCCGAAAGGGGAACAGATGTCTCGGTGATACTCGACCTGATGATACATGACATCGACCTCACACTCGATATATTCGGCTGTGAGCCGCTTTCTGTCTCATCGTACGGGGTAAATGTCGTCTATGAGAGGGATGACATATCATCGGCGACACTTTTCTTCACCGGCGACAGGATTGCAAAGCTAACCGCAAGCCGGGTTTCCATCAAGCCCACCCGAAAGCTCCGTATCTTTCAGGCTGATTCTTATCTCTCAATCGACTTGGCGAAAAGAAGCGTAGAGGTCGTTTCACTTTGCGATTTATCATCTCTCGGCGTAGAATGCCACCCCATCCCGTTTGGCAAGGCTAACAGGAATGTATTTGTTTCCAGCCTGCCGGTACCAAATGATGTCAATCCGCTGTTAGAGGAGATACGGGATTTTGTGGCGGCAGCGGAAGCAGGTAAGAAACCTGCGGTCTCCGGGCGTGATGCATTACGCTCCCTTAAAATATCCTTTGAGGTTATCTCAAACATCCACAGACCAAAGGTATGAGATCCGTCCTCATAGTTGCTGGTGAGCTGTCAGGCGACCTTCAGGGGGGATATCTCGTTCGGAAGATAAGGGAAAAAGCTCCAGAGGTTAGCTTCTTCGGTCTCGGTGGTGACAATATGGCATCCGCCGGGGTGGAGATAATAGAAGATGTATCCAATCTCGCATTTATGGGCTTCGCCGAGGTGGTCCAGCATCTACCATACATCCTTCGGGTAAAGAGAGACCTTCTGAAGCTTGTCGACTCACGGAGGGTATCTGCTGCCGTGCTAATCGATTATCCTGGCTTCAATCTCTCACTTGCAAAGGCTCTAAAGAAAAGGGGTATCCCTGTTATCTACTATATCTCGCCGCAGGTTTGGGCTTGGGGAAGACAGCGGATAAAGAAAATCAAGCGCTTGGTGAAAAAGATGCTCGTGGTGCTTCCGTTCGAGGAGCCGCTATACCGCGGGGCAGGTGTCCCTGTGGAATTCGTCGGGCATCCGTTTCTGGATTTTGTCAAACCGCATCTCTCCGAGGATGGGTTCAGGAAAAGATTCAATCTGCAGGGTAGATATGTTGCCGTTCTCCCTGGCTCGAGACAGCAGGAGATTACAAGGCACCTCCCGCTGATGCTCTCAGCGTTTTCGCTCTTCAACAGGGACAAGGATTTCCAGATCGTCATCGCCAGAGCACCGCATATCTCGAAACAGATATACACAGAGGCAATAGAAAAAGCAAAGCTTTCCTCCGTTGCAACGGTTGTCGATAGGTTTGTCTGGGATGTTGTAAACTACTCCGAATTTGCCGTCGTTTCATCCGGCAGTGCAACACTCGAATGTGCTGTCCTCGGAACGGCTATGATAATCGTGTATCGGACGAGCTGGCTGACATATCATCTCATCCGGGCGCTCTCCGACATCCAGTTCATCGGGCTTGCCAACTTCGTCTACGGCAAAAAGGTCATACCCGAGCTTATCCAAGGCAATTTCACAGCAGAAAACCTCTCGCTATATATGGAAAGGATGCTCGATATCCGATACAGGAAAGAAATGCTTTTGCATCTCTCTGTTATAAAGGAGCGTCTCGGCACCCTAGGCGCCGTCGAGAGGGCGGCACAGATAATTATTGGAGAGTTAAATGAAAGATAGTCCAGGTGGAGAAGCCAGGATAACCGTCATCGGGATGGTCACCAACCTTGCACTTTTTGCCCTGAAACTTGTAGCCGGGATACTGGGTAAAAGCTTTGCTCTCGTTGCCGACGCTTTTCATTCACTATCAGATACCGCAACCGATATTGTAGTGCTCTGGAGCATCAAGGTAAGCTCTCGCCCACCCGATGCCAACCATCGCTATGGACACAAAAAGATTGAGAACCTCGCCGAGCTTTTTATAGCAGTGGCAATCGCAGCAGTTGCCATCAGAATTGCGAAAGGTTCAATCGACGGTTTCCTCTCAAAAGAGAGATATCTACCATCCTGGTGGGTGATATTTCCACTTGTTGTATCCATTGTTGCCAAGGAGATGCTTTATCATTCCACGCTTCGCGTGGGTAAAAAACAGTCCTCCCTCCCTGTGGTAGCAAACGCCTGGCATCACAGGACAGATAGTATATCCTCCCTTGTGATACTCATTGGTATACTGATTATGGAGCTTTTCCCCTCTCTTTACTTCCTCGATGCGGCACTCGGTGTCGCCGTTGCTGTCTTTATAATTGTCCTTGCAGCAAAAATATTCCTGTCCGGACTGAAAAAACTATTAGACACATCGCCACCGGAGAAGTTCTATCAAGCAGTCGAGGATTTCGCATCGGGTTTCCCTGATGTCCTATCCGTTCACAAGTTGAGGATGAGATATCTCGGCTCAAAGATAGCGGCTGATATGCATATCCAGGTTCAACCGGATATGAGTGTCTATAACGCCCACGAGGTAGCCTCTCGCTTGGAACATGCCCTTTTGAAAAGGTTCCCCAGCCTATGCGAGGTGCTGATACACATAGAGCCTTTTTCTCCCAGAGAATAAGCAATCAGTGATATTTCACCGTAAGCAATCTGATAAAGTCTGCTGCTCCCTCTATATAGTCACAGCAGTCCTCGAGCGATTCAACCAGGTCGTGCTGGAGTATGAGCATCGGACAGGGAAGCTCACTCGATAGGATAAGTTGCATCAGTTCACGCTTCCTGTCGTCCCCCTCCTCTTCGATAATCTCCACCTCGGTGCATTCGGCGAGGGTATTCTTCTTATCCTTTTTCAAAAGCAGCACCGCCGCTTTCTCCAGATGCTCGACCGATCTGTTCAGAAGCTCGACAAACTCTATCAGCTTCTCCGGTACGGGGTCTGGTGCAACATCCGTTGCCAGACGGAGGAGCCTTGCTGTTTCCTTCGCCTGATCGGCGATATAGTCGAGCCCCTTGATGAGACGGACGAGGTCCTCCCTATCCGGCGGCATAACCATCCGCTCGGACAGCTCCAGCAGCGTCTGACGCTTTATCTCATCAGCCTGCCCCTCGAGGTCGGAAACCCGAAACATCGCTTTATCCTTTTCATCCATCTTACCCGCAGCATAGAACCTGAAAACATCAAGCAGCGCAACCATCTCCTGCTTGAGCAACTCTATATGCTTCAAGGCACTCTCGAGGACAAGTTTCTCCTCCTTCATCCCCAACCAGCCAAAGATGTTACCTGCCATAAGCCCGCACCTCCTACTTAAAGTATAACAAAAGAAAAGATGATCATCAGCACAAACGATATAGCTCCTGCAACAAACGGTGTTACAGCCCAGGCAAGCACCATCTCCGAGAGGAGCTTCTTGTTCAGGAACTTCCTCCCATGGATGAGTCCAACTCCGAACACTGCACCCACTATCGAGTGCGATGTCGATACGGGAATACCCAACCAGGTATAGACATTGACATTCAGAGCCGATGCCACCTCGGCAACAAGTGTCATCATAGGCAGAAGCCGCGTTATCCTGAATCCGACTGTCTCCACAACCTTGCTACCCCATATGATAACGCCCACCGCCATAGAGACAGCACCTATGAGAATAGCAATCACAGGCGTCGTTATGCCAGCCCCAGATATCACACCTGTTGCATTCGCAACATCGTTTGCTCCCCAGTTGAATGCGAGGTACACGCTCGTTAGAAAGATAAGAACCTTGAGCACAAGCTGGCTTTTCTTCTCCGGCACGAGCAGTTTGAACAGGTAGAAAGACGGGTAATACAGTGCGAGCGCGAGTATTGCAGCACCGATGGGGGTCAATATCCAGGAGAGGAATATGCTACCCAGCTTCTCCCAGAACACCTGTGTTCCGGCGGCAAGTCCGGCGCCTGCCACTGCTCCAACTATCGAGTGCGATGAGGAGATAGGGAGCTTCAGATGCGTTGCGGTCATAATCCATATACCAGCGGCGAGGGCGGCGGAAAAACCTATCAGAAGAGCAAGGTCAGGGTCAAGAGTATGCAGGGGGACTATCCCCTTACCGATAGTCTTCGTTACATTCCTTCCCATAATGAGAGCACCTGCCAGCCCTGAAATGCAGGTCACGATGATTCCCTGTTTGAGGCTCATCATACCGGAGCCGATGTCCGCACCGACACAGTTCGCTGCATCGTTCGAACCGATGGAGATGCCGATGAAGACACCAGCCGCAATGGCAAGGATAGCAACGAGTATCAAAGAGAACCTCTCCCTTGGTATCGAGGAACGGATATTGTAAAAAAATTTAATCTTCGCAACTGAGATGTCAAGGAAATAAGCAGATTACAGTTTCCTCTTGATTTTATCCCGATCTGTTAGTATTATGTAAAAATCTTATACCAACAGAACACATAAACAATAGGAGCTAATATGCCAGAAA
>JAGGUN010000001.1 GCA_021158465.1 bacterium
AGTAATAAATGTATCCAACCCGTACCTTCCTTCAGAGGTTGGATTCTATGATACCGGAGGCGAGGCATGTGGTGTATTTGTTTCCGGCTCTTATGCTTATGTGGCAGATAGGGATGGGCTTCGAGTAATAGATGTATCCGACCCTGAGCATCCTTCAGAGGTTGGATTCTATAATACTGGAGGCTATGCATTTGGTGTATTTGTTTCCAGCTCTTATGCTTATGTGGCAGATGGGGATGGTCTTCGAGTAATAGATGTATCCGACCCTTACCATCCTTCAGAGGTTGGATTCTATGATACTGGAGACTGGGCAGAGGATGTATTCGTTTCCGGCTCTTATGCTTATGTGGCAGATGGTAGAGCTGGTCTTCGAGTAATAGATGTATCCAACCCGTACCTTCCTTCAGAGGTTGGATTCTATAGTACTGGAGGCTTTGCATTTGGTGTATTTGTTTCCAGCTCTTATGCTTATGTGGCAGATGGAGCTATTCGAGTGATAGATGTATCCGACCCAGAGCATCCTTCAGAGGTTGGATTCTATAATACTGAAGGCGTTGCATCGGGTGTATTTGTTTCTGACTCTTATGCTTATGTGGCAGATGGAGCTATTCGAGTAATAGATGTATCCGACCCAGAGCATCCTTCAGAGGTTGGATTCTATGATACTGGAGGCGATGTAGAGGATGTATTTGTTTCTGGCTCTTATGCTTATGTGGCAGATGATGGAGCTGGTCTTCGAGTGATAGATGTATCCGACCCAGAGCATCCTTCAGAGGTTGGATTCTATGATACCGAAGGCGTTGCATTGGGTGTATTTGTTTCCGGCTCTTATGCTTATGTGGCAGATAGTTGGGGAGCTGGTCTTCGAGTGATAGATGTATCCGACCCTGAGCATCCTTCAGAGGTTGGATTCTATGAAACCGGAGGGGCAGAGGGTGTATTTGTTTCCGGCTCTTATGCCTATCTGGCAGATGGGGGTGATGGACTCTATATTCTCGATGTTTCACATTTCACAGATGTTGATGAGAACGATGTGCAAAAACCACGCGCCTTTTCTCTTACTGTCTACCCCAATCCGTTCAATGCCAGTATGTCCATAAAATACAATCTCTCGTCAGCTACTGATGTTTCTCTTGATATTTACGACATACTGGGACACCGAGTAACCACCCTTGTGAGTGAGCATCAGCCTGCAGGGAGCTACACCGTCCAGTGGGCACCTGAGGATTTGTCATCAGGTCTATATTTTGTGAGAATGAAAGCGGGGAAACAGACAATAACAAAGAAAGCGATGTATCTGAAATAGCATAAAAACTCTGCAATCGTCGGCGAGCTGCTGCAACCCTTTCGACGGTAGAAAGTTAGTTTGCCCTGTCGGAGAAAAAGATGGCACTCCAATATGCGAGGGAATAAATTTGCAACCCACATTGTCTAACCAACCGGAGCGGTAAATCTGTGTATCAGAGGTATAAAATATGAATAGGCTCTCCGCTGTGCTGCTCTGCTTTATGCTCTCTTACAGTGTATCGGCAAATGCCCAGTATATCCCGGTCAGAACGCGGTGGGTAGGTCCAGGTCATCCTGTGAGCAAAGAGGAATATGAAACCGCCCATCCGATGCCAGAAGATGTTCATATCAGACCGCTGGCGAACCTGACAATGGTAGCAAAGGACGCTCGACCAACGGTGCTTTGCCTCATCCATCCGCTATACACCGAGACACTCGCCAGCTCGCTCGAGCTCTGGGTATCCGATGTGAGCCGTGAGGGATGGAATGTTGTTTCGTTCGAGTATTACGGCGGAGATGCCGAGAGCCTGAAGACATTCCTCGAGGTGCAGTGGGCTTTCACGGATAGCCTCGATGGGGTGCTCTTCGTCGGAGAGATGCCTGTTGCCTGGTTCGAACACAATGAGGAGAACCCGTATACCGGCGAGTATGAGCGCACCATATTCCCCTGCGACCTCTACCTGTCGGATATGAACGGCGCCTGGCTCGATGTCAATTCAAACGGGTTAATCGATACAGTCTGGGGAAGCTTCGCACCGGAACTATGGCTCGGTCATATACTTGTCAACGAACCGGATTCATCTGTCCGCCTTGACAAACTAAGGGAGTATTTCCGCAGAAATCATGAGTGGAGAACGGAAGAGACGATGAGGTATGGGAATATCTTAGGATACATCGACGATGACTGGGCAGACTCATGGGAGGAATATGGCGATTATCTCTCGGAAACGGGGCTTATAAAAACGAACATACTCGATGGTGCAACGACTGTTGCCTGGGATTATAGAGATAGAATAGAAGCAGGGTATGATATGATGCATCTCTCGGCGCACTCCTCGCCGTGGGGACACTTCTTTATGATCGGCGACGAATGGACAGGCGGTGATTTTACGGTGTATGAACTGAAAGAAACATTGCAGAAGGTCAGGTTTTACAATCTTTTCTGCTGTTCCAATGCGAGCTATGTCGAGGAAGACTATATGGCGGGTGAGTATGTTCTCGGTTATGGTGAGGGGCTTGCCGCTGTCGGGAGTACCAAATCAGGTGGAATGTGGGCAGACAGCCTGTTTTACTCCGCTCTCGGTGATTCTGCAACATTCGGAGATGCCTTCAGGAAATGGTTTGTGGCAAGTTCCACCGGCGGCTACATACCAAGCATATCCGATAGAATTTCCTGGTGGTGGGGTATGACAATTATCGGAGACCCGACCCTGAGGCTTACACCTGCTCCTGCCAGTATCAAAGAGGAAGAAAAAATATCTGCAAATCTATCCGTTTATCCCAATCCGTTCAACTCCCACCTGCGAATCGAAACGGGTAGGAATGCAGAGGTCGAGATATACAACATCAAGGGTGAGAGGATTCTGGCGGGATTGGAGAGTTCAGGCAACGGCGAATTCATCTGGCGACCGGGGAAAGCTCTCCCTGCAGGGGTCTATCTCATTCTCGTAAGGGATGGTAAGACAAGCTCGACAAGAAGGGCGATATATATAAAGTAGTTCAGTCTATGAAGAGCGACACTGATAAAAGGGATTTAATCCTCTATAAACCCTTTCTCTGCTAAAGCAGTTATCGTGTGAATAGCATCAGAAAAGAGCTTAACATCGTCAGGTTCGGGAACAATAAAGCAGAATACATAGTCTCTGCGAGAAAGAAGCTGACAATAGTCGGTTCTTGGTGTGATAGGCGAGGTTACCCAAAACCTATCGAACAGGAGATACATCGAAATAGAAAAAGGTATGCAAGAATTCGCAAACAGGATAAAAGTGCCGATGAGCCGTCTTGGTTTCGTGTGCCCCGGCAGAGCCGTGGGACAAAGCGCCACTGACATAAGCGTTAGATAGTTTTTGCTTGCCTTATCAGTTTCCATTATGTATATATTTATTGAAAGAGCGGAGGAATTTATGGCAAAAGTTTTCTTGCTTTGCTTGATGCTTGCACTTATTCTCCTAACTTCTGCTTATAGCTATACCTACTGGGTTCCCTATGTTGACACCTTGCATATTCCGGGTGAGATATACTGGCGGTCCAACATTTCGTTCAGTGCGATCTTCGATAGCACGGTGATAACCTCATCCATCATCGATACGGTCCTGAATGCGGGTGAGGGTTTTGGAATAGGTGATTTTGTAGCCTGTGGTGTGTCGTTTGAGACCAACAAGGTTTTGCGAATTGTCTATTCCACCAAGATTGTCACTCCTACAGAATATGAACCTACAGAGTTCTATTACACGCTTCAGCCCGATATACTCCTCGGGACAGAGTATTATGTTGGGAGTCTCTACGACCCACCGGGAGACTGGGAGTTTGTTGCGGTCACCGGCACGCAGGATGGAACGAATCTCAATGTGGAAGGTGTTGGCGATTTTACCATCAACGCAGGTGAATGTATTGCGTTCCCTTTCCTGACAGCTGCGTATGTATTGGATGTCCTGCATCTCACTGCTGATGCGAAGATTGCGGTTGCTCATATCACTCACAGGCTCTCCGGTCATGATGACTTTACCGCTTACACACCGCTACCCACATCTCTTTGGGGAACGGAGTATTTTTCGCCGCTTTTGCATGAGATGTGGTCAACGGGGTATGAGGATGGTGTAGATTCAACTTCTCTGGTAATTGTGGCGCTGGAGGATATGACGACTGTCTCTGTTGCTGGCTCGGTTATCATGCTCGATTCCGGTGAGCGTGGTAGGGTATATCTCCATTCCGACAGCACAGCTATTCGCTCCAACCGACCGATTCAGGTGGTTAAGGATTTCCTGGTATATGCCACAGACCGTTGGAGGGATGTTACAAGGATGTATAGTTCGACCGTATGCCTGCATCCGTCGGAGCTCCAAGTGGTCTGGGCGTATATGGATAGATTGAGGATGAGGGATATAGGCACCCACGGCGGTCCCGCTAACTGGTGGTGTATCACATCCTTTACCGATGGGAACAGAGTGACGATGGATGTTGGGTTCGACGGTTCGCTCGAGCTTGATACGGTTCTCAATAGCTACGAGACAATCTACCTTGATGATTCAAGCTCGCTATATATCGCGGGGTGGGATTCGATGCCTGCCTGCCTGCATTCCGAGCGCCCCGTTCAGGTTCTCCGTTCATATAGAGGTTGGTGGACACATTACATCGAGTCGCATTATGAGCTTAGCAACTGGGATATCGAATTTGGGGGGATAGGTCCTGTTGCAACTGTTGTTGAACCTCTCGATTCCACCATATCTGCCTGTCCTGACCAGCCGATAATTGTTAGTATATCGGACTCCGATGGAATTGACACATCCACAATCGAGATCCTTATACAGGACTCCGTGTACACCATTTTTGACGATGAGTTAACATTTGTCGATGATAGCCTGTTGATATTTACTCCTTCTCCTGGGTTCTGGGTGGACAACGAGACGGTGTATGTTTCATTACAGCGTGCGGATGATACGCTTGGTTTCCCGCTTGCTCCTGCTCCTGTTGAATGGATGTTCACTATGGACCTATCGGGACCTGTGGCATCTGATTTCTCTCCCACGGGGGATGTTCTGGACTGGCAGCCGCCTCTCTCGCTGAGGCTCACCGATAACATACTCGGTGTGGATGATGAGAGCATAGTTCTTACGCTTCGGGGAGTTTACAAGCATCCTGACCCGGTAGGGTTTAATCTATCCTGCGGTGCCTTCGATTGGGATGGCGAGAACCTGATATTCCATCCCGACAGGGTGGATGAATCCGCTCTCGACATAAGCTATTCACCCGTGGATGAGCCAGAGTTGACATCGGGGATATATTTCCCTGAGCTTGAGACGATCTATGTGAATATTTATGCGATGGACAACGAGCCTGATTATTGTGAGCCGAACCCCATCCAGGAGCCAAACGGGTGGCAGTTTTTCATTCCTGATGATGATACAACAGGACCTGTAATCTCTGGCTTTAGTCCCTCGTACTGGTCGAACGATTCGGCGTTTTATATCGAATGCAACATTGCTGACTTATCAGGTGTTTATGATGATATGACAGGCTCCGGTGGACAGGGGGTGTATCTTATCTGGGACAATGACGGCGATGTAGATGATGGGACATTTTTCGAGGTCCAGATGGATGAGGTTTCAGTTGGGTTGTTCAGGACAACGGAGATGATTCCGCCACAGAGTGCCGGTGCGGATTTTGTCTACAGGGTTTGCGCCCACGATGACGACTTCGACTTTGCAAACCCACTAGATCGCTCTGTAAGCTGCGCTGACTCATCCTTAATGGTTCTTGAAGGACCAACTGCCAACTGGGTAGAACCGCTTCCTGGAAGTATAACTGCCTGTGATGACCAGAGGATTCTGCTTGTAGTTACCGACCCGGATGGTGTGGATGAGGGCAGTATCTGCCTTCTGGTCAACGGTGAAGAGTATTCGATCGAGGATGAGGAGCTTGAATACAATCTTGATACGCTCGTATTTGCCCCGCTTGATTCTGTATTCGGAGATGAGGAGACAGTTGAGGTGATGCTTGTCAAGGCGCACGATATGCTTGGCAATCCTATGCGGGATACACTTAGATGGAGCTTCAGAGTCGACTTGACACCACCTGTTGCATCGATGGTAATCCCGTCAGATGGAGCAATGGTGAGGGATACAAAACCTGCAATATACATAGATGTCGATGATAATCTCAGCGGTGTTAACCCTGCATCCATTGTTCTGAGTGTGAACGGGCGAGAATACAGGGTTGTTCATGGGCTTCAATGGATACCAAATGAGTCCGGTACCGGCGGAGGGCTACGGTTTAGCTCGGAGGATCTGGGTGAAGGATTTGAGAAGGGAGATACCTTGTGGATAGGGTTCCTGGTCGAGGACAGCCCGGATTACTGTCCGCCAAATCAAGCCGAGTATAGCTGGTTCTTCTGGATAGAGCCAGATGTGCCTTGCTATGTTCATCCGAACCCGTTTACACCCAACAACGATGGCTACAACGATATCGTGGTATTTGATTATCCGTTTATGTTCAGCGAAGAGGCGGAGATTGCAATATATAATGTCAGGAACATCGAGGTCTGGCATTCAACATTTTCTCCTCTGTCGGATGTTAGGGAGTTCTCGAACCGTTCCTGGGATGGTCGGGATGAGGGGGGGCAACCTCTCCCACCAGGGATATATATCTATGCTGTTCAGGTGAACGGTGCTGTCGTCTGCAACGGGACGATCATCCTCGCACGATAGTCAAATTTCCGCTTGATTAAATCCTCCTTTTCGATATCTTGGTCTGGATGAAAAGACGGGAATACACTATTCCGATCATACTTTTTGTCGTAACACTCTTCACAACGACAGCAGCCGGTATGCTGATGATGAACCCGGATAGGATAAGCTGGTCGAATTTCACAAGAGGGTTTGCATTCTCCCTTCCGCTACTCTTGATACTCGGCAGTCACGAGCTGGGGCACTTCTTCGCTGCAAAGAGCCACAAGATATCCGCAACCCTACCGTATTTTATACCGTTCCCTTCACTCATCGGGACTTTTGGAGCTATCATAAAGATAAGATCACCCATCCTCGACAGAAGAGCATTGCTCGATGTCGGATTGGCTGGACCACTTGTCGGATTTGCATTTGCCTTGCCAATAACCGCGGTGGGGTTGTCGCTATCGGAGATAGTTCCTACCAGCTACGCAGCTCGATGCGGAATACGATTAGGAGATTCGTTACTGCTTTTGATATTGATTCACCTTGTTGGCAGGGCAGCACCTGTCGGTTTCGACCTTATGCTCCACCCGATGGGGTTCGCCGGCTGGATAGGGCTCTGGGTAACATCGATAAACCTTATACCGATAGGTCAGCTGGATGGCGGGCATATACTCTACGCACTCCTCGGCGAAAAGCAGGAGAGGTATTCCTGGGCGTTCTTCATCCTGCTCATATTCCTTGGTCTGTTCTGGGTCGGGTGGTTCATCTGGGCGCTACTGATATACTTTGTCGTCAGGATCAAGCACCCGACGCCGCTTTATCCGTATATTCAGTTGGATAGAAAGAGAAAGATTGCAGGAGTGATTGCAATCCTTATATTTGCCTTGACTTTTACGCCTCTTCCGTTCAAATAGGGGGCATATATGGAGTTGAGAATAGACAAGGAACTCTGCACAGGGTGCGGGCTGTGTGTTGATGCCTGTTTGTATAACGCACTCGAGATAAAAGAGGGGATAGCCGTCGTCAACGAGAGTTGCACATTCTGCGGAGCCTGTGTCGATGTCTGCCCGCCGGGTGCAATAACACTCGAGAGACCAGAAAAGACCCAGGCAGGACTTGAACAATATAAAGGTGTTATGGTCATTGCCGAGCTGGAGAAAGACGGAATTGCCCCCGTGACATTCGAGCTTCTTGGCAAGGGAAGGGAGCTTGCGGATACACTCGGTGTCGAACTCTCCTGCGCACTCGTTGGATACAGAACGGAGCAGTTCGCCGATGAGCTGATATTCTACGGAGCAGACAAGGTGTATCTTGTCGATGACGAGCGGCTTGTTGATGCTGATGATAGGAGGTTTGCTGCTGCCCTATTCGATGTGGCAAGGAGAGCGATGCCCGAGATAATCCTTGCAGGCGCAACAAGCTGGGGACGCTCCGTTGTGCCGAGGCTCGCTGTGAAACTCGAGACAGGACTCACGGCTGACTGCACAGGGCTCGAAATAGACATAGATAAAAGGCTACTCCTTCAGACACGCCCCGCATTCGGCGGAAACATTATGGCGACTATTATATGCCCGAACAGTCGTCCGCAGATGGCAACTGTCAGGCACAAGGTAATGAAGCCTATTGGGCGAGACACATCGCGAAGGGGCGAGATTATCAGGGTGGATATTGAAAAGCTACCAGAAAATAGGGTGCACATCATAAGGGAGATTGAGGAGCTCGATGAGGTGCTCAATATTGCCGACGCGGATAAGATAGTTTCCGGTGGTAGGGGTGTTGGCTCGAAAGAGAATTTCAGGCTCATATTCGAGTTTGCCGAATCCATCGGTGCAGCAGTTGGTGCGTCACGGGCGGCAGTCGATGCCGGATGGGTGCCATACTATCATCAGGTTGGGCAAACAGGGAGAACAGTGGCGCCGAAGCTGTATATCGCCTGCGGAATATCGGGCGCCATTCAGCATCTTGTCGGGATGCAGTCGTCGAAGACGATTGTCGTTATAAACACGGACCCGAATGCTCCTATATTCGACATTGCTACCTATGGAGTTGTCGGCGACCTGTTCGAGGTCATCCCGGAGATTATGAAGCGGCTATAAGATTTTAATCATATATTTATTCCGGATTGATTCTCCGACAGGGCAAAGAAGATTTTCACCATCTTAGTTACCCTTTAGCGAATTTAGGTATCTCTTTTGGTATATTGCCAGTTTTCCTCTGCTCAACGAGGTCATAAATTTTACCAAAGTTTTTTGCCACTTCCTTCATAATTTCTGGGATTTCATCAATTTCTATTACCAGCGGTTGGAATTTAGTATTGGCAGCTATTTTTATGAAGTTAGGACTTATCTTTCTACCTATGATAACATCAGCATCTTTGAATATCTCCATACATGCTTTCATCTTCTCAGCAACCCCATGTTTCCCTTCTTCGTTTGGTGATGTGTTCTTTCTCTTCTCTACAAAATTTGATTTTCCATCCTCAAAAAGGTCGTAAATATAAAAATACTCTGCCATACCCATATGACTTGGGACAATTCTTTTTCCATCATTTGAGCCGAGCGCAATCCTTATCTTTTTCATTTTCCCTCCTCTTTTTCTGTTCACATTAGTTATAATGCTTTATAAATCACAGCAAATGCGAGAATTATAATAAGCACCGTGAGCCCAATTTCTAACCAAAGTGGCTTTGTCTTTAATGAAACTTTACTTCCTACCCTTGCACCAATCATTGACCCTATAAGTACGAATAACGCTGGAATCCAGATTATGTTTCCACGGTGCCAGTAAACTGCTATAGCAGCAGTAGCGGTGAACATTGTTACGAACAATGAGGTAGCAACTGCTTTATGAATATTTAGTTTCATTGTCTTTAAAAAAGATGGAAAGAGAGAACCGCCACTACCGCCGCGCATACCAGTTATAATATTTAAAAGGAATGAACCACCAATAAGAATGCTTGGGTGCGGATTTATCCTTTGATAAAATTTGGGGATTATCCTGTCAAGATAAATTCCGAACACTGTTAAGATAGAAACGATAACAAAGAGGATAGCTAAATATAGAGATGGAATCAATCCCACCCAAAATGCACCTGTTATTGACCCCAGAGTGCCGCCGATTATCACGTACAGAGCAACCTTCTTATCTATATTCTTTCTTTGGCTTATTGCTCCTACCATTGAAGAAAAGGGAATAACTAATAAATTGATTCCAAAAGCGTTCAATAGAGGCAACCCTGCAAGGTTAAGCAGGGGTATTCTTATAGAACCTCCGCCAATTCCAAACATACCGCTCATAAACCCGGCAAAAAGTCCGATTAGGAGGTATATTATCATTTGTGTTATCGATTCCACTCAATCTACCTTAGATATATCTTGCTCCCGAATTTCTGCTAACGGTTTGCGGATAAAAGAAGTTGCCGAAGGCAATTTAGGCGAAGCGTAGCGAAGCCTTTTATCCGCTGTTAGGCGTAGTCGCCTCATCCGTTCATCCCCATAGTTCTCTCTCTATCAGCTTCATGTATTTATTTACATAGAACATATCAGGCTCATGTCTGAGTGGTCGGACTCTAATTTCAAATTGAGGGTCATTGGGGTTGCTATTAT
>JAGGUN010000045.1 GCA_021158465.1 bacterium
TATGCCCACCAAAGGCAGTAGCTCATCCAGTTCTCATTCGCGATGGAAACATGGCTTGTCACGCTGGACTCACTTAGATTAGGAACAAAATATATCATACCATCGGTGTTCACTGTAGCGAAATCCTCGTATATAACCGACGGTATCGAGAACGGCGGGGTATCATCCTCACTATGTGGACACGGCCAGCCAGCACGGGGGACAAGGTTGGCACACTGAACCCCACCTTCCAAAATTGCTCCACGAGCCTCCGCCGTGTCGGCGATCCAACTTCTTTCCGGGAAAAGATTATACGGTATACTTTGATATTTAAACCAACCGCGCTTGATAAACTGTGGCTCGAAATACAGGGCTAAAGAGACAAGTGTATCCCTATCCAAATGGCCGCCAAAAACGCAAACCATCACATCGGAAAGCTCATCGACGGTCTGCGCCGCACAGATACTCACACACAAGAACAACAGCACCAATGAGAAAATAAAGATGTTATGCATAATACCCATCCTTCTATTCAAAATCTTAATAGCATCGAAACAAAAGAGAATCTTTGCCAAGAACTTACACAATCAGCTGTCCCCTTTCATAACTTAACTAAATACTTTTCAAAATCAGCCACAACATATTTCTTGCCTTTTGAGATAACCCTATGCCCTTCCTTTTCTAAAACCTCCTTTTGCGCCTCCACACCACCAGGATATTTCTCGTTTATCACACCACCTGCTTTTAGTGTTCGCCAATAAGGAGTGATATTTCTCTTTCCTTCCTTTGCCATTTCCGCAGACGCCTCAGCAGCAATACGAGCAAAAATCCCAGCGGTTATCGGGCAACAGATGGTGGCGTTATGTTTCTTAGCGAGAATCTCCCGGATTTGATTAATGGTAATAAGTCTTCCATAAGGAACTCTTTTCATAATTTCATCCACCTCAATTGGTGCCGGAATCACCACTGTATCGCCAGCTTTTGTTCCCCATCTGCCAGCCATCTTTGGACTGATTCTCTCCACTCTCGGCAGGTCTTTGCTGTCCATCAATTTTTCTTGCCAAGATTTGCGTTTCTTGGGCATTTTGTTCACCTCCATACTTTCTCCATTTCCAACGGTTCAATTTCAAAATACGGCTTGTCTGATGTTTTGTCAAGGGAGAATAACCCGATTGCCCCTCGGACAATACAACTTGACAGAGTGGAATAAATTATTATATTTCTCCGCTGGCGCCTGTAGCTCAATTGGATAGAGCAACGGACTTCTAATCCGTTGGTTGGCTGTTCGAGTCAGCCCAGGCGCAAAGAGATGATATGGTGGGCGTAGCTCAATCGGTAGAGCATTGGATTGTGGTTCCAACGGTTGTGGGTTCAAGTCCCATCGCCCACCCTCTTCTATTCCGAGCATCAGACCGACCCCTTTCTTCCTTGACTATTTGCTAAAACTGGTTAAAATTAACCCTTATGAGAGAGCTTAGAACATCTACACTATTTCTGACATTTGCGATCGCGTTCCTTGCTCCAATTGTGGGCGGGTTGTTCGTTATGTTCTCACTCTATGAACTTTACCGCGATGCACTGCCCGACGCCCAAACGCTCGAGGAGTACGAGCCGACCCTGTCAACGGTTGTCTATGATATACATGGGGAAGTATTAGCCGAGCTTGCAGGCGAGAAGAGAACCTGGGTTAGTTTGGATAGCATTCCGCCTGTGCTTATCGACGCTCTTCTATCCGCCGAGGATAAACACTTCTACAGCCATTGGGGAGTTGACCTTCCAGCGATATTTCAGGCTATCTTACAGAACATAATATCTGGAAAGATAGTCCGCGGAGCAAGCACCATAACACAACAGCTTGCAAGAACACTCTTCTTGACGAGAGAGAGAACCATCGCCAGAAAGGTAAAGGAGATGCTAACCGCTGTCAAACTCGAACGCGCATACTCCAAGGATGAGATACTCGAGATATTCCTCAACCAGAACTATATGGGTAGGGGAGCATACGGCGTTCAGGCAGCATCGAGGCTATACTTCGGCAAAAATGTCTGGGAGATAAATACAGAAGAAGCAGCACTGCTCGCTGGTGTGCTTAAGGCACCAGAATACTATACACCTGTCAAGTATCCTGAAAGGGCACGGAGAAGGCGAAACACCGTCCTCGATATGATGGTGGATAATCACAAGCTGGACCAGGAAACCGCCGATTCCTTGAAGCTGATCCCTGTCAAGAGCGAGAGCTTTGAGGGGTATGGCTGGAAGGCGCCATACTTTGTCGAGTTTGTTAGGCAATACCTCGAGAAGAAATACGGGGAGAAATTCATCTATGAAAAGGGGCTCAAAGTCTACACGACGCTTGACTACAATATGCAAAAGATAGCAGAGAAGTACTTTAATGAAAACATCGACAGGCTCCAGCACTGGATTGAGAAGATACATCATCCCGATGATCCGGACTACACGGAGGTCGTATTCGATTCGACAGTTGGCGATACCGTGCGCCGCTACAAGCAGCTCCAGGGTGCTATGCTTGCGATGGACCCGAGGACAGGCGAGATTCGGGTAATGATAGGCGGAAGGGACTTCACCAAGAGCAAGTTCAACAGAGCCGTTCAGGCTCTTCGCCAGCCAGGAAGCGCATTCAAACCGTTCACATTCACGACGGCAATCGATAACGGATACCGCCCTTGCGACAAGATTGACGACTCCCCTATTGTTCTCAAGGTGGGTGGGAAGATATGGCGACCAGAAAACTACGACAAGAAATACCTCGGACCAATCTCACTCAGAACCGCCCTGAAGAAATCGAAAAATATGGTAGCGATAAGGCTTATCCAGAGGGTGACACCGAAACAGGTCATCAAGTACGCAAGGAGAATGGGGATATCAACTCCGCTGAAACCTGTTCCATCACTTGCTATCGGCTCCTGCGAGGTAACGATGCTCGATATGGTGACCGCATTCTGCGTCTTCCCAAACAACGGGATAAAACCGACACCTATCTGGGTCAGAAAGATAGAAGACAGAGAGGGGAATGTTATAGAGGAGAACCGTCCGAGGATGGAGGAGGTTCTGCCTGCTCAGACTGCATATGTTATGACAAATATGCTCCAGACAGTTGTTGACCACGGAACAGGCTGGGGGGTTCGTGCGTACGGCTTCGACCGCCCTTGCGGCGGGAAAACGGGAACAACAAACGATTACACGGATGCCTGGTTTATCGGATTTATACCGCAGCTTGTCGTCGGAGTGCATACGCATTTCGATGATATGACCCCCATAGGCGAGAACCAGACAGGCTCACGAGCAGCACTGCCCGTTTTTGCAAAGTTTATCATAGAAGCAACAAAGGGTATGGAGAGACTCGATTTCACCGAGCCGCCAGGAATAGTTCATGCGAGGATATGCAACGAGTCACTACTTCTGGCAACGAGAAGATGCCCCGATGTCTCGGAGGAGATATTCATAAAGGGAACGGAGCCAACATCATATTGCCCGCTATCACACCGCAAGGAGGACTATGTCCCATCAAGGTTCGAGGAGATAGAAAAGCAGGAAGAGAAACCAAAACCCACTATCCCAGGTGAGGAGAAGAAAGAAGAGAGGATAAGGTTCTGATAACGAAAAGGGGTTATAATGATAACCGTCTACAAGACCATAAACGGCAGGCTCGAGCAGGTCAAATCTATCGAGGACGACTGCTGGGTGAATATAGTCGACCCAACACAGGAGGAGATTGCAGAACTCGAGAAGAATTTTGCCATCCCTTCCGATTTCCTCACCGACCCGTTGGATGTCGATGAGCGAGCGAGGATAGCCGTCGAGGATGAATATTCGCTTATCATCATCAGGATACCGATATTCGAGGAGGATGAGGAAGTCCCATTTACCACAATGCCTATCGGCATTATCATATCCGACGACATCATCTTCACCATCTCAAAGAAAGACAATTTGATACTACACCGCTTCACAAGCGGGAAGGTTAAACGGTTCTCAACGGATAAACACAGCCGATTCATCCTCCAGATATTCTATTATGTATCGCTTCTCTACCTGAACTACCTGAAGGTGGTGGACAAGAGGGCAACCGAGGTGGAAAAGGAGCTGCACAAATCGTTGAAGAACGAGGAACTGATAAAGCTTCTGAACCTGGAGAAGAGCCTCGTCTACTTCACAACATCGCTACGGTCAAACGAGCTTATGATGGAGAAGCTCCAGAGGATGGAGATCATCAAGATGTATGTCGAGGATAAGGAGCTACTCGACGATGTGATTATCGAGAACAAGCAGGCAATCGAGACGGCAAATATACACAGCAATATATTAAGCGGTATGATGGACGCTTTCGCATCGGTCATATCGAATAACCTCAATGTCGTGATGAAGTTTCTAACATCGATTACCATAATCCTTATGATACCTACATTGATCGCAAGCTTCTATGGAATGAATGTCAGTCTCCCGTTCCAGCATTCACCGAACGCGTTCCTCTACACTATAATACTTTCTGTTCTACTCGTTATTATTGGGGTATTTATATTTATCAAGCGCAGGTGGTTTTGATTACTTAACAACAATATTTATAAGCTTATCCTTCACATAAAATCGTTTCACAATCTGTTTTCCCTCTACATATTTTCTTACCTTATCGAGCTCGAGTGCAGACGCAACAACTGCTTCTTCATCGGAATCTGGTGGCAGGTTGATGGTTGCTCGGAGTTTGCCGTTTATCTGGATGGCGATTGTCACCGTCTCTGCAACAAGTGCCGCAGGATCGAAATCCGGGAATGGTGAGAGGAATATACTATCCTTCTCCCCCATTCTGTGCCATATCTCCTCTGCAAGGTGAGGTGCAAACGGGGCAAGCAGTTTGATGAACCTTCTCGCAATATAATTTGGTATGGATGAATCATCTGGAAAGCGTGGTCCGAGTGTGTTAAGAAACTCCATCATAGCAGCAACTGCGGTATTGAATTGGATATTTTCGATGTCATCTTTCACGCGCTTTATAGCCCAGTGGAGCTTACGGTAGCGGAGTTTGTCCACATCCGGGAGCTGGTCAAAATCGAAGATTTCCTCATTGCCGGATAGATTGCAGAAGAAGTTGTAGACTCGTTCGAGGAAGCGGGAAGCGCCTTTCAACCCCTCGGACGACCAGAGAAGCTCCCTCTCCGGTGGTGCCATAAAAAGCATTCCAACCCTTACCGTATCCACGCCATAGTTCTCAATCAGTTCCATCGGTGAAACAACATTACCTTTAGATTTGCTCATAACCGCCCCATTTGCATCGAGCACCATCCCGTGATTGAACAGGGCAATTGCTGGCTCATCAACATCGAGATACCCGAGGTCGTGCAGCAACTTGGTGATAAATCGGAAATAGAGTAGATGCCCTGTGGCGTGTTCTGCTCCCCCTATGTAGAGGTCGACCGGCATCCAGCGGTTCGCATCTTGCCTGGAAAAAGGCTCTTCTTCGTTCTTCGGGTCGGTGTAGCGCAGATGATACCAGGATGAGCAGACGAATGTATCCATTGTATCCGGGTCACGGTGTGCAGTCCCACCACAGACAGGACAGATTGTATTCATAAATTCTGGCAGGTCCTCAAGCGGCGAGCGCCCTTGTGGAATAAAGTTTACCTTATCGGCAGGCGGTAGAAGAACAGGAAGGGCATCCTCTGGAACAGGGACGGTTCCACACTTCTCGCAGTGGACCACAGGTATCGGTGCTCCCCAGTACCTCTGACGCGAGATGAGCCAATCGCGAAGCTTGTAGATTACCTTACTCCTTGCAAATCCACACCTTTCACCATACTCGGTCACCTTTTTTATTCCATCAGTGGAGGGAAGTCCATCAAAGGCTCCCGAATTTGTCATAATACCGCTCTCTGTGTATGCAGCATCCATTGTTGATGGGTCAAGCGAGCAACCGGGAGGATTGATGACAACCTTAATCGGCAGACCGTATCTTTTCGCAAACTCAAAATCCCGCTGGTCGTGCGCGGGAACAGCCATAACAACCCCGGTGCCATAAGAAGCAAGGACATAATCGGCAACCCATACAGCTACCCTTTCGCCGTTGTAAGGGTTGATGGCATAAAGCCCAGTGAAAACGCCATCCTTCTCCCTGCCATCGAACGAGCGCTCTATTTCTGGCTTCAGCAGAGCCTGCTGAACATACCTTTCCACCTCCTCCTTATTCGGCATAATCCCAAGGAGCTCATCAACAAGCGGCTGCTCAGGGGCAAATGTAACAAATGTTACACCAAATATCGTGTCGGGGCGAGTTGTGAAGACGGAAAAAACCTTATCCGTCCCCTCAATCTTGAAATCTATTTCCGTTCCTTCACTCTTGCCGATCCAGTTTCTCTGCATCGTTTTGATGTTCTCAGGCCAACCCTTGAGCCTATCAAGCCCTTCGAGCAACCTCTCAGCGTATGCCGTTATCCTGACAAACCACTGCTCCAGTCGTCTCTTCTCTACAACAGACTCACACCTCCAACACCTGCCAGCTATAACCTGCTCGTTTGCAAGCACAGTCTTGCAGGACGGACACCAGTTGACGAAGCTCATATCCCGATAAACAAGCCCCGATTCATAGAGCTTTAAGAAAACCCACTGTGTCCACCTGTAGTAGTCAGGTGAGGCTGTGATAATTTCCTTATCCCAGTCGTATGAGATCGATAGCCGTTTGAGCGTGTTCCTTGAGCGTGCGATATTGGAGAATGTCCATTTATCCGGTGGTATCTTGTGTTTTATTGCAGCCTGCTCCGCAGGCAGACCAAATGCATCCCAGCCAAAAGGATGCAAAATGTCGTATCCCTGCATCCTCTTGTACCGCCAGATGACATCACCGATTGTGTAGTTTCGGAAATGCCCCAGATGAATATCACCAGAGGGGTAAGCAAACATCTCAAGAAGGTAGAACTTTTTCTTAGGGTTATCGGGAGTCTTGTACAGACCTGTCTTTTCCCAATATTCCCGCCATCTCGCCTCAATCTCCTTGAACGGATACACCTTCCCTCCTTAAAATAATATCCACACATTTTATCAAAAATAAAGAGGTTGTCAATCGGAAAGTTTTTGTGTTGCAAAACAAGTTTTCAGATGTATATTTTAGAAAGATGATATACACCCTTACGCTGAACCCATCACTCGATAGAACAATCTATATCGAGAGGCTCGCCAGAGACGACAAGAACATTATACTGCACGAAGAGTACTATGCTGGTGGCAAAGGTATAGATGTTTCAAGAGTAATAAAGGCACTCGGCGGTCAAACGGTGATAATGGGGCTTTCCGGCGGATATGACGGCGCATACCTCGAGGGGATACTCATAAATGAGGGACTTACAATAGATTTTGTCAGAACAGCTGGCAACACAAGAACAAACATCATTATACATTGCGTCTCTACAAAGGAGCAGTTTTCTATCAACGCACCAGGTCCTGTTATTTCACCTTCTGAGCTTGGAATCCTGTACGATAAATTGATGCGTCTATCTCCAAAGCCCAGCTTCTTCGTTGCAAGCGGAAGCGTTCCGAGAGGGGTATCAAGTGAAGTTTACAAACAGCTTGGTTCACCACTTTCATCCGCCGGGGTAAAGGTAGTTGTTGATACAGACGGTGATGCCCTGAGATCGGCTATCTCCATTCCACCGTTTATGGTCAAACCGAATATCCACGAGCTGGAAAGGTTGGCAGGACATCGTCTCTCCGGAATCGATGATGTAGTCAGAGAGGCGAAAAGGCTTGTTGAGATGGGGATAAAGTATGTTGTTGTCTCTATGGGCAAGAAAGGACTCGTTGTCGCAGGAGAGAATGAACTCTTTCGCGTAATACCACCTGAGGTTCAAGTTGTAACAACCACAGGAGCAGGAGATGCAACCGTCGCTGGAATCATCTTTTCGCTTGATAAAGGGGAGAGTATAAAAGAAGCCGCAAGGTTCGGTGCTGCCTGTGGAACAGCAACAACCATCTCACCAGGCACAGCAACGATGAGGAGAGAAGATGTGAAGAGAATCATCGGGGAGGTGGTTGTCCAGGAGTTATGATCCTCTCGCTTTCTATAATATTGGTCCTGCTCTTCTTCTCTGCCCTCTTTTCCGGATCAGAGGTCGCCTTCTTTTCTATCCCAAAGCACAGCCTCTTCCGGCTCGCTAACTCACCTGACATCCGGGACAGGCTTATACCATCACTCCTTGAAACACCGCATAGATTCTTAGTCAATATCTTATTTGCAAACCTCCTCGTCAATATCGCTGCAAATACTGTAGCTACAGGCATCCTGGTAAGCCGATTTAACGAGGAAGGTGTCGGAATTGCAGTTGTTGTTATGTCAGTTATCATCCTGCTCTTCGGAGAAATAACTCCAAAGAACATCTCAATATACCATAGTAGGGCAATTGCAAGGGCAGCAGCACCCTTGCTTAAGATTCTGTTTAGTATCCTCTACCCCGTAACAGGCTTCATATCCCTGACTTCAAGATGGATGACAAGGACGGTTGCAAAGGTGGATAACGAACACCCGCTTAAACTCGGCGAGATAGAGATGAAAATCGCCCTCCTTCACAGCCGGACAGGTGGAACCCTCGATGAGACCGAGCATGAGTTCATATTGCGCATTCTTGAGATGAGCGACATTCCAGTGTCGAAGATCCTGCTGAACCGCAGAATGATACCCGAGCTGCTTGAGGATACACCGAGGGAGGATATAAGCAGGTTATTCTCCGAAAGCGGACTCCCCTTTCTGCCCGTTCTATCACAAGATAGGGAAACGGTCATCGGAGTGATAAAGAGAAAGGATGTCATCTTTTCCGATTCTCCCAAGGTGAAACAGCCTTTATTCCTACCAGAGAACATACACCTTTTCAAGTTTTTGGAGGTTCTGGAGGATAAAGGAGAAACTGGTGCGGTTATGGTTGACGAGTCTGGGAGTTACACAGGGATTATGTGGATAGACAGGGCGTTCGGAGAGGCGGTGTTATCGCTCCTGCCGCATCTACTCAAGCTGGAGTATCCATCTGTTGGTGAATACACGATAATTGAGGGGAACACTTCCGTTGAGAAGCTTTCACAGTTGTTTGGCAAAAGGTTTGAGGGTATAAAATCTGCCACTGTCGGGGGACTTGTCACAGAGGTTGCCGGGAGGTTACCTTCTCGGGGAGAGAGATTTGAGTGCGAAGGGCTCGAGCTTGAGGTTATAGAAACAGAAGGCAACCTTGTAACCATCGTGGCAGTAAGGGAACTTTAATGCTTGTAAGGATAGCAATAGCGGTTATCTGCCTGATTGTAGCTGGGATATTCTCCGGCGCAGAGACAGCACTTGTCCTACTTTCCAGGAAGGGATCCAAACAGCCATCAAGACTGCTTTCGTTCTGGCTTGCTCGTCCGGAAAGGTTTCTAACAACCGCACTCATCGGGACAAATATCTTCGTCCTTGCAGCCTCATCGGTCTCTGCTTACATCTTTATAAGATACTGTCCCAGCTGTAACAAGCTTCTTCCTATCGTTATTACATCAATTTCTGCACTCTATCTATCGGATACCATACCAAAGTCAATAGCCCTGTTCCACCCAGAGAGGTTCGCAAGGTTTACAGAAGGTATCCTCTACTGGTTCCACCTGCTACTATACCCCGTGGTTATAGGGGCATCGGGGATAACAAAACTGCTCAGGAAACTATTCAATCCGAAGGTAACCGCTTCCCCCCTCTCTATTGATGAGCTTCATACCCTTGTCAGAAAGCATCTACAAGGGGTTTCTGAGAAGAAGATATCAACCCTCGACAGGATATTCTCCCTCGCACGGCTTAAAGCAGCCGACATTATGGAGACAGAATACCCTTCGACATCGGTACTTACGCCTCCACAGAAGGTACAAGAACTCGCTATTAAGTCCAACAGTGAGCATATATTGGTTACTGAAGAGACAGGAGAACCGCTCGGTTATATCAGTGTAGTCGACCTCGTGGCTCACAGCAGGAAAGGTATCAGAGAACTCACAAGGACAGCTGTCACAACGGACAGGGAAACGCGCCTTCTCACACTTCTGGTTACGCTGCACCGTGAGAAGAAAGAAATTGCTTTCATAAGAGGGAAGGACAACAAGCTACAAGGTATCGTCACCAAAAAGAAGGTGCTTTCTCTGTGCTTACCGTAAAGAAACCTTTTATTTCTTCTCTCTTCTGACTTCACCCATTCTGTTTACATAGATGCCTTCTTTCTCGTATCTGGCAAGCTTATTTCGGAGGGTTCTGACGCTTATCCCGAGAAGGCGGGCTGCCTCTGCTCTTCTACCACGGGTCTTCTCAAGGGCTTTTAGTATCAACCTTTTTTCCATCTCCCTGAGGGGCAAAATTTCACCGATGTCAACAGCCCCCTTGGTTTCTGCCATTCGTGGGATTACTATATCCTTCCGCGTTATCTTATCTCCAACCGACACAATAACCGCTCTCTCCACAGCGTTTTCCAGTTCCCTGACATTGCCAGGCCAATCATACTTCATCATCCAGGACAGTGCATCCGAACTGATCTCTTTCACCGGCTTGGAGTTCTTGGAAGAATATAGCGCTACGAAGTAATCTGCCAAAAGAGGGATATCTTCCTTCCTCGCCCTAAGGGGAGGGATATGAATAGGGAAAACATTCAACCTAAAATACAGGTCTTCACGAAACCTACCCTCAACAACAAGCTTCCTGAGGTTCTGGTTCGTAGTGGCTATTATCCTAACATCGCTTTTAATGGTTTTGTTGCTACCGAGCCTCTCGAATTTCTTCTCTTCGATCGCCCTGAGAAGCTTCGCCTGGAATGCAATGCTTGTCTCGCTTATCTCGTCCAAAAACAGTGTCCCACCATCGGCAAGCTCAAACCTACCTATCTTCCTTGAAACAGCCCCTGTGAAGGCTCCCTTCTCATAGCCGAAGAACTCAGCCTCAATGAGCGTATCCGGTATAGCAGCACAGTTTACCTCGACAAAACGGGCACCGCTTCTGAGGCTTTTGTTATGTATCTCCTGAGCAACAAGCTCTTTACCTGTTCCGCTCTCACCATAAATCATCACATTCACATCCGTTGGGGCAACAATATTTATCGTCTCGATAAGATTTCGCATGACCTTCGACCTGCCAAGAAGCCTCTTCGGCAACAGGGAAGGTGTGTCTTTCTTCAAGATCTCGTTTTCCTGTATCAACCTCGCTCGCTCAATGGCGGATTCAATACGGATTCTCGCTTCATCAGGAACAATAGGTTTGGCAATGAACTCGTAGGCTTTTTCCCGAACTGCCTGAACCACCATATTCAGTTCCGTGCGCGTTATAAGAACGACCACCGTCGTCAAGGGGGAAAGGCGGTTAAGTTCATTCAGGACGTCTAAGCAGGTGCCATCAGGTAACTTACTCCCGACGAAAACGAGTTCATAGTGCCTACGACGAATCATCCTCTTTACATCTGCAAGACAAAATCGCTTGTCCGCCTTGCAACCTTTTTCGAGGAGTATCTCCTCAACTGCAGAACAAACCTCGGGATCATCATCCACCACAAGTGCCCTCAAATTTATCATCTCCTTTCCCTAAACGGCATAGAATGTTAGAAAAGACAGATTAAAAATTACCTCTGTTTAATATTTTACTCAATCTGCGACAGAAATCAAGTATTTTTCGGTTAAAAAATTTTTTATGGATAAAACAGGAAAGAATTTCCTATTTTGTCAGGCTTTCTATCGCCGTGAGCAGTTCTGAGACGGTTGTTGGCTTGAAGATATACGGGATACCCAGCCTCTCAACGGTCCTATAAAGCTTCTTCGTCCTATACCCGGTCAGTATAAGGACGGGCAGCTCCGGGCGAAGCTTGGCGAGTTTCTCACACAGCACCAGCCCGCTCTCCTCCGGCATCCTGACATCGGTTATCACAAGGGCATACTTTCTTCTCTTTTTGAACAGCTTCTCCTCCGCCTCCTTGGCATTGCGGCAGTGGTCTATTCTGTATCCCAAAAACCGTGCTATCTCTTCCACAACCACTTGCCAGTGCGGGTCATCCTCGGCAAACAGGATTTCTCTCATCTTTTCTTTTCTCCATGAGCTTTTTTATAGCCAGAGCAATTCTTCCTTCAGGTGCAACAATACTGCAAACCCCTTTACTCAAGAGTTTCTTCGGTGCCTCGGGGAAAACAGCATACTCCGGATCCTCACAAACCAGAGCGCTTCCTCCCTTCCGAATCCTCGATATGACATCATCACCATCGAGGAGTTCCCCGGAAAGAACAAGCAAGAGAATCTTCCCCGAAAAAGCTCTCTCCACCGAAATCAGGCTCTCGCTGATTGATCTACCTTCCAAGGGGGTGAGTTTGACCTTTCTTTTGTCACTGGTGAATATAATGGTTTTGCCTTTTGGGACGATGAGTATTTCCCCTGGAACAAGAGCCTTCTCAGTCTGAACAACGCAGGCAGGATAACCTCTCGATATCCTCCTCACAAGCGGAGAGAAGATATACTTCTCCAGCTGTGAGAGTACCACAACGGGTAAAGGGAATCCACCAGGGACAGATGAGAGCAGGCTTACAAGCGAGCGAACACCGCCAACAGAAAGGATGATAACGATTATCTGGAACCCTCCTCCCTCCTCTGGAAGTTTAACGGAGCCTGTCCGAGTAGGAAATGGAAACACTCTCCCACAATGAGCAGCAACAGACTCTATCCTTCTTGCAAGTTCTTCTACCGCTCTTACGGTCCGATCTTCGCCATTTTCCATCCTGTATGGTATAGCGTCGACGGCACCCGACTCCAGGAGAGACACCATAGGGTCAATTGCCTCCTTTTCCATAGGGAACAGAACTACCACTGGTATCCCGAGGAGGTTGATTACCTCCCGGGTCAGTTCTGTTTTTTTTCCAAACGGATACGAAAGTATACTCACAACCATATCGGGTTTGGTACGCCAGAGTGCAAGCAGCTCGTCAAAGCCAAAAACGGTTATCTCCATCTGTGGTAGAAACCGCTTCACAAGAATAGAAACCGCTCTGGAAGTCGCCGTGTCTCTGTTAAGAAGCCCTATTCTCATCCCTACTCCAGAGGTGGTTTATTGTTCCCAAAAGCTGGTTTATCTTGAACGGCTTGGATACTATAGAGTCCACATACCTGAACTTACCTGGCTCCAGTCTGGTATTCCAACCAGTTACAAGCACGACCTTGGTCTCCGGGGATATCTCCTTTGCGCAGCGAGAAAGCTCGCTCCCGTTCATCTTCGGCATCCCGAGGTCAGTGAACACAACATCGAACCTTTCCTTCTTCAGAATATCGAGAGCACGCAGTCCGTTCTCCGCACAGCTCACATAAAAATGCTCGTGCTCGAATATCTCCTTGAGTAAGTTTCTTATCTCCTCATCGTCTTCAACTACCAGAACCCGCAGTCCACTCTGCCGAGGAAGCTTGAACGACTCAAGATGTTTCGCCTTGCTAGCCGATCTGCTCGCAGGAAACCGAAGCGTGAATGTTGTCCCCTTCCCAACCTCGCTCTTGAGAGATATTGTCCCTCTATGTTTCTTCACAAGCTCTCGACAGATGGAAAGCCCAAGTCCCGAGCCTCTTTTACCCTTGGTTGTGAAAAACGGTGCAAATATCTTATCGTGGTACCTCTTCGGGATCCCGCTCCCTGTATCTTCCACCTGGATTATCACATCGTTATCCCTGGTGAATGTTCTGAGCAAGATACTACCTGATTCCTCTATAGAGTCCACTGCATTCACAAGGAGGTTAATTATTATCTCCCGGAGGGCAGCCCCATTTCCGAAGATGGTTGAACGGCTTCGAAGGTCAGCGGTCACCTCGATATTTTTCCCTGACCTATCCCGTGCCTCTCTCAGTTTACCCTCAAACAGCTTCAGGGTGTCCAGCACCGCCTGGTCAACGCTGATATCCTCGAAATTCTCCTCATACTCTTTGGAGAACATAAGAACCCTGCGAATGATTTCTGCACCATCCGTTGCCGTTCGCTCGATTATCTTCAAGCCGTCCAGAAGGGTCGGGTCAAAAGCCCCCTCCTTACTTCCGATATATCTTTCAAGAAGCTGAACGCGCCCCAGTATAGCACCGAGTATATTGTTCATATCGTGAGCCACTCCACTCGCCACCTCTCCAACATTCTTCATCGCCTCGAGCCGCTCGAGCTCGTGCTGCATCTTGCTCACAGTCTGGTTTAGAGCTGCCACCTGCTTGAAAAGCTTGAAATTCACCACCATTATCGAAATCATAGGCAGGGAGAACCGAAACACATTCCTCACCAAGCTATCTATTCTTTCTCCTCCCTTCGCAACACCAACAGCATAACCGATGCGCATTCTGTGGAAGCGAAGCTCCTCAATTATGTATTCCCCCTGGACCTTCTCCTTGATAACCTGCTCAAGCTCTTTTTTACTCGGGAGTTTTCCCTTGGACTTAAGAGAGGAGACAAGCTTCTCTGCCATAGATTGGTTCGTGGAGGAAATAAGCATCTCTTCAGTGTAACTATCTGCAGTTACTATAAATAAGTCAATTGGCTTAATACATTCTGATATACTATCGAGTATATCATTCCAATTTTCAGGCAGTTGCGTGTTAAAAACAATAGCGGCCCTGTAAAATATTTTGGAGACAATCTCCCGTTCCTCGGGGGTCAGGTTATTTATTATTAACCTCCGGTTCATCACACCTCCTTATCAGGCTCTTCTCTCCCTGTGTCGCGAGCTTTTCGGAATGAATTCATCCTTATGCAAAACCCTCTTTCCGCCAACAATGAGGTCGAATCTCACCCGCTTTCCTTCTATTTTCCTTATAGGAACACCCTTTTTGTGCTTCACTATCCTGAATCTTTTCCCTTTTTTCATTTTAGCACCCCGAGCTTGGAGATGGTGTTCGTAAATTCCGAGATATTGAAGGGCTTTGTGAGAAACGCGTCTGCTCCCATATTGAGTATCATCTTTCTATTGGAGAGAGGAATAAATCCGGTTACAACAACCACAGGGGTTTTATCCCCTTTTTCCCTTATCTTCTTTAACAACTCTATCCCGTCCATCTTTGGCATCTTGATATCTGTGACGATAAGGTCAAACCTTTTCTGCTGGAGAGCTTCGAGCGCTTCCTCACCGTTGGAGACGACCTCGGGCAAAAGTTGAAGATGATCAAACAGTTTGTACAAAAAGTCCTGGAAGAAAGGTTCGTCTTCTACTATGAGTACCTTCCTCATATCAAGCCGCCTTTTCTTCTCCGTTTGCTTTATTCGGCAAATCTATCCTTATGAGTTCTCCTGATGTTGTTTTCTCTGTTATAAGCCTTCCTCCAACTCGTTCGAGTAGACTGAAGCGAGGAACAACACCACGGACAGCTCCTTCTATCCTCATCTCAACCGTTATCCAACCCTTACGAACCGTATTCCTTATGCGAATCTCTTTCCCCTCCTCGATAATGGAGGTCGCCCAGTAGAACATCCCAAGCAAGACATCCCTTGCTACCCGTGCCACAGAACAGGATGTAATCTCCACGGGGGTGAGGTTCTTCTTGACAGTTATCCCTTTATGTGCCAGAACAGGATCAAGAAGGAAAACGAGATCTTCTACAAGCCTTGATAGATCAACTGGAGAAGTGAAACTGGCAAACGATGAGAATACTGAAAGTGTCCTCTCTATCCGAGAGGTTACCTTGATTATGGAATCCATTGAGCGCTTATAATACTCCTGCCTATCATTTAGCAGGGCAAGCTCAGCATACCCCTTTATAGCCCCAAGACCGTTGTTGAGCCTGTGGATAGTTTCACCGATTAGCCACCTGCTTATCGATTTATTCATTTTTCTACGCACTCCTTTTCTGTTTTATTGGTATTAAGCTATTCAGTCGCGTAAGTATCTCCGGCACATCGAGGATCGGGTAACGAAACCTTCCCCGAATGATATACCCAACAACCCACATCGGGTTGATTCCCCTTGTCTCCCATCTCTTATATCTAATCTGTTCCTCATCCAGCTCCACCGGGATAGGCTCCGTATCCGAAGCAAGTCCAACCCTATCCCTCAAAAGGAGGACAGAAGTTGTATCGAGAAGTTGCTGGCGCGAAAGCTCCAACAGAAGCCCAACATCCAGAACAGGAATCCAGTTATTCCCTTCCTTTAACCGTCCGAAGAGCGGAACAATCCCGGAAGTGGAGGGTTTGAGCCATTCACATCCAGCAACCCGGAGAACAAAGCCATCGGGTACTGCACAGGTGATATCGTTCACTTTCAAAAGCCAAAAACGCCTTTTGGTATCCATCGTCTCTCCCTCCGTTTCACCTATCTTATCGAATGTTATCACCAAAAATTTAGGACAAGTTATCGAAACAGACCACGGCAAGAAAATCTGCTTTCCCCTCAAAAAGATCTTGACAAGCCTGTTTTTAATTTTTATTTTTAGGTGAACCTAAAAAAGTTAGGGGAGGCTAAAATATGGCTTTATCGCAGAGCCTCGAAGATTATCTCGAGCAGATACTCATTACCAAGATGGAAAAAGGAGTAGTTCGTGTGAAGGATATAGTCGAGCGTCTGGGGGTCTCCTCCGCCTCTGTCGTGGGTGCTCTCCAACATCTTGAGAAAGATGGGCTCGTTCGGCATGAGCGGTACGGGTATATCGAGCTAACAGAAAAGGGGAAGAAACGGGCGAGATGTGTCTATTCCAAGCACAGTGCGATAATGAGGTTCTTCACCGATGTTCTTGGCATTCCACCGGAGGTCGCGGAGTCCGACGCCTGCAGTTTTGAGCACTTTATAAGTCCATTATGCTTTCAACGGATGCTACTTTTTATGCGTTTTGCTCTCGAGGGGAAGAAGCCTGCATGGCTGGAGGAGTTTCACAGGTTTATAGAAAAAAGCGGTAAGGGTAACGGAAAGAAAACCGAAAGGAAGCTAAAAGGTGGAAGATGTTAATTTAGTACAGATGAGATCAGGCGAAGAGGGGATCGTTGTTGCGATTCATGGAGGGTTCGGTTCCAGGCGCAGAGCAGAATCTCTTGGAATTAGAGTGGGTGTTAGTATCAAAAAGATCTCCGCACAGTTTATGCGTGGACCAATAATCGTGCAGGTTGGAAATACAACAATTGCTCTCGGCTTCGGCATAGCACAAAAGATTGTTGTAAGAAAGAGACTGGGGTGAAAAAGATACTTTTAATAGGCAATCCCAATGTCGGGAAGAGTGTCATCTTCTCCAGATTGACTGGCGTCCATGTAATAGCCTCTAACTATCCCGGAACAACCGTTGAATTCACAAAGGGGTATATGAGGATCAAGGGTGAGAAGGCAGAAGTGATTGATGTGCCTGGCGCCTACACGCTCGAACCGAGCTCGAAAGCTGAACAGGTTGCCGTTGATATGCTCGATAGTGCTGCCGAAGAAGATGGTAATATCTTTGTAAACATCGTGGACGCAACCAACCTGGAGAGGAACTTAGGACTTACACTTCAACTGATTAAAAGAAGGGTACCGCTTATCGTCTGCCTGAATTTCTGGGATGAAACGAAACATACAGGAGTCCACATCGATGCAGAGAAGCTAGAAAAGATCCTTGCTGTCCCCGTTGTTCCAACCTGTGGAATAACCGGCGAAGGGATTAAAAGTCTTGTGTCAAGAATGAGCGAAGCAAAGGTCAGCACATTCCAATATGAGGACGAGGAAAGATGGTCTGAAATCGGCAAGATTGTGGATACAGTGCAGAAGCTAACACACCGCCATCATACTCTTCTGGAAAGATTGGGAGATGCTTCAATCCACCCAATAACAGGAATTCCTATCGCTATTATTGTTCTATTCCTTGCTTTCAAGGTTGTGCGGCTCATCGGCGAATCGCTAATCGGTTATATCCTCGAGCCGCTGTTTGAAAATCTGTGGGCTCCTCTAATGTTAAAGTTATCCGCTCTTCTTGGCTCATCTGGATTTATCCACGATGTCCTGATAGGCAAACTAATCGATGGTAAGATAGCCTTTGTGGAATCTATGGGAGTCCTAACGACGGGCTTATTTGTTCCGTTTGCAATGGTTCTGCCCTATATCGTAGCCTTCTATCTTGTGCTGAGTTTTCTTGAAGATTCTGGGTATCTTCCCCGTCTCGGTGTCCTGCTCGATACACTTATGCACAAATTCGGAATCCATGGTCTGGCAATAATCCCTATGCTGCTCGGGATTGGATGCAATGTTCCTGGTGCGCTGGCAACGAGGGTATTAGAAACGAAGAGGGAGCGGTTCATTGCCGCCACCCTTATGGCAATAGCGGTCCCCTGTATGGCACAGATAGCAATGGTGTTCGGTCTGGTCGGGCAATATGGTGCGAACGGGCTCGGCATTGTTTTCGGCACACTATTTATCGTATGGATTATACTCGGACTTCTGCTCAATCTGGTTTTGAAGGGTGAAAGTCCCGAAATATTCGCTGAGATTCCTCCATATCGCCTCCCATATTTTCCCGCGCTGGTAAAGAAGCTCTGGATGAGAACATTCGGGTTCCTGAAAGATGCTGTCCCCTATGTCCTTCTGGGAGTTCTGATTGTGAATATTCTCTATGCCCTTCGCATAATTGAGTTCATTGGCAGGCTTGCTGCACCGGTGGTAACAGGGATTCTCGGACTACCGGAGGAGGCGGTTGGCGCATTGATCATCGGGTTTCTCAGGAAGGATGTAGCCGTCGGAATGCTCGTCCCACTGGGATTGACTATGCACCAGATGATAGTAGCATCCGTCGTTTTGACTATGTATTTCCCCTGCATAGCAACCTTCGTTATCCTCGTCAAGGAGCTCGGTGTGAGGGATATGATAAAATCAGCAACGATTATGATCATCTCAGCCTTAACCGTTGGTGGAATATTAAACCTTATCTTGTAGATTCAAAACCGACCGAAGAAAATGGGTCCAAGAACATAGCGAGAAAGGAGGCTAAATGAAATAGTTCTAAGTCTTTGTCTTGCAAGGTTCAAAAAATTGTAAAAAAGGAGGGAAAGATGAAAATGTATACGATGGCTATAGCCTTGATAGGCATTCTCGTCTTTTCGGCTAATTCTTTTGCGGACTCCGTTATCGGCTGCCCGCTCGGAGTAGAAAAGGGGAAACTTTGGTTTACAAGCAGGGGGTTTTATATGCATGCAACCAAGGCTTACTGGAACGAGGACCCAGAGGATACCCCGGAGATGGTCGATATGCCGGATGGTTGGCATGCAGATATCACAAAAGTCGGCTTAAGGCTCGGCTACGGCGTTACCAAAAGGTTTAGTGTCGGTTTTGTGACAAGCTATTGGGATAAGGACATCTCAAAGGAGAGCTGGAAGAAAAACCCTGAAATGCAATGGGTGAAAAAGAGCAGCGATTTCCACTCCCACGGGTTTGGAGATGTCTGGTTCACGGGGCTATACAAGATAGTCGCAGACCACCCTACCTGGGAAGCTATATCAATCGGAGCAGGCATTAAGCTGGATGCCGCAGACGATGCACTCGTAACAAAAGGCATAGGAACAGGGACAAAGGATTTCCGCATCGCTTTCCTCACACACGAGGGCATCACATCCCGACTCCATTCCTGCAACGATGTCTGGTATGAATATCGGGGCAAGGTGAGGGATATCGAGGTGAAAAGCGACTCCGGCGAGATGGTCAAATGGCAGAAATCAGGATGGGACAAAGGAGACGCTGTTGGATATCGGGTCAACTTTGAGTACCTCTTAAACGAAGAAGGCAATTTCCAGATCCATCTTGCAGGGATTGGACAGATGAGCTTTGCCGATAAGGACACATCCAACAGCAAGGTCGACAATAGCGAATACTACGAACACTCCGTTATGCTGAAGTTCGCCTATCTGCCGCTCGGGGATGAGCATGAGCATAACAAGATGTTTGTCGGCGTGAGGATACCGGTCGCATCCCAGAAGCAGTTTAGCTCCGAGATAACCCCGATATGGTCATTTATGTGGACATTCTGAGCGAGCCGATGAGAACAAAGATTGCTATCCTCTGGCTATCTCTTACACTTGCATTCCTTGCCCACGGGCAACTGCACTTCTTCGAGAAAGGAGGAGTCCCAAAGGAAACTCTGGGGCTCCTTCTATTTTTCGACTTCTGTTACATAGTGCCCTTACTCCTCGCGTACCTCACACTCGTCCTGAGAGAGAAAGCCTGTAGAACATTGAATATAGTTTCATCCGCTACCTTCCTCGTGATGAATACCTACCATCTCTGGGCGCATCTGGGCGAGCCAGCACAGATACCGATCGTCGGTGCAACTGTTGCAATCGCGGGCTTGATACTATGGCATTCGTTGGAGATACCCAAAACGAAAAGATAACTATGCTCAGCCGTTCCGATTTCACCATATATTCCCTGTGGCTGATCCTTGTGCCGGTGATCATAATCTCGCGGAGCATAACGGCTATCGGCAGCAAGCTGCGCGGAACCGACATCGCAAATGCAGACCGTCGCAACAAAAAATCCATAGCTGTTGTCTTGACGCCACTCTTCGTACGCATGCCGATATTGATATTATCAGGAAGAATAGAGACCAAAAACACGGAGAAAAAAATAAAATTTAGAACTTGACTGTCGAGGAAAAAGATGTATTATTATGAAAAAATTGCAGGAGAGAACTTGAACGGGAAACTGTTTGACCTTATAGTGTATCTTGCCGAGAACTCAACTGAACCTGTGAAACCCACAGACCAGCAACTTCTTAAGCAGTTCGAGGACAAAGGGTTCACAGACAGCGAGATTAACTACGCTATAACCTGGTTCAACAAACACATAAAAGGAGGCGCGAAGCAGAGAAAACGCTTCAGTGTTCGTGTCCTCTCGAGAGAGGAAAAGCAACTCTTCACCCCAGAGGCACAAGGATATATATTGCGTCTTCTGGAACTTGGTGTTATAACCAGGGAACAGTTCGAGTTGATAGTTGCACGAGCAGAGATGGGTGAGAACGAAAGAATAGACCTCGAAACCCTCAAAACTATCGTTTCATATATGGTGCTGGAGGGGTCATACCCAGATGAATTCGATGGATTTCCCCCTTTCCATAGGAAAAACGATACGGTAAACTAAAAGATCTCACTTCAAATTTGACAAAAGAAGACCTTTTTGTATGTTTTCAAAAGAGAGGAGAACCATTAAAAGGAGGATTGATGGGAAGCTCTCATCCGAGGAGAACCAGGAGAAAGAAAACAAGATATTCAAGGGATAGAGAAAGGTCTCTTGATCTTTATATGAAAGAGATAGGTGAAACGGAGCTTCTAAAGCCGGAGGAAGAGGTTGAACTTGCCAAGCGAATAAAGGAGGGCGATAAGGAGGCATTAGAAAAACTTACAAAAGCAAACCTGAGGTTTGTGGTCAGCATTGCCAAGCAGTATCAGAACCAGGGGCTTTCACTCCAGGACCTTATAAATGAGGGCAATATCGGGCTTATTAAGGCAGCGAAGCGCTTCGACGAAAAGCGCGGCTTCAAATTCATATCCTATGCCGTCTGGTGGATAAAACAGAGTATCCTGCAGGCGCTTGCAGAACAGTCGAGGATTATCCGACTCCCTGTCAACAGAATAGGAACGCTCCACAAGATAGGTCAAAGACAGAGCGAATTGGAACAGGAGCTGGGTAGGAAACCGTCGAGCGAGGAGTTAGCCGAGGAGCTAAATATGAACAAGGGGGATATAGATAACACCCTCAAAATATCCGCCTCACATCTGTCGCTCGATGCTCCGTTCTCCCCGAACGATTCAAACTCCCTTAAAGATGTTCTCCAAGATGACAAACTACCATCCCCAGAGAGTAATCTTGTAAGAACCTCTCTCCGCGAGGAGATAGATCGTGTTCTCTCCACACTCTCTGAGCGGGAGGCAGAGGTAATAAGCCTCTACTTCGGGATAAACAGGGGAAGACAGCTAACCCTCGAAGAAATAGGCGAACGGTTCAATCTCACGAGGGAGAGGGTACGCCAGATAAAAGAAAAGGCGATAAGAAGACTAAAACATGCAACAAGAAGTAAGAACCTAAGATTGTACCTTTCCTAACCCCCAGAAAACGACGCACCTTAATTTTTATCTCAATACTATTTGATTTCCCGGATAAACAAATTATATTTGATAAGCCTATACCATAAAGGAATAATATGCGCTGGATTATTGCTCTTTTCCTATTGTTCAGTGGTTGCCTCCAAGCCTCCGATACTCTTGTTATCCTTCATACAAACGATAGCCACTCGCATCTCGTTGCATTCGGGCCCGAGGATGAGACAGGCAAGGGTATATACGGCGGCGTGGACAGACTGTCCACACTGATACAGGAGGAAAGGAGAAGCTCTACAAACAGCCTTATCCTCCACGCCGGCGACTTCTTTTTTGGGGGTATAATGTTTAACCGTTTCTCTGGGGTTGAGGAGCTACGACTCATTCACAGGCTCGGATTCGAGGCTTTGACCATTGGCAACCACGAGTTCGACAGGGGACCGGAGAGGCTATATAACACTCTCATAGAGGCAGAATCCACAGAGGAATTTCACTATCTATCAGCGAATATGGATGCATCCTGTTTCCCTGAACTTGCCGAGCTTGTCGAGCCGTTCTATATAAAGGATTTCCCACATTTCCGCGTCGGGATATTCGGGCTAACAACCCAGGAGACAAACTACATCTCCTCTCCATCACCTGTTTGTTTCACAGACCCTGTAACATCAGCAAGAGATATGGTCGATACACTCAGATCACTTAGCTGCAACTTAATAATCCTTCTCTCCCACCTCGGTGTTAACGAGGATAGAATGGTCGCTAAGGAAGTCGCTGGGATACATATAATCGTCGGTGGACACGACCACTACCTGTTTACCACACCAATTCCTGTGGAGAACCCGGAAGGCGACACAACTTACATCCTCCAGGTTGGTTGTTATAACCGGTATCTTGGCAAGATGATAATGGAGATCGGTGAGGAAAACCGTATATTAGATTATGAGGTAATACCCGTCGACTCATCTGTCTACCCTGACCCTGCTATCTCATCCTATCTCGATTCTATAGTCGAGATACTCGAGTCCACCCCGACACTTGCCGGTATGTACACCACTCCACTCATATATGTGCCTGAAGCCATTCCCGAGACCCCTCAAACTGATGGGTACCTTGACACGCCGCTCGGAAACCTTGTAACCGACGCCCTAAGAGAGACATCAGACGCTGATCTCGCACTGGAAACAAGCGAATCGGTCAGGCAGGATATATACCCTGGAATACTTTTTGGATACGAACTTTTTAGCGCAATCCCCATCGGGCTGGATCCAAGCACATACCTTACATCAAGGATTATCAGGATGTATATCTCAGGAAACTCCCTTTATAGACTCCTGAACCTCCCGCTATCTCTTGGAAATCTTTTGATATACATCTCTGGTGGAAGATACACCGTCTACAACTCTGGCTCATCCTTCTCGGTCAGAAGGGAATCTGTTCTCGTGAACGGGGAGCCGCTCTTAGATGCTGCCACTTACTCTGTGGTGATAAGCCAGTTTTTCTACGAGATGCTACCATCGCTATACATCTTCCCTGACAGCGCTGATACCCTGCCAATAACAGAGTTCGAAGCAGTCAGAGACTACATAATCGAGCACCCTGAAAGAGCACTTTCAGCAACCACCGAGGGCAGAATTATCCTCGAGGAAACGGGTATCGAGGAAAAGCCAGAAGAAAAAAGAAGCTCTTTGTCTATCTATCCAAATCCGTTCAACTCAACCCTGAGCATAAAAAGTGAAACAAACAGAGATATTCTCATATTCAATATAAAGGGTGAACTCATCCGGAGGTTACCCGCAGAAGACCACACCTGGGACGGGAAAGACAATTGGGGGAATCGGATGCCGTCAGGAGTATACCTTCTCAAGGAAGATATGCCGAACAGCAAACCGCAGAAAGCAGTTCTTATAAGGTAAGATGGAAATGCAGTATAGAAGAGAGCGCGAAGAGATACTCTGGGCGTCGAGAAGGCTTACCAACGGAGGGATAGATTTTCTCCCCGCAACAGATGGGAACATCTCAGTTCGAGTGGATAAATCTAAAATTTTAATCACTCCGACAACCCGCTTCAAGGAAAACCTAACAGCAGAGGAAATACTGCTAACAGACATAGATGGCAACCTACTCGAGGGGAACGGTTCCCCCTCATCTGAGATGATGATGCACCTTTCTATCTACCAGGAGAGAGCAGATATCTTCTCCGTAGTTCATGCCCACCCGGTATTTACACTCGCACTATCCGCTTCCGGAAGGCGTATTCCGACAAAGCTTTTATCCGAATCCCTTGTGAGGCTCGGAAAAGATGTCCCCGTTGCCCCATTTGCCGTCCCTGGAACAGAGGAGGTCTCAGAATCGGTCAGACCATACATAAAAGGGTCCAATGCCATCATCCTCTCCAACCACGGAGCAGTAACATTCGGCAAAGAGATCTACGATGCAGTCGCACGAATGGAAACACTCGAACATCTCTCGAAGATTGCATATCTGAGCTACCTGCTCGGTGAGCCAGAATATATTCCAGAGGATGGAGTAAAAAGAATTCTTTCATTCTTCAAGAGCAAGAGATGAAGATAGGTTATCTTCAATTCAACCCTGAGCGTCTCGCAGTTGATAAGAATATTAAGCGAGTGATACAGTTCCTCGAACCTGTTGAAGCGGAACTCGTTGTTTTACCTGAACTGTTCGCCACAGGGTATCTCTTCGGCTCGAAGAGAGAACTGCTGTCGGTAGCTGAGAAGTTTCCAGACGGTGAAACGATAAAAGCAGTCTCTGAGGTAGCCAAGAAAAAGGATATGGCTATTGTCGGAGGGTTCCCGGAAATATCGAATAACAAAATCTTCAACTCACAGTTTCTTGTTTCACCAATGGGAGAGTTCCTCTACAGAAAAACGCATCTTTTCGACGGGGAGAAATATCTGTTTGCTCCTGGGGACACAGGTTTTGTCTCCGTCGAATTCAAGGGGGTAAAGATAGGTCTTATGGTCTGCTTTGACTGGCTATTCCCTGAGGCGGCAAGGACACTTGCTCTCAAGGGTGCACAGGTCATCGCTCACAGCGCAAACCTCGTTATGCCATACTGCCAGAAGGCAATGTACGCCAGGGCAGTGGAGAACAGGGTCTTCACAATAACATCGAACAGGGTAGGGATAGAATCGGTTGGGGGGAGAAAACTTACCTTCACGGGTGGAAGCATCATCTACTCCCCCACAGGCAAGATTCTCGCCGAGGGAAGCACTGATTCCGAGGAGATAACGATCGTAGAGATTGACCCGACCGAAGCCCTTGACAAAAACATTACCAAGGACAACAATATATTCGACGACAGAAGAACCAAACTATATTTTAGATGAAAGGGGGAAATGTGAGAGCTTTGTCTGCCTTTTTCCTTCTGTTCTTTCTTGCGGTTCCAGTTTTTGCCGGAGTGGAGATAGAAAATCAGAACAACTCATTCATCGAAGGCACGGTGAGTTTCCCTGAATTCAAGCAGGTATCCGTTGGGGGATACACAAAGCTGAGCTTCGATATGGCAGGCTCATATAATGAGGAAGCGAAACCAGACATACCTATCCTATCCACATTTGTCGCCATACCTACTTCTACCGGCGGTGAGGTTGAGATTCTCGATGCGGATTACGAGGATATCCCAATCAACATAGATACCTGGGCACCTGTTCCTGATGATGCAGGAAATCTGCATCGGGATGAAAAATTTTACTCCGAATTTAGCACATATCCCACATCCATTGCAAAGACGGGCAATGTCGGGATACTGAGGGAGTTCAGGGTTCTGCCAGTATCGTTTGTAGGCGTGCAGCTTGTGAGAGAAAAGCGTATTGCGAGGATGTATAAAAGCATTCATTTCCGCATCAGATTAACAGGTTCTGCATCACCTGTATCGGATTATGTATCTGAGTCATACATCCCTCTTTACAGGGCGCTCATTGCAAACTACGATATCGTCTCCTCCACCCGGCTTGTCAGACGAGGTGGTTATCTTATCATATCGAAGGGGGTATTTATTCCGTATCTCGATGAGCTTATCTTCTGGAAGGAGAGGGAGGGGTTCCCCTGCACACTCTTCGACCTCGACGAAGATGTGGGCGCTGGAACAACACCATCGAAAGAAGAAATAAGAGAGTTCATCCGCTCATATTACAATGAAGCTGACATTCCTCCTGAATTTTTGCTTCTGGTGGGGGATGTCCAGATGGGTTCATACGGCTCTTTCCCTGACTATACATATCACAGTAGCTACGAGGAGGGTGACTACGCATCCGACCATGGGTATTCTACCATCGTTGGGGATGACTATCTACCGGACATTTCTGTTGGCAGACTGACCGTCGACACACCCAGTGAGCTTCGGACGGTGGTGGCAAAGATTGTAGGGTATGAATCGAATCCATATATGGATGATAGATACTGGTTCAGACGGGCGCTCTCTATCGGCGCAAACTGTTGTGGCTCACCCAACCCGACCTCCCCAAGGCTCGTTGCACTCTGGACAAGAGATCTTCTGCTCGAGAGCGGATTTACCAGGGTAGACACAGTAACCTGCATCGGCACCATCTGCTCGCACGACTACACATACATATCCTCTCTCATCAACGAAGGGCTTGGAGTAGTCTCCTACCGTGGCTGGGCAGGCTCGCAGGGATGGTTCTACCCATCCTATCAGATAAGCGACATCCTATCGCTCGCCAATGGCTGGAAGCTACCTATTATGGCATGCATCGTCTGCGGTAGCGGAGACTTCAACTCATCGACCGACCCCTGCTTCGGAGAAGCCTGGATAAGAGCCGGAACACCGAGCAACCCGAAGGGGGGAGTGGCATTCTACGGCAGCTCTGACCACGACACACATACAAAATGGAACAATCCGAACAGCGAGGGGTTCTTCTGGGGGTATCTAAAGGAACATTTACAGTATATCGGGCTCTGCGTCGACCGGGCAAAGATGAATATATACCTAAGCTTTCCCAACGCAACGGAACCGGGTGGAGCAGTCGAGCATTATATGAATGTCTACTCACTTCTGGGCGACCCTGGGCTTTCGGTCTGGTCGAGGACACCCGTCGAGATGACGGCGAACTTCCCGGATACAATCCCCGCTGGCACAAATAACATATCCGTTCACCTCTCCGCTTACTCCTCTCCTCTTGCAGGCGCTTATGTTACCATTTACAAGCCTGGTATCCTTCTGGAAACGAAGAAGTCAGACGGCTCTGGAAATGTTTCCTTCTCAATAACAACCGATGAGCTTTCCCCCGGAGATACAATCTATCTCACAGCCACACGCCGCGATTTCAAGCCCTTTCTCGGAGAGATAATCCTGGGCGCACCTGTTTCTGTCTCTTTCTCCTCCTGGGAAATAACGCCTCCAGTATTCACACCTGGAGAAACACATAATGTTACCCTGCATTTTCACACGGAAGAAACAATCCCTGGAACCTACATCCTTCTACATACAACCGATGACATTATTTCTCTTCCGATTGATTCTGTTTTCATTGGCGAGGTTTCCGGCAACTTCGATGTAGGGTTCTCGCTCGATATAGCAGGGCGTGCCACACTGTTCGACGAGGCTCTCGTGCAGATCTCCCTCTTCTCTTCTGCCGAAAGGATCGGAGAATACGCAATAGAAGGTAATATAATCTCTCCATATTTTGTTGTGGACAGCGTGATAGACGAGACCGGGGATGGTGTATTTTCCCCTGGTGAGGAGGTGAGCTTTACAGTGAGCCTTAGGAATATCGGATCGGTTGAGGCAACCGCGCCAGTCGCCTATATAAGGACACCCCGGGTCTGGACAGAGAGGCTCGATTCTGCGGCGCATTATCCGAACATCCCACCAGAGGGATCTGCTACCTCATCTGACCCGTTTACCGTGCAGGTCCATGACTGGACAATAAGCGGGATTCAGGAGAGGTTTATACTTGAAGTCCACTCCGGAGGGTTCTTCCAGACCATACCGCTGGAGTTTTACATAGGAGAGGTGTCTCCGTCAACATTTGCAGGACCAACAGAATACGGATATTTCATCTACGATGATACAGACACAGGATCTGGTCGAGCACCAGAGTACTTGTGGCTGGAACTTGACCCAGAGTACGGTGGCTGGGGCGCGACAGAACTCACTCTCGAGGACGACGAAACGGAAGTTGTACCTCTCCCCTTCAGCTTCAAATACTTCGGTCAAACATATGATACAGTCTCCATCTGCAGCAACGGCTGGTTCTCCTTCGGGCGGACAACGAGAGCGGACTTTTACAACCGCAACATCCCGAACCCATCATCTGCAAATGCACAGGTCAGCGTCTTCTGGGATGACCTGAGACCAACAGGCGGAATATTCTACCGCTACGATGCACCTGAGGGACGGTTTATCATCGAATGGAGATGCGAGAATGTCCGAGGCAACCTTCCAGAGATATTTGAGGCTGTCCTGTTTGACCCAGACTATGTAACAACACCAACAGGCGATGGCGAGATACTTCTCCTATACCACACCGTCAACGACACAGACTACCAAAACGAATACTCCACCGTCGGGATAGAGTCCCCTGACCAGGAGTCGGGGTTTGAATACCTTTACTGCCGAGGGTATAATCCGACATCAGCTCCACTCACCCCCGGAAGGGCAATACTCTTCACGACAAACCCGCCCGAGGCTTACACCTCATCGATTGAAGAAAATTATTCACCCCCTGAGAACCTCATCCTGTCTGTCTACCCGAACCCGTTCAATAACACGGCAAGGATTAGTTTCTCCACCCCAGAGAAGACAAGCCTGACAATAGCAGCCTACAGCATATCAGGGCAGCTGGTGTCGGTTTTGTTCGAGGGCAATGCAAAACCTGGATGGCACTCTATTACCTGGGAGACTGACAGGATACCCAGCGGTGTGTATCTTATCCACTTGAAAGCTGGGACAACAACTATCTCAAGAAGAGTTATCCTTGTCAAATAGCAAGACCGTGACAGTCTACGAATACAGCGGAGCAATCCACATCCACACAACTGACTCTGATGGCATAGGCAGATTATATCAGTCGCCAGACAGCTCGGTGTGGATTTCTTGATGTTCTCCGACCATATGACCCTCAAAGCCTGCATAAAGATGGGTGGTTTGGTGATAATCGCCCATATACTTCTGTAACCTCTCGCATCCGTGCCAAAGATTGCAGAACTTCGCCTGATCAAAGGCGGCGAGAAGATTCTATCGAGTATATCAACCTCATTCGAATATAGGGTAACCTCCTCCGGGATCTTCCGACTGGAAGCCCTGATAGATGGCAAGGGACGGATTTATACGAACCACATCAGGGTGGTATAAATTTTTTGATAATTTTTACTTGATTTTCGGTGAAAAAGATATAAAATAAAAAAATCTGGAAATCTTTGAAAAGTTCTTTTTGGAAGCCATAAGGACCCGTAGCTCAGTTGGTAGAGCGGTTGACTCATAATCAACTGGTCCCAGGTTCGAGTCCTGGCGGGTCCAGTAGCCTTGGGCGATTAGCTCAGTTGGTTAGAGCACTTGTTTCACATACAAGAGGTCACTGGTTCGAGTCCAGTATCGCCCATATCCCTGAAAAGAGGAGCGATGCTTGAAATAGGCAGAATGGGTAACGGAAAAAGTGTTCAACCTTTCAAATGCACCTTCTGGTGCATTTTTTTATAAATGAGAATAAAAGAACTTATAGGTCAGATCGAGAAACTCATCCCACGAAGATGGGCAACTGATTCTGACAATGTTGGACACATCATCTCGATCGATGATAAGGAGGTAACCGCTGTTGTCCTTTCACTCGACCTAACATCGAAGGCGGTTGATATTGCCACAAATGTTGGAGCAAACCTTATCATAACACACCATCCAGCAATTCCGCAGGCAGTCTCCTGGCTCGATTCCTCATCACCACCAACAAAGGAGGTTACCCGCTGCATCCGTTACGGGATAAATGTCTATTCCGCTCATACCAACCTCGATGCAGCACCAGATGGGGTCTCATTCCGACTGGCAAAAAAACTCGGATTTAACCCGACCTCCGTTCTTCTCCCAAGACCAGGAGAGAAACTGCTCAAACTCACCGTATATCTCCCAGAGGATCATTTGAAGAGCTTCTCGGAAGGTATGTTCTCGCTCGGAGTGGGGCAACTCGGAAGATATTCAGAGGCATCATTCTTCAGCAAAGGAACAGGAACATTTAAACCAGAAAAAGGTGCTCATCCGTTCATAGGAGAAATCGGAAAGAGGACAGAAACTTCTGAGTATCGCTGGGAGTCGATACTGAGGGAAAGAGACATCCAGAAAGCAATCGAAGGGATAAGAAGGTTTCACCCTTACGAGGAGCCAGCCTACGACATTACCCCGCTTCTGCGGGAGGAAGAAAAGGCGGGCTTCGGCTGTATATGCCAGTTGGAAAGGTCAACTCCCTTCTCAGAATTGGCTGCTCATATCCACAACGCTATCCCGACGGCATACTTTATCCTCTCTGGCGACACGAGGAAAGAAATCAAGCTGGTAGCTATTCTCGGCGGTAGCGCAAATAGCTTGACAAATGAGATTATTAGCTCCGGCGTGGATTGTCTTGTAACAGGAGAGCTCGGTTATCACAACACCCTTTTGCTCCTATCAGCCGGCATCAACTGCGTCCAGATAGGACACTTCGCATCAGAAATATGGGGGCTGGGAAAACTCGATGAAGTGATAAGAGAAATTGCCCCTGGAGTACAGGTAATAACCAACCTTGATGATTCACCCTATGCAAAAGTTACGGAGGAAACCTATGGACGATAACATTGAAATGGAGATGATTATAAACTACCTACTTGAGCTACAGGATATAGACAGCAGACTGAGGGATATGGAGTGGAGCAGGAACTTTCTTCCAGAGAACTTAGAAGAAAAAAAGAAGGAGATAGAGGAGGCTGAAAAGGAGCTGTCCGAGGAAGAGGAACGACTGCTTCTATCGAAGAAGGACTATGACATCGTCTCGATGAACCTCGAGGGCGCACAGGAAAAACTAAAGAAGCACAATGAGGAACTCTATAACGTCCGAACAAACAGGGAGTACGACGCTGTCCAGATGGAAATAGCAAGAACAAAGGAGGTCATAGCAGAGCTCGAAGAAACAGCAATAGAACTTATGGAAAAGATAGAACAATCAGAGAAGAATGTTGAACAACTCCGTGAAAGGGCGAAACAGGTGAAGGAGACAAACGAAAAGCAGATAGAAGAATTGGAGCGCTCGCTCTCCAACATAAATGAGAGGATAAGAGAGATAGAAAAAGAACGAGAACTGCTCACAAGGAGGATTCCAAGATCATACCTTTCCACATATAACAGGATAAGACGCGGCGTTCCTGATGCAGTGGTACCCGTGAGGAAACGCGCTTGCGGGGGATGCTTTAACTCACTTCCTCCCCAAGTGATACAGGAGATCAAAAGAGGAGACAAGCTCATCACCTGCGAGCGATGCGGTAGAATACTTTACTGGGCCCCAGGAGAAAGCGACAAAAAATAGGAGTGTAATGAAGTCTATAAGAATCTTTGTGGACGGCGCTTCCCTTGGAAACCCTGGCACCTCCGGTGCAGGTGTTCACATCGAGGACACATCCGGAAATACCATCCAAGATCTCTCTATCCCGCTCGGCGAGAAGACCAACAACGAAGCTGAATACCTCGCCCTAATCCACGGACTCAAATTAGCAAAACAGCTGAAAGTAGATTCCGTTGAACTCTTGTCGGATTCCAAGCTTATGGTGAACCAGATAAACGGCACCTACCGGGTAAAGGCAGCTAACCTGAAGCCCCTACACAAGGAGGCAAAAGAGCTTTTATCTGGGTTCGCATCCTATCGCATCAGACAGATTCCAAGGGATAAAAACAAAGTCGCTGATCAGCTAGCAAGTGCAGCTACGAAACCTACACCCCACATCATAACCATAAGAGAGGCTGAATCAGGGCTGAGTTTCGATGACATCCTGCTGGTGCCAGGCTACTCCGATGTTCTCCCTTCACAGGTTGATGTCTCGGTTGACCTCACAGAGAAGATACACCTCAACATCCCGCTCATCTCGGCAGCAATGGACACAGTAACAGAAGCAGAGATGGCAATAGCAATAGCTCGAGCAGGCGGAATCGGAGTGATACACAGGAATATGAGCATCTCCGAGCAAGCGGCACAAGTGAGAAAGGTCAAGCGTGCCGAATCCACACTCATCCGAAACCCGATAACACTCCCGCCTGACCTACCGATATCCGCAGCATACGAGATTATGCGGGAAAACGATATTTCAGGTATCCTTATCACAAGAGGACGCAAGCTTGTTGGAATACTTACAAACAGAGACCTCCGATTTGAAACGGACACATCCCGAAGGATTGAAGAGGTAATGACAAAGGAGCTCGTCGTCGCCAGGGAGGGGGTAACCGAGGCTGAGGCGCGAGAGATTATGCAAAAACACAAAATAGAGAAGCTACCGATAGTAGATAAAGACGGTAATATAGCGGGACTCATCACATTCAAGGATATGATAAAGAAAAGGACTTATCCTTCATCTGCGACAGACGCCCATGGACACCTCCTTGTGGCCGCTGCTGTCGGTGTCGGCAAAGATAGGGAGGTGAGGAGTCACGCGCTCGTGGAGGCTGGCGTGGACATGCTCGTCATTGACTCTGCACACGGACACTCAAAAAATGTAATAGATGCAACAAAAGAGTTCAAGAAGAATTTCCCCGATGTTGTCATCGTGTCTGGGAATGTGGCGACAGGAGAAGCCGTATCCGCCTTAATAGATGCTGGAGCCGATATTATCAAAGTAGGCATCGGGCCTGGCTCTATCTGCACAACAAGGGTCGTCACAGGCGTGGGATACCCTCAGGCTTCCGCTGTACTTAACTGTGCCAAGGTGGCAAAAAGGTACAATGTTCCAATAATCGCAGATGGAGGGATACGATACTCCGGGGATATCACGAAGGCTCTCGGGCTCGGCGCTGACTCGGTAATGATAGGAAACCTTCTGGCAGGAACCGAGGAGGCTCCAGGGGAGACTGTGCTATACGAGGGAAGACGCTTTAAGGTATACCGTGGTATGGGCTCCCTCGAAGCAATGAAGAAGGGAGCAAAGGATAGGTATAATCAGGAAGAGGTGGAAAACTTCTCAAAGCTCGTCCCAGAAGGCGTGGAAGGAAGGGTGTCATACAAGGGACCTGTTGCCGATTCAATATACCAGCTTGTTGGTGGCTTGAAAGCAGGAATGGGTATGGTCGGCGCCAGGAACATAGATGAACTACACAAGAAGGCGCGGTTTGTACGGGTAACACTGTTAGGCTTGAGGGAAAGCCACCCGCACAATCTGCAACTAACAAAGGAACCACCCAACTATCGGATACCCGACTATTGACTTTTGATTTGATTTGGGTATGATAATATTTTATTTTTCATAATAGAAGAATCAAACAAAGGAAGGAGAGGACCGGGTAGTCGCCCCAAACTATGGGGAGGAAAGTCCGGACATATGGAGCCCCGGTGCTGGGTAACACCCAGGGGAAGCAATTCCACGGAAAGTGCCACAGAAAAGATACCGCCTGAATTCTCAGGTAAGGGTGAAAAGGTGGTGTAAGAGACCACCACTCGAATGGAGACATTCGAGGTAGGGCAAACCCCACCGGATGCAAGGTCAAGCAGGAGGTGCCAGGCTCCAGGTAGACCTCCGGGTAGACCGCTTGAGGCTGGAAGCAATTCCAGCCCCAGATAGATGACTACCATCCATAGATGGATACAGAATCCGGCTTATAGGTTCTCTCCTTCCCAAGCCACAAAAGGAGAAGTAATGCTGTGGGTCCTTCAGAGAAACAAGAACAGAGCTAAATCCCTGGAGATAGCAAGGGAACTCAATATTCCAGAGGTTATCTCGCAGATACTGGTGAACCGCGGGCTTGAAACAAGGGAAGAGATAAAAGAGTTCTTCTATCCATCTCTGGATAAACTCACCGACCCGTTCCTTCTGCCCGATATGTCCAGGGCAGTGGATAGAATCCTTCTTGCCCTCCGTAACCGCGAGAGAATTGTTATCTTCGGCGACTACGATGTCGATGGTATCACATCCACCGTGCTTCTGTACTCTGTCCTCCTTAACCTTGGAGCAGAGGTCGAATGGTACCTCCCCGATAGACAAATTGAAGGGTACGGACTCTCCAAGTTAGCGATAGACGAGGCAAAAAGTAAAGGAATATCGGTTATTATCACAGTCGACTGCGGAATAACGGGGATCGAAGAGATAGAATATGCCAAAAGCCTCGGGATAGAGACAATAGTCACCGACCATCATGAGATAGGCGAGAAACTTCCTAATGCAGTTGCCGTCGTCGACCCGAGGCTCGGAGGACCAGACGCTACAAGAGAATTAGCAGGAGTGGGTGTTGCCTTCAAGCTCGCTTCTGCCCTGATTGAAGCAATCGGCGAGGATAAACAAAAGGTCTATCAGTACCTCGACCTTGTGGGTCTTGGCACCATTGCCGATATCGTCCCCCTGACGAGGGAAAACCGTATCCTTGCTAAATTTGGGCTCAGCGCGATAGAAAAGACCCAAAGAGTGGGCTTGAGAGCCCTTATGACCTCAGCAGGTCTGTGGGGAAAAGAACTATCCTCCTGGCACATCGTCTTTGGACTCGCACCGAGAATAAACGCCGTCGGCAGAATAGGAGACTCAGCCCTCGCCCTAAACCTCCTCCTGACCGATGATTTTCGAGAGGCGAAGAGACTCGCCAATATAATCGAGGAACAGAATACAGCGCGTAAGAGGATAGATGAGGCGATACTCGAGGAAGCGGACCGTATGGTAAAGGAGCAGGTTAACCTCTCCAGGGAAAAGGCTATCGTGCTTGCATCGGACAGATGGCATATAGGGGTTATCGGTATTGTGGCATCACGCCTCGCCGAACGCTATAACCGCCCAACCGTCCTCATCTCAACCCAAGACGGAGAAGGCAAAGGCTCAGCCAGAAGCATCCCAAACTTCCACTTGCTGAACGCCATAAAGAGCAGTTCACAACATCTTCTCAAATACGGCGGACACAAATACGCAGCCGGTCTGAGCATCGAGATAGATAAGATTGAGAGCTTTAAGAAGGAGTTTGTCCAGTATGCCACGGAGAACCTGCAGGATGAGGATATGGTTCCTGTCCTCTCCATAGACGGAGTACTTACTCCAGAGGAGATAACAGAGGAGTTAGTAGACTGGTTGGAGCTGTTCGCCCCTCACGGTCCAGAGAATATGAGACCTGTGTTCCTGCTGGAAAACGCAAAGCTATATGGAACACCCCGAATCGTCGGGAAAGGACACCTCAGAATGTGTATCCACAACTACCACCAACCATTAAATGTCATCGGATTCAACCTCGGAAGCTACTACCCAGAGATAGTGGCGGGAACAAAACCGCTTCACCTGGCTTTCATCCTTGAACACGAAACCTATCAAGGCAGACGCTTAATTCAGCTCCGAATCAGGGATCTGAAACTCGGTGACTGGAGGCGGCAAACTTGATCCTCGTCTTCACAGGGGAAGGCAAAGGGAAAACAACCGCCGCACTTGGATGTGCTATCAGGGCAAAAGGACGAGATAAGAAGGTTATCCTCATCCAATTCTTAAAAGGCTCAAACACGGGCGAGGTCTTGCTTATACACAAACTTAACCTTTTTCCGATATACCGCTTCGGCACAGAAAACTTTTTCTACCCCAAATCCCCAGACCAAAAAATTGTTGACCTTGTCAAAAAAGGAATTAAATTTGCTCTGGAACTCATCTCTTCCAGGGAGTTCGACATCCTCATTCTCGATGAATTGAATATTGTCTTCCATTTGGGAATAGCAGAACCGGAGGAGTTTCTAAAAGCAGTGGAAACCCTCCCTAAGGAGAAGCATATAATCATAACCGGGCGAGACGCCCCAGAAAGTATCATCGAACGAGCAGATCTGGTGACCGAGATGAGAGAAATCAAACATTATTTTACAGCAACAGGAAAAACGATAAACGGTTTGGACATCTGAGAGCTTGAAGACGGCGAGGGAAAAATGAAAATCACCAAGACAGGAGAAACAGGCAGAAAGGAAAAAGGCGATATCTATGTGAAGATCGAACCCGCCCCTGAAGGAACCGGGCTAAAGATCGACCTAACAAGCTCAGTGGAGAGGCTCTACGGGGACAAAATAAGGCAGACTATACTGGATATTCTCGAGGAGTTCGGCGTTGAGGACGCCCGTTTGACAGCTGTTGACCACGGGGCGTTAGACTTTGTCATCCGAGCACGGGTCGAGGCGGCTCTTACCTACTATTCCAGGGAGGAGATCTCAATATGAGAAGTGGTAAAAACAGGCTCCGGCGCTCGAGACTCTATATTCCAGGAAACAATCCTTCTTTTATGTACAACGCTAGGCTGTATGGGGCAGATTGCCTTATACTCGACCTTGAAGACGCTGTCGCCCCACTGGAAAAGGACGCCGCAAGAATCCTGGTAAAGCACGCAATAAAGAGGATCGACTGGGGCAACTCAGAGCTTATTGTCAGAATTAACCCGCTTAACTCCGGCTTCGGCAGAGAAGATATAAGGGTGATAGCTCCGATGGCTCCAAATGCAATCCTGATCCCTAAATGTGAGTCTGCTCACGATGTCAATGCAGTAGAGGAACTTGTGACCGACTACGCCAGAAGTCAAGGAGTGTACGAGGAGATATACCTTATACCTTTGATCGAAACAGCAAAGGGTGTGCTAAATGCGTACGAGATAGCATCCGCTTCGCCAAACATCTGCGCTATCACATTCGGAGCAGAGGATTTCACAAAGGATATGGGTATCTCTCGCACCAGAGAAGGGAAAGAAACATTCATCGCTCGCTCCATTATCGCTATGGCAGCAAAAGCCGCCAGAGTGCAGGCACTCGACACCGTCTTCTCCGACATAAACGACATAGATGGACTCATCGAATCCGCAAAGGAAGCAAAAATGCTTGGCTTCGACGGCAAAGGGCTTATCCACCCGTCCCAGATAGAACCCGTGCACAAGGTCTTCACACCAACAAAAGAAGAGATAGAATACGCAAGCAAGGTCGTTGCTGCATATGAGGCGGCAAAATCCGAAGGGAAAGGAATCGTTGCACTCGGTAGCAAGATGATAGATAAGCCCGTCGTCGAGAGGGCAATCCACACAATCGAGTACGCAAAGCAACTTGGGCTTATAAAAGAAGAGGAAAGATAAATGGAATATAGGAAGAACGCCGTTGGAAGGCTTATCCCCAAAGAAGTCGAGGGAAGAAAACTTGTCCCGTTCAAAGGAGCGTTCGCCTATAGGAAAAAAGGACGCAAAGCCTCTCCGCCAATATCCTACTCCGAGCCAGGAGAAAAGAAACTCTGCAAAAGCCTTAAGGACGCCATACGAGCAGCAGGCTTGAAGGACGGAATGACTATCTCCTTCCATCACCACCTACGAAACGGAGACGGTGTGGTAAATATGGTATTAGATACCATCGCAGAGATGGGGATAAAAGGGCTAACACTTGCTCCATCGGCTCTGTTCCCTGTCCACGCTCCAGTAATCGAGCACATCAAGAACGGCGTCATAAGAAACATCCAAGGAAGTATGAACGGACCGGTCGGGGAGTTCGTTTCCTATGGCGGACTACCAACTACTGCGATCCTAAGAAGCCACGGTGGACGGGTCCGAGCCATCGAAGACGGAACCCTCCATATAGATGTCGCATTCATCGCTGCATCATCGGCAGACGACCACGGTAACCTAAACGGGGTATACGGTAAGTCACAGTTCGGACCACTGGCTTACGCTATGGCTGATGCCATGTACGCTGACAAATCCATCGCCATAACAGATACACTCCTCCCCTATCCTAATCTGCCAATATCGATTCCCGCTGTATATGTGGACTACATCGTCGTCGTTGACTCGATCGGGGACCCATCTGGGATAGTTTCCGGAACCACACGAATAACACGCAGTCCAACAAGACTCCTGATTGCAAAATATGCTGCCCAGTTCATCAAGGAATCCGGACTGCTTAAGGACGGCTTCTCCTTCCAGACCGGAGCAGGTGGAATATCGCTTGCCATCACCAAATTCCTGGGCGAGATGATGGAAAGGGAAGGTATCAAAGGAAGTTTCATAAATGGCGGTATCACGAGGTTTGCCGTCGAACTCTTTCATAAAGGGATAGTTCATTCTCTATTCGACGGACAGGTATTCGACACCGAAAGCGTAGACTCGTTCCGGGATGACACAAGGCACGCGGAAACAAGTATGTCACAGTACGCCAATATCCATAGCAAAGGCTGCCTCGTTAACAAGCAGGATGTAGGATTTCTCGGTGCAACGGAGGTTGACATCAATTTCAATGTCAATGTGAATACCCACTCAGACGGATTGCTTCTCCACGGGATAGGTGGGCATCAAGATGTAGCTGCAGGAGCAAAGCTGTCGATGATAGTTGTGCCGTCATTCAGGAACAGGATACCTGTAATAAAGGAATCTGTCACTACAGTGACCACTCCAGGAGAGACCATAGATGTGGTGGTAACCGAGCGCGGAATCGCAATAAACCCGAGACGAGAGGACCTCATCGAGCGAATGAAGGGGTCATCCCTACCGATAAAACCGATTGAAGAGCTAAAGGATGAGGTGGAAAAGACCTGCGGTAAACCAGCCCCACCAAAGCTCAAAGACAGGATAATTGCACTCATTGAGTACAGGGACGGCACATATATCGATGTCGTCAGGGAGGTAGAGAGATAATGGCAAGGCTGAGCGTCAACATCGACCATATAGCAACCCTCCGCGAAGCAAGAGGAGGTGTTCCCTACCCGGAGCCTGTGTTTGCGGCGGGTATAATCGAATCAGCAGGAGCAGACGGAATAACTGTCCACCTCCGCGGAGACAGACGCCACATTCAGGAAAGGGATCTAAGGCTCTTACGGCAGGTAGTAGCCACCCATCTGACCCTCGAGATCGCTCCAAACGACGATGTGCTCGACATAGCAAAGGAAGTGAAACCAGATATGGTGACACTCGTCCCGGAGTCGCCGTCAGAGAAGACAACAACAGGCGGCTTAAACCTACTTGACAGACCAAAGTACATAGAGAATGCAGTAGCCAGACTCCAGCACTCGGACATTGTAGTATCTGCTTTCGTCGAACCAGACCCAGAGATGATAAAAGCAGCAGCAGAGCTCGGCTTCGACTTCGTCGAAATAAATACGAAATCGTATGTGGAGGCTAAAGACCTCTTAGATGAGCTCAACCAGTTTCGTCAAATCGAGAAGATGGCAGCCTATGCCAACAAGCTACACCTCGGTGTGAACGTCGGGCACGGACTAACCTACCAGAATGTCCGCAACCTCGCCAGGTTGAAAACCGTAGAGGAATTCTCCATCGGGCATTCTATCATCGCAAGAGCAGTATTCGTCGGTCTTTATCAAGCAGTCAAGGATATGCTGAAAATCATTCGCAACCCCGAACCCTGATGGAACAGCCTCTCACCGTATCAGAACTTGCAGAACTTATCAAGTTCAACATTGAAGGATTATTCCCGACCGGGCTATGGGTCACAGGAGAGATACGAGAATGGAAACCTCATTCATCCGGGCATATATACTTCACACTCATCGATAGAAAAAGCCAAATAGCTTGCATCATCTGGCGCTCAACAGCTGCAACCTTAGACCTCTCCGAGATCGAAGAGGGAATGCAGGTCGAACTTTTCGCAAGGCTGACAACATACCAACGCCAGAGCCAGTACCAGCTCATCGTCTCAAGGCTACTACCAAAAGGTGTCGGCGAAAGAGCGATACTCTTCAAGAGACTCAAGGAAAAACTGGAGAAGGAGGGGCTGTTTAATCCAGAATTCAAGAAGCCTATTCCTACCTTCCCTGAGGTGATCGGGGTCATCACCTCACCGACCGGAGCCGCAATAAGAGATATCATCAATGTTGCAACGAGACGAGCACCTCACATAACAATAATCCTTCGCCCGACAATCGTCCAAGGGAAAGAAGCCGCCAGAGACATCGCCGAAGGGATAAAAGAAATGGATGAACACGGGGGGATAGACCTACTAATAGTTGGCAGAGGCGGCGGTAGTGAGGAAGACCTATGGTGTTTTAACGAGGAGATAGTCGCCAGAGCAATATTCTCCTGCAGGACACCCGTTATATCCGCCGTCGGACACGAAACGGACTTCTCAATATCCGACTTCGTGGCAGATGTGCGAGCACCTACACCATCCGCAGCAGCAGAAATCGCCGTCCCAGATGTCCCTGAGCTTATGAAAAAACAGACACAACGGCTAAACTCTGTAGGAACCAGCCTACTCGCAGAAGTATCAGCTAATAGAGAAAAACTACAAGCCGCTATCTCAAGCTATGGATTCCGCAGCGTTAAGGATAGGGTTATGATAGAATACCAAACACTCGACAACCTTATGGAAACCGCCACAAGAGAAATAAATAACACAATTAAGAGCCGCTCATCGGCGCTCAAAAACCTCGAAAGCAAACTCTCATCCCTCTCACCAATCAATATAATGAAAAGGGGATACTCAGTGGTCTACAAACAGAAAAAGGTTATCTCCGATTCCCTCCTACTCACCAAAGGAGACACGATAAGCATCAGATTCTATAGGGGCAAAGCGGAAGGAGAAATAAAAGAAGTAGAATAGCTACCTCTTCTCTTTGCTCTTTTTCCTCCTCTCCGCATACATCCTATACAACATACCAAGGGCAATCAACATTACAACGGCAGCAGCAACACCCCCTGTCAAAACAGGAAGTCCCAACACAGAAGAAACCAATATAAATACTCCCAGAAGAAACAGAATAATGACCCAAAAAGTCATTCTTTTTCCTCCTCCTGTTGTTGCATTTTCTCTTCGAGCTCTTTAAGCCGCCGCTGGTATGCCTCTTTTTCACCCTTTCTTACCTTTACCTCAATTCGGTAAAGCACTCCAAGCGAGACCAGCATAATCCCTATTCCGCACGCCTGAAAGATAACTGGCTCAGGCTCGGGTAAAAGAGAGTTTATAAGGGTAAAGAGCCCGAGAACGAAAATGATGATACTCCAAACAACCATCCTCTCCTCCTCGCTATTTAGAATGAAAACTTATCCTACCACAGATGGTTCCACTATTAGCTCCCCCTTCTCAAACCTATCGAGAGAAAGAGGAGAGATATCTATATCCGGCTTTATACCCAGAATCAGCTTAGCCATAATCTCCGCTGTCTTCGGCGCTATCATAAACCCATGCCCAGAAAACCCAACAGCAACAAAAAATCCCGGCAATACCTCACCAAGTATCGGCTGACTATCCGGGGTCTTATTATACAATCCTGCCCACTGCCTCACAACGGAAAGCTCACCAAATACAGGCAGTATCGATGTGACCTCGCGCGCAACATGCTCCAGGAACTGCCAGCTGGAATTCGTATTGTAACCTGGCTCCTCATCTTCAGCTATCCCGAGGACAAAGCTCCCATGCGGAACCTGCTGTACATAAATCCCCGATGTGAACGAGATAACCATACAGTCAAACATACGAGGGACAGGAGCGGTAACAAGAATTTGATGACGCTCCGAGTATGTAGGAAGATCGACGCCAACCATAGCAGCGACCGGCTTGGAATAGCCACCTGCCGCATTCACAAGACAACCTACCTCAAAATCTCCCCTGTTCGTCCTCAATCTGAATACGCCGTTCAACCTCTCGACACCAGTAACCTCTGTGAACTTCATAATCTTCACACCGAGACGCTCTGCCGCCTTGGCATAAGCATAGTTGGTCAAAAGTGGATTGGCATGCCCATCCGTGGGACAGAATGTAGCAGCGATGAAAACCTCTGGGTTGAGATAAGGAACTATCTCAAGAGCCTCTTCAACGGTTATAACCCTCGAAGGTATGCCGAGCGAGTTCTGAAGGGAGACATTCCTTTCAAACTGCTCAAGCTGCTTCTCCGTGTGAGCAAGGACAAGATACCCCCCTTGCCTGAACTCGATGTCTACCCCAAGCTCGGACGATAACTGCTCAAATATCTTAACACTCCCTCTGGCGAGGCGACAGTTCATTTCAAGACCCCACTGCTGGCGGACGCCTGCCCCACACCGACCGGTTGAACCTGCCCCAGGATACTGCTTCTCAAATACAACAACATCCTTCTCTCCAAGCCTTGCCAGATTATAAGCTATTGCACAACCAACTACTCCACCGCCTATTATACCAACATCAAAGTTCACTTCTCGCTCCCCTCAAGAATACTCTTGAACTTCACCATAACAACAGGCGGTCTATCCTTTGGCGGGAGAACATCCTCTATCGGAATGGACAACATCCGTGACAGCTCACGCCGTACGATAGGGATACAGGTCTTCCCACGGCAAGGACCCATCCCGACACGAAGCACCCGCTTCAGCTCCTCTGTTGTGGTAAGCCCTTCACGAATCTTCTCTCTTATCTCGCCGAGGGTTACATCTTCACAACGACAAACGATGATATCGTCGTCAGATTTCTCCATTACCTCCCCTCTTTATCACCGTTTACATTATTACTGCTCATTATAATTAAATAATCTTTACCTCATAAGTCAAGGAAAAGATGAACCCCTATCACAATTTTACTCTGGAAAATTGATACGGAACGGTTATATTTCTTAAATGTGAAAGGAATGGAGAAATATAATCTTTACATTGTAATCTTCATAGCGGTAGTGGCTCGCCTCATCCAGATAGCTCAACTTTCTACTTTCCCGCTGACATACTATCCCACTGTCGATGCCCTCTTTCATAAGCTCTGGGCAGAACAGATACTCCATGGGAACTTTCTTGGGAACGGAGCGTTCTTTCGAGCACCGCTCTATCCATATTTCCTGGCGGCTATTTTCAAGATATTGGGCACAAACCTGCTCATTCCAAGGATAATCCAGCATATAATCGGAATTGGGACTGTGCTTCTCACATACAGGCTCGCTGACCGTGCCTTCGGAAAACAAATGGCATTCTGGGCAGGAATTACTGCCGCTATCTATCCGACGCTCATCTACTTCGAGTCTCGACTCCTCTTAGACTCCCTTGCCGTACTCCTCGACCTGCTCCTGCTCAATATATTAGTCGATGCATTCGAAAAGGATTCCTTACCAGGGTATCTTCTAAGCGGAATAATCCTTGGAACATCAGCTCTCACGCGTCCGAACATACTACTTTTCTCACCATTTATACTGCTCTGGTTTCTACTTGCAAGAAAGAGGGAGCTTAAGAAGAATATCCTACGGATAATCCCTGTGGCTCTTGGTGCGATACTCATTGTCTCCCCTGTGACACTGCGCAACTACATAAAGAGTGGGGATTTCGTTCTTATTGCAACCCAAGGTGGAGTAAATTTTTACATCGGCAACAACCAGTTCTCCGATGGTGCAACAGCCTCCGTTCCTGAATTCGGAGAGCGCTGGGAATACAGAGATTGCATAGCGCTCGCAGAGGAAACTACGGGTGAGAAACTTTCCCCAAGCGATGTATCAGAATTCTTCTACAAGAAGGGAATCTGTTTCATCACAAACCACCCAAAAGAAGCCACCCTGCTTTTCCTGAGAAAAATCTATCTCTGGCTCAACCGATACGAGGTTTCAAATAACCAGAATATCTACTTCCACAGAAGATATTTCTGTATCCTATATCTCCTCCCGTTTGCATTCACAATAGTCGGAACCTTCGGACTCTTTGGGATGTCTCGTGGAGCAAGAAAAAACAGCACAACCTCCCTACTAACAATATACTTTATTACCTATTCCATTTCCATCATACTCTTCTTTGTTACAGCACGCTTCAGGTTGCCTGTTCTTCCTGTTCTCATTATATTTACCCCCTTCGGGCTAACCAGAATTTTAAGCGATATAAAAAACAGACGGATACCCTACATAATCCTGTTTATCGTCATCGCCTTTATTGTCAATTCAAACCTGACCGGAACGAGAGAAAATGATTTTTCCAGCTCACATTTCTCACTGGGGAATGTATACCTCAGGAAGGGGGAACTGGACAGTGCAAAGGTAGAGTTTAAAACGGCACTCAAACTGAACCCAAATACCCCCGGAGCGAATCTAAACTTGGGTGTTATCTGCTTCCACGAGGGAAGAAGAGAGGACGCCAAACGGTATTTCCTCAGGGAAACAGAGGTTGCCCCGAAGGACCCGAAGGCATACTCGAACCTGTGCCTCCTGTATCGCCTTGAGGGAAATCTGGAGGAAGCGGAAAGGTTTTGCAACGAATCTGTCCGGCTTCGTCCCGCCTTCTGGGAGGGATACTACAACCTCGCAAAATGCTACATACAGGCAGGGGATTACCAGAAAGCGGATTCCATCGTATCGAAGGCTATCTCTCGTTTTGGAAATAACAGGCGCTTCTTTTATCTCGCCGGCGTCATCGCGGAAGGGAAAGGAAAACTGAAGGAAGCACACAAGCATTATCTCACCTGTGCAACACTGCCAAGACAGGGGGTCGAAGCAGAGTATAACCTCGGCACGATATTCGAGGAGGAGGTAGGCAGTGCCCTATCGGAGAACGATATAATAGGTATCTGCTACTTCAACCTCGGCACGCTCCTCGGAAAACAGGGACAACTCGACTCAGCAGCGATCGCACTGGCAAGCGCCCTCTCATGGAAACCTGATCTATACTCCTGCTTCTTTCAGTTAGGAGTGGTCTATGACGCCATGGGAGACTACCCCACCGCACTTAAAATGTATGACCTATTCGAGAAATACGAAGGAACAAATGTAAAACTCTTCCTCAACCGGGGGCTCGTCTATGCTAAGATGGGCAAACTCACACAGGCAGAAAAAGAACTTCTGGAAGCAAAAAGGAGAAATCTACCCGAGGCAGACAGGTATCTTGAGATTATATCTCGTTTGAAACAAAATTAGACAATGAGAACTAACCCTACACAATAGAGGAATTACGGCTTTAAGCCAACACATACACTATTTCAGATACACAACCCGTTCGGTAAGCGACTTACTACCGACCTTTGAACAGATGAGATAAACACCGGAACCGATCGGTTTATCGGGTGTCCACTGGTGCAATCCGCTTTTATCCGCCGGGATGACGGCTATCTTTTCACCTTTGATATTGTATATCTCGATTGTCGAGCCAGCCGGTGCATCTATCCTTACTGAAGAATTGAACGGGTTGGGATAGACAGAAATAGATGTTTTATCAGGAAGAGAGACTATCCCCTCATCTATTCCTGTTGTTATCTCGAACTCGAATATCCGGAAGGAGTCAGGGGTGACAACAATATACTCATCATCACCATCGAGGTCGATGTCGTAGGATGCATAAACACCCTCGGTTAGAGCTAAAGGTAAAGTATCAACCGTTATCAAGCGGAGTGGGTTATAGAATAGTGCCTTGAGAACACCTGAATCGGAAACAACTGAGAAGATACGACCATCGGAAAAAGAGATATTCTTAATTAGTCCGCAAAGCATACAAACACTATCAAGAATAGTCTCAGTAAAAGCATCTTTGAGATACCAACAGGAGGAAGAATAGCGCAATACCTCTACTCTCCCATCCAAGTCAGAATCAACAAGACTATAAACAGATGTTCCCCGAGACCACTCCAGCCATCCTTCATCAGGAATATGCCAACACCCGAAGTGATAGCTTGCAACCTGCGAGATTTTTTCCAACATACCCGACGAATCGTTCATACAAAAGAAATACCAATCTGAGAGCATATTCGACCCGTCCACATCACACCTCTCTTCCCATGAGAGAAATACCCCCCAGAGTTCATCGTTTATATCACCATCCACATCAGAATAATGCAGTTCCACCGGGAAATAACCCCGCCCCGGACCGGTTGGCTCTGGGTCCTGGTATAAAGTGTCCAGAACACCAGTACCCAATTCATACTCTGCTAATATCCCAAATTTGTCAAACACGAGATAATCAGACTCTATCTCTCTGTTACCGCCCAGGAAAATTCTATTCCTACCTTCGACTCTTAGGAAGGTAGCAAAACAGGGAGAGAAGGAGGATAAACTCACAGAATCGATGATGCTCCACTCTGGGTAAATCTGGCAGAAATAGAACAGTGAATCCTTGCCAATAACTATCTCAATTCCACCGTCATCAAAGTAGTCTGCAGCACAGAGAACATATGCATATGCTGCATACGGTTCTGGTATGACAATTCTGCCAATCTCAACCCCCGTTGGAGACAGGATGATAACATTTGCCGCCGACTGATAGACTATCCTTGGCGAAATATCATCATCAACAAAAAACATACTCCGACGCCTACTTATTGGGAGGTCAACTCCCCTTCCAACCGACTCCCACCACTGAACCCTGTCAACGGCAAGAACCGGAACCGCCAGAAGAAAAACCAAAAGAATAAATAGCATATTTTTCATTTTTCCATCCTAATGGAGTAATGTAACCTGTTGCTATATTACTACATTACAAGTTATCGCCAGTTTGTCAAATAAAAAAGGGGCGACATGAAGCCACCCCTTTTGCCATCAGAGAAAAGAAGAGACCTACTTCCTGGGCATCGTCCGTGGACCGCCCGGACTCATTTCCTGTATCCTTTCTCGGCGCTTTTCTCTGAACTCTTCCCGCAGATTTTTCAGCTTCTCAAGCTGCTCATCGGTGAGGATGGATTTGATATTCTGCATAATCTCGATCTCCATATACCTCAGCTCTCCATCTTTTTCAGCGATGTCAAGAATGAGCGATTTTACCTTCTTCATATTCGGCGAATCGGATGCGAGCTCTGTCTCGAGATCAACCTGCTTTTCTTCCTTTGCACTCCTCAGCTCGATAGCCCTTTTCCTGTGAGATGCCCAAGTATCCTTTATCTGCTCGCGCTGCTCATCCGTCAAGCCAATCTTGTCGGCAACCTTCAAGAGTATCTCAGGTCTTAGCCCCTGTTTCCCGGGTCTCGGGCGGTCAAACTTCCCAGGATGAGCAAATACAGCCGCTACAGGGACAAAAACTGCCACAGCGACTACGAGAGACGCTATTCTCCCTTTCATCTTCTACCCCCTTTGTTAAACGGTTCCCCTCTTCTCTTCCTTATATTCCTTATCATATCGGTCACCTCCCTGCGGAACTGCTCCTCAAATATCATAAGCTTTGCTTGCTGCTCGGTTGTCAAGATTTTTGAGCATTCATTAAAGAAGTTTATTTCCAGCTCAGAGGCAGCTCGACGGTTATCCTGCAACCTACTGCACAGAGATTTAAGTCTATCCTCATTCCCTTTTTTACCCAGCAGCATCCGGATCGAATCCTCTGCCGCCAGATGCTCCTCCCTCAGATGCTCCCGTTCCTTGCGAAACGCATTGTACTTTGGAAAGAAGCTCGCCGCCTGCTCATCCGTCAGCTCAAGGAACTCTGTTAGCTTCCATATACGGAATGTTTCGACCCTTTTTTTGACTCTCTCTGGCAACTCTGGTGGCTGCGAGAAAATGACCCCAGCAAACAGAAACACAAACCCCATCAACAGAACCATCCTACGCATTATTCACCTCCACACCTTTTCTCAATGCTTTCTGCAAGGAGCGAGAGCTCATACTCATCGAGGAGGGCAAGCCTTTCCTCGAGCGGGAAGGAGGATTCAGCATACTTGATGAGTGCCTCTCCAAACTCATCCTCCTCACAGGAGGCAACCTCCTTCGATGTAACCTCTACCGAGGGTGTTCTGTTCTTTGAGGAGATAAACACTCCAAAAGCGAGAACTAGAATTCCTGTTTCCACAGCGAGCAGAGCGTGCAGAACGGCTGATTTCCTTCTTGTCAGTGAGTCTATTCTTCTGTTCAGAGCATCCTGAAAGTAAGCCCACTCCATCTCATCCACCGGCTCCGGTCGATAGGCAGATGCGAGCTCAAGAACCCTCTTCTTCTCCTCGAGCGCATCCCTGCAGGTCTCACATTCGGCAATATGTTTCTCAAGGAGCAGCATCTCATCATCGGTTATATCTGGGTACCGGTAAATTATCTCTGATATTCTCTCGCACAACATATTATACATACCTCCTGAGTCTCTTTCTTAAATGCTCGAGCGCGGTATAGAATCGAGTCTTAAGCGTGTTGATATTCTCCCCCGTCAACTCCGATATCTCGGCGAACTTCAGCCCTCCGTAAAATCTCATAACAAGCACCTCCCTGTATTTTGCAGGAAGAGAGTCAACGGAAGCTCTCACCAGCAACCTCGTCCGGTTATCATCAACAGATTGAGTATTATCTGGTTGTGATAGCGGAATGTCTTCTATATTCTCCGGTTTCCTCCTTCTTAGAAAGTCTGCAGAGCGGTTTCTGGCGATGGACAACAGCCAGGTATAGAACGATGAGTTTGCTTTGAACCTCTTGATAGAACGGTAAGCGTTAAAGAACACATCCTGGGTTATGTCGAGTGCATCAGACTTATCAGAAACAAGATAAAAGCAGAAGTTGTAAATCTTTTCACGATAGGTAGTTACAAGCTTTGAGAAAGCCACCTTATCACCCTTCCTTGCGAGTTCGACCAGCCTATCTTCTACACCTTTTTCCATTGCTTCCATTTATATAGACGAGTATTACGGTAAAAAAGTTGTAAAAAATTAGAATTTTCCAAGAAAAATTTTTTATTCTCCGTAACAGCTTTTCAAAAAAGGAGATACACAACTATCTTAAGATTGCACATTAGAAAAAACATTGACAAATCTCCATATTTTCTTATCTTAAATAGGAAAAAGAGAAAGCACTAAACGATTTCTGCGGTCACTGCTGCTAACTTACTAAAACGCAAGAGGATGCGGTATTGAAACATGATTCCGGTTGTTGCGATAATCGGTAGAACAAATGTCGGAAAATCGACATTATTCAACCGCCTCGTTGGTGGCAGGAAGGCGATTGTAGACAGGTCTCCTAACACCACCCGTGACAGGAACTTAGGCGAGGTCGAATGGAACGGACGCAGGTTCCTTCTCGTTGATACAGGAGGGATAATCTTTCATCCAAGAGATGAACTCGAGCAGGCGGTCGCATACCAGACAGAAGAAGCGATAAAGGAGGCGGATGTTATTATCTTTCTTGTTGACAGGGAGCTTCTACCCTCCGACTACGAGGCGGCAAGCATAGTTCGTCGAACTGGCAAGCCCGTGCTTCTCGTCGTGAATAAGATAGACAATGAGCAACTTGAGCAGGGGCTTGAGGAGTTCTATTCACTCAGTTTGGGAGATTTCATCCCTGTTTCTGCTGCCTCAGGAAGGAGAACAGGCGATATGCTCGATATTCTGGTATCACTCCTGCCAGAGGCAACCGAGGAAGAGGCAGAACCGGTACCAAGAATCGCTGTGGTTGGGAGACCAAATGTAGGCAAGTCTACACTGATAAACAAGCTCGTTGGAAACAAGGTACTCATAACTTCACGCTCACCTGGAACAACACGGGACTCTGTCGACACGATAATCACTATCTCAGGCAAACGGTATATCTTCTCCGACACAGCGGGGCTTTCCAGGCGTCAGAAAGGGATCGGATACTACGCATCCCTTAGAAGCATACAGACAATCTACTCATCCGATGTTGTAGTACTGGTTACAGAAGTGAGTGAACCGCTAACAAGATACGAGCGCAAGATAGCATCCATGTCACTCGAAAAGGGGAAGAGCTTCATCCTTGCGGTCAATAAGTGGGACACGGTGGAGAAAAGGTCTGAGCGAGCCGCCAAGCTAATAGAGTTTATAAGGGAAGATGCTCACTTCCTGAACTTCGTTCCAGTTATCTTTATCTCTGCGCTGACCGGATACAACCTCGGCAGGCTGACCGAGAAGATAGAAGATGTTCTGTCCGCCAGAAGGATACGTGTCCCAACAAGCCAGCTTAACGGGATGTTCGAAGAGATAATCTCACATCATCTTCCCGGCAGGGTCAACGGAAAAGCGGTCAAGATAAAGTATGTCACCCAGGTTAGGACTGCTCCGCCAACATTTCTTCTGTTCAGCAATATAGAAAGACTACCACAAAACTATATCAACTACATCGAAAATCAGCTGAGGGAACGGCTCGAGTTCACTGGAACACCGATAAAGATTCTTGTAAGAAGGAAATGAATAACATTCTATACATACTGATAGGATATTTTCTTGGCTCCATACCGACGGGATACATAGTCAACCGTCTGATAAAGGGTGTGGATATAAGGAAGATAGGTAGTGGAAATGTCGGTGCAACAAACACATACCGCGTCTCTGGAAGGCTTCCAGCGCTCATTGTTTTCCTTGTCGACGCCGCAAAGGGGATCCTTGCTGTGCTTATCGTTCGCTACATGTTAAACGAAATCTCCTCCGTATGGCTTATGACAACAGGTGTCTGCTCCGTCCTCGGGCATATATTCCCTGCGTGGCTACACTTTAAAGGTGGGAAGGGCGTATCCACAGCAGCAGGAATTGCTTTCATCTTTATGCCGGACACTGCACTTGCTGGATTCCTTATATTTCTGGTGGTCTTTCTGCTGACAAAGACTGTCTCACTCAGCTCGATTACCGCATTCTTCTCTCTTCTCATCTTCGAAATGGAAAGATTTATCATAGTCAAAACAGAAGAGAAGCTATTCTTCGCTGCTATATTATTTATAATTATCCTGTCCTCTCACAGGACAAATATCAAGAGAATACTTGCAGGAAAGGAACTCTCTTTTCGAAGGGGTAAGAAATGATAAAAGGGAAGCTGTACTACTCGATAACAGAAGTGAGCGAACTCACCGGACTCAGGCCCCATATATTGCGATACTGGGAGACAGAATTCCCAACACTTCGTCCGAAGAAGAACCGCGCAGGGAACAGAGCATACCGACAGAAAGACATAGATATGATACTTCTCATAAAGAAACTTCTTTACGAAGAAGGATATACAATTGACGGAGCCCGGCGGAAGATAAAAGCAATGCGGGGAAGGAGCAAAAAACCAGAAAGGGGAGATCGCGAACTGCTGGAGGAGATATACAAAGGGATAAAAGAAATTCTTTCCATTATGAAGGAATGAGAATTTTATATAATTTGCTTGCAAACTTCCCAAAACTGCATATCTTGTATTATGAATTAAGAGAGTAGTCGGGGCGTAGCGCAGCCTGGTAGCGCACCAGCATGGGGGGCTGGCGGTCGCTGGTTCAAATCCAGTCGCCCCGACTTTTTTAGGACCAAATATGCTCGTGCTTATACCCGCATACAATTCTGAAAAGCATATCCGGTCGTTACTGGAGAGGATAGCTTCTACAGTGCCTGATGCTTTTATTCTCGTAGTGGACGACGGCTCAACGGACAGTACCTGGGAAATAGCATCCTCTTTCGGTGCCACCGTCATAAGGCATAGCTGCAATCGCGGTAAAGGACGCTCTCTTAGAGACGGCTTCCGCTTTATGCTCGAAGGGGATTTTCCTCTCTGTATCACCATGGACGCTGACCTCCAACATCCTCCTGAGCTTATCCCGAACTTTATCGAGAAATCAAGACAAGGCTCCGATATTGTCATCGGAAACAGAACCCATGACCTTTCACAGATGCCATACATCCGTAGATTCTCCAACTGGGGAACCTCTCTCATCCTATCCTGGATGACAGGGCTTCGCCTCCCAGACAGCCAGTGTGGGTTCAGGCTCATCAAGAGATGGGTATTAGAAAAAGTAAATCTGACGACATCGCACTACGATACGGAGAGCGAACTTATCATTCAGGCGGCAAAACAGGGTGCAAGGATAGGTTTTGTCCCGATCCCAACGATATACAACGGGAATCCCAGCCACATAAAGAAGATAGACGAGACCGCAAGGTTCTTCAGGCTTGTGGCAAGGTATCTTATCAGGCGATGAGGCTCATCCGAAAGCTATACGACTGGGTCCTGCACTGGGCTGATACCCCTTACGGCTCGCCTGCATTGCTTCTGCTCGCTTTCTCAGAAGCTATATTCTTCCCTATTCCCCCAGATGTGTTGCTTATTCCACTTGCACTCGACAGACCCAGGAAAGCATTCTACTACGCGGCGCTTGCAACCTTCGCCTCAGCATCAGGAGCCATCACCGGATACCTCATCGGAGCAGAGCTTATGCAGCCGGTCGGATATCCGATACTCAGATTCTACGGATTGATGGACAAATTTGAGTATGTGGCAACACAGTACCGCGCCTACGACGCAATAGCTGTCGGTATCGCCGGGTTGACCCCGATACCGTTCAAGGTATTCACCATCGCAGCAGGCGCCTGCAAACTGAACATTCCGCGCTTCTTAATTGCAGCTTTTGTATCCCGTGGATTGAGGTTCTTCACCATATCAACACTGCTCTTCTTGTTCGGCGAAAGGATAAAAAACTTCATCGACAGATACTTCAACCTGCTCACTATTATATTCGCTGCGCTACTCGTCGGGGGATTTATAATCCTGAAGAGACTGCTTTAGATTGTGTCTAATATTTTAGACATTTTCTCTATCAGCTCATTCAGATTCGGCTCTCCTGAGATAGCGACAAAATTCTGCTTTCTGGGCGAGAAGCGAGCAGCGTCCGATGAAACGAATATCCCTATCTGGTGAAGCGGTTGTATGCAGCCCGCAAGATGCATAATGCCTGTATCGCAGGAGACAAAAACGGAAAGCTTCTCAAGAGCAGCCCCCACAGTAAGAACAGGCGATAGCGGGAAGAAGTATGTGTTAGGAATATCTCTTTTCTTCAGATACTCGACATCTTTCTCTTCTGTTTTCCCCCAGAAAACAACCTTGGGAAGATCAGGAAACCTTAAAAGAAAATCTTCCCAGAAACCCACAGGTAGCTTTTTTCTACCCCTTCCGCCGATATGGAGACCGATAATCTTAGCTTCTAATTTGTTTTCATCGAAGAACTTTTGCGCAGATATCCTCGACCTATCATCGATATAAACCCTCGGTGGAATTCGAACAACAGAGGAGAACGGCTCGAGTAGCCTCAAAAAACTGTAAGCCTCATACTCTGCTCCATCCGGTGTCGGGACGCTCAAATCAAGGAATTCTGACCCTTTTCCTCTGTCGAACCCGACAGAAAATCGAGGCGCAGGAAGAAGTGTGTATAGAATATTATTCACAGAAACAGAATCAAAGTGTGAGAGGTCAAAAGCAATGTCGAACCTTTCCCGCCTCAACTGAAGGATTAGCTTAAAGAAGGATAGCGGATTAAGAGCAAACTCCCTCTTTCTCACCTCGAATACACGGCTCACCGCCGGGTGATACCGGACTATATCGGAGAATACCGCCGGTGCAACGACAGCCACGGTTGCATCGGGATAAATCTTCTTTAAGTTCTCGAGAAACGGTGTTATGAGTATCAGGTTGCCGAGCCTCTCGTCCTGCCTGACAACGAGAACTTTCTCGACCTTATCGGGTAGAGCTGCTTTCCTCCTTTTTAGCCCGCACAGAAGCCAAACAAGCTGCCTTCTCCCCCATCGCTCGAGTTGCTTGAGCATCTCATCTGACCAGATTCACGGAGCCAGAGCAAATGTTATGTTTGCCCCTCTTAATAATGTAGATGTATATCCCGTTTCTGGCTACTCTGCCACTTTCTGTCATTCCATCCCAGATAGCACGCTTTACCTCGCCCGCCGGAACCTGTATCCTTCTTATTATATGCCCGGAAAGGTCGTATATCTCGATCGTCGCATCCCTGCTGAAGAGCTTTGGATATGTGAATCTAACCTCGTCGTTGTAGCCGTCCCCGTTCGGCGTGAACGGATTGGTAGAAATCTCGCAGGAGAGTTCAGGTTCTATCCAGAAAAACAGATTACTGGATGAGCAGTTCGGCTCGCAGTAGTCAGGGGAATCACATATCCTAATCTCAATTGCCACAGAATCGCCATCCCTCGCACGGAACCCACCAGCATAGGGGAATATATCAAACAGTATATCATCCGGGTTAAAGAAAACACCCGGCGATGAGGAGTAAAGCGTATCCGTCGTTCCACCGTTAATTATTGTATATATGAGCGAAAAGCTCGCTGTATCGACCCCCGAGAGGTCAGAGAAGGAAGCCGTTATGTGCAGGTTATCTCTGTCAACGAGTGCCCCATCGGAGGGGTATCGGATCTCAATATCTGGCGGGGTCGTATCGACCACAAAACTCCAAAAGATAGTCTCCGACAGTGGAAAACCGAGGGTATCCCTCGCCGAGACAAGAGAAACCCTAACCTCTCCTTCATCAAAGAACCCTAAAGGCGGCTGGAATACAACAAGCGTACCCGAAACCGTAAGATAAGGGCTGGTTATGTCAAACACCTCTCCATCGACATCAAGCACCACAGATTCCGGGTCAAGACCGTTTTCACTCACAACAGCAAGGGTAATTGGCTGGTCGGTGCAGGATGAACTGCTACCCGGATACGGCTCAAGTATATAAAAGGTTGGTCTTGGCAGGATGTCTATTGCAAATGTGTCGGACATAAGAAACGAGCGGTCTGTTTCACGCTCCCCGTCGAAATCGTTATCCCAGGCAAGCAGGCGGAAGATGATGAGAGTATGAGCAGGCTGACCTGCCAAAGGAAGTACGCTTGTGGCATATATCCTGTCCCCGGACACCGAATCGAGAGCGAGTATCCCCTCATTTGCCGTTATCTCCAGCTCGCCATCCGTGTCCCAGACAATGCGTGGATAATGCATATCGGAGATAAAATCAGGGAAATACACCCCTGACTCGTCCTTCAGAATACAGGAGAAATAGAACGCAGAGTCGGAAGGGAAGAATCTGGGAGAATAATCCAGCAGCAGGGGCGGAAGCGTGTCATCATCGGCGATTGTAAAGCTCCACGAGATAGGCTCGACTATCCCATTTGCTCCACAGTATTCCGCTCTATCAGATGCGGAGACAACAGAGACTACCACAGGCGTCAGCTCCGGATACACAACACCGACCGAATCCGGAACAAATACAAATGTATCCCCTGTCTGATACATCGCAGGGCTCGAGATGTAGTAGTCTGTTCCCATAACCCTGAGAGCAACACTCGTTGTGTCGAGTCCGCTTATTGAATCGAGGGCGGTGAAGACGACATTCGGTCTCGGCTCCAATAAAAACGCACCATCCAGCGGATAGACAGGAAGAACAACAGGGGGTGAGAGGTCAATCACAAAATAGAAGGAAAAGGTGCTATCCATCGGGTTCCCGAGTGTGTCCTCGGCATACCTCACCTCGACACAGACCGTCTCACCATCTGCAAACGAGCTATCAGGATTGAAGAATAATGTATCCCCGGATAATAGAAAATCATCCTCAGGCACACCATTTACCAGAAATTCGATGGTCTCCTCTCTCACACCGCTTGGGTCGTCGAAGAATATCACAATCTCCTGGCGCTCGCAGGACGAAAAGGCAGAAAAGTCTGGTCTAATTGCCACAGGAAGAGGACCATACTTATCGACGAAGAGATACCAGCAACTATCGGTAACGTTTCCACCACATAGCGTCGCAAGGTCGGTAAGATGAATGCACATTCCAAGAGAATCCTCCGGGAGAGCGAAACCAATAGAGTCGGCAAATACGCAGAGCGTCCCAGCAGAATAGAAAACAAACTCATCACCAAAACAGAGCGTCGTATCCCCACAGGAAAACCGGATACTGGTGCTATCGACACCTGCAAGGTCATCGGTCAAAACAAGGGTCATCTGCGGTAAAGACGCTATTACAGAACCGACCGACGGCGAAATATCCTCAATCACAGGTGGGAGTGTGTCCATATAGAACTCAAATCGTATAATATCTCCCAGCGGATTGCCGATGCTGTCGTATGCCGATACGACAAATAGCCTGTTCGTGTCGGAAAAATCCTCAGGATAATCAACGGTCAAAACAGTGTCCGAAAAAGAGAGCTCAGGTGAAGGGAAACAGAATGTATCCTCATTGAATACGACACCAATCGATTCAGGGATAACACCGTTCTCATCGGTTATGAGAAGCTCGATGGGGATATTTTGGCAGGATATAATCGAACGGTCTGGCGGAGTAATAAGCTCCACCGATGGTCCCTCCTGATTAACCAGGAAGCTCCAGCAGGTATCGGCAACATTCGGCGGACAGATTCCACCCCTGTCAGGAACCGATACGCAAACAGAAACCGTATCGCCATCGTGGAAGGCAACACCGAACGAATCGGGATAGAAATAAAGCGTATCACCGATAACAAAGCATCCTGTGAACTCATCACCATCGACAACGAACAGAACGGAATCAACATCTATTCCCGACAGGATATCGGTCGCTACAACCCCTATCGGCTGATATGTTCTCGAGGAAACCGAGCCGGGAGTTGGAATAAGAGATATTATCTCAGGCGGCGAAAGGTCAAAACGGAGCCACCAGCCACGAGAAGCTCCCAGGTTACCCACAATATCAGAGAAACCCGAAACAGAGATATAGACAGAATCACCATCAGAGAAAGAGCTTGTGAGCGGGAAGATAAGCAGTGTGTCACCGAACGGTTCCATACCGTCCGGATATGCGAAACTCTCCTCTCCGAACTGAACTATCGTTCCCACAAAATCGGTGCCGGATATGTCGTAAAAGCGGAAGATAACCTCTGTGCTATCGCAGGAAATATACCCTTCATCCTCCGGCTGGACAAGTTCTACCAGAGGACCTTCCGTGTCAACGAAGAACCGCCAGCAGAACTCCGTTGAGTTCGGACTACAGTATAAGGCAGAATCGGCAACAGACAGGCAAATATCAACGGTGTCAGGTAGAACAAGTCCCATAAGAAGCGTTCTGAAGGAGAGAAAATGCCCATCCCAGAAGAGAGCAGGCGTGGCAACAGTGAACAGAGAATCACCGATGGAAAGCGTTATCGAATACGGGTCGATACCGGCGATCTCATCAACTATCTCTGATGTTATGTTCGGCTGCCTGTTGGAGATAATCGTATCCGACGATGGATAAACAGATATTACCTCAGGCGGAGAAAGGTCAACAATAAACGAGAACTCCACCGGCTCAACAAGTCCACAACCAGACAGATTATCAACAGAAACAAGGTTACCCGAGACCGTATCACCGTCATCGAAACAGTCCATATCCCCAGGGATAAAACTTATCATATCTTCCTCGGGACCGAGCGAGAAATACTCCCCGCCAGTATAGAGCCTACCATTTATCTCGACAGTAGCATCGTCCAGAACAATATCCGAGAGAGAATGCACCCTAAATCTAACAGGCTGACAGGGACAACTGGAGACCGCTCCTGTCTCCGGGATGACAAGCTCAGCAGACACCCCATCATTTGCAAGATAGAAATCTATCCAGTGAAACACAGGCAAATCCTCTGCCCCGCCGCGCGTCATCTGAACCATATACTGCCAGCATCTCGCCGTCCTGACAACCCCCGGAATAGGATGAGGGTGTGTAATGGGTACCCACTCTGTCCATCCAACACCATCCGGTGAGGCTTTGAGATATACCCGAAGCTCGCTCGTTCCAGGCACATCAGCCGACCATAAGATAGAATCGACTACCGTTTCGCAGGGGAAACCAAATGTGTCCGAAACAAATACCGCTGTCCCTCTGCCACCGTGATATGAGAAATACATCACATTCATCATCGCCTTGGCTTCCCACTCCGCCGGTGGCTCCCAGGATGTGTGCCCATAGTTGAAATAGCCAGAATACGAATTATAGTCCGGGTTATGGTAGGTGTGCATATACAGACCCTCCATACCAGGGAAAAGAAGACCCGTCTTTTTATACCACATCGTCCCCGAAACAACCACCTGACCGCGGGAGTGCGTCGTGTTCACCTCAAACTCGTGGGGAAGCTCAAAAGGATAATGCAGCACAGGATTGGTAACATCCTCGGAGACGAGCGTAACATCGGTATAATGTGGATAGGTCCAGTTAGGCGTCGTGGTGAGACCAGAAACATCTGTCAGGCTGGCAAAGTTCTCATGATAGTAAGGCGATACCCCGGCTCCCTCGGCGATTGTTCCATGAGTGAAAACAACCCCCCTACCAAGCCTGGCAAAACTTCTTGTGACAGCAGCAGAAGAACGCGATAGGTCATTGTGACCATAAACATCGCCGGAGCCGAAAAACAGGATATCATAATCGGCGATACAGCGGCGATACTCGGTGCCATACAGCGTGCTGTGAACAGTCCCGCTATCATAGATGCTCGTTACTTCGTTGAAAATGCTTATGGGAACAAGGTCAATGGAGAAGTTCAAAGGCGGGTTCCCTGTTGACTGCAGTTCATAGACCACACTACAGATGCAATCGAGGCACATACCGTCAGGATAGACCTGTAGGACAAATATCGTATCGTCGGTAGTCATACGGAGAGCCGCGTCATCGAGACCATCGGGGTCAGGGGTGATAACCTCCATATTCCTGATACTACCTGCCAGGAAATCAGCAAGCTCTCCCTCCCGGTAAGTAAAGCTCGTCTGCCCCATAAGAGGAAGGGTAGACATAAAAAGCAATACCAAAGACAAAATCTTCTTCATCTTACAATGTTATACCCGAGACCAAGCATCATATCGATATTGTCTATGTCGGAGAGGTTATATTTCCCAGAAAGGATAGCATAAAACTTCTCACCCAAAACAAGGTTTGTCCCGAAATCTATATGCAGTTCGAGAGGTGTTTCTGTCTCGTCTGCCTGTGGCCAGTCCTCGGGATAATCCGTCTTATAGTGATTGAAACCGAGACCAGCACCTACAAACGGCTTCAACCTTGGATGGAAATCGAACAGATACTTGAGGCTCGCTCCACCGCCGATACAGGAAAATCTAACATCATCATCCGCGCTCGACCAGCCATACTCATCTCTCTTTACCTTCCAGTATTCGAAAAATAGCTCTGGCTTGAGGTTTGGTACGAGATACCCGAGGTCAACGAACCCTGCAATCTTTGTGTTTGGGTCATAGTTACCACCCGTTGGAATGACAACCCCCAGCTTTACACCAGCAGACTTGAGCCCGATATCCACCTGCCCCCTCGAGCCTCCGTAATACACCACAGTATCCGCCTGAGCAACCAGCTCCACCGAAAGGAAAAGAAAGAACAGAAGAATAGCCAATCTCTTGACCATTTCATTCTCCTTAAAATTAAAAAGTTCAAATTAGCCTGTCTAAATAATACCTTATTTTCGCCTGATTGTCAACTACTTCTTGACATATTCGAGTTTGCAAATATCTTACATAGGCTATGAGGGTTCTTGCAATAGACTATGGTGAGAGGAGGATTGGACTTGCCCTCTCCGACCCGGAGGGCATCATCGCCACACCACTCCCACCGGTCCCAAACGACAAGAGGAGCATCGAGAAGATAAAAGAGCTCGTGGAGAACAAGAATGTTGAGTATGTAATCCTTGGCAACCCGTTGAGACTCAGCGGAAAGGAGGAAATTCAATCCAATAAGGTAAGGAGGTTCTCAAAGGTTCTAAAGGAAGCGATAAACTGTCCGCTCGAGCTGGTGGATGAACGCCTAACAACCGTCTCAGCCTCGAAGATACTGCACAATATGGGCTATTCACCATCAAAAAGCAGGGACAAGATAGATTCCCTCGCCGCCGCAATACTGCTGGAAGGATTCCTGGAACGAAGGTATGCTTCGGACAATTAAAGCTGGACTTGCCCTTTTATTCTCGGCTCTCTTACTAGCACCAGTTGCGATATTAAACCATATGATAAAAGGCGTGAAAAAGATATTTGGAAACCTTTTGATTGCGTTAGCTATTCTTATTGTGATTGGAATTGCCTTGCTTTCAATCCCATACTCCGTTTTCTATAAGGACACATCTAAGGTAATTGATGCAACTATAGTTATACCAAAGGGTTATACCCTACAAAATACCGCAAGGCTGCTGACAGAGGAGCGTATAATAAACAGACCCAACCTCTTCATCCTTTGGGCAAAGCTTTTAGGGTTCGATAGAAAGATCCGTGCTGGCAGGCACAGGCTTGTCGGTTCGTACTCGCTCTTCGGACTTCTCCGGGCACTTTCACAGGGAGGAAGCTTCTCTATAGACATCACCGTTTATGAAGGTGAAAATATATATGAGATTGCGGGAGTTGTTGAACATAAGCTTGGTATAGATTCTCTTTCCTTTCTCGAGAGGGCAACAAACGATTCCCTTATGAAGGCGATCGGCATCCCTTCAACAACCGCAGAGGGGTTCTTGTTTCCGGAGACTTACAACATCGACCCAGGTACATCGGCTGATGAGCTGATAGCGATAATGTACCATCAGTTCAAGCAGGAGTTCAACAGCAATCTCCGTGCTCGTGCGGAATCCCTCGGGATGTCGATTAGGGATGTTGTTACCCTCGCTTCTATCATCGAAAAGGAAGCATATTTCCCCGAGGAGATGCCGAGGATATCCGGCGTATATCACAACAGGCTTTCAAGTGGTATGCTGCTTCAGGCCTGCCCTACGGTGAACTATGCACTCAAGCAGTTCGACAAGCGGCTCTTATACGAGGACCTCGAGCTGGATTCCCCATACAATACATACAAATACAGTGGACTCCCTCCAACTCCAATTGCCAACCCCGGCAAGAAGGCAATCTTAGCAGCGCTTTATCCCGAAAAACACGATTTCTACTACTTTGTCTCGGAAGGAGAGGGGCATCATAGCTTCTCAAGGACGGAAAAGGAACATGCAGAGGCGATAAGAACGATAAGAAAGAGAAAGGCTAACCTAAGGTGAAAGAAAATCTACATGTGACACTTCTCCTGATACTTTTTCTCGCTGGCGCTGCTGCCAGCTCACCCGTGGGAAGCTTTGAGCTTTCCCCAAAACCGGCAGGAAACGAGATAGGCGACATTATATTCGATGGAGAGGGGATCTGGGTAACATCGGATAACGGGATCTCTTACTCACTTGATCTCGGAGCAAGCTGGGAAAACTTCCTGCCAGGGATAGAATCATCAGGTCTATCAGGACATAGGGGATTTGTTGTGCTTGCAGCAAGCCATGAGGAAGCTTATGAAGGGGAGCTATACCCCGCAGGCGATGGCTTCTTCATAACAACTGATGCTGGGGTAAATTGGAGGAACTGTACGCCTGAGCAAGCAGTCGGCATAGGGAAGCTGGCTTACGATGTCGGAGTCGAGGAGGACTCAACAATATGGGCTGCCTGTTTCTACGGCGGGCTTATCAAAAGCGAGGACAAAGGAGAAAGCTGGGTTAATGTGTTTGTTGATACCGCCGACACAGAGATAAACTACAACGATCTAACGCATAGGTTCTTCGCCACGGCAATCGACACATCAACAGAACCAAACACCATCTGGGCTGGAACAGCAGCAGGGATATTCAAAAGCACCGACGGAGGCTGGGAGTGGCTCGGATGGAACCATGAATCATCCGGTATATCCGGGAACTTTATCGTTGCCTTAGCAATCCAGTACCTCCCCGACAGGTCAAAGGTCGTTTGGGCATCGACAAGGCAGGCTGTCTCCGAGAGCGAGTGGGATTGTGTATCATACACAACAGACGGTGGAGAGAGCTGGCACACATTCGACTACAATATGACCGTCTGGAACTTCTCATTTCAAGACAGTATAGTGTATGCAGCAACAACTGGCGGATTATGCGTCTCTGGCGATTTTGGAGAAACCTGGGATACACTGGAAATCGTCGATTGTGGCACAGGAGAACCACCAACAGACCCAGAGGTGGTGTCCGTCCTCTATCAAGACGGAAAAATCTTTGCTGGCACATCAAGCGGTCTTGCAATAAAGGATATCGATGCCCCATGTTGGGATATACTACTCGTATCACCGTCCACACTCCCCCCCAATGCCCCAAAAACATACTTTTTCCCCAGCCCGTTCTCACAGGAAAAACACTCAAGAGGGTATTTCGTCTTCAGCTCAACAGAACCCGATAACGCAACGATAACGGTGTTCAACTTTGCTATGGAGGAGGTAGCAAGACCCATCGTGAACTATCCTATTCCGGCAGGAGAGGATGTTCGCATCCCCTGGGACGGGACAGACACAGATGAAGAGACACTGGCAAACGGGATCTATTTCTATAGAATTGAGTTCTCATCCGGCAGAAGATTATGGGGGAAATTAGCGATCCTAAAATAATCGAGGAGAAAGGATAATGGCAGAGTATCGTGCGTTTGACCAGCGGACAGAGATAAACGGAAAGACGGTGATGAGTGCCTTAGATGCTGTATGGAACAAGAAGGTTGTACTGGAAATCTTTGCACGCCATGGAATACAGAGCATAAGACCAAACAGCTGGTACCCTATGCAAAGCTTTCTCGATGTCTTGAGGGAAATATCAGGGGAGTTTGGCGATAGAGAGCTGTTCGCAGTTGGTGAAAAGATACCTTTCTGGGCAGATTTCCCTAAGAAGATAAAAGATTTTCACGATGCTCTATCGAAGATAGACATCGCCTACCACAGGAACCATCGTGGTGGCGAAATCGGGCACTATAGATACACAAAGCTTGCCGAAAACAAGGTGAGAATGATATGCGATAACCCATACCCTTGCCGATTCGACCAAGGGATATTCCACGGGCTCGCCAAGAACTTTGACATAAAAGATTTGAAGATAACCCACAGAGAGGTATCCCTCTGCCGAAGATACGGAAACATATTCTGCGACTATATCCTTAAATGGAGCCTAAGCCTCCGGGACAGGTAACTGTTCCGATGCATAATCCTCGCATTGGCAACAGCAAGTCGCAGTGCTTCCTCTGTGCCAACGATTATCATCATTCGCATTGCCCGGGTCATCGCTGTGTATAGAATATTGCGCTGAAGCAGTAGGAAATGCTCGGTAAAAAGCGGAAGTATCACAACAGGATACTCGCTCCCTTGGCTCTTGTGAACGGTGATAGCATAAGCAGGAACTATCTCATCCAGCTCCGATATGTCGTATCTGGTCGGCTTGTCAAACATAACCTTGATATACGATTCCTCTCTATTTATCTGTGTAATCCTGCCGATGTCTCCATTGAAAACGAGCTTCTCATAGTTGTTGCGAACCTGCATCACCTTGTCGCCTGTTTTGAAAAAGTAGTCCCTAAACCTTATCCCCTCTTCAGTTTGGTTCAGCACCTTCTGGATGAAGATATTCATATTCTTAGCGCCGCATACACCCTTGTGCATAAGAGTAAGCACCTGAATGTCATCAATAGGGGATACGCCGAGACTCTTCGGCAGACGCTCGGAAATAAGCTCGAGGATATAGTCAAGGGCATCAGCAGGTGTCCTACGGCGGATGAAGAAGAAATCACTCTTCGGACTGTTACGGACAATCGGCATCTTCCCTTTTATCACCCTGTGAGCATTGAGAACAATGAGATTCCTTTCCTCCTGCCGGAATATCTTGCGCAGTCTCACCACACGGAAAGCCCCAGACCGAATAACCGATTTGAACGGCATACCAGGTCCAACAGGCGGCAGTTGGTCGCTATCCCCGACGAATATTAGTCGAGTACCCGGCGGTATCGCACTCAATAGATGATAAGCAACCTCAATATCCAGCATGGATGCCTCATCCACAAGAACCATATCGCATTCGAGGAGGTTATCCTTATTCCTCTCGAAACGGTTCTTACCCGGGTTATACTCGAGCAGCCTGTGAACAGTGAAAGCCTCCATACCGGTCGCCTCGGACAGCCTCTTTGCTGCCCGCCCCGTGGGAGAAGCAAGCAAGATGGATATACCCCGCCTCTTCGCTACCTCGACAATCCCCCGAACGAGTGTTGTCTTCCCTGTTCCAGGACCACCCGTTATAATGAGCAGACCCTCACCGAAGGCGAGCTGGATAGCCTTCTTCTGCTCATCCGTATACGATATCCCAAACGAGCGCTCAAGCGAGGCTATCTCCTCGTCCGACACATCCGAAAAAAGCCCCCTACGGCTGGTCAGACATCCAGCAAGGTAAGCAGCAAGCCCCGTCTCATAGCACCAGTATTGCGGAAGATAAACCCGGTTATCCTCCACGATGAGCTTCTTATCCTCTATAAGCTTCGGTAGATGTTTTGCCACCTTTTCTTGGTCGAGCTCAAGAACCACCGATGAGCGCTCAATAAGTTCCTTCTTAGGCAGGAACAGATTCCCTTCTTCCAGGGCAAGCTTGAGTGTGTAAATTATCCCGCTTGCAATCCGATACGGGGAATCCTTCGGTATATCGAACTCGGAAGCGATCCTATCCGCCGTCCTGAACCCAACACCCCAAAGCTCATCAGGGAGAACATACGGATTGTTCCTTATCACCTCGATTGAATTCTCACCAAACCGCCTGTATACCTTCAGCGCGAGATTCGTGCTTATCTCTTTCTCACCGAGAAACAGAAAAAGCTCCCTAACACCTTTCTCCTGCTCGAGCGCTGACTTTATCATCTTAATCCGCTTCTCACCTATCCCAGAAACCTCCTTCAATCTGTCAGGGCAATTCTCGATGACAGAGAGCGTTTCCTCACCAAACCTACTAACTATCCTCTCGGCAAGCTCGGGACCTATCCCTTTTATAAGACCTGAAGAGAGGTAATTGAGAATACCTGCAACCGTCGTGGGACACTTTATTTTAAACGATTCCGCCCTAAACCGCCGCCCATACTTGGAATCAAGTTCCCATTCACCCTCAACCTCAAGATACTGACCAGGGGAAAGCTTGCAGAACTTCCCGACAACAACCTTCTCACCAAAGAGAACATTCGATGTTATGGTAAAGACGGTATATCCACTCTCTTCGTTGCGGAAGATAATGCTCTTAACCGAGCCTTCAATCTTTTCGCTCATATATCTTGTAGTATCTGGTTTCGCCAAAAACCCTGCTCGAGAGTTCCCCCGTTTCCGATAGATGGTCAAGGAGCTTTCGAAGTGCTCGTGGGTCGACAGCAAGCGATTCGGTCATCTCATCGAATGTGCAGGCACGGATGGCAAGCAGATTTTTTACCCTATCAATGAGAGCTATCTGCTCTCTTAATACCTCCTCCGGTATAGAGAAATCGCCAACAATCTCCGCATCTTTGCCTATTATTTTACACAAATATTGGAGCGTCTCAAGCGGAACAGGCGCCGCAAAGCCTTCACCCGGCGGACGAGCAACTGTCCCTACCTGAACCTTCTCAGGGTTAATATAACCCACTGCCTCAGCGATCGCTTTGAAATTTTCCTCCGAATCGTTGACACCTTTTACAATCAATATCTCAAGCCACAGATGCCCCCCAAACTCCCTCGAAAAACGGGCAATACCCTCAACCACATCACCAGCCGAGATGCCGCAGCAGGGATGGTTTACACGAACAAAATACTTATCAATAGCAGCATCGAGAGACGGTATAACAACATCTGCGGGGAGAAGCTCTTCCCTGACCTCAGGGTTCGACAAAAGCGAGCCGTTGGTCAGAACAGCAACAGGAACGGTATATAATCTCTTTATCTCACGAATCATCTCCCCTATCTTCGAGTTGAGCGTTGGCTCTCCTGAGCCTGAAAATGTAATATAATCAATATGTTGCTTCCTTGATTTCATAAATTGGTTTAATTCAGCAAGTATATCTCTCGCAGAAATATACTCCTTCCGCTCGTTCGTATGCAAGGTAGTCCTACCGACCTCACAGTAGACGCAATCATACGAGCAGACCTTCTCAGGGACAGGGTCGATGCCGAGGGAGACCCCAAGCCTCCTTGATGGAACAGGGCCAAAGATATGCTTCATATTTTTCCTTTTGTGCTTGTTTTGAAATATAACACCAGGAGTGCAAAAATCAACAATTTAGTTGACAAAAAGGGTGAAACTCATATATTGGAGAGGTTCGGGGCGTAGCGCAGATGGTAGCGCACATGGTTTGGGACCATGAGGTCGCTGGTTCGAATCCAGTCGCCCCGACCAGCTTCAATGGGTTCACGCTGACAGGCAATCGGGGGATAATAATCAATTCTATAAGGTAGCTCTGATAAAAGCTTTATCGTCAGTTGGCTATTTCACACTTGCATCTATGTATTCGGCATATCCGAGCGACCAAAGGAGTCACCCCTGCATCAGTTATGCTGATGTTCATTGTTATTCTCTGGCAAAAATAACCTTCCCTTCCTTCAAGGCGTGCCGAGCAAAAGGCAGTGCAAGCTCATCTTTGGTATAAGGGAATATCTCCATATCCAGGGGGAAGTCAGGGTCAAGGAACTGTGCCGTTCTCAAATGAAATGGGATGGTAGATTCTTTCAGGACTACCAGAATGTCGACATCGCTCTTGGGTGTTGGAACTCCGTTGGCAAATGAACCGAACAGGACTATCTTCAGTATCTCGGGATACTCCCCGGCTATCCGTTGTGCATATCTCAGGATAGCTTCTTCTATCCTTTCACGATTGAGAAATCTTGTTCTCGCAGAACCGTATGATTTCTTCTGCATATTCTATTATCCTTTGAGCCTGTTTTCTGGTGTAGTAGTCGGTGGGTGCGCCCGTCCCGCAAGTCGGAAATCAATGTCCAATTAGCAATGCAAAAGTGCCCTTCCCAAACCCAACTGCGGGCCGATGCGTGCATTATCTTGCCTTATCAGCGGAATTCTGCTGCGACTTCAGTGCCTCGATTTTATCTTTTACCGTTCTGGTTTAGGTGGAGGAGCCTGCTCCTCGAACTTCTCGAACCTGATATCCTCCATACCTTTACGCTTGGCGAGCACCTTGTAGGAGAATTCGGCATTCGAGGTTCCGCCTGCAAGTTCGATGACATCAAAGCCATCGTTGGCTGGCACCCAGTATAGACCGTTGCAGTCACCTCTTGGCTGGAGGAACACCTCCATAGGATGAGCGGAATCGATTGTTACAGTCTCCCTAAAAAGCTTGTCCAGTGTTATATGCGCTCTACCGTTGACAAGCTGTCCCCTGCCGTAGTCCTCGAACCAGACCTCTGGGGATTCTGGACAATAGAGTATCCTCTGCCCCTCCGATGTTGGCATAATGGTGCTCTTTGTGCCGTTGCTGAGTATCCCGTAGCTTGTGCCACCACCGCTCCTGTAGGAAATATGTGTCTTGATTGTATCGCCATCACCGCTTCCGTATTTCGTGTAGAACAAGCCCGCCTCTGAATTTGGGCTGCCGGATGCATTAACAGCGACAACGCCTGCATACATCGAAGAAATGGTCTTGAACAAGCCTCCGTGATCCGTCGTCGAATAGCCCTGAACACCTATATACGCACTACCGTGCCCCGTCACACCAGCATAGGTCAATGAATCCTTCTTAAACCAATTGCCATCTCCTCCGACATAATCTACCCAGGCACCATATCTGGTTCCTATAATGCCCATAGTGGGACTATTAGTAGCGTTGGCATAGATTCCCACACCGGGTCCAGTTCTGACAACGATGCCTGTATCGGACGCTTCCTCGATAACCAGTCCATTGTGGTAAGCCTTTCTAACATGGAAGGCACCGTTACCGTTGGCACCCATTGCAGCACCGACATAGTATCCACTCCAGTTGGCAGAATCTATAGCAACTCCGTTGTGGCCAAAATAGCCATTGCCCCATATCATGTCCCCTGTATCGTAGCCCTCCGAGTAAATATCTCGCACCGTCATTTCTATAACCTTGGCATCACCATTGACCTCCAGCTTTTTGCTGGGGGTTGATGTTCCGATACCAACAGCACTGCATACGAACTCTATATCGCCGTGTCCGTGGCCGTCGTCGTCGGAACTGATGATTCTGGCTCTTCCAATACTGCTTGAGGATGACATCGAAATTGTATATGTACCGTTACCAGCTTCGACAGCACCTCCAGTGGCACCTCCCACAGTTATCGCAGGAATTGCCCATCCCGAACCGAGAGGAGTTCCCACTACCAGCTCTTCATCAGGGCTTGCCGTTCCGATACCGACCTTGCCGGTATGGTATATGTCGCCTGCAAGTGTTGGGTCTCCGCCACCAACAGCAGCCCAGTCGTTGTCCCCCGCACTGGGGCCGCCTGGGTATGAGCCATCGACAGTCAGGTCGCCTGTGATGTGGACATCACCTTTAAAGTAACCGGCGTAGTCGTGGTCGTCCATCTGCATACCCAGAGCGCCGTAGACGGAGCCGTTGTATTTGCTCCCAAACACCGCTGCACTCGTATCATCATCAAGGAACGACCATCCAGCAATGGCGAAATTATACTTGGTAGCGTCGTAGTCATAAGCGGCGATGTTAGCCAGAGCTTCATTGCACCTAAAACCTTTGCCAGGTCTGTAAGTCCCAAGCTCACTATCCTCTCGATAGACATATATTCCGTGTCTCGTGCTGTCAGCGGAAGGGTCATCATCATCCACATGAAGATATATGCCGTATTCTCTGTCAGCGCGGTATACTCTAAGATTCGGGTTGCCACTTGGAGTGATGTAAGTGGGATGATATGACCATAGGCTGGGGGCATCCCTCGGCACCCACTTCGAGAGAGTAGCATTCCATATAAGGACCTGACCATCGCTTGCACCCATAGATTGCAGATTCAGTGCATACGGGCTTGCGCCGAGCTGGTAACGCGGGGTCATCTCCGTGCCACCATCGACAGTAACACCAAGGTAATACTGCTCCGAGAAATCAACAGCCGCTGGGAACGGCGTCTCCGAGCCGAGCATTACATTGTATAACCCGGCGACAATAGGAACATCGTGATGCGTCTCGCTCCAGAGCTCATCCCCAGAGGCATTGTAAAGCTTGAATGTCAGATCGTGGTCACCGGTAACAGTGTCACCTTCGGCAGTAGTCAACCTGCCCTGAAAAGAAATCAGATGTGGGACTTCAGCAAACGCAACAGCAACAAAAACAAATACCAGAACAACTGCGAGAAAGTACTTCATTGTACACCTCCTCATTTGGAAATTCAATTTTCGATAAACCAAATAATAAAAAATGTCTTCTAATTGGAAAAGTCAAGGAAAAAATTTACTATAAGGAAGCTTATCTTAATAGTGACAACGGTCATTTCAAGTAAACAACCTTTCTCGTCGCTGCTTTGTTGCCTGCCTTCGCTCGGATAAGATAAATCCCGGAAGCGACTGATTCATCCGGCTGCCAGATGATTTCCAAGGAGCGAGTCCTGTGGTTGCCAGAATTGCGGGAGGAGACAGGGATTTCATATACTAATCTGCCGTTTATATCATATATCTCAATTGTTGCACCAGCAGGTGCCTCTATCCTGAGCGAAGAGTTGAACGGATTGGGATACA
>JAGGUN010000018.1 GCA_021158465.1 bacterium
ATGCAATGTCAAATCTAAACCCTTATCCTCTGCCAGTGTCCTCTCAGAAATACGAATGTGATAACCAGTGCCTCGACAACCTGTGAGATGGCAATTCCCCAGATAAGTCCCAGCTCGCCTATCTGCCCCGATAGATATGTCGCAAGGGCTATTCTTATCCCTATGGTGCAGACTATCGTAGCCATCATTGGGTTTTTCGTGTCGCCGGCGCCGTTCAACGCCCTCGAAAGCGTCATAGCGAGTGCCATAAACGGCAACTGAAGCCCGATAATTGTAAGAAACCGTTTCCCTGCCTGTATCACCTCGGGTGAGTTGGTAAATATAGTGAGGACCCCTTTTCCTGCGAAGATAAAAGCAAGCATAAAGATTGCGGTTACTGCCTCATATAGAAGTACGGCTAACCAGGCAGATGCGACCGACCGCTTTGGCTTCCCTGCACCGAGGTTTTGCCCGACGGTCGTCGATGCTGCTGTCCCAAAGCCAAATCCAGGCATCATAGCTATGAGAATCACCCTGAGCACAATACCATAAGCCGCAATAACAATCGTCCCAAAGTTGGAGGCAAGCCTCATAAGAATGATTCCAGATATGTTCCTCGATAGGTTCTGTATCATACTGAAGAGACCCAGCTTGAGTATCCTGTATGTCATTTTGGGGTCAAATCTGAAATCCTCTTGGCGGAAATGTAACCGCAGTTTTCCCGAAAATAATCTCCAGAGAAGCAGAATAACTCCGATACCCCTTGCGATGACCGTCGCCAAGGCACTTCCTGCAACCTCCATCCTCGGAAACCCAAAGAGACCATAAATGAATATCGGGTCAAGAACGATGTTCACCAGAGAGGCTATCCCCATTATTATCACAGGGGTCAGCGTATCGCCTGCTCCTCGAAGTGAAAAGTTCAGCCCAAATGAAAGAAATATAACGAATGACCAGTTGAATATTATCTTTGTATATTCGAGGGCGTAGCCTGTGCCTGCTGTTTCCCTCGCCAGAAATGATACAGCATCTGTCAGGAAAAATTTTGAGAAGAGCAAAGCCAGAAGCCATAGTGTAAATCCGATAAATACCGTCTGGATGGATGCTCGTTCAGCATCCTCATATCTCCTGCCTCCATAAGCCCTGGAAATCACAGCGACCGCTCCGATGGATACCCCCGATGCTACCGTAAAAAGCAATCCCTGTAATACCCCACCTATCGCTATTCCCGATATAGCAGCAGGACCAAGCCGCCCAATAAATATCATATCGACTATGTTGAACAGGTCCTGGAGAAATGTCCCAACCATCATCGGCAGGGCGAGATAAAGAATATTCTTGAGAATGGAGCCTTCGGTTATATCCCGAAACGCTTTCCTGTTGGAGGAAGTCAATAAACCCCCTTGGAAACGGTAAACAAAATCGGCTAAATATAAAAAAGACTACCGCTTCCACAAGGAGATATTTTACCTATTTTAGCACCACCACCCGTTTGGCGGTCTTTCCGCTCGAGGTTCTCAAGACAGCAGAATAAACTCCAGAGGGGCAGGCAACACCGTTGTCGTCTCTACCATCCCAGCTAATATCGTATCTGCCGGGTGAGACGGAACTCCTGAACAATCCCCTTACCTTCTCGCCGGAAATATTGTATAGCTCAATCTCTGCCTCCGTATTTTCCGTTGCCTCGAAGGTAAGTTGCACCGTTGCATTGGCAGGATTTGGATAAACGGAGAAGTTAAGCTCCTCAGGGGTGACTTTCCCCTGCTCCTTGATATCAGTCGCCTCGATGACGGTTATACACACACCGCAGTAGTAGGTTCCGAGTGTATCGGTGTATGCGGGGTATGATGTCGACATATCGCTTACCTGACCGTATGCGAGGAATGAGAATCCGCAGTAGTTTCTCGGCTCTGATGGAGCAGTAAAGTTAAGCCAGAATGTCCTCGCACCACCGGTTGAATCGACCACAGGAGAACCTGCTGCATAGTTCAGACTGTTCAACACAAAACCGAAGGGAGTGTTTATATACTTCAGGTCCATACTTATCGGGAACTTAACCGGGAAATGTGGTGGGGTTGTCGGGTTGTAGGACGCTGCCCGCCCTATCTTTGGAACCGTGTAGTTCACCTCGATTCTTATATCGAATGTCGAGTCGACGAAAACGGTTTCCGGGTAGAAGACATTTATATCGAACGGGGCAGAGAAGAGGTAGCTGCCAGAACGCCAGGGACACTCCGGCGAGGTGAGGTCGAATAATGCCCAAGGGTATCTGACAAGCGGTCCATACCAGGGGTCGTGGAAGATGAACATCTGTGTGTCCGTATCATAGCCGATAAGGAGAATTGAATGCCCTATCTCTGTCGCAGGGGGTGGCTCCGTTATATCCGACCCGTCGGGAGGTGTCCCTGTGAACGGGAAATAGGTATTGAAGATAACAGGATACCCCTGATTGAGCGTCTCTATCCATACCTGTGGGGGCCAGCTCATTAGCGATGTATAATCCTCTACCGCAGAGAGCCCGTATCTACGCCAGGTATATTCGGCATTCGGTGGAGAGAGTGCGGCAACGCTTGCACAGGAATAGTGGCAGGCTCTCCTCGCATCGTCGAGCATCGTTCCAGCCCAGCCTCCAGCCACTCCTGCTACATCGTCCGTGTTGCAGACATTCGCTATCTCCTGGGCAGGGAACAGCCCGTATATGCCCGTCTGGTTCGGGAAGAATTCATAATACTCGAAGAGCATATGCAGACAGGCAACCGTGCACCAATTGTTCGGTGCAGGTGGATAGCCAGGGTCGGGTGGCCAGAACCCATTACCCTGAGTGTGATACGGCACGGGTAGGGTATAAGTCAAGCCAGATGCCATTCCAGCCAGAGTGAAAAGCACCAAACAAACACCAGCAAAAAATAGTGCAGCTCTCATTCTTCCCCTCCTTGAAAGTAATAACACTTACCTTATATAATTTAAGTATAGTCTATAGGCTTTGGAAAAGCAAGTTGTTTTTTATATAGTAAGGTTTTTTAATAGATTCTGGTTCTCTATTTCAGATACAGAATTTTCCTTGTTGCAGATTGTTTCCCTGCTGTTGCACGGACGAGGTAGACACCTGAGCCAGTCGATTTATCGGGTGTCCAGAGCATCTCTGATGAGCCCGAGGGGGCTGTGGTATGAGACCAGACCAGGTTTCCCAGTATGTTAAATATCTCTACCGTTGCACCTGGGGGAGCCGATACACGGCAGGCGGAGTTGAACGGGTTAGGATAGGCAGAAATTGATATCTGTTCTGGAATACTGTGGGTCTCCTCCTCAATGCCGGCAAAGGCTGAGACATCGAATATCATAAACTCGCCTGAATATTCTGTTGCAACATATGCATAATCCCCGACGACCTGTAAGCCTCTAAAGGCTTCAAGGGGCTGGTAGTAGTAGCCAATCTGAACGGGAGAACGTGGGTCTGATACATCGAACACATAGAGAGAATGGTTGCCATTGGAGATGTATGCATAATTTCCCCGAACATAGACTCCTCCATATTCACTACGCACCTCATCAAAGTGACAGATTCCTAACGGTATTGGGGAAGTAAGGTCGGAAATATCTAATATTTTAACCTCGCTTGCCCCAAAGAGGTAGAGATGATTATGTCTTATGAAAATATCCGCGCCGTAGTCTGTCAAACTGGGTGTCTCTGGATAAACTGTTATAATTTCCGGTTCTCTCGGATTGGCAACATTTATAATCACCAGTCCAGACCAACCGAGAACATAGCATATCGTGTCGACAACTTCTACCGCTAATCCAGTAAACCCGAGAGAACTATCCGTCAGGAGAGTTGGTTCTCGTGGGTTTGCGATGCTTTGGATTGCCAGTCCCCTAAGCCGCTTACTCCAATATAGCAGAGTATCTTTTATTTTAACATCTGTCAGCCAACCGAAGTCCCCGGCTGCTGTAACTCTCAGCCCCGCCGTCAGATAGATATAATAAATATAATATTCTCCACCTCGGTTTCCTGTAACTATAGTTCTATCCTTGACTTCTATGAGATCTGCGAGGGTCGAATATTCCATATTACTCGAACCTGTTTCATACGGTCTTTCTATATCAGAAACGCTAACAAATCTTAACCCATCGTGGATGAGTGCCGCAAGATAAACGAGGGTATCCTTCACAATCAAATTTCTTCCTCTCGCTCCCGAGGTTCTAACCGTTTTAATGAAAGTTGGACTCTCTACATTTGATACATCGAATAAGTAGAGACCATCAACTCCGGCATAATATAGTAGGTTATCCTTAATAAAGATTTCGCCATGATTGTACAGGCAATCAGCTCGGCAATAGCTTATTCGATGTAATACCGGCCCGGATATGTCATAAATACGCAACCCAGCATCCCCAGAACCATTATCTCTAAATGCATAAAGGTAATCGTCAACATATATGCTATGGGGGAGACTACCATAAAGTACAGAATGGTCGGTTTGTGTGGGGCTAGTTGGGTCAGAGACATCAATTGTGACTATATCACAAACATGACCATATTCATCTGGTGTATGGTAGTAAACCGTGTTGAGCGAGGCATAAGCGAAGTTATCTTTTACCCATATTCTATGGTATCCCGCCCCGCTCCAGTCCCACCACCCAGGCCGAAAAGGAAGATTGCTGAGTTCAACAGGCTCTGTAGGGCTTGATACATCTAAAATCCATAGATTTAGCCTATCAACATAAAAAGCAAGTGTATCGACTACAAACACATCCCTGCCTTCTCCCTCTCCAACATACTGTGCTATCTTTTCTGGGTTTGCGCTATCTGATATGTTCGCAATCACCAACCCAGAATCCCTGCTCGCGATGAAGAGGAGCGTGTCCTGCATAGTGAGCCTTAGTCCAGAACCGACCTCGGGATGATTTCCTATTACAAATGGTGAGGTCTTACAAGCCACATTCACAACGGTCAACCCCATGGACTGGCTGGTCACATAGGCATAATCACCATTAATGACTATTCCTCCTAAACTTGACCCGAATCCTGTGAAGCATCGTCCTATTTCGAGCGGATTAATAGGCTCGGAGATATCATATATCACAAGATTTGCGCCTTCACCAACAT